>CAYWJJ010000028.1:0-53179 GCA_964458105.1 uncultured Geobacter sp.
GCCGTACACCTGATTTCGAGTCAGGCACCATCGACCACTCGGACACCTCTCCGTGCTGGTGAATCCAAATCGAATTGGCTTTATAACCTATCTGATTCATAAATTCAAGATCGGTTTTTAAGGCTCTGTCGATTGATCTACTGAGCTACCAAGGCTGATTTGCTGATTTATTACTCCACCCGCAACCCCCGGCCGTATTCCCACCTGCCTGCCATCCGTCTGCCCCTGCGCATATGCACCGCTGTTGACATAGCTTTTGCGGCTGTGCATCGTTCTGATCTTCCCGATTTCACCCATGGCCTGTTTGATCAGTCCTTCCTTGATCGGGACCAAAGCACCCGGTGTTATCGGCATTTCTTTTTTCTGTGCATCCAGCATCCGGATGATTGTCGAAACAGCACCCAGATAATAGGATTGCCGCATCAGCTCCCGATGGCGGCCGGTAACTGCGCTGGCGGCATGCTGTTTCATGTAGCCGGCGCAGAGCTTTCTGACGCTCCTGTCCAGATAACTGAAGGTGTAGGCGGCAATCTGCACGTCCGCTCCTACGCCGATAAAAGTCAGTTTGCCGTTTGCAGGATGATGAATCGCCTGACAATCGAAAGCATTGCTGACGCCGGCTGTCAGATGACGCAGCCATTTCGGCAGGATTTTGGCGGCGGCTGTTTCGATCTTGTCGGCCTTTTCCGGTTTCTGCTCCGTCTTTATATCCGCCATTGCCAGGTTGTGTTCCGCCAGCAACCGTTGAGCGTGGGAAGCGGCTAGGGCGGCTTCATGCTCGTTGCAGGAATTCGAGAGAGCAAGCAGCTTTCTTATCTTTTCGATCACGGGATTAGTTTCCATGAGGTCTATTGCCTTTTCTGCATTATTTTATTGAAATTGCAATCTTATTTAATAAGATTCCGATTGTGGGCATTCATGAAAAGAGGTATAAGCGGGATAGTTGCATCAATGCAGTTGTATTGTCAATTCAGCTGATGCATTCCGGCTGATTCCGATTACCCGCCATCACGACGCCGCTTGACGGCAGACCCAGGAAAACTGACATGTTCAACCTGACGCGCTACTATTCCATCGCCAGCTTGGTCTGTATAATCATTGCAGCCGCCATACTCGGAATGTTCTACCGCCACCAATCGCTGGCCTCGCTGCTGAACGTTGCCGAGGACCGCAATGCGGCGATTACCCGCGTATTCGGCAATGCGCTCTGGCCCCATTTCCTGCCGTTGCTCAAGCAGGGCAGCGCCGGCCGTTCGATCGATCCTTCCGGCCCTGAAATAGCCAACCTGCGCCGGCAGGTTGTGGCATTGATGAAGGACACCTCGGCCGTCAAGGTCAAAGTTTATAATATGAATGGTCTGACGGTGTTTTCTACCGAGGCCAAACAGATCGGCGAAAGCAAGCACGCTAACGCCGGTTTCCTGGCCGCCGCCCAGGGCCGTGTGGCCAGTGAACTTACCCATCGCAACAAGTTCAGCGCCTTTGACGGCGAGATAGAATCGCGCGACCTTTTATCATCCTACATCCCTTTCATACCCGAAAACGGCAATCAGATCGAAGGGGTCTTCGAGGTGTACACTGATATCACCCCCTATCTGAACGAACTCAAGCGTACCCAATGGTTTTTGATCCTGGTGGTGGCCGGAGTTTCGGCACTGCTATACAGTTTGCTCTACCTGGTGGTGCGACGGGCAAAGCTGATTATCAGCGACCAGGAGGCCCGGCTGAAGAGTTCCCTGGCACGCATTGAAGAGGATAACCACCTGCTGGATCAGCGGGTAAATGAGCGTACGGTGGAGTTGCAGGAACTTAATCGCACGCTGCAGAGTGAGATAGCTGAACGGGAGCGTGCCGAGGAAGGGTTGCGCCTGTCTTCCAAGGTGTTTGAGAATACGGTGGAAGGTGTCATTATTACTGACTCCGAGGCCAGGATACTGGCGGTAAACAGGGCTTTTACCCAGGTTACCGGCTATGAGCTGGAGGATGTCAAGCATCTTACTCCACGAATCCTAAAGTCCGGCCGGCATGACGCCCCGTTTTACGATGAAATGTGGCGGTCGCTGGCCCAGAGCGGTCAGTGGGTCGGAGAAATCTGGAACAAGCGCAAAAACGGCGAAATCTACCCTGAGCGCCTGACGATCGGGGTTGTCCTGGATAACGCCGGCGGAGTCGGGCATTATGTGGGGGTTTTCAGTGATATAACCGATATCAAGCGGTCACAGGAAAGGCTGGACTTTCTTGCCCACCATGACTCGCTTACCAATCTTCCGAATCGCCTGCTGTTCAATCACCGTTTGAAACACAGTATCGCGCTGGCGCAGCGCAATCACCGGCAACTGGCGGTGGTCTTCATTGATCTGGATCACTTCAAAAACGTAAACGACACGCTGGGGCATGATCTTGGTGACGAACTGCTGAAGAGGGTTGCCGGGGATCTGGGTGTCCACGTGCGTAAATCCGACACCCTGGCAAGGATCGGCGGCGATGAATTCATTCTGCTGCTGGATGATATCGAAGCGCCGCGCTATGCGGGAGCGATTGCGGAAAAGTTTCTTCACCTGCTCAGTCAGACGGTCATGATATCCGGCTATGAAATCGTCATCTCGGCCAGCATCGGGATCAGTTTCTTTCCCTCCGACGGTCAGGACGTAACCGCTCTGGTGAAGAATGCCGACACGGCCATGTACTACGCCAAGACCCACGGGCGCAATTCCTACCATTTCTACGCGCCCGCCATGAGCGAACATGCTCAGGAACGCGTTCACCTTGAGGCTCTGCTGCGCCGTTCCATCGAGCGGGGCGAGCTGTCGCTGCACTACCAGCCCCAGGTGGACCTGGTTACGGGGCAGCTGGTGGGGGCGGAAGCGCTGGTGCGTTGGAACAATCCGGAGTTGGGGGCGGTCTCGCCGGTTCGATTTATCCCGATTGCCGAAGATATCGGCTATATTTCCACCCTGGGGGAATGGGTGCTGCGCAGCGCCTGCCGTCAGGTTAAAGAGTGGGAAAAAGCCGGTTTCAACCTGCCGTGCATTTCGGTCAATCTCTCGGTCAAACAGCTGGAGCATGGCGACATTGTTGATATCGTCTCCACTGTTCTGGAAGAAACCGGGCTTTCCTCATTGCGGCTGGAGCTGGAAGTGACTGAATCGGCAATCATGAAGAACGAACGGGCGCTGGATTTTCTGGATGGTCTGCGCGCGATCGGCGTGGAGCTGGCGGTGGATGATTTTGGAACCGGTTATTCTTCACTGAGTTACCTGCGGCGTCTGCCGATCCAGAAACTTAAGATAGACCGTTCCTTTATTACTGATGTAACAGCCGAACCCAGTCGCGAGGCAATCGTCCGTGCGATCATCGCACTGGCGAATGCCCTGGGTCTGCATACGATTGCTGAGGGTATCGAATCCGAGTCTGAAGCCCAGTTTTTGATACGGGAAGGGTGCCAACAGGCACAGGGTTATCTCTACAGCCGCCCGCTTCCCCCGGAAGAGTTTTTTGCCAACTGGAGCGGTGTGCCGACTTGTGCTACCGTTCGGAACCATTTTTCAGACTGATTCCATCAGGGGTCATGTTTATCAGCCCCTCCTTGTACAACCCGCCCACCGCTTTTTTGAAACTTTTCTTACTCAGCCGCAGCAGTTCGGCAATCGCTTCCGGTGCGCTTTTGTCGGTCAGGGGCAGGAAGCCGTCCTTTGCTTTCAAGGCTGTCAGGATCAGCTCCTTATCGGTGGCGGCCTCCTGGGCACCCCCTTTGCGCAGCGTGATGTCTATCTTGCCGTCGTCCCTGATCTTTTTGACATAGCCCCGCAGGCGATCGCCGCAGGCCGGTTTGGCATAGAGATCATTATGAAATAGCAGCCCTCCGAAAGAGTCGTTGATGATGACCTTGGCCCCCAGATCACTGAAGGCATAGACCAGCAGGTCAACCTCATCCCCTTCGGACAGCGTGTCATCCACCGGCCTGATAAACTTCTCCAGTTTGGCCGAGGCAGCAATCCGGCCGCTGTTGTGCAGATAAACCCGCACCAGTACCCGTTCACCTCTTCTGAGTGGAGAGAGCTGTTCCCCGAACGGCAGCAGCAGATCCTTATCCAGTCCCCAGTCGAGGAAGGTGCCAACGGATACGTTGTCCTTGACGTTCAGCAGCGCAAACTCGCCAACTACGGCCCGTGGTCTGGCGGTCGTGGCGGTCAGCCGTTCTTCCGAATCAAGGTAGATGAAGACCTTCAGGATGTTGCCCGGTTCGGCGCCTTTCGGCATCAGGCGTCCCGGGAGCAGTATTTCTCCCGAATCGCTTTCCAAAAATGCGCCTTTTGCATTGATTCTTGCAATTTTCAGATGGTTGTAATTTCCGATAAGAAGCATGGTATCTCCAGTTTGTTTCTTGGTAGAAGTTGTGATTTGAAAATCATAAAAGCATTTGCCACAGAGGACACAGAGGACGCAGAGAAAACCAAAATCTTTTTTGAGGTTAAAGCTAAAGGCAGTAAATCTTATTGGATAAAACTATAACGACCTGGTGCTTTTCACTTTGTTTTAAGTTTTTGAAGTCCTCTGTGACCTCTGTGGCTAATTAAGTGTTTAACGTCTTACGCTGTTTTTCTGCTTGTGTATTTGCTGATCAGGCGGCTTTCAATACTCAAGCGGAACAGCAGCGGCAACAGCGCCGCCATGAAGATCATGCCGCATCCCAGCCATTCCCGTTCATTCAGCCGTTCGTTCAGCACCAGAAAACCGGCCATCAGGCTCCAGACCGGATCGAGAGTATAGACCAGGCCGGCCCGGGTGGGGGTGACGTAGCGCTGATAGGCGTTTTGCAGTGTGAAACAGAATACCGTCGGAAAAACAGCGCAGTAAACCACCGACATGGCGGCGGCCGGCGTGACGCTGAAAACGGGCAGGGGCAGCAGCAAGCAGGCAACTGCGGCGATAGCCGCCACGGTTGCAAACTGTACCAGTGATACCAGATAAACGTCATCATTTTTCAGCACCTTGGAGACGGCGACAATATGGCAGGCGATCATGAAGGCGCAGAAGGTCGAGATGAAATCGCCCCGGTTGAACCCTTGCCCCCCGCCGGTCGCCAGCAGCCAGATTCCGGCGACCGCCAGGGCGATTCCGGCCATGTTGACCTTGCCGATCCTGTCGCGCCAGATGATTCCGGTGATCAGCGGTATGAAGAGCACGAACAGGTTGTTGAGTATGCCGGCCCGCGAAATGCTGGTGCCCTGTACACCGAAGACGAAACTCAGATTGGTCAGTCCCAGCGCCGTGCCGACGATCAGGCCGCGCTTCAGTGTGCCCCGGTCCAGTTTTTTCAGGCGTGGGGCAAAAGCAATCAGCATGATCAGGGTTGCCAGACTGAATCTGGCCAGAATGAAAAGCTGCGGCGGAATGCTGCCGACACCGATCTTTGTGAACAGAAAACTGCCCCCCCAGAAGAAGGTGGTCAGCACCAGGAAAAAATAGACCCGCCCCATGGCGGGAGTTTCAGGCGCGCTCATGAACAGCTCCCGTCCGTCCGCTCAGCGGCCAGAAATGTGTTGATGATCGGCAGGTCGGCCGCGGCCCAATCCAGTTCCAGCATTCGCTGCGGCTCTATCCAGGCTGTTGCTTTATGCTCGTGCAGGGTGACGGTGCCGCCGGCCATGCGGCAAAGGAAGGGATAAAGCGTGACGGTGAAATCGCCGTAGCTGTGAGTAGCCGGGGGCAGGGGGGCTTCGATTACGACGGTGATCCCCAGCTCCTCCAGCAGTTCGCGTGCCAGGCAGTCGGCAGGCGTTTCCCCGGCTTCGATCTTGCCGCCGGGGAACTCCCATTTGAGCGGCAGACTCATGCTTTCGCTACGCTGGGCAGCCAGAATTTTTTCCTGATGTACGATAATGGCACAGGCCACATGTATATGACGTTTCATTTGGTGAGGTCTCTTTTTCAGCGGGAGAAACTGATCTTTTTATCCGGTTTTCAGGGAAGGTTTGCCATTCATACCAAGTCGCAATCAAACGATTACTACGTTGTCTTCGTCGGTGGCTCCTCAACGTACCCCTCTCTCTATCTCTCTCCCAGAGGGAGAGAGTACACTGTTTCCCCTCTCCCTCCGGGAGAGGGTGGCCAAAGGCCGGGTGAGGGCCTCGATCGCCACTCTCCTTGCCGCCTTGTACTCATTTTGATTGCAGCTCGGTATCGAGTGCGGAGAATGGGATTGACGTTTTAAACTTGATAACATATTGTTTTTTGCAAGTCAGCCAGAATCGTTTGCAATGACGGTATACAAATAGTAAATGCGCGGAGAATCGGAAATGTTTTTAAAGGTTACAGCTGTTGCCGATGCGGTCGGAGTTGATGAAAAAACGGTGCTGAACTGGATCAGGCATCAGGGCTTGCCTGCGCACAAACAGGATGACCGCTATCAAATCAACAGGGTGGATCTTCTGGAGTGGGCGACCGCCAACGGAATCGTTATTCCTCCGGGCGTTTTTGCATCAAGCGAAGATGCCCTGCAGCTCCCCACGGTTTCCGAAGCGCTCGAACGGGGCGGAATTCATTATGACCTGCCGGGCGACAGTCCGGAAACGGCCTTGCGGGAAGTGGTTGCCCGGCTTACCCTTCCACCCGGTTTCGATCCCGAATTTCTGCTGCAGACGCTTCTGGCTCGTGAGGCGCTCGGTTCGACCGCCTTCGGGAACGGCATTGCAATTCCTCATGTACGCAACCCGATTGTGGGGCAGACCGGCAAATCCGCCATCAGCCTCTGCTTTTTGAAAAATCCGATCGACTTTGATGCCATAGACGGCAAACCGGTATCAATTCTCTTTACATTTGTCACTGTGAATGTGAAGGAGCACCTGCATCTGCTGGCAAAACTGGCCTTTCTGCTGCATGATCAGGCTTTTCAAGCCCTGCTGCACGGTCCCGGAACTGAAGCGGAAATCATGTCGGCCATTTTCGCGCTTGAGGAAACCATTATCAGGAGGTAATCGCCAATGCCGCCGGAACTGCTTTCACCAGGTCTGCTGATTGTCTCCGCTACGCTGCTGGCCGCCGTTTCGGGCGTTACGCTGCTGGCGATACCCCGCTTAAGCGCTTCCGCCGGTCAGCTGCTGGCGATTGCGTTGATGCTGTCAGCGTCCTGCCTCGGGCTGTTCGGCTCAATATCGGTTCTGCTTTCGGGACGTTCGGAACTTTTTACACTTTTATGGACCCTTCCTTTCGGGGAGCTGCAGTTCGGAGTCGATCCGCTTTCGGCCTGGTTCCTGCTCCCGATCTTTCTGATTCCCGGCTGTTCTGCACTTTATGCCCGTACATACTGGTCTGCCGACCGCCATCCTGAAAATGTCCGAACAATGACCTTTTTCTTCGGAGTCATGACTTCCGCCATGAGTGCCGTTGTTCTGGCACGTGACGGCATCTCGTTCCTGTTCGCCTGGGAGTTCATGGCCCTGGCGGCCTATTTTCTGATATCGACCGAGAACCGGATACAAGAGGTCAATCAGGCCGGAACACTCTACATGATTACGACCCACATCGGCACGCTGGGCCTTTTCGTGCTTTTTCCGATATTGAAACTGATTTCCGGTTCGTGGCAACTGCCCGGCCCGGGCTCGCTGGATGCCGGGCACCCTCTGGCAACGGCAGTTTTCCTGGCGGCGTTGTTTGCCTTCGGAATGAAAGCCGGAATAATGCCCCTGCATGTCTGGCTCCCTTCGGCCCACGCTAATGCCCCCAGCCACGTTTCGGCCGCCATGTCCGGCGTAATACTCAAAGTCGGCATCTATGGCCTGGTCAGAACACTCTCCCTGTTCGACAACGTCCCTTTATGGTGGGGGTGCCTCATTCTGGCTCTGGGTGTCGTTTCCGGTCTGCTGGGCGTGATTTTCGCCATCGGGCAGCATGATCTCAAACGCCTTCTGGCATATCACAGCATTGAAAACATCGGCATTATCTTCATGGGAACCGGAATAGCGCTGATCGGGCAGGCCACCGGCTCGACCGCCATGATGCTGTTGGGGATGGGCGGGGCGCTGCTGCATGTCTTCAACCATGCAACCTTCAAGGCACTGCTATTTCTGGGGGCCGGATCGGTTATCCATGCCACCGGCACCCGTGAGATGGATCTGATGGGAGGGGTGGCCCGCCGGCTTCCCTATACGGCGCTGCTGTTCGGCGTTGGCGCGGTTGCCATCTGCGGCTTGCCGCCGCTGAACGGTTTTGTAAGCGAACTGCTGGTGTACCTGGGCTTTTTTCACGGCGTGCAGGGCGAGGGGGTTTCCGTAGTGGTAACCGCGCTGGCCGCTCCGGCGCTTGCGATGATCGGCGGATTGGCGGTGGCCTGTTTTGTCAAGGTTTACGGAGTGGTCTTTCTGGGGCTGCCGCGTCATGACGGGCATGTTGCCAGACATGAAGGCTCCTGGCAGATGCTGATGCCGATGACGCTGCTGGCGGTTGTCTGCGTTGCTGTCGGCCTGGCGCCGCGTGTGCTTGCCGACATGCTTCAGCGGGCCAGCCAGACGGCTCTTCCTCCAAGGTATGCCGGTGAACTGAATTCTCTCTCGACTCTGGTTCCGATGCCGATGATCTCGCTGACTGCCGCGGTTCTTCTTTTGCTGACGGTCCTGCTTGCCATCATGTATAAACGCCGATTGTCAAAGGCTCCCGTTCACGAAACAGCCACCTGGGGCTGTGGCTACCAGCGTCCGATTCCACGGATGCAGTACAGTGCGTCATCCTTTGCCCAGATGCTGACGGGACTTTTTTCGTTCGTTCTCAGGCCTCATACCCATCGTCCGGTGATTTCGGAAATCCAGCCTTCCTGCACCTCTTTTCAGAGCCATGTTCCGGAGGCAGTACTGGAGCTGCTTTACATACCGGTACTGGAGCGGCTCTATTCCCGCTTCGTTCCAATCCGTAAAATGCAGAGCGGTGTCCTGCAGCAGTATGTTCTGTATATTCTGATAACTCTGGTGGCGCTGCTGGCGGTCGATTACTTCTAGCATGTCATTCCAATTCTAACTCAAAGCGCTATCTTGACTAGGCCTGCGGCCTCCCCCTGCGGGGCGCCTTCGCGGTCCAATTTGCAAAGCAAATTGTCGTTGGCTCGTTTTCGGCTCCTCTACGTACTGATTTCATCTTTGATTTAAAATCGGAATCAGTTGTCGGCTATGGTGAGCGACAGTTGGAAACGGAGGGCTTTTTCGACCTGTTCCATCAAGCCCTTGTTTACGAAGCCGATCCGTTCACCGACAACCGTGCTTTTGTCAATTGTTATGATGATATGCGAACTGATCTTGGCATCTTCCGTCAGGCCGCATTTAGCGGCCGGCAGCAGGCACTCGAATTCGTAGATCTTGTCGAGATTGGTGGTTGAAAGAGGAATTATCGTCACAACCGGCGAGTATTCGTTACTGATGTTGTTGCTGATTACCAGGCAGGGACAGCTCTCGTGCTGACTGCCGCCGTTGTGCGTAAGATTGACCGGATAAATGCCGCCCCGTTTAAACATCACGCTTCTCCGTCACCGTATGTTCGAATTTCTTTAACAGCTGCACCGTCGATTCGGCGGTTGCCTGATACCCTTCGATCAAATCCTTGTAAACGGTCGCCTTGACGACCGCCAGTTTCTCACTGGCGGCTTCTTCCAGAAACTGGCTGATGCCGCGACCGCCATAGAGCGCCTTTATGTCATCCACAATGTGCGTCGGAAGCGTAATGTTGAGCCTTGTTATTGACATACTCTCTCCATAACAACTATAAAATAATGACACATAATATATTACAACATATAAAAAATAAACACTGTTATTTTTCTATTGACGTATAGCATTGCAGGGTTCACAATCAACCGTTAAAAGCATGCTAGCCTGGTTCAATTAAGTATGAGTTGTATCAGGTCTCAAGGGGTTATGTCATGCATTCGGTTCTGCAGAGTTTTCCGGAACCTGCAATTATAGCGATTATCGCCGCTCTGATCACCGGTTGCGCCGGAATTCCGGGCATATTTCTCCGCACAGGAGGACAGGTCATAGCCGCCTGCATGACGGTCCTGGCCGCTTTGATTGGGGTGCCGGCGGCGCTGGCGCTTCTGTTTGCCCGCAGCACCGCTACATATATTCTGGACTGGGGGCTGCCGTTCGGCCCCTGCGAACTGGCTATAGACCCGCTTTCGGCCTTCTTTCTGCTGCCGATATTTACGGTCGGTGCTGCCGGTTCGCTGTTCGCGGTCGGCTATTGGCCGGCAGCAGAGCATAGTTCCACCGAACGGGGGATGACCTTCTTCTTCGGGCTGCTGGTCTCGTCGATGGCGCTGCTGGTCATGGCCCGCAACGGCGTGTTTTTTCTGATGGCATGGGAAATCATGGCCCTTTCGGCCTATTTTCTGCTGGTGACGGAACATGGGCTGGAAGACGTCCGCCGAGCCGGAAACTTGTATCTGATTGCCACCCATACCGGTTCAGCGGCGCTGCTGGTCTTTTTCTCGCTGCTGGCAGCCCAGACCGGCTCGTTTCTGCTGCCGGGGGCCGGATCACTTTCCGCGCTGCCGCCGGTCATGATGTTGATTGCCGTGGCGGCTCTGATCGGCTTCGGCGCCAAGGCAGGCATAATGCCGCTGCATATCTGGCTGCCCGCGGCCCATGCCAATGCTCCCAGCCACGTATCGGCCATCATGTCGGGCGTCATGCTCAAAATGGGACTGTACGGGATTTTTCGCTCCCTGACCTTTTTTCATGATCCGCCGCTGCTCTGGGGAGCCGTTCTGACTGTTGTTGGAATCACATCGGCCCTGGCGGGCATCGCCTTTGCCGCGGCCCAGCATGATCTGAAACGCCTGCTGGCCTACAGCAGTATCGAAAATATCGGTATTATCACAACGGCCCTGGGTGTCGCCATGCTGGGACATTCCAGCCACAACGCCACGCTGGAATATCTCTGCCTGGCGGCGGCGCTGCTTCACATACTCAACCACAGCCTTTTCAAGCCGCTGCTGTTTCTTGGTTCCGGGGTCATTATCCATGCTGTCGGCACGCGGGACATGAACCTGATGGGTGGACTCGGCAAGAGCATGCCGCGAGCGTCGATCCTGTTTCTGGTCGGAACGATTTCCATCTGCGGAATTCCCCCCTTTAACGGATTCATCAGCGAGTTTCTGCTGTATCTGGGGCTGTTTTCCCAGCTGCAGGCGCCAAGCATGGTCTATATCGCGCTGCTGGCCCCGGCGCTGGCGCTGGTCGGCGGACTGGCCCTGATCTCCTTCACCAAGCTGTTCGGCTCGGTTTTTCTCGGTACCCCGCGCAGCCCCGCATCAGCCCACGTACACGAGGCCGGATTTGCGATGCTGCTTCCGATGGGGTTCTTTGCGCTGATGTGTCTGCTGGTCGGCCTGCTTCCGCAAGTTGGGCTGCGCCTGGTTACAGCGGCCTTGGCCTGCTTCATGCCGGATGTGAACACCGCTGCCGTTCTCCCTGCGGAGTACGCGACGGTCCTGGGGCAACTTTCGCTGCTCTGCATCCTGCTGGTGCTGGTCACAATTGTTGTGGCGTTGTTCTGGCGTCGTCGCCTGCGGCAGCGGCCGGCCGTTTCGGCCGCAACCTGGGGGTGCGGCTATCAGCGTGCAACGACCCGCATGCAATATGTGGCCAGCTCCTTTTCAGAGATTGCCGTTTCCATTTTCGATGGTATTATACGCCAGCGGTTTGAGCGCCCCGTTCTACGGGGGCTTTTTCCCCAACCGGGACGCTGCGTTGATCTTCCCTCGGAAACGGTTCTGGAACGGATCATCGCGCCTTCGTTCACGGTCGCGGGCGGTGCATTTGCTTTTCTGCGGCGCCTGCAGCACGGCCAGATGCATGTCTACATGCTCTACATTTTTGCCACTCTTTTTATTCTGATGATCTGGGCCCATTGACCGGATGTTGGGGGAACTGGTTATGACGAACATTATCATTCATATATTTCTGGCCACGGTCATGCCGCCCCTGCTTCCGGGAGTGATTGCCAAGACCAAGGCGGCTTTTGCCGGCCGGGTCGGCGCCCCGTTCCTGCAGCCTTATTACGACATCCTCCGCCTGCTTCGCAAGGGAACCGTTTTCAGCACGACCACCACCTGGGTATTCCGGGCCGGTCCGATCGTCGCACTGGCAACCACGGCGGTTGCCGCACTGCTGATGCCGTTCGGCGCCCATTCCTCTCCGATATCGTTTTCCGGCGACATGATCCTTTATGCCTATCTGTTCGCGCTGGGCCGCTTTTTCACGATGGGTGCCGCCCTGGATACCGGTTCCAGCTTCGAGGGGATGGGGGCCGCGCGTGAAGCGACCTATTCATGCCTGGCGGAGCCGACCCTCTTTTTTGCCCTGATCACCCTTTCGCGCCTGTCCGGTTCATATACCCTGTCGGATATGCTGGCCAATGTCACCACCGGCGCATGGATGTACGCGGGAGCTTCGCTGCTGCTGCTGATCGGCGGCATGTTTATCGTGCTGCTGGTCGAAAACTGCCGCATTCCGTTTGATGACCCCAATACACACCTCGAACTGACCATGATCCACGAGGTCATGGTGCTCGACCACAGCGGGCCGGCCTTCGGGATCATACAGTATGCCGCCGCGCTGAAGCTGTTCGTGCTGGGAGCTTTTTTTGTTCACCTGGCGCTGCCGTTCGCGACCGGAAACTCTTTTCTGGATTGGGGCGTTTTCATGGTCTACATGCTGTCTCTGGCCGTTGTGATCGGCATCGTCGAATCTGTCATGGCACGCCTGAGGCTGATTAGAATTCCCCAGCTGCTGGTGGCCGCCACCATTCTGGCGGCGTTTTCAACCCTGCTGGTCATCCGGTGATGTCATGATCTCCCTAGCCGATCAATTGCTTGTTCTGGTGCTGCTGTTGAACTTCATCTCGCTGGGCACCAGCCGCCTGATCTTCTCGATCCGGGCCGTGGCGGCCCAAGGGGTCATTCTGGGGGTACTCCCCGGCCTGATCCATCCCTTTTCGTGGCATCTGGTCGGGATTACTGTTGTCATTATCGCTGCCAAAGGCCTAGTTATTCCGCTGCTGCTGAACAGGGCCGTCCGTTCCGCCGAGATAAAGCGCGAAGTTGAGCCTTTTCTGGGATATGTGCCGACGCTGTTGCTGGGGGCCCTTTTCACGGCGCTCTCGTTCGGTTTTGCCGGCAAACTGCCGCTGCACCCCGATCACCAGAACTACATGTTCGTGCCGGCATCGATCGCCACCCTGATGAGCGGTTTTCTGATCCTGACAACCCGCCGCAAGGCGATCTCGCAGGTAATCGGATATCTGGTGCTGGAGAACGGCATCTTCATTTTCGGTCTGCTGCTGGCCGAAGCCATGCCGATCATGGTCGAGGCCGGTGCCCTGCTTGATCTGCTGGTGGGAACCTTTGTGATGGGGATCGTCATCAACCATATCAGCCGTGAGTTTTCCTCGCTGGACACCTCGCGCCTCACCTCCCTGAAAGAGGAGTAGTACTATGCTCGCCGCGCTGATCATACTGCCGCTTATCGGTGCCGCCGTCACCTGGTTGATCCCTTTTGATCGTCTTCGACCCAAGGTGTTTTTCATTTTCACACTTGCCCATCTGGCTGTCACGATCCAGCTTCTGTCAGACACCCCGGCAGCGTCACCGGGAGGCTGGTTTTTACTGGACGCTCTCGGCAAGATCGTCCTGCTCAGCACCAGCGTCCTGTTTCTGTTTTGTGCCCTATATTCAATCGGCTACCTGTATTATCGCCGGGAGCGTTCCAACCGGGTACTCTGCGTAGGAATACTGATCTGCCTTTCGGCCGCTTCGCTGGTCACCATCACCCATCATCTGGGACTGATGTGGGTGGCGCTGGAGACCACCACCATATCCATGGCTCCGCTGATATATTTCAACCGCAACGCCCGCTCGATCGAGGCGACCTGGAAATACCTGCTGATCTGTTCTGTCGGTGTCGCCCTGGCTTTGATCGGCCTGTACTTCCTGGCTTATTCGACAATCGTTGCCAGAGTGGAGCCGTCGCTGCTGCTGGATGACCTGATACGGGATGCGGGCCAGCTCTCCTCCGGCTGGGTGCATGCCGCGTTTGTCTTTCTGCTGGTCGGGTTCGGCTCCAAGATGGGACTGGCCCCGCTCCACAGCTGGAAACCGGATGCCTACGGCGAAGCTCCCGGACTGGTTGGGGCGATGCTGGCAGGGGGGCTGGTGAACCTGGCGTTTCTGGCGCTGTTGCGCGTCTACCAGCTTTGTCTTGCCACCAAGGAGATCATTTTCTTTCAGAACGCCCTGGTTGTCATGGGATTGATATCAATGCTCTTTGCCGCGATATTCATGGCTCGTCAGGCGGATTTCAAGCGAATGCTGGCCTATTCCAGCGTCGAGCATGTGGGGATCATGGCGGTGGCGCTGGGCCTGGGTGGCAGGGCTATCTTCGGGGCGCTCTTCCATGTCATTGCCAACAGTCTTGCCAAAGGGGTCATGTTTCTGGCGTCCGGCAACATCCATCGCTCCTACAACAGCAAGAACACCTCCCATGTCAAGGGGGTCCTGCGGCGTCTGCCCTGGTCCGGCGCGCTTTTTCTGGCCGGATTTATCGCAATCACCGGATCACCGCCATTTGCCCCGTTTATCAGTGAATTTACGATTGTAAGCAGCGCTTTCATACAGGGGCGCTCGGTAGTCGCTATTATGTTTATTATTTCACTGGCGATCATCTTTATCGGCATGGCGCTGACGGTCCTGCCGATGGTGATGGGGGAGGTGCCGGAGGATAGCGAGTCAAGCTCGTATCGGGATACGGTATGGACTGTAGGCCCGCCGTTGGGACTGCTGCTGCTGGTTTTTCTGCTGGGAGTGTGGATTCCCGCGCCGTTACTTGCTCTTTTGAATGAAGCTGCGGCTCTGCTGGAGGTCCGGTCATGAGTTTCAGCATGAAGACCTTCTATAATAGCGCATCATTTCCGCGGAGCGAGATTCCTCTGCTGGCCAACGATACCTTTTTTCAGGGGATTGTGGATTCGATCAGAGCCGGTTGGCGGGTTTGTTCCTACTGCGGAGTTCCATCCGGCAGCGGGGCAACCCTCTACTGCATAATGTCTTCCCGAGCCAGCAGCGGGGTGCTTGGCATTGCCGCCACCCAGGTTGATCGATCCTTTCCGTCGTTGACGAAGGTCTGTCCGCAGTTGCACCTGTTTGAGCGCGAGATTGCCGAGCAATGCCTGGTGCGCCCCGAGGGGCATCCCTGGTTTAAGCCGGTGCGCTTTCAGAAACCGCTCTGCGAGGGGCAGGGCTTCTGGCACGACAGTGACGGCGGCGGACTGCTGCCGGGTGTTATGGATTATTACCGGGTCGAGGGAGATGAGGTTCATGAGGTCGCGGTCGGCCCGGTGCATGCCGGCATCATCGAGCCGGGGCACTTTCGCTTCCAGTGCCATGGTGAAGAGGTCTTTCATCTGGAAATATCGCTCGGTTTCCAGCATCGCGGCATAGAGCGGGCTCTTGCCGGAGGCCCGACGCACCGCACCATGCATCTGATGGAGACAATCGCCGGCGACACGACGATCGGTCATGGCCAGGCCTACTGCATGAACATGGAATCGCTGGGAGGCATATACGCTCCGCCCCGGGCTGAAACGGTGCGCGGGATCGCTCTGGAGCTGGAGCGTCTGGCAAACCACACCGGTGACCTGGGGGCGATTGCCGGAGACGTCGGTTACCTGCCGACCGCCTCTTTTTGCGGCCGGATCAGGGGCGATTTTCTGAATATGACGGCGCTGCTGTGCGGCAGCCGGTTCGGTCGCGGTCTGCTCCGCCCGGGTGGTCTCGGCTATGATTGCGATGCTGCCATTGCCGAGGAAATACTGAAACGTCTGGAGAGCGTGCGGGTCGATCTGGCCGGGGCGGTTTCGCTGCTCTGGAGCACCCAGTCGGTTATGGCCCGCCTGGAAAACACCGGCCAGATCAAAGAACCGGATGCCCGCGAAATCGGCCTGGTCGGCCCGGCGGCCCGTGCCTGCGGCATAAACCGGGATGTGCGGCGCGACCATCCCTTCGGCATCTTCCGCATGAGCCAGATACCGGTCATAACTGCCGGTTCCTGTGACGTTTATGCCCGCACATGGGTGCGCTGGCTGGAAATCGAGCGCTCCCTGGACTTTGTAGTCGAGCAGTTGAGCCATCTGCCCCGTGGCGGAGGATATCGCAATCAGCCCAAGAGCGTTGCCGCCGACCGCTGCGCCGTGGCCCTGACCGAGGGGTGGCGAGGCGAAATCTGCCATCTGGCGCTTACCGACGGTCAGGGGCGCTTCGAGCGCTACAAGATTACCGATCCTTCCTTCCATAACTGGTCCGGATTGGCTCTGGCGCTGCGGGATCAGCAGATCTCCGATTTTCCGCTCTGCAACAAGAGCTTCAACCTGTCGTACTGCGGCTTCGATCTGTAAGCCCGGACCCGGAGAATGTATGTTAAAAGCCATTCTTGAACGTTTTCGCCAGGGGCATCGCACCATGGCCTATCCCGAGGCTCCCATGCCGATGCCGCCCAGGTTTCGCGGTCTGCCGCTGCTGGACGCCGGGCGCTGTGCGGACGGTTGCCGGGCCTGTGCCGCCGCCTGCCCCTATGGCGCGATTTCCGCGAATGGCCCGCTGGCGCTTGATATGGGAAAATGCCTTTTCTGCACTGATTGCATTGAGGCATGCCCCAGCGGTGCGATCAGCTTCTCGACCGAGGCCTGCCTGGCCAGCCGCAGCCGCGAGGGATTGACGGTTACTTCCGGTCAGCAGTACCAACCGGCAAAGGCGCTTGAAGGAGAACTGCTGCGACTGTTCGGGCGTTCACTCAAACTGCGCGAAGTAAGCGCCGCCGGCTGCAACGCCTGCGAAGCCGATACAAACGTGCTCTCCACCATCGGCTGGGACCTGGGACGATTCGGAATACAGTTTGTCGCCAGTCCCCGTCACGCCGACGGACTGTTCGTGACCGGGCCGGTCAGTGAAAACATGCGGCTGGCGCTGCTGGATACTTATGCCGCTATCCCGGAACCGCGACTGGTAATCGTGTCGGGCGCCTGTGCCATTAACGGCGGTCCGTTCAAGGATCACGCCGAAGTGCATAACGGCGCCGATGGAATGGTGCCGGTCGATCTGTATATTCCCGGTTGTCCTCCAAGCCCTTTGACAATTCTGGATGGTCTTTTAAGGCTGGTCAAAAAAGTTTATTAATACTATAATCGCCAGCCGTAATCCCGGCCTGCCGGCCAAACGTGTCAGCTGAAAACACGAAAACAACAAAACGGAGGAAAATCAGATGGATGTGGACAAGCAAGCCAATTACCTGGATGAGTGGAAAAACCATGAGGCCTGCGCCGAGCAGATGCTGCCGATCATCGGCCGGCTGTATCGCGATCATAATATCGTTCCGACCGTCTACGGTCGTACGCTGGTTCACTGCTCGGTTATCGATATTCTCAAGGCGCACCGTTTCGCACGTCTGATCCTTGACACAGAGCTTTCCGCGCTGGAGACCTTTCCTCTGCTGGAAGCCATGGACAAGCTCGATCTGGCCCCGGCCAGGGTCGACATCGGCAAGCTGACGGTCAAGTACAAGAGCCTGTCCGGTGCGCTTCCGGTCGAAGAGTTTGTCCGCAACGAGCTGACAAACATCAATATCGGTCGTGTCGCTCTGCGTGCGGAACCACAGGACATAGTGCTTTACGGTTTTGGCCGCATTGGCCGCCTGCTGGCCCGCATCCTGATCGAGAAGGCCGGCAGCGGCGAAAAGTTGCGCATCCGGGCGGCGGTAGTGCGCAAGGGGGGCGACGATGACCTTTTGAAACGCGCCAGCCTGCTGCGCCGCGATTCCATCCATGGCCAATTCAACGGGATCATTACCGTTGATGAGGAGGCCAACGCGATCATCGCCAACGGCAACATGATCCGCATCATCTATGCCGATGCCCCCGACAAGGTGGACTATACCCAGTACGGCATCCATAACGCGATCCTGATCGACAACACCGGCAAGTGGCGTGACCGTGAAGGACTCGGCAAGCATCTCAAGTCGGCCGGGATTTCAAAAGTGATCCTGACCGCACCCGGTAAGGGGGATATCCCTAACGTGGTTGCCGGAGTCAACAACGAGCTGATTACGCAGCAGGAGAGCATTTTCTCGGCCGCCAGCTGCACCACCAACGCCATTGTTCCGGTCATGAAGGCGATCAATGACCGTTTCGGTATCGTGCATGCCCACATGGAAACCTGCCATTCCTACACCAACGACCAGAATCTGATCGACAACTATCACAAGGCTTCCCGTCGCGGCCGCAGCGCCCCTTTGAACATGGTCATCACCGAGACCGGCGCTGCCAAGGCGGTTTCAAAAGTTATTCCGGATCTGGCCGGCAAGCTGACCGGCAATGCGATCCGCGTGCCGACTCCCAACGTGTCGCTGGCGATCCTTAATATCGAACTGGGACAGGCGGTTGACGTTGAAGCCATCAACGGCTATCTGCGCAATATGTCGCTGGACTCACCACTGCAGAACCAGATCGACTACACCAACTCGCCCGAAGTGGTATCCAGTGACTTTGTCGGGTCGCGTCATGCCGGCGTGATAGATTCGCTGGCGACGATTGCCCAGGGGAACCGCTGCGTACTGTACGTCTGGTACGACAACGAGTTCGGCTACAGCTGCCAGGTCGTGCGCATGGTGCAGAAAATGGCCGGAATCGAGCTGCCGACGCTGCCTAATTGAACCACATAATCATAACCGGACTGAAGCCGCACGGAGCCGCCATTATTACCGGTGGCTGCCCGTG
This sequence comes from uncultured Geobacter sp., assembly GCA_964458105.1. Classification (GTDB taxonomy): domain Bacteria; phylum Desulfobacterota; class Desulfuromonadia; order Geobacterales; family Pseudopelobacteraceae; genus JACRCG01. The sequence goes on from CAYWJJ010000028.1 coordinate 18,808, forward strand.
CGGCTTCACTGCTTTTGGGAAGTGTGCATTAATTGAAAAGTTTGACTGAATTAATCCATGTGGTTAGTGACAAAATATAAATTCATGGTATACAGGTGATGTTTTATGCTTTGCTTGGTTTCTTGTACATCAAAGACAATCCAAAGGAACTTGCCATGACCGCACAGAGTAGAACTCCACAGATTACCCGCGACGACCACAGCGCCCATTTCGAATATCTTGCGTCAGACGCCCGTTATGACGGCAATCCCCTGATAACCGAATACCGCCTCCTGCATAATGATTACTGCGGACTAAAGCGCCGGGTCACTGCGTTGGAAAAAGAAAAGATCTATCTTAATACCCAGTTGTCGGAGATTAGCCGTTCGCTTGATCTGGCCGGCAGGATCGATCCGATGACCGGACTGGCGAACCGGCGGGATATCATGGAGAGGGTTGAGCGCGAATTCAGCCGCGCCGGACGCCATTATAGAACTTTTTCCGTGATTCTTGCCGATCTGGACAACTTCAAGCGGGTCAATGATGTTCACGGATATAATGCGGGCGATGATGTCCTGGTGGAGGTTGCACGGGTATTGATGAGCTGTATCCGCAGCGAGGATATCTGCGCCCGCTGGGGCGGAGAGGAATTTTTATTTCTGTTGACGGAGACGGACATTGCGGGAGCGGAATCTGTTGCCAGAAAGATACATGAATCGATCCTGATGACCGAGTTCAAGGCCCAGAAGCCCGGCATCCGGGTAACAATGAGCCTGGGCCTTTCCGAATACAATATAGGACAGACTGTCTACGAGTGCATCACCCGCGCCGACCATGCGCTGCAACAGGCCAAGCAGGGCGGCAAGAACCGCTACTTTGTCGACCTTTAGGATTGCACCTTGGTATGATTGGCCGGTTTATCCGTAGTGCGGTGACGTAAAGCAGGCAGCGATCTCCTCCAGCGACTCGATCCTGATGTCTGCCAGGCCCGGCCAGCGGAAATCCCCTGCAGTATTGACATGGACGGTTGTTGCGCCGGCGGAACGGCCGGCCTGAAGATCGTACAGATAATCTCCCACCATTACCACTTCAGCCGGGCTCACGTCCCATAATTCCGCCAGGCGGTGAATACCATCAGGATCCGGTTTTGGAAGGGCCTCATCCCTGCCCAGAACGCAAGCCGACTCGAAATAACTCCCCAAACCGATCAACTCCAGAGTGCGCAGGGCGTTGTCCCTTGTGTTGCGGGTAAGCACTCCCAGGAATGCGCCGCGGGCGTGCAGTCCCTCGATCAACTGCACCGCTCCCCGGGCTGCCGCTGTCTGGTGTGCCAGCTCCAGTTCTATTTCCTGCAGTCGATGGTGCAGAGGCCCGGATTCGATCTCGGGAAGTGACTCCAGGTGTTCCAGGATGTCGGAACCGGCAGGGATGCGAAGTTCACTGCGGATGGCTGCAAAGTCATGCACAGCCACGGTCAGGGTACCGTCCAGGTCGAAAACCCAGTGGCGTTGGTCGTGAATTGCTATTTTCATGGTCTCATTTTGCCGCCGGCGTTTGCGGTACCGCTCCGGAAGCTTTCAGTTGCGAATGTTCGACCGGCAGCCCGGCTCCCTGCCAGCCCGGCAGGCCGTTCTCCAGTACGAACAGCTTAGTGTAGCCTGCATTGGCAGCGACACGCGCTGCCTGATAACTCTGTCCTCAAGTGGATCCGCTGCAGTAGAATACCAGTCTGGATTCGCTCGGGGTTCCAAGCAGACTCGGGTTGGCAGTCATCTGCGCTAACGGAAGGCTGATGGCACCTGCGATATGTGCTTGATCATATTCACTCCTGTTCCTGGAGTCGATTACAACCGTTGCACTCTGCTTGTCATCCATCATCGCCTTCAATATAGCAGCGTTTACAACCGTGAAAGGCTCTGCCGCGCCGGACGTTATTGATGTCAAGGGCAGCATGGCCAGTGTTGCTAACATTAAGAGCAGGATTCGCTTCATTCCGTCATCTCCTCCTTTTGTGCCGGATTCAGAATATGTACCGCCAGCCAGATCGTCTGCCGGGCCGGTTCGGTCCACTCCACCCGGTGGCGGCAACCGGCCGGGATCATGAAATGATCGCCCGGCAACAGTTTCCGCACACGCACCTCGCCTTCAATACGCAGCCCGGCGCTGCCAGACAGCAGGATTACCCATTCACACCATGACTGATCATACCATGTTCCCTCGGGAGTTGCCTGCCCATTTGAAACGATCCGCTCGATACGGACGTTCTCACTCTCAGCCAGATTCTGAAACAATTCTTCGGACAGGTCATCCGGGATTTCCTGGAAAATATTCCGGGTTTCCGAAATCACGGTGTCTCTTTGGCTGGAACCGGATTTGTTTTGACCGGAACTTCCGCCGCGGGAATCGGCTCGACCGGCAACAGCTCTTTTAGTTCCGATGGCACATCGACAGTGGCCGGAGGTGATAAGGGGGAGGACGTCATGGCTTTAAGCGGCTTTAGCGGCTCAACCTTTTCCTTATGCGCGGCCGCTTTCTTTGCTTCTTCCAGCTGTGCGGTCAATGCCTTGATTTCGGCCTGCTGCTTTTCCGACCTGGAGGAGAGCAACCCGTTTTCAGTTTTCAAAGTTTCGAGCTCGCTGATGCTGTTCCGGCACTTGGCAGCCTCAGCCTTGAATTTTTCCAGCTCGGCTTTACGGTCTTCGAAGATCTTCATTTTTGCTTTGACCGTGGTCAACTGCTTGTCCAGCGCTTCCAGTTCGGAGGCCGCCCGGGCCTTCTCAAGCCGCGCCGCTGCCGCAACCGTTGCAAGTTCGGCTATTTCTGCGTAATTCTTGATCTCCTTTTCGGATTCAGGCTTCATGTCGCCGAAACCGAACAGCTGCCGCCCCTTGTCGGAAATATCGGTCCCTTTTTTGATGGCCACTCTGGCCAGTTCCAGATCGACCGCTGCTTCCTTATTGTCGCCGATCTTGCCGGCCAGGGCTTCAACAGCGGCGCGTGCCGTGTCAAGCTGGACAAGCGCCTTGCTTTTTTCAGCGGCGATGGCCGCCGATACGGAAAGGCAGAGGGTGGTGATCAGAATCAGGATGCTTGTTTTCATGTCAGTTGACCTCCCCCTGGCGATAGCGCTCCAGCAGAGCTTCCGATTTTTTTAGTTCGGAACGGCGCACAGCCACTTTTTCGAGCATTTCCTTTTCAGCCGCTTTGGCTTCGGCCGCATTCAGGCGGGCCCCGGCCAGCTCCGCCAGTTGAAGGGATTCCTTGTCCCTGCCGATCGCCGCGGCCGCTTTTGCTGCTGCAATGCTGGCCCTGGCCGAGTCGAACCGGTCCTTCGCATATTCCTCAAGGCCTGTGTCAACCGCTTTGGCGGAGCGCTGTTCGAGCTGTTTGAGCTGTTCTTCCGTTGTTGCAGCAAGGATTGTAGTGGCGGTCAGCAGTAGTGCCCCGCAGATCATGACTGCATGTCTTCGCATAAAACCTCCGCTGAAAAAAATATTTGCAGATACTAACAGCTAAAATGAAAAAAACAACACGAAAACCGAACCATGACCTTTCAAAGGAGTTCGGGAGTTGCGGCCGGTCACGTCAAACGCAATTCCGAAAACCACACCTGCCAGAATGCAAATGCCGCAAAAACTGCGAACAGTACCATCGCATAAACGATCAGGCTGCGCTGAATCGAAGGCAGCGACGAAGACAGGCTGTTAACATTGCGAAAGCGCTGCAGTATCCCGGCACCGATCCCGCTGATAGCTCCTCCCAGCAGGGTTGCATAAAGGATGTATCCCACAAAACCGTACTCGCGGTGCAGCATGCAGAACGGGCAGTGATGGCTGGGGAGCGCATAAATATAAACCGGCAGGGCCGAGACAAGCGCTGCGGCGCCGCACAGAAATGCCGCCAGCGAGACTGCCGAGAACAGGCCGGCGCCCTGTCTTGTCCGTTGATACCAAAAACCGGCCGTCAACAGAGATATCACGGCAGCCGCCAAAATTGCCAGAAGCTGAATTTCTGGCATCAGCGCCAGTTTGGGCAGCAAACCTTTTGCTTCGCTGCCGAACAGGCTTCCGCAGCAGGAGGTGATCACATGCGGCTTCATCAGGAAGAAATACAACCCCTGCGCCAGCGATTCGATCATCACCAGCGGGGTTATGATCAGCAGCAGCAGGTACTTGAAGCGGATCAGCGGATAATCGTAGCCCTGGTTGTCAAGATGATTGATTATCAGCCAAAGTCCGGCCAGCAGGAACGTAACCAGTTTCAGCAGCAGTGCCGGATAACCGAAAACGTTCAGATTGAGCGTCCCGGCGGCACACATGGCCCCTTTGAAAAGAGTGCTGAGGCTGTCGGCGGTATGTATGAAGAGAAACAGGGAAAGGATCTGGAAAATCATGCTGCAGGCCATGATCGTCGAAATCAGGTAGGTGCGGTGTTCCAGGGTGAGCTGATATTCGCTGCCGCTGGCAAGATTCCAGTGGCGGAGTATGCGCAACGCAAAGAAGGCGGCATAAAGCAGAATTGCGCTGGTCAGCAGGGAGCCGCTCACCAGTGCTATGACCGCCGGGTGCAGAATCATTGTCCGGAACCGGAAACCCTTCCGTCGCGGATCTCCACCACCCGGTCCACCAGACCGGCATCGTAAACCAGGGGGTCATGGCTGGCCATGATGATGGTTTTTCCTTCTCCCTTGAGCCGTTCCATGATCGCCATCAATTCGAGCGAAAGCTTTGAGTCGAGATGGGCGGTCGGTTCATCGGCGATGATGACCTCGGGATTGTTGATCAGAGCCCTAGCGATGGCCACGCGCTGCGTTTCCCCCCCGGAAAGCAGTTCGACCCGCGTCGCTGCCCGTGCTTCCAGTCCGAACACTTTCAACAGTTCCATGGCGCGCCCTTTGAGCAGCGTGTGGCGTTCGCCATTGGGGTAGGCCGGCAGCATCACGTTTTCGAGGATGCTGATGCCGTTGATCAGGTTGAACTGCTGGAAAACAAAGCCGAAGGTTTTTCTGCGATGCGCCGACAGGAAGCGTTCCGGCAGACTGGTGACTTCGCGGTCGTTGATAGTGACGCGTCCGGAGGTGGGGCGAGACATGCCGCCTATTATGCTCAACAGAGTGGTTTTGCCCGAGCCGCTGGGCCCTTTCAGTACCGTTACCTGATGGGGCTGGATCGTAAGGTTTATCTGCTGGAGCGAGACGAATTCGTTCTGCTTCCCTTTGTTGAAAATCTTGGATACTCCATTCAGTATGATCATCGCTTAGCCCCTCATGATCGAGTCCGGCGCGGCGGTTGCCGCCCGCCAGCAGGGAACGATTGTCGCCACGGTGTAGGGGATCACCGTCAGAAAGAACAGCACCGCCAGCTGCATCAGGTCGATCGATGGGGCCAGGCGGAAGGAAGGGTACAGCACCGACCACCCCTTCAGCACCGGTACGAACAGTGCCGCTCCGCCGGCAAAGACGTGCAGCCAGGCCAGGATTACGCCGGTCAGAAAGGCGCTCAGCGACAGAGCCGCCCCTTCCCAGAGCTTCATCATCAGCACGTCGCCCACATCCCAGCCGATGGCTTTCAGAATGCCGATCTCGCGGCGTTCCTCGGCCGACAGCCCGGTGGCCTTGTCCCAGGCGAAAATGAAGAACGCCAGCAGCGCTCCGGACAGGATCGCCAGCAAAATGCCGCTGCGCCAGCTGAAAATCGCCTCGTAGGTCCGCAGAATTTCGTCCCTGGCAATTGGGCGGGTGTCCGGCAGCAGCTTGACGATCTTGGCGGCGATGGTCGGGATTTCGGAAGGGTTGGCTACCTCGGCCACCAGGTCGGTGGCCATGTTTTCCGCCACGCCGAACAGGGCCCTGAAGTCGCCGGCCGACAGCAGGATCAGATCGGAGGAAACCAGTTCCGTGGAGGCCGGCAGGACCTGGGCGACCGTCAGCGTGAACAGGCTGCCCTGATAGGTGTGAAACGGCATGATATTGCCGACTTCAGCCAGTCCGCTGCGCGCCACCCCCTGGCCGACCGAAACATTGCCATCTCCCAGCGTGAACTCCAGGGGAACCAGCAGGGTGTAGTTGGAGCCGAAAACCGGATCGTAGTAATAGCCCCACAGCCGGCCCCTGACCGCCCTGACCCCGCGGATCGAGCTGATCTTCTCGACGTAGCTGAGCGGGATCATTTCATGGCGGCCGGCCACCATCCGCTGTACGACCAGTTCCGGAGCATCGGCCAGTACCGCGGCTGCCTCGGTCCGGATACTTTTCGTAAAAAACATGACCGAGGCCAGTGCGGCCACCACCAGGGTATAAACCACCAGCAGTGCGGCATTTTTCCATTTCCTGCGCATCAGCGCCGCCAGGGTGAAGTCGATGATAGCGCGCTGTTTTTCAAGGTTTGCCATACAGCCTCACATGGGGTGGCGGTGGGATCATGGAACCGGAAGGGAAGTGTTCAAAAGAGAGCGGATAGTCCTGAAACGGCGTGTGACGGTCAGCCATCGACGGATTCCTGGTATAGCGCGCATCGGTGAACAGGACCAGGTCGGTCAGCGACAGGCTTTTAACCAGCGCCCGGCGGGACGCCTGCTGCTGCCGGGCGGCCCCGGACTGCGAGGATGAGCTGATGGCGATGAATGCCAGCAACAGCAGACCCAGCGCCGTATAGGCAGCAAATATGGTTGAGGCGCGCAGGGCCATCAAAATGCTCCGGTAAATTCTGATTGTTCATTCAAATCCCCACCCCCACCCTGACCCTCCCCCTGAGGGGGAGGGCAATAAAGTGAAGTTCCTCCCCCTTCAAGGGGGAGGTCAGGTGGGGGATGGGATTATGTGTCGTGGCAGCATCATTGAGCCGGGATCCAGCCGCGCGGGGTTACAAAATCCTTCTTTCCGGCCTGCAGCGGATCAACCTCGACAATATACGCTCCCAGGGCTCCGGTTCGCCGGTTTTTGTTGTAGGAGACCAGCGGCGTCAGCCCTGTATCGAATTCAAAAATGCCTTCCATCGCTTCCAGCAGCCTTTCGCGGCTGAGGTTGCGCCCGGCCCTGCGCAACCCTTCCACCAGGATCTTGGCCGAGGCATAGGCGGCCAGCTGGGCCGTGGGATGGGTCACCAACAGCTGCTGCCGGGAAGCCATGGTCTGGAATTCATTCATGCCCCATTCCTTGCGGTCGTCGGGCAACGATGGAAATGAGAGCCAGACCCTGTCTTTGCAGGAAACCGGAATCCGGTAGATGCTTTTTCCGGCCAGCACGCCCGGCATGAGCAGTGTGGTTGAACAGCCGCCGTCTCCCAGCTCTTTCAGCACTGCTTCGGTTTCAGCTTCTCCGCCCAGCAAGAGCAGCAGATCGGAGCTGCCATTACGGAGCCGGGCCAGTGTAGCGTCAGGAATACTTTCGCCGGAAGGGTAACTGCTTCTGGTGATGTTCTGCCAACCCTTGGATTGGTAGATCGCCTCGACGGAGGTCAGGATCTCGCTGATTCCTTCCCGCTGCGGATACAGAATCTGTATGCGCGGATTTTTCAGCGGCAGCTTCTGAATCGCATGGCGGGCCAGCACCGTGATCTGTTCCCGCAAGCCGGCATACAGGTAGAAACGGTAGCGATGCAGCAGTTGGTCTTCGATCGGGAAGAGCGAGAACGGGGCGATCAGCGGCACATGCTGCTCCTCTGTCAAATTGCCCAGTTCGGATTCCATTCCGGGGGTGAAGGTGTTGACCAGCGCAAATACTCCCTGTTCCGGCGCCACGGTTTGCAGGAATCGTGACAAGTCGGCCGCTGTGCGGACCTTGTTAATCGACAGCGCCAGGCTGCGGCCGTAAATCCCGCCCCGCCCGTTGATATCGTTGAAATAGGCCGCAACCGTTCGCCGCATGACTTCGCCCAGTTCGGCCGAGGGGCCGTCGGACGGCAGCAGCGTGCCGATCCTGATCTGCGAGTCACTGAGCCCAGGGTCAAGATAGCTGTCAAGCCTCTTCAGGTACGCGACCAGATCATCCAGATCCCTGGCTGCGATCTGATAAACCGGCATTGATGGGTCGCCCTGTTTTCCGCCGGGGTAGAGGCCATCCTCCATGTAGCTTTTCAGGCTTTCCACAGTGAAGGCCCCATGTTCCACTCCGTCCGGGTGGATATGGCCATAGCTTTTCATGATCTGGGGCCAGGTGATGTTGGAAGGTATCACGCCGCTTTCGGTCCGCCCCAGTCCGTCATAACCGTGACAGCTGACACAGGTGGTCGATTCCCCCGGCACTTCCAGCAGGTCCTTGCCGAAAAAAGCCAGGATCGGGGTGCCGGATGGACTTGTGCCGCTGACGTAAATCTGCTTGCCCCGTTCCTCCTGAGGAGTCAACTGTGCCGCGGCGGCCTCGGGTCCGTGGAAACAGGGCAGGGCGAGCAGCGCCAGAACAATGATGATCGCCAGGCGGCAACGGCTTGACGACTCAGCGGGACGCATTCTGCTCTCCTGCCAGTTTCAACAGATTGTCGGCCAGAACCCTGGCCTTGGTATCCGGCCGTACGGTCATCCAATGTCCCGATTTTACATTGCCCAGCAGGTAGGTTGTCTTGTGGGTGGGCGGTTCCTCGGTATAATAGCCCAGTTTGTAATTGATCCAGTCCACATTGATCTTCGAGCCGGTCAGAAACAGCCGGCCCGGTTTGGCGTTCCAGGCCCTGGCATAGGCCTTGACCAGTTCAGGGGTGTCGCGCGCCGGATCAACCGAGATCGACAGGACCAGGATGTCCTTGCCCAACCGTTCCCCCAGCAGGTTCTGCAGCTCGGCCAGCACCTTGTTCTGCAGCGGACAGACGGTGCCGCAGTCCAGGTAGTAAAAGCTGATCAAAATGGTCTTGTCCTTGAGCAGGTCGGAATAGAAACGCAGCTCCCGATCTTCATTGGTTTTGACTCTGAGATCCGTGAAGTAGCTGCGCCGGGTTGCATCGCTGTCTTTTGCACTCGGCAGCTGTGCTTGCGGTTGGGGTGTTGCCGCCTGAAGCGGAAAAGCCGGCATTGCCAGCAGTAAAACAGCGCAGATCAAGGCCTTTAACTTCATTGAGATGTACTCCCGCTATCGATTACTTCGAACGTGCAGCTGACAACTCGTTCAGGGCGGCCAGCAGCTTGTCCGCTGAAGGGAAACCGTAGAAACGCCTCCAGACCCCGGATCTGCCGTCTCCGACCAGTATCGAGGGGGTGTGGTTGAGGATGTCGGCGCTGAACATGTCCAGCCCGACCAGCACCTTGTCCACATTGACCTTGTTGCCGGTCATGAAACTCCAGCCCGGCTTGGCTTTCAGCTTGCCGGCGTATGACTTGAGCCGCGGCGGAATATCGTTAACCGGATCAATGCTGACGGTGACCAGGAAGATGTCCTTGCCGAGGCGGCCGGGCAATTTATCCTGCAGCTTGACGAAGATCGAATCCAGGATCGGGCAGATCGTCGTGCAGGTGGTGTAGGTGAAGGTAATCGCCACCAGCTTGTCGCCGATCACATCGCTTTTAAAGCGCTGCTGTTTTCCATCCTGGTCGAGCAGCGGCAGATCGTTGAGTTGAACGCGCACCGTGGCCGGTTTTGCCGCCGTCGTAGCGGCCGCGGCGACAGCCGGGAGAATGGCGGATGAAAGCGCCAGGAACAGGATGGCTGACAATATATACCGTTTCATAAAACGTGTCCTTTGCGAAGTGCTTGCCGCACGTGCCTCACGGCAACTTCTCCCCGGCCGGTTTTGGTTTAGGATTATTCTGCCTGGCCAGATAATTGGCGGTGAAAATGTAGTCGTCGAGATAATCGGATTTACCGTCACCGTTTAGATCCGAACCCGGCTCCTTCGACTTCAGGTAACGGATAAAGCCTTCCTCCGTCGATCCGTTCGAAACAACAGTAACGGGCTCTAGCGGAGGAGCCACCACCAGCGGAAACTGGACCGTACTTCCATCGCAATTGATGGTAAGCCGGGCTTCAACAGTATTTTTGAGAGGTTTGGCTTCGATCAGCCAACTCCCGTCATCAAGCTGCTGAAGTGATGCCATGCTGGCCTTGCGCAGCGAAAAGCTGGGGGTTTCCTTAAGGGTTAACGGTAACTCTATTCGAAGTGAAACGACGCTTTCACCGTCCGAAATCGCCACAGCCGGTTCCTGTCTGACTATCTGGCCGGATGCGGGTCTGAACAGGTCTGTCAGGTTTTTAGGCGTTCTTGCCCCGCTAAATTCTTTGATGCGCTCCAGTACGCTTTGATAGGTCACGCTTTTAAGCGGAACGGCTGGCGCCGGCACTGGCGTTTCCGGCGCTGCGCGGTACTGTGACGGCGATGCCGCGGCTTGACGCTCTACGGGCTGCGCTTCCGAGGGAGCAGGCGCTGTTGAAGCCGCAATGGTTTCCTTCTCAGGCTGGCTGGCGGGCAGCATGACCGTACCCGGTGTGGATGAGGTCGATGAAGTTACTGCACGTGTCTGATTGGATGCCGCCTGGACCGCCTGATTCGCGGTCGTCGTAACCGTTCCGGTTCCTGTTGAAGTCGTTGTAGTTGGAGTGACTGTGGTCGTCTGATCGGGCGATGCCTGAACCTGAACCGCTTGGGCAGTCGCGTTGGAATCCTGGACAGGTTCCGTCTTGGGTTGTGGCGGTTGCGCCGGCCGGCCCAGTGTCCGCACCCGGGCGATGACCGGTGTACTCGCTCCCGAAACCAGATTTGTGTTTATTATCTCAAGGCTACCTTCGGCGTTTTCAACCCCTTCGAAACTGATCGTTGCGATTGTTCCGCTGCCTTTGATCGCTGCTTTACCGGTCTTGGTGAACAGGTGTATTGCTCCCGGCGCGAAGGGGTTGAAGTCGAAGATCGCATCGGACGGAAACAGGTCTCCCCGCACCGCTTTCGGGTTCTCCATGACAGATTCATCGTAGGAAAAATCAAAATCCATCACCGCAAGGCCCTCAAGGTTTGTTCCCTGGAGAATGAAGACATTGCCGCTGCTGCTGGGGATCAGGGTCAACTGTACCTCGGCCGCGGCGTGACCGGCCGGCAAAATACTCACTAAAGCCTGCAGCAGCAGATATGTCGAGAGTTTTTTCCAGTTCATACCGTCTCCGCTCAATTCAGTCAGCGTACATGCAGGTCAAGGGGGCGAAGCTGGTTGACCTTGACCTGCAGTGACGGAATCGAGAAATAGAAGGTGTAGATCCCCTTGCGGGGCGCCTTGAAATCGATTTCGTAGGTTTCGTCAGCCTGAGGGGTTGCCGCATAGCTCTGTCTCCAGGAACCGCTCGGCGCAAGAGAGGCCAGCCCCACGATGTCCTTGACACCTGCCACCGGTTGGCCGCTGGTTGCATCTTTCAGTCTGAAGCGCAGCTTGTAGGGTGAATCCACTGTCAATTCGCGTTGTTTATCAATGAACTCGATCTCGATCGGCCGGTTTGCCTTCAGCTTGGTCATGATCGGATTCACCGCGGCCTCAAAGTCGAAACATTGCACGATACGTGGCGAATTCAACAGGAAAACCAGATCATAGCGGCCGCTGGCCGGGACCTTGATCTTGGCGGTGTAGGTTCCCGGTGTCGTTTCACGCAGCTGTCGATTCACAATGCTGACCGCCCGCGGAACGCGTCCGTAGGTGCGGAAGCTTCCGGCCGGAACACCCATCCCCTCCATATAATAGACGATTGTCGCATCAGCCGGACTGGCGATCAGTACGGCATTTCCTTCGGGGGCCGCCACGATATTGTCCGCCAGGGAGGGCCGGATTGTGGATTCGCTGGGTGCAATGCCGCCGCCCGAAATCCTGAGAGGGGTCATCTTGTCCCCCTTGCTCAGATTGGCAAGCGCGATCATCGTCACCTCGGCGGTCTTCTTGGAACGGATATAGGCAAACTCGCTGGTGAAGGAAATCTGCTCCGGCTCGTCGCCGACTTCGCCGCCAAAGGTGATGCCGTTACTGGATGCATCGAAAACCGAAAGCTGGCGGGTTTTGGAATTTATCACGAACCCCCAGCGATCCCCCGGCGCAAAGCGGAGCGCCTTGAGTCCCGGCTCCAGCGGAATGCGTCCGGAAACTTCGAAGTTCGGGCTGCCGATAACGGTGACGCTGCCATCACCTTCGTTTGCAACGTAGAGCGTTTTGCTGAGGCGTGAAAAAGCGATGCTGACCGGTTTGTCTCCGGTTTTGATGTCCTTGATCTTCTTCAAGCGCTGTATGTCGATTATCGACACGGTGCCGCTGTCGCGGTTGCTGACAAAGGCATGGCTGCTGTCATCGCTGAAGGCCAGTTCATGATGGCCGGCCCCGGTCGGCAGCCAGGCCGCCAATTTGCCGCTCGTCGCATCCAGCACGGTGACGCCGCTGGAGGCTCCCTCGGCATTATTGCCGATCCAGAGGTATTTGCCATCCGGCTGCAGCGCTATCCTGAACGGAGAACTGCCGGCATCGATGTTTTTAAGCACTTTGAAGCTTTCCGTATCTATGACAGCCACCTGGCCGGCTTTGGGCATGGTCACGAAGAGAGTTTTCTCATCGCGACTGTATACCCAGTCTTCTCCGGGGCGTGTCAGTGCGATCATCGCATAAAGCTGTGAATAGCCGGCCACTCCCTTGATAGGATCAATGACCCCGATCGTAGCGTCATTGTTGAGGGTCAGGATGTAATAGCTGTTCAAATCAATATCCGGGCGAAAACTCAGGGTGCCCTGCAGGTATCCACGCACCTTGTCGGAGCAGGTAATGGCCGGCTGCCCTTTTTTGTCGCCTTTGAATTCCTTCTGCAAATCGATCCAGACCTTGGGGAGCATGGCGGTTACCGGTACACCGGTGGCGGCGTCACTCATTTTCAGCCTGACTGTAGCGTACTCCCCCTCGCGTACCACGGATTGCGACCCCACGGCAGCTTCAAGCGGGATAACGTCCATTTCCACCTTGATACCCTGCCGTACCGTTTCCCTGATGCCGGTTGTTTCTTTACTGTCTGCTTTACTGCCTTGAGCTGGTATCACAGCTTTTTCTGCCGCTGTGGCCAATCCGGAAATAACCAGCACAGCCACTCCGAATGCCGCGCATATGTAACGTAAATTGTTTGCCGTCATCTAAAAACCCCATTTGCTTATCTAATATTTGTTTGATTTCACTATAAGAGAAATTAGTTCTTAACTGCAACAGTCAAAATTGATTACGACTATTCATGTATATATTCTGCATGAATTTGCCGGGCGGTTTTTATGTGATTCGGGAAAATACATGGTGAACTCGAAAAAGTCCTATCACGGCATTACCAGCTTTGCGAGGCATCAGACATTAAACAGAAATTGTTTTTATTGCAAGATGGCAAAAAATAAGACTGCCGTCGTTTTTTTTACAGCTGCAATCATGTGTGATATCCGACCGTTACGGTTGGATCCTTCCGACAGCCGATAAAATTTTGGCAACCCGCCTCATTTACCCTCTTGGAAATAATATTATTTAATATCAAATTGTTATGCCCGGCAACTGAGTCGTTTTTGTGATGGCATGCTTGTTGATATGGGAGTAGTACCCGACTGATATTGTCGGTTATTTAAACATGAGCCGGATAATGATTTTTGGACAAGACTACCGCTTGATTCAGTCAGGCAGCATATCAGGGCGAACGCAGATTACAAGTAACGGAGGAAAAACCATGAAAAGAACAAGAAGATTATTGGGAATGTTACTGACGGTGATAATGCTGCTGTCAATCTGCACCACAGGGGCAGAGGCGGTGCTGCGGGATTTCGGGCCGCTTAATTTCGGGGGTTTTCCTTCCTGGTATCGTGACAACAACGGCCTGGCGGTGCAACAGTGCTTGTCAAAGGCGGTTTCTCCTGTATCTGCGCTGCCGATCTGCAACATTTTGCCGGATCCGAATTCGATCCCTCCTTTTGATCCGAACCTGCCGATTACCTTCTTTCCAAATCCGCCGACCGGCTACAACTATCCACCGGAAGGTTTTTATTACAGCCTTTCACCCGATCCGCTTACATTTGATTTCGTTGCCGGCAAGGGCAAAATCGTAATTGTGCTGGCGCTGGAGGCAGCCTTTGGTGTCGGTAACCCGACCCCGGGTGCTCAGGTTACGTTTTCGCGTGTCAGGGTTTTTCTCACCAAAGGCGTGCCGGATGGCAACTATAAGATTACACATCCCTACGGTGTCGAGAATCTGACCGTCACCGGTGGACTGCTTCGATTCACTCGCGATATCGGTTTGAGTGGAATCCTCTTCAGCGGGGCGCTGGCCGGCGACATGGGACCCTTCTTTACCTGGACCCCCGATCCGATCCGGGTAACTGCCGGTATCCAGAACCCGGACGGCACTCTGAATGGTCTCGATCCGGCTACCAACCTGCCGAACGGCGAAATTTTTCTGGGTGACTTCAATTTCCCGCATACTTTTACCGGCAGTCCCTTCGGCACCAACTACTTCCGCTGCGACGGGCCGGTCGGCTCCGGCATCGGCGGTCCCGGTAAAGATTGGGTTGAAACGAACCTGGGTCTGCTGGAAGGGTGGAAATACACTACCCCGATTCCGAGCAAGCTGAACGTGGACCGACTGACCTATCGCCGCGACGCAACCAGTGCTCAGATTGACGTTTTTGCAACGGCAGATACGCTCTCCAATCAGAATACTCCGTCGAGTCTGACGATCACCGGTGCCAGCCTGACACCGACCGTAATGGCCACCAACGGCGCCGGCAAGTTTTTCGCCCATATCACTACCGTGCCGCCCAATCAGATCCCGCCGCAACTGACGATTACCAACACGGCCGACAACCAGGCGATTCCGGTTGTCGGAGATGTGGTTGACGAAGTCGTGATCAGCGAGGCGATCTTTGAGCCGAACATCAAGAGCCTGACCATCAGGGCTGCATCAGGTGATTTGATTGCCAACCCGGCGCTGACCGCCGAAGGTTTCGGACCACTGGCGGCCGGAATTCTCAGCGTCCCGACACTCGATGCCCCGCCAGCATTTGTCAAGGTTCTGTCCGCTGCACACGGCTCCAATTCAACACAGGTTATGGTCAGGACACTCTTTCCGCCGGTGGCGGGCAACGATACCGACGGTGTTGCAACCAACGGCAGTGTCGCAATAAATGTACTTGCCAATGATACCGCGACAGCGCCGGCCACCATCGATCCAACCACGGTAACGATTGTATCCGCACCGGCTCATGGCTCCGTCGTTGTCAATGCAACAACCGGAGTTATCACCTACTCGGTCGGCAATACCCCGTTCACCAGCGACAGCTTCACCTATACCGTTCGCGACAGCAATAACATCATCTCCAATGTGGCCACTGTCAGTATCGCCATCAGTATTACCAATATAGCGCCGGTCGCTAATAATGATGCCGTCAATGCCGTTGTCGGAACTCCGCTGAGCATTGCCGTGCTGGCCAACGACTCTTCCGCCACCAGCACGCTCAACCCTGCCACGGTCGTTGTCAGCAACCTGGCCAAACCGGCACTTTCAACAGTCGTTTTGCCCGTCGCCAATGCAAACGGAACAGTTCCATTCACTGCAGATCTCCCGGGAATCTACACCTTCCAGTATGTGGTTACCGATTCATTCCCAGGCACTCCGCTGAGCTCCAACCTGGCAACAGTCACGATCACGGTCGTGCCTGCCAATGTTCCACCGGTTGCCAATCCTGATTCAGCCGTGGTAGTCACCGGCAGTTCGGTCCTGATCGACCTGACCGGCAATGACACCGATTCCGACGGTACGATCAATGCCGCCTCGGTCGCGATCGTCTCAGCTTCCGGCAACGGTACTCTGACCAATAATCTGAATGGAACCGTTACCTTTATTCCTGCGGCCGGTTTTGTCGGCCCCACTTCGTTTACCTACAACGTCAAGGACAACCAGGGTGCAACATCCAACACCGTAACGGTCAGCATTACGGTTAATCCCCCGACTAACGAAACTTTGACAGTAACCAGGGCGCAGTACACCCTGAGCACCAGATCGTGGCGGATTGACGGCACCACCACTGCCAGGGTCAATGGTGAAACCATCAGCATTTACAACAATGCGACCGTGGGCGGTACGCCGATGGCGACCGTTCCGGTTGCGGCCAACGGTTCCTGGACGCTGTCACAGGTCAATCCTGTCCTGAACACCGGACGCAGAATCAGCTTCCAGTCCAGTTTCGGCAAATTGCTGGAAAACGTCACTGTAACCGTACGCTAACCGGCCAGCTGGTGGCTGCGGAGCAGGTTTGAAAAGTATCACATTGAAAAAAAACACGACTCATGTGTTTGGAGGGTAGCCAGATGAAGAACTTCAGCTTTTTAAAAAAGACGCTCAACCTGATCATCCAGACGGTACTTTTGCTGGCGGTGACAGGCGGGGCAGGGGCGGTCTGGGCAGCCATGCCCGCCGTTTCAGCCGGAGGCAGTCATAGCCTGGCGTTGCACTCGGATGGAACGCTTTGGGCCTACGGCTTGAATCAGACCGGCCAGCTGGGGGACGGCAGCGGTGTCAACCGCTTGACTCCGGTCCAGGTCGCAGGCGGCAATTGGTCCAAGGTCTCGGCCGGCCTGAATCACTCTCTGGCTGTCAAGGCGGACGGCAGTTTGTGGGGCTGGGGCGGCAATCAATTCGGCCAGATAGGTGATGGCACCACCGTAGACAAACTGTCTCCGGTACGGATCGGCATAGCCAATGACTGGGTCTCCGTTGTCGCCGGCGGCACCTCTTCATTTGCGCTGAAGGCCAACGGGACGTTATGGGCCTGGGGGCAGAATGCGACCGGCCTGCTCGGAAACGGCAATACGCAGAATCAGTCCGTACCGGTACAGGTATTGAATCCCGGCGCCAGCAGATATGTTGCCGTCTCATCCGGCGGCGAACATACCCTGGCACTGCAGGCCGACGGTACCCTTTGGGCCTGGGGCTTCAATCTTTATGGTCAACTCGGAAACGGAACTGTAATTGACAATGCCTCACCGATCCAGGTCGGAAGCGGCACGGGTTGGAAAACGGTTTCGGCCGGGGGCACCCATTCGGTTGCGTTGAAAGCTGACGGTACCATCTGGAGCTGGGGTCGCAATGATGCCGGGCAGCTTGGTAACGGCGCCGCGGACCTGAACGCACATTCCGCGCCGGTGCAGGTCGGCACAGCCAGCGACTGGACTGCAATTTCCGCCGGCGATCTGCACACCCTCGCATTACGCCGCAACGGCACCGTCTTTTCCTGGGGTTTCAATCAGAACGGCCAGCTTGGTGACGGAACCGTCATAGCCAAAAGTGCGCCGGTTTCAATAACCAGTCCGATTCAGTTCAACAATGTCGTTGCCATTTCAAGCGGTACGGCACACTCGCTGGCGCTGTTGGCCAATGGCGACATTTACGCCTGGGGCAATAACGGGGTCGGCCAGCTCGGCAACGGCGCGGTGCTGCCTTCAACTTCCCCGCTCCTGGCCGGGGAAGATTCGATCAACTGGACAAAGAGCGAGCCGGGCAACGCCTTTACAGTGGCGCTCCGCTCCAACGGCACTCTCTGGGCCTGGGGCGATAACGCTTTCGGACAGCTTGGGGACGGATCACTGGTGACACGCAATATCCCGGCAGCGGTTGCCGGGGCAGCCAATAACT
Organism: uncultured Geobacter sp.; assembly: GCA_964458105.1. Taxonomy (GTDB): domain Bacteria; phylum Desulfobacterota; class Desulfuromonadia; order Geobacterales; family Pseudopelobacteraceae; genus JACRCG01. Next base: position 36,374 of record CAYWJJ010000028.1, read on the forward strand.
GGCTGACTTCGGCCTCCGGATTGAGCCATACCGTTGCTATTCGGGCCAACGGCACGCTTTGGGCCTGGGGCGACAACGGCAGCGGCCAGCTTGGCGATGCCGCCATTACCGACAACACATCTCCGCAGCTGATCAGTGTCACCCAGCCGGTTTCCGCCGCAAACAACTGGAGTACGGTGTCGGCCGGTGATATGCACACCCTGGCACTCAAGGCGGACGGCACACTCTGGGCCTGGGGCGACAACAGCGCCGGCCAGCTGGGGATCGGATCCGGCGACCCGGGCAGGGCTCTGCCGACCCAGGTTGTAACTACCAATCCGGGCAGCTTTGACCGCAACTGGATCGCAATTGCCGCCGGCGGCACCCATTCGCTGGGGCTGCAGGCCGATGGCACGCTCTGGGTCTGGGGTGACAACAGCTCCGGCCAGCTCGGCGATCCTGCCATTGCCGCCAATATCAACGCACCCAGTCAGGTCGTTGACCTGACGCCGCCCAGTCCCGGTTTCAACAGCAGTTGGGTGGCGGTTGCTGCCGGCCTGGGGCATTCGCTGGCACTGCAGGCCGACGGCACACTCTGGGCTTGGGGCAGCAATTTTACCGGCCAACTTGGCAATGGCGACATCTCGCAGTTGAATCCGCCAAACCAGCCTTCTCCGGTTGCGGTCATCAATGCCGGGGGAGCGCCCTATGTTAGTGTCGCAGCCGGAGATTCATTCTCGGCCGCCCGCCGTGCGGATGGCTCGCTCTGGTCCTGGGGCAGTAATACGGCCGGACAACTGGGTATCGGGTTTACCGATCCGGATCCAGGCGCTCCGCTTTCAAATTCAACACCACTGAGGGAAAATACCTCGGCTTCCGACTGGACAGCTGTTGCCGTTGGCGGACAGCATGTAGTGGCAATCAAGGCTGGCGGAGTTCTGGATGCCTGGGGTGATAACACCTTCGGACAGTTGGGCGATGGTACTTTTACAGCAAAAAACAGCCCGTCTCCACTGCTTGAGCCCGTTATCAACGTGCCCGCCGCAATCACTTTCGGTACGGTGGCTGTTACTGTCGGTCCGTTCCCGGCCAAAACGCTGATCATATCAAACAGCGGCAACGGTACCCTGACAGTGAATTCAATTGTCCCTGGCGGCGCCGACAGCGCCATGTTCGGGCTGAATCTTGCCGCCTGCGGCGGAACTGTGCCGTTTGATCTGGTTTCGGGTGCGTCATGCGCCGCTACCGTAACCTTTACCCCGACCTCGGCCGGGGCGAAAACAGCCACACTGACATTCAATTCAAATGCCCCGCTTACTCCGGCGGCAACCGTCAATCTGTCAGGCAACGCGGTCCTGCCGATCATCATCAACGCATCGGTCAGTTCCACATCACCGCCTGGCGGAGGTTCCATAACACCGTCCGGAGCCGTGCCGGTCGACCCAGGTGGCAGCCAGACTTTTGTCTCTACCCCCAATCCCGGTTACAGCGTTCTGGATGTGGTGGTGGACGGGATATCCCAGGGGCCAAGCCTCAGCTATACCTTTAACAATGTCCAATCGACTCATACGATTGTCGCCAGCTTTACCAGCACCTTGACGATTACCGCCACGGCGGGTGTCGGCGGTACCATGAGCCCGATCGGCTCCGTCCCCCTCAACCTGAGTGACAACAAGACCTTTGTCATCACCCCCGATTTCGGCTATGCGATCGCTGATGTAGTCGTTACCGAAATGGTTGAAGCGCGTGATATTAACGGCAACGGAACAGGGGTATTCAATCCTGTAATCACCAACCTCGGCCCGGTTTCGAGACACACATTCGAAAATGTCATGGTAAACGGTTCCAGTATCACAGCCAGTTTCGTGCCGACCAACATCCGTACCTGGAACTGGCGCAATCCGCTTCCGCAGGGATTGGCCGTCAAGAGTGTCGACACCGACGGCGCAGGCAATTATGCCGCGGTCGGTGATTTCGGCATAATCATGACATCGACAAACGGTGTTGACTGGACCGTTCGCCAAAGCGGCACCATGAACCTGAACGGCGTCGCATTCGGCAACAACAGGTACGTGGCGGTCGGCAATGGCGGACGGATCGTACTTTCCACCGACGGCGGCGTAACCTGGAACGAGAAGAGTTCCGGCACTGCCAGCCACTTGAACTGTGTGACCTATAACGGTGCCGTCTTCGTGGCGGTCGGCAACAGCCAGATCAACGAAAATTATCCCTATGTTCCGAAAATTACAGTTCTGACTTCTGTGGACGGTATTACCTGGACCGATCGCAGCCCTCTGCTGGCAATCAATGAAACGCTGGACCTGTTCGATATCGCTTCAGGCGTCAACGGCAAACTGGCCGCTGTCGGGGCCGGCGGAGTCATTTTCACCTCGATCGACAATGGCGTCACCTGGACAAGAATGCCGGATGACCTGGTCAATCGCGCAGGCAACATCAATTCGATAACTTTCGGCGACAACACCTTTGTCGCGGTGGGCGATTTCGGTCAGGTAACAACTTCAGCCGACAACGGCGTGACCTGGAACCCGGTCTCTGTTTTCTCGGTGGCCAATCTGAAAGGAGTTGCTTTCGGAAATATCGGTGATGCCGGTGCTCCTCAGAACGTTTTTGTGGCGGCCGGCAGTGACGGCGAAGTCCTCGTATCGGAAAATCTGGGCGCCAACTGGACCAACCGCTTTACCGGGCTTGCCAACAGTGGCGGTGGACCGGTACTCCACACCGTTGTTTTCGGGTTGAACAAGAGCAGTGTTCCAACCGGCGTGCCGCAAGTACTGGTCGCGGGCGACATGGGCAATCTTCTCACCTCGCCGGACAGCGTGGCCTGGACCAATCAGCTTAAAAGCGTTACCGCTGCAACTCTAAAGGGAGTGGCGCGCGGCAACGGTACCTTCGTCGCAGTCGGCGGAGAGCCGGCCACGCTGACCGGACCGGCTACAGCAACGATAGTGACATCCACTGATAACGGCATCACCTGGAGCAGTAAAAATCTTCCGGGCGGTGTCCAGAACCTGACTGCGGTAGCCTACGGTAACGGTATCTTCGTGGCGGTCGGCCGAAGCAGTTATAACGCTGCGGTCAATCCGAACGGTAAGGCAACCATCCTGACCTCACCGGATGGTAATTCCTGGACCATCCGCAGTTCCGGCAGTTTCCTCGGGCTTAACGGTATCGTTTTTGCCAACGGCAAGTTTACCGCGGTGGGCGACTACAACCAGTCCGGCGGTTCACTTCCGGAAGGCGCAGCGATACTTTCCTCCACGGACGGGATTGCCTGGAGCTTTGTCCAGAAAATCACCGAGACCGGCTGGCCGTTGACCAGTATCGCCTTTGGCAACAACCGCTACGTGGCGGCCGGTGAACTGGGTGCGCTGCTTGTCTCGCCGGATGCGGTTACCTGGACCGAGGTCATCAGCCCGGTCATCAACGGCTATGACATGACTTCGATTGCCTACGGCAGTGGTGTCTTCCGGGTTGTCGGCATTGGCACCGAAGCTTTCGTTTCCTCGAACAACGGTTTGAGTTGGGTATCGGAACAGCTGCCGGTTCCCGCGACGCTGAACAACAAGTTTCAGGGAATCGCCCACTTTAACGGCCAGTTTGTAGCGGTCGGCAACGATGATTTCATCATCTCGAAAGACTCCGCCGCCGCTAAATGGGTTGTCAATACCGGCGCCGATTTTGTCAACAGCACTTTGTACGGAATAGCGGTCGGAAACGGCACCTTCGTGGCGGTCGGCGCAAACGGAACCATCCTGCAATCGCTGTTGCTGGTGCCGCCGGCCGGGCAGACCGTGGTAAACCCATCCCTGTTGACGTTCCCGGACGGACTGGTTGGAGCCACCTACAAGCAGACCATTACAATCACCAACAAGGGGCTTGCCAATCTGACCATTGGCAGTCTGACTTTCCCGGAAAACAGTCTGCCGGCGACCGGGGCATTCAGCCTCAGCAACAATAACTGTTCATCAGCAACCCTGGCTCTGCTGGAAAGCTGCACCGTGGATGTAAATTATGCACCGGAGGCGGCTGGCGCAGCCAGCTTCAGCCTGAATATCCCATCCAATAGCGGGGATACCCCTCTTGTGACGGTTCCGGTCAGCGGCATCGCCGCCGACAGCTTCAAAATGACGCTCAGCAACGCCGGTACAGGAACCGGATCCGTAACGGCCGCTCCGGCCGGTTATCCCGTCCTGAACTGTGTCAGCGGGTCATCTGCAAACTGCAGCGCATTTTATGCAGCCGGTACGCTGGTGTCATTGATTGCAACTCCCGATGACTGGAAAGCGCCCGGCACGTTCAGCGGGTCATGTGTCGGAACCGGCAACTGTACTACTACGATGAACGCCGACAAAACCGTTACGGCAACCTTTGCCACCGCCTTCAAAGTGCGGATAAGCGCGGGAACAACTCCGGATCATCCGTCGATACAGGCCGCATACACAGCCGCGGCGTCCGGTGCGGTCATCAGGGCCCAGAATTATCTGTTTCCGGAGAGCCTGCTGTTTAACCGTGCGATTCCGGTCTCCCTGATTGGTGGCTATAACAGCACCTACACAGCCAACACAGGCGGATACGCGACGGTATCCGGATCGGTAACCGTCGCCGGTGGTAGTGTCATTGTCGACAAGCTGATTATAAAGTAACGAAGATTGTGATTACTTATTATCTTCAAAGGATGGATGCCATGAAAAAATTATTCAGAATCCTGTTAGCAGGAGGAGTAGTGGGAGGCGTGCTGGGCGTGATTTCCGCCCGTCCGGCCCATGCCGCCGAAATCTGCTCCAACACGGTGGTTGCCGATGTTGTGGCGCTTGACCAGCAGATCATGTTCAACCGGCTGGGGGCGGTAAATCCGATCGGTGAAGTGTTTGCCTTGCGCATCGATACAGTTGACAGCGTAACCGGACTGCCGGAATGTTCAGTCGTGACAAATCCGGTTGCCGGCGCCAACTGCGTCAACACCCTGCAGGCGGGGCAGGTAAAGCTGCGTGATGACAAGCGTCCCAGGCCGCTTACCCTGAGGATTAACGAAGGCGACTGCCTGCAGGTCAATTTCCAGAACCTGTTGGCTCCAACTCCTCTGGTTGCGGCCGGATTCGACCGGCAGCCCGCGACGCGTTCCGTTGGAGTGACCATCAAAGGCGTGTCACTTGTCAACAGCATCACCGATCAGGGTGTCAACGTTGGCAGGTCGCCTTCAGGCCTGGCTGCTCCCGGAGGCTCGATCACCTACACGGTGCGCGGTGAACACGAGGGCGCCTTCAATATCCACAGCCAGACCGACAACTCCAGTGGCGAAGGAATCCAGGGGCAGACGTCATTCGGCCTGTTCGGGGCGCTGAATGTGGAGAAGAAGGGTTCCGAGTGGTATCGCTCCCAGGTTACCAATGCCGAACTGCTGCTGGCTACTACCGCCACCGCGGCGGATGGAAAGCACCCGGTCATTGACTATGCGGCCGTATACCCCCCGCAACATCGTTTTGCCGGACAGCCGATCCTGAAAATAACCAATGCGGCCAACCGGATCGTGCACAACGAACTTAATGCAATCATTACCGGTCCCAACCATGGCGATTTTCCGGCCGGCACCTACCAGAGAAACCCGGCCTATCCGAACCGGGACAAGGCCTTCAGGGAATTTACCGTCATTTTCCATGACGAATCCGAAGCCATTCAGCCCTTCCCGATTTTTACCGACCCGGCTTTTCGTTACACCTTGAACGGTGTTAAAGACGGCTTCATGATCAATTACGGTTCCGGCGCGGTCGGCACCGAGGTTGTGGCCAACCGCCTCGGTGTCGGTCCGACCTGGGATTGCCCCGAGTGCAAGTTCGAAGAGTTCTTCCTGACTTCGTGGGCGGTCAGCGACCCGGCCATCCTGGTGGATGTGCCGGCCAATACCACCGATAACGCCGGTAATCTGATCACCGGACCGAAAGCCACCAAAGCCCTCTATCCGGCCGATCCTTCCAACGTGTTTCATACCTACATCGGCGACCGGACCAAAATCCGCAATCTTCACATCGGCAAGGAATTCCACATTTTCCATCTCCATTCCCAGCAATGGCTTTTCTCGCCCGACGACGATGGCGGCACCTACCTGGATGCCCAGGGAATCGGCCCCGGTTCGGCCTATACCTACGAAATGGTCTACGGCAGCGGCAACCGCAACCTGGAGCAGGGCGATGCCATCTTCCACTGCCATTTCTATCCCCATTTCGCCCAGGGGATGTGGGCTCTGTATCGCAATCACGATGTCTTCGAGGCCGGTACCGAAATGATACCTGATCCGGCTGATCCGCTTTGCCAGGCACCTAATGATCCTAACGGCCCGCAATGCCATCAGATACCCAAGCCGGGAACCCGTGCGCTGCCTGACGGCGAGATTGTCGCCGGTACTCCGATTCCGGCCGTGATTCCGATTCCGACCAATCCGATGGCGCCGATTCCCGCCAAGGTTCATATTGCTGCCGATACCGCCTCCGGCTACCGGGGCGGCCAGATCGTCTATGAAGATCCGGACAAAAATGCCGGTTATCCTTTCAACCTGGGGATGAAAGCCGGCCATCGTCCGGCTACGCCGCCGCTGGATATCACCGAAGACGGCGGTCTGCCCCGCCATCTGGTCCGCGGCAGTGCCACCGGCACCCCGGCCGACCCGAGCGCTTCCCACTCGACCGTGACACCGCTGGATTTTAACAAGGAACTGCTGGCGGTGCGCTCCGACCTGATCCCCGAGACCGGCAACCGGGCCGAGCGGGCCGGCATGAATTTCCACTCACGCAGGACTCACCCGACTTTTCTGCCGAACGGCAGCGCCGGAGTCTTCACTACCAACGGTCTGCCGCCTGCTCCGGGCGCCCCCTTCGCCGATCCCTGCCGCGCTGACAACGGCGGGCCGACCGGCATAAACCGTACCTACAAAGCGGCCGTAATCCAGTTTGACATGAAGCACAACAAGCTTGGCCAGCATTTCCCGCAGTCGCGGATTCTCTCCCTGTGGGGTGACGCCCAGGCCACGGTGGACGGCACCCGGCCGCCGGAGCCGTTTTTCATCCGCGCCAACAGCAATGAATGCGTCAGTTTTTATCACACCAATCTGGCCCCCAGTGTTTATGAGCAGGACGATTTCCAGGTCAAGACACCGACCGATATCATTGGTCAGCACATCCATCTGGTCAAGTTCGACGTGACCTCCTCCGACGGTTCCGCCAACGGATTTAACTACGAAGACGGCACCATGAGCCCGGATGAGGTGCGGGAGCGTATCCGGGCAATAAACTTCACCGGCGGACTAAAGGAGCCCAACAGTGACGGACTGCCGACCGATCTTGCCACCAACCGGATGCTGCTGACGCCAAAGCCCCATTCCTATTTCGGTTCCACTTTCAATGGACGGGACATTACCGGAGCCAGGACCACCATTCAGCGCTGGTATGTTGATAATCTGCTCAACAACAAGGGTGAAGACCGCACGCTCGGTAATGTTTTTACCCACGATCATTTCGGACCTTCCACCCACCAGCAGACCGGCCTGTACGCCACCCTGATCACCGAGCCGCAGGGGTCGCGCTGGCGCAACCCGGAAACCGGCCAGTTCTACGGCGGCCGTTTCGACGGCGGCCCCACCAGCTGGCGGGCCGATATCATCACCGCCAACCCGGCCGACAGTTTCCGTGAGTTCATGTTCCAAGTGGCCGACTTTACAATCGCCTACGAGAATGGCGCCTGCCACACCGTGCCGTGCACCAATCCGGCCAAGGCGGTCAACCCTCCCGGCAAGGCCGAGGTTGGACTGCCCTTCCTCTATGCCAAACCTCAAATCTGTCCGAACGGCAGTGCTCCGCCTTGTCCAACCGCCATTTCGGCCGCTGACGACGGGTCTTACGCGGTCAATTACCGCAATGAGCCGATCGGCCACCGTATCCGCGATCCGCAGACCAATACCCAGGCTCCCGGAGCGGCCGGTGATATGTCCTATGCCTATTCCTCTCAGATCGTCCGGGCAAATCCGCTGCTGAATGTGCAGCCGGCTTTCTATCCGCCATTGACTTCCAATGTCGGGCCGCGTGATCCGTTTACACCGCTGGTACAGATCTATGACAAGGACAAGGTGCGGGTGCGGGTCCAGACCGGCGCCACCGAGGAATCCCACAACGCTACCATCCATGGCGTCAAGTGGCTGCAGGAGTTCGGTGCCCCCAACTCCGGCTACCGCAACTCGCAGCATCTGGGTATCTCGGAACAGTTCATTTTTGATATGCCGGTAATTCCTGACAAAGGGCAGATCGGACCGGTGGCGGACTATCTGTATGCTATCAACACTTCCGCTGAAGGACTCTGGAGCGGCACCTGGGGGCTGATGCGGGCTTATTCGACCAGGCAGAACAACCTGCTGCCGCTGCCCAATAATCCGGTCGGAACCACGCCGATCGCCATTACCAACGATGCCGATTTCAACGGGGTCTGTCCGAAGAGTGCCCGTGTAATTACCTATGATGTGTCCGCCGTGTCCGCACAGGGCTCGCTGCCGGGTGGCAAGCTGATTTACAACCCCCGCGCCGGAGCGCTCGGGACCGGGCCGCTGAACGACCCGGATGCGATCATCTATGTCCGCAGCGATGATCTTGATCTGACGGGTATACTCAAGCCATCCGTTCCGATCGAGCCGCTGGTGCTGCGCGCGGCTGCCGGTGACTGCATCGAAGTCACCCTGCGTAACCGGATCGGCACTCCGGCTCCCGAACTGCCCAGCTATCTGGGAATAATTCCGATTATCGATAACTTCAACTTCAACCAGATCAAAACTTCCACTACGGTTGGCCTGCATCCGCAGTTGGTGGAGTTTGACATAACACGCGGAGACGGCTCCAGAGTCGGGATAAACCCGGATCAGACCGTTCAGCCGGGCGGTACGGTTACCTACCGCTGGTACGCCGGTGATATCCGTGTTGTAAACAACCAGCGCATCGCAACACCGGTGGAATTCGGCGCTACCAACCTGATGCCGGCCGATCCGATCAAACAGCCCGGCCGGGGCGCTTTGGGAGCCCTGATTATCGAACCAAAAGGCTCCAGCTGGACCGAAGATTATCCTGTGCCACATAATCGGGTTCCGCTTGGTCAACGCCCCACACGTACTTCGGCGGTCATCACCAAGGCTGACTCAAGTGTCTTCCGTGAGCAGGTACTGGTGTACCAGAACGATGCATCGCTTCGCTTTGGAAACGGTTCGGCAGTTTTGTTCGTAACCGGCATGGAAGATGGTGAGGACACCGGCGTCAAAGCCTTCAACTACCGGGCTGAACCGCTCTGGTTCCGGATGGGAATCAATCCGCTTTCGACACCGGACCAGTTCAAGGGTCTGGATTTCAGTAATGCGCTTTCCAACAGTCTGCCGGGACTGGGGGCCGATCCAACCAACTCTGCCAACCCCCTTGATCCGGTTACGCCGGTATTCACTGCCAAGGCCGGCGATGAGGTCAGGTTCCGCCTGCTGTCGCCGGGCGGCCATACCCGGAATCATGTTTTCACCATGAACGGGCATGTCTGGCAGCGCGAGCCTTACAATAACAACTCCACCCGAATCGGTAAAAATCCCAAGTCTTTCTGGACCGGTGCCCAGGACCAGATGGGGCCTTCGGAGCATTTCGATATAGTTCCCGATTTTGGGGCTGGCGGAGCTTTCAGGGTGACCGGAGATTATCTCTACCGGGATATGATGCCGGTTAATTTCCTGAACGGCATGTGGGGTATCATGAGGGTCGAAAACTGACAGAAATGTGACATTGGCAGGCTGTGACAAATGAAAGGGCTATGACATCCGTCGTAGCCCTTTCATTTGGTCCGCAAAGATTAATCCGTGTTTGAACTGCGTTGAGCCATGGTCTTCAGGCGCATGTTCAGCGTCTGTCGCTTGAGCCCCAGCATGCTGGCGGCGATGCCCTGGTTGTCACGCGCTGATTTCATCGCGGCACGGACGACCGTATCCTCTGCTTCGCGCAGGGTGGGAAAATGCCCCCAGATGTTTTCCAACTGCTGAACCAGGTCACAATCCTCACCGGCGGCTTCACCTGCTGCTGCAGCCGGTGGCGATGTTCGTCCGGCGAGCATGATTTTGAATGGCTCCAGCGACAGCGTTCCTGTTGTGCAGCGTGCGACAGCATCGAATACCAGGCTCTGCAGCTCGCGAATATTGCCAGGGAATGAATAGGTTGACAGCAGATCCCCCAGTTCCCGTGGATAGGATGGCGCGCGTTTGCCCAGGTTTTCCGCGGCCTGGGCAACAAAATGCGACAGCAGCAGCGGTATGTCGTTTTTGCGCTTTCTCAGGGGCGGCAGTGCGATCAGGTGAGTACAGAGACGATAGTAAAGGTCATTCCGGAAATGTCCCTCGGCTACAAGGGCCTTTATATCCCGGTTGCTGGCACAGACAAGCCGGGCTGTGCAGCTGCGCGGAATATCCGATCCGACCGGGTAAAACTCCCTCTCCTGGATCAGTCTGAGCAGTTTGAGCTGTGAAGACTGGCTCAGATCACCGATTTCATCAAGGAACAGCATGCCGCCCGAGGCCTTGACGATCAGTCCGTCGCGAACGGAATCAGCGCCCGTAAAGGCTCCTTTACGATGCCCGAAAAGAGTGTCGGAAAACATGTTGTCGTCCAGTCCGGCCAGGTTTACCGAAACCAGTTCGCCCTTGCAGCCGCTCAAGCGATGAAGTGCACGGGCGATCAATTCCTTGCCGGTTCCCGATTCTCCGTATACGAGAACCGCTTGCGGCGAACGTGCCACCACTTCGATATACTGAAACAGTTTCTGAAGGGTTGCGTCCTGCGTGATGATTTCGTCAAACGCTTCCAGATGCTCCTGCTTATTGTAGAGCAGATTATCCCTCATCATTGTCAGCTGTTGGATCAGTGACAAATGCTCCTGCGCCTTGTTGATCGTAGTCACCAGACGATCGATTTCAACCGGTTTGACCATGTAGTCAAAAGCGCCCAGTTTGATGCAGGATACGGCGCGCTCGATTTCATAGGCTGCCGTCACGACTATGATCTGGATCTCCGGGTAGCGTTCCGCTATCTGCGGCAGCAGATCCATCCCGCTGAGGTGCGGCATATACAGATCGAGAATAACTATGTCGAACTTTTCAGCTGCCAGCAGATCGAGAACCCTGCGGCTGTCGGACTCGGTGTGAACATTGCCGAACCCGTTCATTTTAAGGGCTGACGAACTGGCCTTGAGAACATTCGATTCATCATCCACGATCAGAATTTTACTCTGGCTACTGGTTGTCATGAACAGCCTCCGTTGTGGCACTTGTTAAACTGTTGGAATCGTTTGCCGCCGGCAGGTGCATCGCAAAGGTTGTGCCTATGCCCGGTTCCGAGCTGAATTCAAATCGTCCGCCATGATCCTTCACGATGGTGGAACAGATTGCCAGCCCCAGTCCGGTCCCCCCCTGTTCAAGGCGTGTCGTGAAAAACGGCTCCATGATGTGCTCCGCCAGATCCGCGCGGATTCCGCTGCCTTCATCCGTTACGCGGACGATGACCTCGTTGTTTACCTCGTCGTACAAAGTTGAAACGTGGACTCCGCATTTTTTTTCAGGAAGTGCCTGCAGTGCATTTTGTATCAGGTTTGTAACAACCTGCTCCAACTGACGCGTGTTGCCTGTGACCGGCGGCAGTCCTGCTGCCAGTTCAATCCGGAAGTTGCTGGTCAGACGGGAAATGTGGTGGCCGAGTATCGACGCCGATAACCTGACTACCTCATTGATGTCGGCTCTGGATTCACGGGGTGAACGGTCACCCCGACCGTATCCCTTCAGGTTTTCGACGATTTCCACTATGCGGCGGGCTCCGATCAGAATGCCGTCGTACGCGTCAGGCAGGAAAGTTCGCGCATCTCTCCAGGTGGTCTGGCCGACTGCGAAATCTCCCGTGCAGCGGTAGTGCTCTTCCAGCAGCGGCTCCATATCCTTCCAGGCTTTTTTGATAAGAGCGGCATTGGCCAGGATATAGTTGGTGGGATTGTTGATTTCGTGGGCGACACTACTGACCAGTAAACCCAGAGAGGTCATCCGATTGGCGTGGATCAGCCGTGACTGGAGGTTTCTGGCGTCTTCCTCCATCCTTACCCGCCTGGTTATGTCACGGAAGGTGGCCAGGATGATTTCCGTTCCCTGCAGCGTAATCATCTTGCCGCGAAACGAAAGAATCCGTTTTTCGTTATCTGCGGTGTGGTAATCGAGTTGTCCGATGTTGTTGAGGCTTTTTTCAGCCACTATTTTTGTAATCGCGTCGCAAAGTTCGCTGCAGTCGGGAGACAACCCCAATCCCGCCAGGCCCGCAGCGATAAGATCATCCCTGTTTTTGTAGAAAATTTTCTCGGCCGGCGGATTGACATCCAGAAATGAATGGTCATCTGCTGAAATCAGGATGATGGCATCCTCGCTCTGCTCGAATATCTGCCGGAAGCGCGTCTCGCTCTCACGCAGCGCCGACTCGATTTTGCCCCGGACTTCAATTTCCTGCTGCAGTTGAAGGATGGCCTGGTCAAGATCACTGGTCCTTTCCAAGACCTTTTCTTCAAGATAGATCTTGGAACTTTGCAGCTGAACTTCATTCTCGCGGCACTCGGCAATCAGATGCAGAAGTGGTTTGAAGAGGTATCGGTACAGAATAGGGCAGAGAAACAAGGACAGTATGGTTGAATCGAGCAGGAACTCTAATGCGGGAGGCATGGCCGGCAGGACATAAAGCAACATCATTACAACTGTTTCTATGATAAAGACGCTAAAAACCAGGGTCAATACCAGGCGCATCGGAGAAAATATGATGTTGCGTTCACGATCCGTCAATTGTGTTTGATTCTTACTCTTGAAAGACGGCTTTTGCGTCGTTTCTGTTGGCATTGAGCAGCTCTCCTGACTTTGTCACGTTTTCCTGCAATGCGGCGCGAATACTATAGCGTGATGCAGTTGCCTCTGCAAAGATATTTGCAGGATACGGATATTTTGCTATTGCTTCGCATGCCTGACGGCAACAGCAAGCGAACCGACATCTCCGGTATTTCAGTGTAAGAAAATGATACATGGCGGGACATGGTTGTTTGTTGGTTCTTTGGGAATAAATCAAGTAAAGCAGTATGTTGCCTTTGTTGTGATGGCATGGTACAAATTTTGTATATTTAATTAAACCAGGATAGCTGATATTCTTTATTCAAAGATGCATAATTTTAGCGGCGGTCCATACCATGTCTGATACATCCATCTATTCATCGATCCTTGGACTCTCATCGCAATGGCATATTTCCGATGCAGTTCTTGACAGGAAAGCCCGCTGCCTGCGGCTCCATATCATGGCCAAAAGCGGTGCCGAATTCAATTGCCCTGTTTGCGGGGGCTCGGCCAGAAGAGTCGGATCGCATGACGGATGCTGGCAGCACGATGATCTGCTGAACATGTGTTTCAGAATATCCGCGGTTATTCCGGTTACATTGTGTGAAACCTGCGGCACAAACAGAATCAGTGCGCCATGGGAGAGGGTAGGTTCGCGTTTTCGCTTTATGGAATAAAATTTGGCGGTTATTTGTGTTAGTGGAAAGTTTTTATGATGGGAAGTATTTCTATTGGCCAGTCCGGGCGGCGGTGAGCATCTCGGTAGCGTGCGCCAGGGCGGATTCCGTTACGGTGGCACCGGCCAGCATTCGGGCTACCTCGGCAGTGCGCCCGGTCCGGTCCAGCTCAAGGATTCTGGTAGCGGTCCGGCCCCCTTCAATCAGCTTTTCGACCCGCAATTGCTGATCGGCGCAAACCGCCACCTGCGGCAGATGGGTTATGCAGAGCACCTGCTGGCGGACGGCGACATTCTGAAGTTTTTTGCCGACCAGTTCTGAAGTTGCGCCTCCGATGCCGGTATCGACCTCGTCGAAAACAAGGGTCGGCACGTCGCTGTCGGGCAGTACCTGCTTGATCGCCAGCATCAGCCGTGAAAGCTCGCCTCCCGAGGCGATTCTGGCCAGGGGGCGGGGCGGTTCGCCCGGATTGGGGGAAAAGAGGAATTCGACCCGTTCGCAACCGGATGGCCGCGCTTCTGCCAGCGGCTCCAGGGAGGCCTTTATGACGGCTCCTTTCATTGCCAGCTGGTGCGCTTCCAGCTCCAGCGACTTTTCCAGTTTCCCGGCCGCCTCTGTGCGGGCCGCGGTCAGTTCCGCACCCAGCTGTTTCAGTTCGCATTCCAGCCGTTCCCGTTCCGCTTCCAGATCGTGGCGATTCTGCTCCCTGTTATGCATCTGCTCCAACTCCAGATCGATTCCGGCTTTGTAAGTCAGTATTTCCGCCACTGTCGGCGCATATTTCTTTTTCAGCCGGCCGAGCAGGTCGAGACGGTCATCGATCTGCTGAAGCGTGGCGGGATCCGACTCGATGCGCGAAGAGTAGTCGCGCAGCGTGATGGCGGCATCCTCCAACTGCAGGTAGGAGCTTTCCAGCGATCCGGCCAGTTCCTGAAGGGTATGGTCGATGGCAGCCAGTTCGGTGACGGAACCTGTGATGCGCCGCAATTGCCCCAGAATGGCGCCGTCGCCGTCGTAGAGCCGGTCATAGGCCTCGGCGCTGGCGCTGCCCAGCTTTTCGGCGCTGGCCAACAGTTGGCGCCGTTCTTCCAGTTGTTCTTCTTCCCCTGCTTTCAGTTCCGCCTTGGCAATCTCCTCCGCCTGGTAGGTCAGCAGATCCAGCCGCCGTTCCGCCTCCCGTTCGGCGGAATCCAGCCCGGCGATCCGCTCCTTCAGTTCTGCCAGCTTGCCGAAGGTGCGTGAGAATTCCTGACGCCGGCTGCCGAGGGCGGCAAATGCGTCCAGCAGACGCAGGTGATTGTCCGGCTTGAGCAGGGTCTGGGAGTCGTGCTGCCCGTAGATGTTGATCAGTCGAGGGGAGATGTCGCTCAGCAGGGCCAGGGTGGCCATGCTGCCGTTGATGAAGATCCTGTTTTTACCGGCACGGGAGAGGGAGCGCTTGATCAGCAGTTCGTCGTCGCAGTCGAAACCGGCCTCGCAGAGCATGTCGCGGATGTCCGGCAGGGTGGAGATGTCGAAGATCGCCTCGACCACCGCTTCTTCTTCTCCGGAGCGGATCAGGTCGCTGGAAGCCCTGCACCCCATGATCAGTCCGACCGCATCGATGATGATCGATTTGCCGGCGCCGGTCTCGCCGGTCAGCACGGTCAGGCCCGGCTTGAGCGCGATATGCAGCGAGTCGATGATCGCGACGTTTTTGATGGTGAGATCGGTCAGCATGCGTTTTTAACGCTCTCCCCACTTCAGTTTGGTTCGCAATACTTCAAAGTAATCACGGTCCTTGGACATGACCAGAGCCGTGGTCTTGAGTGCCTTGCGTACTTCGATCGAGTCCCCCTGCATCAGCTTGAAACCGACCTGCCCGTCCAGGGTCAGGTAAACCTTCTCATCGAATGATGAAGCGATCGTGATCGAAATGATCGATTCATCGGTAACGACAATCGGGCGGTTGGTCAGCGTATGCGGGCAGATCGGAGTTATAATGATACAGCTCATCAGCGGGTGGACGATCGGTCCGCCGGCGGACATGGAATAGCCGGTGGAACCGGTCGGAGTGGATATGATCAGGCCATCCGCTTTGTAAGTCGTCAAAAAATGGCGATTGACCTTGGTTTCCAGATCGACGATACGGGCCAGGGCGCCCTTGTTGATGACCATGTCGTTCAGGACATGGCACTTTTCGATTTCCTGGCCTTCACGGCAGACCGTAACTTCCAGCATCATCCGTTCCGAAACCCGCGGTTCGCCCTTCAGGCAGCGTTCCAGCAGCGGATAAAGTTCATCCACCGTCACTTCGGTCAGAAAACCCAGGCTTCCCAGGTTGACCCCCACGATCGGGACGTCCTTGCCGCTGAATAGGCGCGCCACCGAAATCAGGGTGCCGTCACCGCCCAGAACGACTACCAGTTCGGCCTGTTCACGGATGTCTTCGTCGCTGAAAGCGCCGGAATAGCCGATCAACCGGGCCAGGTCGCTTTCCACCAGCGGAAGGCAGTTCTTTTCCTCCAGCCAGTTGATCAGATCGTCAGCAACTCCCTGGCAACGGGGATCGTGCTTTTTGGCGAATATGGCAACATTTTTCAAATACATGCGGAACCTATTTCAACTTCCTGATCTTGTCGAGACTGCCTTCCAGAACCTGTTTCTTGTCGGTCACTTCGGCCAGTTTCTGACGCTCCTTCTCGACCACGTCGGCCGGGGCACGGTCCACGAAGGCCGGGCTGGCCAGCTTTTTGGAGAACATCTCGATCTCTTTGTCGATCTTGCCGATTTCCTTCAACAGGCGTTTTTCCTCTTCCTCCACATTGACCAGCCCCTTTAGCGGGACAAAGATCTGTATGTCACCGGTGACCTGGATCGAGGCGTCTTCCGGTTTTTCAAGGCCGCTGCCGATGGCCAGATCTGAGATGCGGGCCAGGCTGATGATGGCGCCTTCATTGTGCTTCATCAGCTTCAGGCTCTCCTCGCTGCCGCAGGAGAGGATCACGGCAATCTGTTTCGAGGGGGGCACTTCCATTTCGCCACGGATATTGCGGATGCCGCTGATGACCGCCATGACCTTTTCCATATCGGCCGCGGCCGCAGGGAAGGAACGGTGATCGCAGGGGGCCGGGTAGTCGGCCTGCATGATGGTCGGGGCCGTTTTCGTCCCCGGCAGGGCCTGCCAGATCTCCTCGGTGATGAACGGCATGAACGGGTGCAGCAGTCGCAGCAGGTTCTCCAGCGTGT
>CAYWJJ010000029.1:0-52190 GCA_964458105.1 uncultured Geobacter sp.
CACGGATCAAGTTGAAGCGACTTTATCCGAAATTATGAGTGTTACGGGGTACTAGATTTAGCGATACCTTTTAGTGCCAAAATCATTTTCTACACAGGACAAGCTGGGATTTTTGAATAATAACTTGGAGATCGTCCTATGAGTTTGGAAGGACATTTAATCGACCGAAAATCAATTCGAACCGTTTCCGGCAAGAGCGCTAATTTCAGTGAACTTGCAAAAGACTGTGTGGCCTTTGCCAATGCTCAAGGAGGGAAGCTGCTCATCGGTATTGAGGATGGTGATGAACTGCCACCAGCTGGACAAAATATTGATCACGATCTTCTTGACACCATAAGAAAACGGATTGCAGAAAATACCGTAGGCGTAATTGTTGCTCCGCAGATTGTAATGGCTGTGAACGGTGGGGAATATGTTGAGATAAACGTGCAGCGAGCCGTTGGTGCGGCATCTACCTCTGATGGTCGTTATTACATCCGGGTTGCTGACAGCAGCAGGCCGGTTATTGGAGATGAGGTACTGAGACTTACCAATGAACGTGCTGCATTTCCTTGGGAATCAATGACGAACCTACAGGTTTCGCGACGACACGTTGACCATCACAAGCTTGCAGCCTTATATACAGGCATTCGTGCTTCTGATCGAGTCAAGGAGAGTGTCAAGGCGAAAACCGACGAAGAACTGATTGACCATTATCTGCTGGCAAACGGCGACTTTTTGACTAATCTAGGAATTCTCTGTATTGGCCGTCGTGAGGATCGTGCACGACTTGGTTCTGCACCGGTGATCCAGTTTATAAAGTATGATGAAACTGGTGCTAAGGTGAATAAGATTCTATGGGATGACTATAGTATCACGCCCATGGAGATGATTGAAGCGGTCTGGCGTGAAGTGCCGGACTGGAAGGAAAGTTATGAGGTGAAGGATGGCCTCTACCCTCACACCGTGCCGCACTATGATGAGGTGGTTGTACGGGAATTACTGACCAATGCTTTGGTGCATCGACCCTATACACAGCGTGGCGACATTTTCATCAACCTGTACCATGATCGTCTGCAGATCGTTAATCCCGGCTTGTTTCCGCTTGGTGTGACACCACAAAATATCCTCCATGTAACAGTTCGACGCAATGAAGGCCTGGCCCGTGTGTTCCATGATTTGAAACTTATGGAGCGAGAGGGGAGTGGTTACGATACTCTCTATGAGGTTCTTCTTTCTCAGGGAAAGCAGCCGCCGGAGCCGATGGAAGGTCCTGACCGGGTAGAAGTTACGGTTCGGAAGCGTATTCTCAACCCGTTGATTATCGATTTCATCGACAAGGCCGACCAAACCTTTCAACTCCGCCAAAAAGAAAAAATTTGTCTTGGGCTTATCGCGCAACACGAATCTTTGTCTGCAATCCAGTTGACAAAGTTTCTGGAATTACGGGGTTCCGGTGAATTATCCCCTTGGCTCGATCGTTTGATCGGCTGGGAAATTGTCAACTCACGAGGAAAAACAAAGGGAACAACATACTCCGTCAATCCCGATTTGCTTCGCAGACTTGATTTCAAAGGAAGCACAACCCTTAAAGGAATTGAGGCGCACAGACTTCATGAACTGGTATTGCGAGATCTTGAAATTTATCGAGATGCCAGTATCAGCGAGATTCACGAACGGATTGGTGATGAAATTCCTCGGCGGTTGTTGAAAGACCAGTTAAGAATCATGGTAGAACGAGGAGAGATTGGGAAAAAAGGTAAGCTGCGCCATACGCGCTACCTATGGACAAAACAAGTCTAAATTAGTGCTGCATTTAACAAATAATTATCTATAGAACTATTCACTCCTGCATAACTATGCGGAAAAAATAGAGTTATCTATAGACAAAATGTCAGCAAATAACTCGTTATTTATCGTTAAGTCATCTATAGAAAACCATTATTGAATAGTGAGGAGACACATACATGCGCATAGGACACGGTTACGACGTTCACCGGCTGGTGGATGGCAGGAAGCTGATCATGGGGGGGGTGGATATCCCCTGGGAGAAGGGCTTGTTGGGACATTCCGACGCCGACGTGCTGCTGCACGCCATTGCCGATGCCATTTTGGGAGCGATTGGCGAGGGGGACATCGGCAGGCACTTCCCCGATACCGATCCGGCCTTCAAGGGGGCCGACAGCCTGAAACTGCTGGAGCATGTGGGTAAGCTGGCGGTCGAGCGCGGCTATTGTCTCGGCAACCTGGATGCGACAATCATCGCCCAGAAACCGAAGATGGCGCCCCATATCGCGACTATGCGCGAGAACATCGCCCGGGTTCTGGATGCTGCGGTCGGGCAGGTCAATGTCAAGGCTACCACCGAAGAGGGGCTTGGGTTCACCGGCACCGGCGAAGGGATTTCAGCACATGCGGTGGCGCTGATGGTAGCCGCGAATTAACTGCAAATAAAAACGCCGGAATTTTAATAACTCCGGCGTTTTGTACATCCAGTATTTCCAACGTTATTATCACAACCCCTTCGCGGCCAACTCTTCCACCAGCCGCTTCTGCTCACCGTTTAGCGCTTCCGGAATATGCACCCCGATCTTGACGTACAAATCTCCCTTGCTGTTCGAGCCCAGCGGTTTGATGCCGCACCCCTTCAGACGGATCTTCGTGCCGGGCTGAATTCCGGCCGGCACTTTGATGCGCTTGTCACCGTCCAGGGTCGGCACATCCAGCGATGTACCCAGGCAGGCTGCGCTGAAGGGTATTGAACGGTCCACCAGCAGGTCACCACCGTCGCGGGCGAAGACCGGATCGGTCAGCACCCGCAGGATCAGAAACAGGTCTCCGGCCGGACCGCCACCCTCGCCTTGAGCTCCTTTGCCGGCGATACGGATCTTGCTGCCGTTGTCAACGCCGGCCGGTATTTTGACCTTCAACTCCTCGCGCTGGCCGTCACGTCGAAAGGCTACCTGCTTTTCGGCGCCCAAGGCGGCGTCGCGAAAGCTGATCGTGATCTCCATTTCATGATCGCCACCCTTCTGTGGCCCGGCGCGGAAGCCGCCCCGTCCGCCGCCACCACGACCGAAAGAACCTCCGAACAGGCGCGAAAAGATGTCCTCGGCTCCACCGCCGCCGAAACCGCCACCCATGTCCTTGTAGGCGTTGCCGAAATCAAAGCCGCGGAAGATGTCCTCCTGGCTATACTGCTGGTGGAATCCGCTGGAGCCGAAGGTGTCGTATTGTTCCTTCTTCTTCGGATCGGAAAGTACGGCGTAAGCTTCGTTGATATCCTTGAACTTGTCCTCTGCGACTTTGTTATCCGGATTGCGGTCAGGGTGATATTTGACCGCCAGTTTGCGGAAGGCCTTCTTGATTTCATCGGCCGAAGCCCCTTTTTCCAGTCCCAACGCCTTGTAATAGTCGGTTTGTGCCATGTCTTCACCATTTCCATTCAATTTGATTACAATGTAAGCTCTGGATGGCGGGCTGTCAACATCGACGGAGGTGTATACCTTGACAGCGGGCAGCGCCGGACGTAGTATCCATCAGATAAATTTAACGACGATTGAGGGATCACCCATGAAAAAAGCCATCATCATCGGCGGCGGCATCTCCGGCCTTTCCACGGCCTGGCTGCTGCGTTCAAAAGCCCAGGCAGCAGGAAAAGAGCTGGAGATCAGCCTGCTGGAAAAAGAACAGCGACTGGGGGGCAAAATCTGGAGCATCAAAAGCGACGGCTACACCTGCGAATGGGGGCCGAACGGGTTTCTGGACAGCAAGCCGCAGACGCTGGATCTTTGCCGGGCGATCGGGGTCGAGCAGAAACTGCACCGCAGCAACGACAACGCCCGCAAGCGTTTCATATTTTCCGGTGGAGAGCTGCACCGCCTGCCGGAAGGCGGTCCTTCGTTTTTGAAGAGCCGCCTGATCTCCTGGCCGGGCAAGCTGCGCCTGGCGCTGGAACCGACGCCGTTCATTGCGTCCGCGCCGGCCGGAAGCGACGAGAGCCTGGCTGACTTCGGCCGCCGCCGGTTGGGCAGGGAAGCGCTGGACAAGCTGATCGCACCGATGGTGTCGGGCATCTTCGCCGGAGATCCGGAAACCATGTCGCTGGTCTCTTGTTTTCCGCGCATTGCCGAACTGGAGCGGGAATACGGCGGTCTGGTGCGGGCCATGATCATGCTTGCCAAAAAGAAGAAAAGGGATATCGCCGAGGGCAAGGTTGTTTCCAGCGCTGCCGGACCGGGCGGGGTGCTGACCTCGTTTCGTGAAGGCATCCAGTATCTTTCTGATGCCATTAAGGATTCACTGGGAAGCATTGTCAGGCCGGGGATCGCTGTCACTGCGATCGAAAAGGTGGGCAGCGGCTATCTCGTTAAATGCTCCGACGGTTCCGAACAGCAGGCCGATCTGGTGATAGTCGCCTCGCCGGCCTTTGCGGCAGCTGATATGCTGGCGGGGCTGGATGCCGGTATTTCGGGCGTCTTGAAGCAAATTCCATATGCCAGCATGACAGTGATCTGTTTCGGCTACGATCGCGACCGTATCGCCCATCCGCTGGATGGTTTCGGTTATCTGATCCCAAAGAAGGAAGGGCGTAGTACGCTGGGCACGCTATGGGATTCGAGCATGTTTGAAAATCGAGCTCCTGACGGCAAGGTGCTGCTGCGCAGCATGATGGGTGGCGCCTGTTTTCCGGAGTACGTCAAGCTGAGCGATGACGAGGTCACCGCGCGGGTCAGACAGGATCTGAAGGCGACCATGAATATCGATGCGGAGCCATCTTTTGTCAGAATCTTCCGTCATCCGCAGGCCATTCCGCAGTACACTGTCGGACATGGTAAGCGTTTGGACGCTTTGGACGAATTACTGAAACAGCATCCCGGACTGATCCTGACCGGCAATTCATACCGAGGCATCGGCCTTAATGACTGTGTGGCTGCCGCCCAGCGGGCGGCGGACGAGGCTCTGGAATTATGCTGAAATATTGAAGTGATACAAAACAGGTTCCTCAACTGGAGCCTGTTTTGTATCTTGCTGCGGGGCAGTTCATTCTAAAGTATTGCCACCTTATCAACTGTCAAGGTGCCTTGCTGGATGGTTAATGAGCCCGAGACGGTTGTGAATCCAGTGCTGGCAGCTGCATAATCGGCGTAGCTCCCTTTGAGAGTAAGATTTGTATTACTTCTGTTCATCACCAGGTTCGATGCGGGTGAACCGTCACGTGTCAATACGCTTGATCCTGTTGCTGCAGCATCAAAGGCCTCCTGAATCGCACAGAATTGCGAGTCTGCAGGGCTGGACTCGGGCGTAGCCGGTTTTTTTGTAGCTGCATTCGATGGAGCAAATGTTGCGGAGACGGAGTTGGTTATGGTGGGGTCGTACAAACTTACGTTGCAGATATTTGAATTGATTGTCCCGCCCGGACAACTTAACGCGGTTAAACAAGAACCGTTTATGGGCGAAGCTGTCAATGCTACCGGCGTACCGATTGAGAACGGATAGCGGCAGGTGCCGTTGCTGCATATAATCCCGGCTGGCGTGCTGGTAACAGTTCCGGTGCCACCTCCGGCAATTGTCAGGTCAAGCGGGAAACCGTTATCGATGGTAACAGTGCCGTTGTTAAGGACATATTGGGTTTTGAATGCAATGTCACTGGCGTTGACTGGCACCGTATCAACAGAGTCGAACCTGCCTACGCCAAAGCTGGCTAGGTCGTTTGTGAATGCCGGGTACGATCCTGGAGTGAAATAATAGGAAGTACTGAACAGTGGGTTTGTGGTTGGAGTGAAATGTTGGCCGTTGAAACCGTAAATAAGAAAAACTGAGTTGGTTGTAGTAGGTGGAACAGACGGAACATCAGAGAAACCTCCTAGAAATTTAGTCAGCAAGGAAGCCTCATTAAGTGAAACATCAGAAGCATAAAAAGCGGAAGGTGAATTATTGATTTTGAATGACACCAGATCGAGGTTAACCAGTTTAGTTGACGGCGTCAGATATACATCCACACAGGCCCAATCCGTTGCTGAAGGATTTGGTTTTGCGCACGCAGCGCTTGCCTGAGAAACCAAAGCTGAACCAATGAATCCCACCGTCGCAACCAACCCCAATAATCTGACTCTATATTTACTCAACATAATCTCACCTATCACCTTTCGTTGCCAATCTGTCATGCCAGTTTTGAAAAATATAAACCACGAATTCAATACAACTATTAAATAAGCAAAGAACGTACCATTTGCAATTTATCTTATTTCCATTTTATACTCCATGTGCCGGATAAAAAAAACCGGGTTACCTCTATCTCTAGTTCGATAGTTCGGCGACCCGGCTGTCTCGTGGAGACCCTTAGGCTTTCCGTCCCACCCTTGCGGATGGTTTAGTATTATCGCTACCTATTCAGTTTTGCATTTCAGTATTATTTATCCGCTATTTGGCGTCAAAACTACGTGACTCTAATCACCAACATGGGTTTTAAATTCACAACTCAGCAACAAAATTCATAATTGTATTTCCAGTATTGTTGCCGCTGAGATAGCGGGCTTTTTTGCACTTCGTTGGATGTGTGGAGGATAATAGGTTTCATAACAAACCCCGCTCGACGAAACTCAGATACTCCCCGTCTCCGATGATGATATGATCCAGCACCTTGATTCCCATGATCTCCCCGGCCTCCTTCAGGCGGCGGGTGATGGCGATGTCTTCGCTGCTGGGGGCCGGATCGCCGGTGGGATGGTTGTGGAGTAGAATGATAGCGGCGGCCGATTCCTTGACTGCCGGGATGAAGACTTCCCTGGGATGAACGATGCTTTGATTGAGGCTGCCTTCGGAGACCTGTACGCGGCGGATGATGCGGTTCTTGCCGTCCAGCAGCAGGGTCAGGAAATATTCCTTGCGGCTGTCCCGGAATTCGTGGTGGAAGTAGTCGAAAACCTGCTGCGGAGAGGTAAAGCGGTCAAAGCGCTCCAGCTTTCTGGCCTGAAAGCGTGATGCCAATGCGAAGGCCGCCTTTATACTGGTTGCCTTGGCCAGTCCCATCCCCTTGATGGCGCAGATCTCGCTGATGTCTGCGCTGGCCAGCTCGCGCAGGTTGCCGCCGAAGTGTTTGATCAGCTCCCGCCCCAGATCTATGGCGCTCTGTTTAGTGCTCGGATCACCGCTTCTGATGACCAGCGCCAGCAGTTCCGCGTCCGAAAGCCCCGCTGCGCCGTTCTTCTGCATCTTTTCCCGTGGGCGTTCGTCGGCCGGCCATTCTTTTATTCCACCGCTCATGAATCCTCCCCTTGCACCATCTGCTGGCAAAGATCCAAACCTACAGCTTAAATCCGGACAAAATAGCGATAATCAGCCCTCCGCCGACTATCACACGGTACCAGACGAATGGTGCAAGACTCTTTTTCTGCACAAAACTCAGCAGGAAGGCGACGCTGATGTATCCGGTGATGGCCGAGGCGACGATGCCGACCAGCATCGGCATCCCTTCACCGGCCGGAATGCCATGTTTTAAGATATGCATGGTTTTCAGCAAGGCCGCGCCGGCCACGATCGGCAGTGACATCAAAAACGAGAAGCGGGCGGCCGTCTCACGGGTGAAGCCCAGCATCAGCCCTGCGGTAATGGTGATACCGGAACGGGACACACCCGGAATCAGCGCCAGGCATTGCAGCAGACCGATCAACAGGGCATTGCCAGTGTTTATTTCATCGAGAATGCGCCGTTTGCGCCCCAGCATGTCAACCAGACCCAGCAGGAGTCCGAATGCGATCAGGAAGGAGGCGATCAACATCGGGTTGGAGCGGAAGATATCTTCGACCTGGTGCTCGAACAGTTTCCCGACCACGGCGGCCGGAACAGTCGCGGCCACGATCAAAAAGGGGAGACGTCTGGCCGGTGTATCCAATGAACGGGTGGCGATCGCGTCGAAGGTGTTGAAAATCATCTCGATGATGTCCCGGCGAAAATATATCGTCAGGGCGATAAAAGTCCCCAGATGCAGCGCCACGTCGAAGGTCAGCCCGGATTCGGGCCATTTCAGCAGCCAGGGAACCAGGATCAGGTGGGCGGAGCTGCTGATGGGAAGTACCTCGGTGAAGCCCTGCAGGGCGCCGAGGACCAGGGCGTGAAGCAGATTCATGAATATTTCCTTTCTGGTCGAAAGTCGGAATATTAACTTAAGAAGTAGTTAAAGGCAACTCCGCAAATCTGCTCAGATTCCGGATTGCTGAGAACATATTACATTTCAGTGGGCAGTCATAAAAAAATATGCTATCAATGACAGGTTTTTATATAACTCGTCAGTAAAGTAACCTGGAGGCATACAATGTTCGGACTGATTCCCAAAGAAGAGAAATTCTTCAAGCTTTTCAAAGACATGACAGAGAACATCATCGAAGGGGCCAAGCTGCTCAAAGAGATGCTCGATAATTTCGAAAACCCCAATGAAAGCCAGCGCAAGATCAAGGATGTGGAGCATAAGGGTGACTCCATCACCCACGACATTATACAAATGCTGAACAAGACCTTTGTCACCCCGCTGGATCGTGAAGACATCTACTCTCTGGCTTCCAAGCTGGACGACATTCTCGACCTGATCGACGCTTCATCGCAGCGGGTGATCATGTACAACGTTGACAGTATCCCCTCCGAAGCAAAATCGCTCGGTTTTATCATCCTGCAGTCCTGTTATGCGGTTGACAAGGCGGTTGCGATGCTGGGCAAGAAAACCAACGAACAGATCTTTGCGGCCTGCGTCGAGATCAATGCGCTGGAGAATGAAGCCGATCGCGTTTCCCGTGAAGCGATCAGCCGTCTGTTCGACGAGGAGAAGGATCCGATCCAGCTGATCAAGTGGAAGGAGATCTACGAGACGCTGGAAAGGGCTACCGACAAATGCGAGGATGCCGCCAATATTCTGGAAAGCGTGGTGGTAAAAAATGCTTGATCCGGCCTTTATCATGCTCTGCCTGGTGATTCTGGCGGCGCTTGTTTTTGACTACATCAACGGATTTCACGATACCGCCAACGCCATTGCCACCTGTGTTTCTACCCGGGCCCTCTCGGTCAGGTCCGCCATTATTATGGCAGCCACGCTCAATTTTGCCGGGGCAATGATTTCCACCAAGGTGGCCACCACAATCGGCAAGGGCATCGTGGATGGCGCCAACATCACCCAGATGGTCGTGCTGGCCGGCGTCATCGGCGCTATTGTCTGGGATTTGGTCACCTGGTATTATGGCCTGCCCTCCTCCTCCTCCCACGCCATCATCGGCGGCATTCTCGGCTCTGTTTTCGCCCATGCCGGCCTGAACGCCATCAAGTGGGCCGGGCTTAAAAAAATCGTCATGGCCCTGGTTCTCTCCCCCATACTGGGAACGGCGATAGGCTTCATCGTCATGATTTTAATTTACTGGATCTTCCGCAATAAAGCCCCCAGCGGTCTCAATAAAAACTTCCGCAAGCTACAGGTCGTTTCGGCCGCTCTGATGGCTTTTTCCCACGGCACGGCGGATGCGCAGAAATCCATGGGTGTCATCACGCTGGCCCTGGTCAGCTACGGAACATTGAAAACCTTTGTTGTGCCTTGGGAGGTCATGGTGGCCTGCGCCACGGCCATGGCATTTGGAACGGCTGCAGGTGGCTGGCGTATCATCAAGACCGTCGGCAGTGACTTTGTCAAGCTTCAACCGGTTCATGGCTTTTGCGTTGAAACCGCTTCGGCCGGCGTTATCCTGGGGGCTTCGGCAATCGGTATGCCGACCAGTACCACCCATGTCATCACCTCCACCATCCTGGGTGTCGGTCTTTCCAAACGGCTCAACGCGGTCAACTGGAATGTCGCCAAGCGGATTCTGATTGCCTGGGTTCTTACCATACCGGCCTCGGCGCTGGTGGCCTATCTGACCTATCAGGTATTGAGTCCGCTGCTGGGGAAGTGAAATGATTTCGGGGATGGTGAACTGATCTGAAGGGATCAAGAATCATTTAATGCCTACTATTGGCAACCGAACTCAGTATGAGGTGCATTCCCCAAATTTTACAAAACAATACTTGGTATTGCTGGTTTGGACGGACTATTTTGACTCTCTGCTCTACTCAGGTAGTTGATGCCACGTGGTTGCTCAAATCTCGTGTTTCAGGAAATCAGCTACAATATTTAACTTACCAGCAGGCAGTAACGAATTTTTCCCATCGGAAAAACGGGTTATGTTTTGTTGCAGCGGCCGAAATTGGCGAAATAATTGCCAATAATACATATCCCGCATAATTACCCCAGAACTTTTGAGCTATCCCAAGCCGTGTTTCGCTAATTTTGGAACGAGAGAAAATGTCACCATTCGTGAGTTAGCTGAGACAGTCCTCAATGTGATTGGCTTTATAGGAAAACTCGTATTTGATGCGTCAAATACCTGTCGGAATTGTACGTAAGTTGCAGGATGTGTCCCGAATGCACAGCCTTGGATGGCGACATAAAGTTAAGCTCGAAGAAAAAATTCGTCGGACGTATCAGTTGCATCAGGGAAATTAAAAACTTTTATTGCTCCATTACGGTGAGTACTATCATCTTGTCAGGCATTTATAAAAATCTAAAATTTATTCGCTTTGCCCCATTTGACACCTCAACTGAAGAGGGCAGATCAAATGAGCGGCATCGGCGGATTGCACTCTCGGCGATCACTTCTGCATTTGCGAAGATAATAACTATAGCAACATCATTCATTACGGTCCCGCTTACTCTAAATTATTTAGGTGCTGAACGATATGGACTCTGGATGACGATAAGCTCGGTTATTGCCATGATGGTGTTTGCGGATTTCGGCATTGGTAACGGCCTTATGAATGCCGTTTCAGAAGCATTTGGTAAAGATGATAAAAATGCTATTAAAACCCATATAGCGAATGCTGCCGTAATTTTAACCTTTATTGCAGTACTAATTCTGTGTTTATTTTTTCTTATTTTTCCATTTATTTCATGGGGTACTTTTTTTAATGTCAAATCACAACTGGCAATGGATGAGGCCGGACCAGCTTTAGCGGCGTTCATGGTCTGTTTTGCCATTGGAGTACCGGTTACAATTGTACAGAGGGTTCAGATGGGACTCCAGCAGGGTTTTGCGAGTAGTCTTTGGCAAGCTGCAGGCAGTATACTGGGTCTGTTGATCTCATTACTGGTTATCTTTTTCAAAGGTGGCCTGCCTTGGCTAATATCAGCGTTAGCCGGTGCACCTGTAATTATACTCTTGATAAATAATGCTATCTTTTTTTTCGTTCAATGTAGAGAACTTATTCCGGACATGAGACAAGTGTCACAAAGTGGAATGAGGCAAATACTACACGGTGGACTTTTGTTTTTTGTTCTACAACTAGCGGGTTCCTTAGCGTTTGCGTCAGACAATGTCATTATAGCTCAAGTACTTGGCGCAGATGCTGTTGCTCAATATTCGGTAGTATCTAAGCTATTTGAGGGGGTTTTGATTGTTATTGGACTTGCATTCTCACCACTGTGGCCGGCATATGGAGAAGCAAAGGCTCGAGGCGATAAGATATGGATAAAAGAAACTCTTAAGAGATCTATGTTGACAACATTATTACTTGTTGTTAGTGCTGCGGTATTGTTGATATGTTTTTATAAACCACTCTTAGCAATATGGGTTGGTGATAAACATTTGTTCCCCTTTGAGCTTGTAGTGTTGTATGCAGCATGGATTGTATTTAAAGGAGTGGGGGGGACATATGCTATGTTTCTTAACGGTACTAATGTTCTTAGGCTGCAACTTATAATTGCATCAATGTTTACAGTAGGTTCAATCGGTTTGAAGATATGGTTTACATACACGTTAGGACTGAATGGCTTGTTAATTGCTCTTATTTTATCTTATGTTGTAACTACTGTCTTTCCATACACCTTACTAACTAAAAAAATATTATTGAATACTTTATAGCCAATTATCCGAAAGTCTATTATGCCGCTTACATGTAAAATCTGTGGTTCGCTCTTGTCATATGCTTTTAAGGCGTTGGTATTAGATAAACACGAAGCCACCTACAATTATTGTGAAGATTGCGGATTTCTATGCGCAGAAAATCCTCACTGGTTGGAAGAGGCTTACTCCAGCGCCATTGCCTCCACTGATACCGGGTTGGTTGCACGAAATATCGACATCGCGAACAAACTAGCCATTATTCTTTATTCTTTAATGGGGGAACGGGGCGATGGCCATTATGTCGATGTTGCCGGTGGTTATGGCATGTTGACCCGACTTATGCGCGATTATGGTTTTGATTACTATTGGTCGGATAAGTATTGCCAAAACCTCATGGCTATAGGATTTAACTACAGCCAAAATATGGGATCTTGCCGAGCAGTTACGGCTTTTGAGGTGCTTGAGCACACTGAAGACCCTGTCAAATTCGTAGAGGATGCATTAAAATATGGACAAACTGATACTTTCATATTTACTACGGAGTTGTTTGAGGGTAATCCACCACTTCCAGATCAATGGTGGTACTATTCATTTGAAACAGGCCAACATATTGCATTTTTTCAAAGACGTACTTTACAGATAATCGCTAACAGGATGGGGCTGAATTTTAGTTCAAATGGGTTTATGCATATTTTTTCAAAAAACAAAATAAATGAAACATTGCTCAATATATATACTGGAAGGTTAAGCTTTTTGAAAGCTCGGTGGGTGCGTACGAATTTAGCAACACGTACAATGGGTGATCATATCACACTTGTCGAACAGTTAAATCGGAAAGCCACCTGATATGCGCATAGCCTTCGACCAACAAATATTCTCCTGGCAGGAATATGGCGGCATATCCCGTTACATTTGCAGCTTAGCAACACATTTATCTGAGTTCCCTGGGGTTGAAGCGAAAATTTTCGCGCCATTGCATGTTAACGAATATTTGTCAGGACTTCCTGCAGATATTAGAATTGGTTTGAAAGTGAAGGTTCTACCCAAAATCGACAGACTTAGGATTAATGCAAACCGCTTGATATCAATACCACTCATGCAATCTTTTAAACCTGATATAGTTCATGAAACATACTACTCCAATTGGACTTATGCTCCAAATGGCTCACGCCGCGTAATAACAGCTTATGATATGATTCATGAGCGCTTCCCTGAAATGTATCTCAAAAATGATCCAACAACCCGCTGCAAAAAAAAAATATTTTCTCTCGTAGATCACATAATTTGTATTTCTGAGAGCACTCGAAGAGACCTGATAGAACTATTTAATGTTTCTCCTGCTAAAGTTTCAGTTGTGTATCTTGGCTTTGATGCTTTTAATACAGTATCGGAAAAACCCATTATGCCTCAAAATAATCCTTATATACTTTATGTTGGACAACGAAGAGGTTACAAGAACTTTGATAATTTTATACAGGCATATATCAGTTCCAAGTGGTTGCGGAATGATCTGCAAATTTATTGCTTTGGCGGTGGTGCATTTACAAAATCAGAAAAAGAAATGTTTGCGAATATAGGAATTAACGAATCTCAAATCAAGCAGATCAGTGGTGATGATTCTGTTCTTGCAGCATGTTATCGCAATGCAGAAATTTTAGTATATCCTTCTTTGTATGAAGGTTTTGGCATTCCACCTTTAGAGGCAATGTCAGTAGGATGCCCAGTTGCTTGTAGCAATACTAGCTCAATTCCTGAAGTTGTTGGCAATGCTGGTGAATATTTTGATCCAACCAGCATTGATTCCATACGGGTGTCAATTGAAAAAGTATTGAATTCACTCGAATACCGTGTTGGTTTGACTGCAAAAGGATTTGAGCAATGTAAGTTATTTATTTGGGAGAAATGTGCTGCTGAGACTCTTGCTGTTTATACAAAAATATGTTGATTATTCAAGATAACAACTAAACAAAACCGGACCGCCTCAATTTAGGTGATAACTTAGATAATATGAATAACATAACTATAATATTGGAAAATATGTACCTAATTTATATTATTTCTATTTTAATAGGAATATTTGTTGTATTGAGCTTTAATAAAAAACGCATTGTTTCTTCTGTTGTATTAATAAATTGGGCACCAGTTGTTGGAATAGCAGTATTGTTATATATATCTATATATAGTAGCACTGTATATAGTATTGAGTTGTTGTTAGTTGTTATGATTATTGAGTTAGTGTTATTATGTATAGTTACTTATATTTTGCGAGATCTTTTGGTAAAAGTTAAAAGGCATATGGATTTATATTCATCTAATAAAATACTTATCAAACTTTTATGTGTAAATAACCTGATCATTATCTATCTAGCAGTATCAAATCCATCTAGCATGGGAATATTTTCTGAGGGGTCGCGCATAGACTATTTGTCTAACGGTACCTTACCATTGCTATTAACATATTTATCAACGGTTATTCAAACTGCAATTACAATATCTATAGGTGTAAGAATCTATGCTGGGAAACTTTCAAAACTCGACATTCTCACCATGCTTTCAGGATTTGTAGGCTCTTTGTTAGCAGGTTCAAAAGGTGCAGTTTTTTTATCAATAGGATATATGATGATTATAGCATGGGGACTAGGTTACCATTTTAGCAGGCGGTTGAAAATGGTCTTAACAATGATAGCCTTGCCTTTAATTGGCTTGTATACTTTTGTATTAACACAATTTTTAAATACTACTTTTGTTCAGAATATCAATATGGCAATTTCGAGATTTATATTGTCAGCTGACGGTAGGGCACTTGCAAGTGACTACATAATACGTGATGCTTTAAAGTTAAATGTCCATGGGAATTTATTGTCTGAAATTTTCAAAGGTTTTGCTCCTCGGCTAGGGTTTGTAGTTTCTGATATTCCGCTTGGAGTTGCTCAATATGCAGCAGCCTATAACATTACGGCATATGTAGGGGCAAATGCAGGATTTAGTTCTACCATATTATCGTATTACGATAACCCTATAGATTTGTTTTCAATATTTATATGTTTATTATTTACTACTATCGTAGTAGCTGTTGGTTATTTAACTTTATGGGTGTCAAGAACACCTTTTCAACAGTTTATAACTCTATCATTCATTTTCACATCATTGTTAACGTTTGTGCAGGACTATCAAGCATTTGTGTTAACTGCAGCGTTGCAATTTGTGTGGGTTGTTTACGTATTTGCGGTGAGAATAGTGGTCACAGCTTCTAAACATATTCCACGCCCTGAAAATAAACAATTGGATTGCAATAATATCCTCAACCAAACATGATCATGACTACAGTATTATCCATTATAATACCAGTACTGCGACCGAATAATGACCTTATCAGATGCATTAGCTCAGTTAGGGCAGCGCTCCAAAGTAGAATACACTATGAAATAATAATAGTTGCACAAGATGTAGTTTCATTATGTGATGTTGATCGTCTTGATGATCTACATATTTATGCTGAGGAAAACCCTGGAATTTATGGGGCTATGAATACAGGAATTAAAAAGGCAGAAGGTCGTTATTTGTATTTTATAGGACAAGACGACATATTACTTCCGGCGACTGTAGATGCTATTATGCAAGGCGTGAGAAATAAAACAGATCTTATTGTTGCCGATGTATTTTGGGGTAAAGATAAAATATTTAATAATATTGAATTTAGAGAGTATCTTGCTTGGAGGAATTGGTGTCACCAAGGAATCTTTTACAATCGTGAGAGGTTCATTAAAGAGGTGGGTGAGTATCCAGTTCAGTTCAAAGCACAGGCAGATCATTATGTCAATATTGTGTTTAGCTCTGTTCATTCTCTGTCTGTGACAAAATATCACGGGTGCGTAGCTTGGTATTCTGCAGATGGATATTCATCTTGTTCCCAAGATCTTGTGTTCAGATCAGCCTTTCCTGGCATTGTGCGTAAGCATATCGGAGTGTTATCTTATATTAGTGTTGTTATTCGCAGAGCTTTCTTGAGTCTATGGATACTATGTCAAGGGAGATTAAATAATAAATGAAACGATATGCTATATTTTTTCCTCAATTTCATCAGGTCAAAGTAAATGACGATGCTTGGGGGTACGGTTTTACAGATTGGTCGCTAGTTTCCACAGCAAATGCATTTAATTACTGGAATCGTCGCGCGCCGGTTGCTGGCTATTACGATTTAGCTAACGCCGATGACGTTGCTGATAGATTTACAGAGGCTGTAAAAGCTGGGTTGGACGGGTTCGGTATTTATCATTATTGGTTTGAAGATGGTCCGGAGTTAGATGCTGTTGAACGTTATTTGGTAAAACAATCCGTTCCAGAAAACTTCAAATATTTCTACATTTGGGCAAATGAAAACTGGTCAAAACGTTGGGCTGGAAAAGATACTGAGATTTTGAAATCTGTATCTACTTCACCAAGTCGTGAACAAGTTCGTAACCATGTTGAATATCTGAAGCAATTTATGGAGTCAGACTCATACACAAAAGTTTTTGGTCGTCCACTTTTTGTTTTATATAGACCCGAGTTTCTTCTTGATCTGTCCAAAACAATAAATTGTTATCGTGAAGAATTCAATCTAGTGGGAGTTAACCCATTAATTGGCTTCTTCATAAAAAATAAACTGGATGCGGAGTACACTAAAATATTTGATTTTTGCTATCTATTTGAGCCGAGACTGTTTTTTAATTTTAGCGGATTTCGAAAAAACAAAGTTGTACATTCAGTATACAGACACATACTTCGGTCCATGGATTATTCAAAAGCAGAATACTGGTCTAAAAAGGTTGGAGGGGTTTTAAGAAAAACGTCAAAAACGTATTCATTTAGTAGCTTTTTAAAATACTTTCAGTCGGCGGAACGTAAGAGCTTTATTGAGTCAATTACGTGCCCAGTTCAAAACATCCTAACGTGTGGCTGGAATAATGCACCTAGATATCGTGAACACTTTACATCGGTTGAAGTTCCGACACTAGATCAATTTTCACAAATGCTAAGTACTGCATTTTCTGATTCTGGATGTTCTAAAGACCTCCCGTTGCTATGCAATGCTTGGAACGAGTGGTCAGAAGGAGCTGCAATCGAACCCTGTAAGTATTTGGGTGACTCACTATTGAAATCTTATCTGGCTTCTCAAAATTCGCATACTAACCAGAATCAAAGTACTATTCTATGAAACCAATAGACTGCACTGCCTCAATTGTAATTTACAATAACCCACCTGAAATGATCCGAAGGGTAATTGAGAGTTCTTTGTCTTGCTCTTTGAACATTGAACTCCATATTGTAGATAATTCTCCAACAGACTCGCTAAAATCATCTCTCACAAACTTTCCTGTCGAATACCATTTTTATGGTTCTAACGCTGGTTATGGGCGAGGGCATAATAAGGCTCTGGATAAATGTTCTGACAGCAAATATCACGTGGTTATTAACCCGGATATCATTATTGCACCTTTGACTATAGAATCCTTGGCAGCATTTATGGATGCCAATTCTGATATTGGTGTGGTTTGCCCTAAGGTTATAAATACAGATGGGTCATTACAGCATCTAAATAAACGATATCCCACTGTATTCGATCTATTCACCAGGCGATTTATTCCAAAGTTTCTATCGTCGTTCTTTCAAAAACGATTAGACTCTTATGAGATGAAGGACGTCGGTTATGATTCTGTTTGTGATGTTGAGTTTACGACGGGATGTTTTATGTTCTGCCGATCATCAGTATTGAAACGAATTGGGGGATTTGATCCAAGATATTTTCTGCATCTGGAAGATTGCGATCTTGGTCGTATGGTTCAGAAAGCTGGGTATAGAACCGTTTATTTTCCGGGGGCAACTGTGACTCATGAATGGGGAAGAGAGCCTCATAAAAACTATAAAATGCTTTTTGTAATGGTTGTAAGCATGTTTAGATATTTCAATAAATGGGGCTGGAAGTGGATTTAACATCCAACTATACATACTAACCTCATTAAAAAAATTCGCAATTTGATCTTTGTCAGCGCTGAGGTGTAAATTTGAAACGTTTTTTCGACATAACTTGCGCACTTATTGCTTTGCTACTGTTGTCCATACCAATGCTGGTAACCGCCCTTGTAGTAAAGCTGACGTCACCAGGGCCGATTTTGTACTGGTCCGACCGAGTTGGCAGGGATAACCTCATTTTCAAGATGCCCAAGTTCCGAACCATGCGTACCGACACACCGGCAGTCGCCACCCATCTGCTTGGAAATCCAGACCAATGGCTTACTCCGATTGGCGAGTTCCTGCGCAAATCAAGCCTTGATGAACTTCCTCAGCTGTGGAGTATCATTAATGGCGACATGAGTTTGGTTGGTCCCCGTCCGGCTCTGTATAATCAGGATGACCTGATAGCTCTGCGTACCGAAAAAGGGATTCATCAGCTCACGCCCGGCCTTACAGGCTGGGCACAGATAAATGGAAGGGATGAGCTGCCGATTCCGGTCAAAGTTGTGTTTGACGAGTATTACTTGAAGCAGAGATCATTTCAGCTGGATTTACGGATACTTTTTTTTACGTTTGTGAAAGTTATAAAGAGCGAAGGGGTGACGCATTGAGCTTTTTTGCAATGAACACAGTGATGAGCACTTAATTTTGTGGCATTAATAAGTGGTTACAAGGTTTTTTGATTGCATCAACCATGATTATTCTATAAGCTTCCATCCCACTAAAAAACTCTCAGAAACCGTTTGCTGGAATGGAATGTATGCTTACCAAACGCCGCCTAGTCGTTTTTCTATCTGATACACTCCTCATTAGCCTAGCGCTCTGCCTGGCATTTCTCTTGCGCTTTGATTTTTCTATTCCCGCTACCCAACTTGATCTGTTTTGGGAGTGCCTGCTGGTAGTGCTGGTTGTCAAGCCGCTGGTGTTTGTTGTGACCGGCTTTTATAACAGCCTGTGGCGCTATGCTTCGGTTCAGGATGCGGTTGAAATTTTCAAAGGCGTGACCCTCTCGTCTATCCTGGCCGTTTCTACGGTTTTTTTTCTGCGTCAATTTACTCCGATTCCCCGTTCCATTTTTGTTCTTGACTGGGTTTTGTTATTTGCGTTGCTGGCTGCCAGCCGGCTTGTGTGGCGTGTCTGGCGTGAAACTTATGTTGTCGGCAGAAGCTGTGAAGGTCCGCGAACACTGATTGTAGGTGCCGGAGAAGCAGGCAGTATGCTGCTCAAGGAAATCCGCCGACAGCCACATGCTGCTTACGATGTGATCGGATTTGTGGATGATGACCCTGAAAAAAAGGGTATGAAGCTGCATGGTATCCCTGTCTTGGGGGCGGCGAAGCAACTAAAGCCCCTTATTCTTGCCAACGAGATTGAGGATGTGATCATCGCCATGCCTTCGGCCGATGGTAAAGTTATCCGTTCAATCGTGGACTCCTGCAAGAACGCCAACGTGACCTTCAAGACATTGCCCAGCATCGGGGAGCTGATAGATGGGACTCTGACTGTATCCCAGATCAAGAATGTTGAGATTGAGGATCTGCTGGGGCGTGATCCGGTGGTGCTGGATCGTGAGCTGATTGGCGGTTTTCTGACCGGCAAGCGGGTGCTGGTGAGCGGGGCGGCCGGCAGCATCGGCAGCGAGGTCTGTCGTCAGGTAGCCCAGTTCAGGCCGGAGAAAATGATACTGCTGGAACAGGCGGAAACACCTTTGTATGAAATCGAAAAGGAGCTTGTCGCCAGATTTCCCGGTATTCGTATTCTGCCATTGATTGCCGATGTGCGTGATCGCGAAAAGGTTATGAGCGCTTTCGAAGAGTTTGCTCCCGAAGTGGTGTTTCATGCGGCCGCCTACAAACATGTGCCGATGATGGAGTACAACCCGACCCAGGCGGTTCTGAACAATGTCTTCGGATCGCAAAACGTTGCCGATGCGGCCCATCATTTCAATGTTCGTAACTTTGTGATGATCTCTACTGACAAGGCGGTCAACCCGACCAATGTAATGGGGGCTACCAAACGGGCGGCAGAGATATACATCCAGGCTTTATCAAGGGCAAGTCGCACCAAGTTCACGACCGTTCGATTTGGAAATGTGCTGGGTAGCAATGGCAGCGTGATCCCGCTCTTCAAGGAGCAGATTGCCAAAGGCGGACCGGTGACGGTGACCGATAAACGGATCATCCGCTATTTCATGACTATTCCCGAGGCGACTCAATTGGTGCTGCAGGCCGGCAGCATGGGCAGCGGCAGCGAAATCCTGCTGCTGGACATGGGCGAACCGGTCAGGATTCTGGATCTGGCCGAAGAGCTGATCAGGCTGTCCGGACTCACCCCTTATGAAGACATCGATATTGTTGTGACCGGTCTGCGTCCGGGCGAGAAGCTGTTCGAAGAATTGCTGATAGACGGCGAGGGGGTTCTGCCTACTGCCCACAAGAAAATCAAGGTTCTGGCCCCGGTACATATCGATTTGGATCCTGTTAAGCTTGAACTTGATGTGCTGTATGATGCAGCCCGAACGGACAGGGTTGATGATCTGATGGAGTCCCTGAAACGCCTGATCCCCGAGTTCAAGCCTGCCTACAGTTTCATCGGCGAAGCGCCGCTGGCTTTTCAGCGCGTGCGGCCCGATCTGTTCCCTCAAACGCCTGCCGCATCAACCAAGGTTATCCCCATAAGGAAGTAGCATGATACGTGCAATTGTTTTTACGATCGGCATTTTGATGCTTTTCACTACATCTTCGTGGTCCCTCTCTTCCGCCAATATTCCGCTTGATAGCCCCATTTACGAATATTTGGATAAACTGTCCGGTTTCGGACTGATCACGAGGGACGTCAAAGGCATCAAACCCTTCAGTAAGGCTGAGGCCGCCCGGCTTGTGCTGGAGGCTGAAAGGAATCTGTCCAATAAGTCCGGCAACGTTCCTGTCTTTGCTGCTGAATTCGTGGCACGGCTCAAGGAGCTCATTCCTCGGGAGGTGTCGTTGCGGGAAAACCCTGGAGCGAGACCGCAGTTCATCGATTATAACCTCGTATCGGCACTGCGGCTGCGCTATGTCTATCTGGATGGTGCAGCGCGCAGCTATGAGCGGCAGGTGCATGATCCCGGCGATGACGGAGTCTTTGGCATCGGTTCCGGTCTGCGCCCGAAAAACCCTTATCCTTCCGCTGCACAACAGCACGGCAGCGAAGGGACGCCTTTATCCGAGAACAATAATGGGACCGTCTATCGCCAGGGGCACAATGCCGAGTTGCGCTGGGGGGCTGAAGGCTACATCAGCGACAAGGTTGTCGGACTTCTGGAGCCTGCCATCGAATATTCAAAGACCGATTCAGAAGCCAGCTTGAAGCTTAATCGCGGTTACATCAAGCTGGGCGGAAACTGGCTGGAACTGGAAGCGGGCAAGGATGAAAACTGGCTGGGGCTCGGCTACCGCGGCAACATTACCCTCACCAACAACGCCGAAAACTTCACCCAGATCAAGCTCTCCAGCCCGGAACCGTTTCAGGTGAAATACATCGGTGCAATTAAATATGCCCTGATCACCTCGCGCTTCGAAAAAACAGTGACCGATGGTTTTGAGCGCCAGCCCTGGTTTTATGCGCTAAAACTATCAGTCAAGCCGACCGATAATCTGGAAGTCGGTTTTAATCTGGGGCGACAGGTGGGTGGACCGGGCGTCAAAAACGGCCTCGGCGACATTTTGCGTGGCTTGGTTGGTGGCACCAGTGCCGATAACTCCAACGGTCTGGCCGGTTTCGAAGCCCGCTATCGCATTCCCTGGCTGCGCAATAGCGAGCTTTATGGAGAATTTTCCGGTGAGGATACCGCCGGATTCTGGCCAATCGTGGAGAGTTATGTGGCCGGGTTGTATGTCCCTCGCCTGACAGATGATGGTCGTAATGATTTCCGTTTCGAGTTTTTCCAGGGTAACCAGATCCTTTACACCAACAGCACGTTCCCGGAGGGCTACATCTACAAGGGTATGCCGGTCGGCCACTCCCAGGGGGGCGCCACCCAGGATTTTTTTACACGCTACAGCCACTGGTTCAGCGTGCGCAACAATCTGGCGCTGGAATATATCTACACTAATCGCGGCATGGCAAGTCGCATGCCGGGACAAGCCATCGAGAGAAAACACGCCGGTCGCATCTTCTGGTCCCTGCCGGTTTATGGAGATATCGACGGTCAAATCGGCTACGGAATCGAGAAGATCGCCAACCTGAATTTGGTAGATGGTCAGGAACGGACGAATCAGCTGGTGAAGTTTGAACTGAGATATCGGTACTGACGGTTTAAAATTCAAAATTTCCCATCACAGGGTTTTAAGTTGCCAAAACTCAGGTAACAGTGCTATATGGAACGGATTTTATAACATAATTTGGAGCAATTCATGCGGTTAGCATCAATGGTGTACCTTTTCATAGCGTTGTTTTTGATACAGGCGGGAACTGCATATTCAGCAACTGAAGATGAGATTCAAAGAGCGCTGGACCAGCAAAAGTTCAGTGACAATCTGAAACCTGGCATGCCCCAGGGGGACTCCGGATATAAAGGCAGCGGACTACCGGCCAATCTTGGCGCTGAAGACCTCAAAACAATCCTTGAAAGAGGTCAGCTTACTGATCCTTCGAGCATGTCAGATAAACCAACTGATTCTGTCAGAACTGCCAAAATATCGCTTAAAGTGCTTCCGGGTGACGGACTGGTAAAAATTTCCTGGAAACTATCCAACTACCAACCAAAACCTGAGGATGGCCAGTTACAATTTGTAGTAAATTATGGTACCGAATCCGGCAAGCTGCTTAAGTCTATCGCAGTCGGCACCACCGACAACTTCATCCTGAGAGAATTAAAAAACTATCAGATCTATTATATCCAGGTATCGGCCGCTACAAGCAAAAAGAGATCTTTTGCTCTGCAATCAGGCGAGGAAACCGCTATCCCGCTTCCTGTAGAAGAACAGGGCTCCAGCCTCGAAAAGACCTTCTCCAAAAAGAATCTGACCCTGCTCGACAAAATTGAAGCTGAGCCTTTCAAACGTGAACTGCGTCAGTTCGGTTACGACTTCTTCAAAAACAGCTCTCCGTTATTGAATACTCTGGATAGTATGCCTGCCAGTGGAAGCTATGCACTCGGTCCGGGTGACACTCTGAACCTTACCATTTGGGGGTCCCTCAGTGCAAAACATGAACTGACCGTTGATCGCAGTGGAGAGATTTCCATACCCAAGATAGGTGTCGTCAATGTATCGGGACTCACCTATGACCAAGCCCGCGAAGTCATCAACAAAGCTATCTCGCGATATTACAAGAACTATGAACTGAACGTGTCTCTCGGTAAAGTAAGAACCATCCAGGTGTTTGCCGTAGGCGAGGTGGAAAGTCCCGGCAGTATTCCGGTCAGCTCTCTTTCCACGGTGATCAATGCTTTATCCGCCGCCGGGGGGCCATCGCGTAACGGCTCACTGCGGAGTGTCCGCTTGCTGCGAGACGGCAAGCTGGTTAACGAGATTGACCTCTACGAGATGTTTCTGTCCGGTGACCGCAGCAAGGATGTGCGCCTGCAGAACGGCGACACCATCTTTGTTCCTGTTATCGGTCCGGTAGTCGCAGTGGCCGGCGAGGTAAAACGACCTGCTATCTACGAACTGAAGGGTAAAGCGTCGCTGGCCGATGTTATCCAAATGGCTGGCGGCATCACGGCCAGCGGTTACACCGCCAGGATCCAGGTCGAACGCGTAGCCAACAACAGCGCCAAGATCGTGCTCGATTACCGGTCAAAAGATGGCCAGCCCGAAGATTCTTTTGTAAATGTAGCCATCATGGATCGTGATATGGTCAAGGTGTTCCCGGTGCAGGAGGCTGTCCGCGACGTAGTGGTGTTACGCGGGAACGTGGTCAGAACGGGCGAATATCAATTCCGCAAAGGTATGCGCATCAATGAGCTGATCAGAAGCTTCAATGATCTTTTGCCGGAATCTTATATGGAGTCAGCCGAGGTTACCCGGTTGGCGCAGCCCGATTATCACAAAGAAGTTCTCACCTTCAACCTGCGCAAAGCCCTTAATGGCAGCGACAGCGACAATATTGAACTTCGTGAGCAAGACACGATCCGGGTCTTCTCCCGCTGGGAAATGCAGGAACGCCCTTCGGTTGCCATAAACGGTTATGTGATCAACCCGGGGGCGTATGACTATTATCCGGGCATGACCATACGCGATCTGGTTGCGGCTGCCGGCAGCACCAAGCGTAATGCCATCCTCGATTTTGCCGAACTGACCAGGGTTACTATCGAAGGTGACAAGGCAAAGTCGACGCGCCTTTCAATCGATCTGGCGAAGGCCATCAATGGAGATCCGCAGTACAATATCCTGCTGCAGGCCGATGATGTGCTGATAGTGCGCGGAATAGCAGAGTGGGTTGAGGCCACTGATAAGTTTGTCACGCTTCAGGGAGAGGTCAAGTTTCCCGGTGTCTACTCAGTCACCCGCGGAGAAAAGATCAGCTCTGTGATCGAGCGTGCAGGCGGCTATACTGACAAGGCTTATCAAAAAGGGGCAAAATTCACCCGTAAATCCGTAAAAGAAATCCAGCAGAAACGGATGGACGAAATCATTGCCCGGACGGAGAAGGATATTCTCCAGAAACAGTTTGCCCTGTCATACGTAGCCGCTTCCAGGGAGGAACTGGAGGGGACCAGGGTTGCCCTGGACGGTCTTCTGAAAGCCCTGGAACGTCTTAAGACCCTCAAGGCCGAGGGGCGTATCGTCATCCGGCTTACTAAACTGGATGAACTTAAAAAGAGCAGTTACGACCTTGAGATGGAGGGGGGCGATACAGTTGAAATCCCGGCCCGTCCGAATATCGTCAACATCATGGGACAGGTCTACAACCCGACAACCTTTGTGCATTTGCCCGAGGCTTCGGATGTGGAGACCTATCTGGCCAAGGCTGGCGGCCCGACCCGTGATGCGGAAGCTTCGGATATGTACATCATCAAGGCAGATGGCTCTGTCTTCAGCAGGCAGCAATCATCATTTGGAATCAAGTGGAGCGATGAGGCCCGCAAATGGAATTTCGGTAGTTTCATGTCCACCTTCATGGATCCCGGCGACACCCTGGTTGTGCCGCAGAAGCTTGAGCGCACGGCCTGGCTGCGTGACATCAAGGATATTACCACGATCCTTTCACAGGTTGCCCTGACAGCCGGCTCCGTATTCCTCTGGTTCAAATAATGACTGATATGACCAACGAACAATTAAATAAAATCGAAAACCACAGCGACGACCAAGAGATCAACCTGCTTGAACTCCTGCGGGTCATAGCAAGACGCAAGATGGCCATTATCAAAATCTGCTCCGTAGCAGTTCTGCTTTCGGTCTGTTATACGCTAGCGCTGAATAACATTTATACGGCCAGTGCCAAGGTCCTGCCCCCGCAGAAGGATGCCGGCGGCGGCCTTTCCGCCCTGCTCAGCCAGGCCGGAGGCCTGGCCGGTCTGGCGGCCGGAGGCATGATGGGGCTTGGCGGATCAGCCGATCTCTACATGGGTATCCTCAAGAGCCGTTCAGTGGCGGATGCCGTCATCAAAAAGCTTGAGTTGCAAAAGGAATTCAAGTCCAAAACCATTGATGACACCAGAAAAAAGTTAGATCGAGTTGTCAAATTCAAGTCCGGCAAAGATGGCATTATCAGCATTGATGCTGACAGTAAGGATCCGAACAGGGCGGCGCTGCTTGCCAATACCTTTGTTGAGGAACTGGGACGACGCAGCGTTCAACTCAACCTCTCAAAGGCCGGCACGGAGCGGATGTTTCTGGAAAAACGGCTGGAAGTTGTCAAGCAGGATCTGCGCAACGCCGAAAACGACATGAAATCGTTCCAGGAGAAGTACAAAACCATCAAGGCCGACTCCCAGGCCACCGCGGCCATTGAAGGAATAGCCCGCATCAAGGCCGAGATCATCAGCAAGGAAGTCCAGCTTGCCTCGCTACGCAACTCGATGACCGACGAGAGCAATGAAGTCAGAACCGTCCAGGCCGCCATCAGCAGGCTTAAAAGCCAGCTCGGCAGCATGACCGGCAGCGGTGGTATGGACATCATTCCTTCCATGGGCAATGTCCCCTCACTGGGCGTGGAATACGTCCGTAAACTACGTGAGCTCAAAATTCAGGAAGCCATTTTTGAACAGCTTACCAAGCAGTTCGAAATTGCAAAGATCAGTGAAGCCAAAGATTCTTCGACTCTGCAGGTCTTGGATGAAGCGGTGGCGCCGCTGCGCAGAAGCAAGCCCAAGCGGGCATTGATAGTTATCCTCTCAGCGGTGACAGCGTTTTTCTGTTCGATCTTTTATGTTTTTATCGTGGAATACCTATCAAAGTTGTCCCCCGATGACCGTGCGATCCTCGATGAGATTAAGCATAATTTCAAAGGAACGATTCGTTTGCGCGGCTCAAAAACAAGTGCTCAAGAATAATAGCAGTTTTTTTGTCTGGCCGCCCCTTTGTGCCGGCCTTACTATTCTGGTGCTCTGGCTGTCACTTATGCCGGCCGATGCGGTACCCTCGGTTGGTCTGGGCTGGGATAAG
Organism: uncultured Geobacter sp.; assembly: GCA_964458105.1. Lineage (GTDB taxonomy): Bacteria > Desulfobacterota > Desulfuromonadia > Geobacterales > Pseudopelobacteraceae > JACRCG01. The sequence goes on from CAYWJJ010000029.1 coordinate 26,480, forward strand.
CTGAATCACGCAGCAGCGATCGCTGCTGTAACCTTGCTTGCCTTTCTCTCCTTCAGATCTCACAAATGGGCAGCTCTGGCCGCATTTTTGTATGGAGTTTCGCTGGGAATTCTGATCGAGGTTTTCCAGGCGGTTTTTACGACCAGCCGCAGCGCTGAATGGGGCGATCTGCTGGCTGATCTGATCGGCGCCGGATTTATCTGGTGCCTTATATCTGTAATTCAACGAAAGCGGGAACTATTATGAAAAGAAGGTTGATTTTTGTGTTGCTGGCTTGCTGGATGACGGTGGTCATTGCTGCCGGCGCCATTGCAGGTGATTCGGATACGTTTTCCATATCGGATGAGGCCGGCAAAGCGGGAACGCGACTGCTGGCCGAATCAAAGGATTTTGTCACGACGCCCTTTCAGCTTGAAAACGGCAATCTGCTGCTGACATTGGGAGTGGCGGGTGCGGTCGGGTTGACCTACACCTTTGACAGTGAAATCAGGGACAGGGTGCAGAGCAGCAGGTCCCGCGGCATGGACAGAGCCGCCGATGCCGGGGCTTTAGCCGGTAATCCGTTCGTGCATCTGGGAGCAGCCGCATTGCTGTATGGCGGTGGTATTCTGGCCGATTCCCCGCGCTGGAAAGAGGTCGGGGAGATGCTGGGAGAAGCCTTGATCCTGGCGGATGGCGCCACTCTTATTCTCAAGGAGGCAACTGGACGCGGCCGGCCGAATGCCACTGCTCACAAGGGTGATTTTCGTCCCTTCAGCTTCAAATCCGACTACGACAGTTTCCCCTCCATGCATACCGCCAGCTCCTTTGCTTTTGCCTCGGTACTCGCCCGAACATCCGAAAGTCTGCCGGTTGCGGTGGCATCCTACTGTGCCGCGGCGTTTGTCGGCTATTCCCGCATGAACCAGAACAAGCACTGGGCCAGCGATGTTCTGTTGGCGGCAGCTATCGGCGAGCTGTCCGGCCGGGTGGCTGTCAGCCAGCATGCTCGTAACCGCTCGTATGCCGTTGTTCCAACCGCGATGGATGGCGGTGGCGGCCTGGCTCTGGCAGGCCGTTTCTGAAAGATTATCACCGATTTCCCCATCATTTCCCCCCTTGCCTTACCGGGCACAAGCAGGCATAATGCATCAATTTGATGACGGGAGCCTGACCCATGCCATTACGCGTCTACAACACCCTTTCCGGTGAAAAGGAAACCTTTGTGCCGCTGGTGCCCGGCAAAGCCGGCATGTACGTTTGCGGTGTAACGGTCTACGATTATTGTCACATCGGCCATGCCCGCGCCAATGTGGTTTTCGACATTATTTTCCGCTATCTGAAATACGCCGGCTATGATGTGACCTATGTTCGCAACTATACCGACATCGACGACAAAATCATCAACCGCGCCAATCAGGAAGGTTGCGATTACCGCACCATTTCCGACCGCTACATCCAGGCCTTCGACGAAGACATGGCTCGGCTGGGATTGGCCAAGCCGACCGTGGAACCAAAGGCCACTGATCATATCGGCGGTATCATCAACATCATAGAAACTCTGATTGCCAAGGGGCACGCCTATGCCTCCGAGGGTGACGTTTACTACGCTGTTGAGACCTTTCCCGAATACCTGAAACTCTCAGGGCGCAACCTGGAAGAGATGCAGGCCGGCGCCCGGGTCGAAGTGGGTGACAAGAAGCGCAATCCGATGGATTTTGCGCTCTGGAAGGGGTCCAAGCCGGGCGAGCCGTGGTGGGAATCTCCCTGGGGGCAGGGACGTCCCGGTTGGCATATTGAATGCTCGGCCATGAGCATGGAATTTCTGGGTAAAACCTTTGATTTTCATGGCGGCGGCAAGGACCTGATCTTCCCGCATCATGAAAATGAAATTGCACAATCCGAGGCGGCCAACGGCTGCCGTTTTGTGCGCTACTGGCTGCACAATGGTTTCGTCAATATCAACTCCGAAAAGATGAGCAAGTCTCTGGGCAACTTTTTCACGATTCGCGAAGTACTGGACAAATTCGACCCTGAAACGCTGCGATTCTTTATTCTGTCGGCACATTACCGTTCACCGATCGATTTCTCCGATCAGAATCTGGATGAATCCCGAACCGGTCTGGAGCGGATCTACTCCTGCCTGCTGGCGATCGACGAAGTTCTGAACCGGATTCCGGTAGCGGCCGAGTTTCCGGCGGTCGAGAGCCTGTCGCCGATCGGACTCGAACTGCAGGAAAAGGTTGAGCAGTTCATTCCCCGTTTTGTCGAGGCGATGGATGATGATTTCAACACCGCCCAGGCGCTGGGAGTCATATTTGAGACCGTGCGGGCCACGAACCGGTTTTTGGCTGAATCCAAGGATTTCTCACCGGTGACTCTTTCGTTGATTGCGCGTGTTCGGCACCAGTTTGATGAAGCGGGCTCCGTGCTGGGACTGTTTTCATGTCAACCGTCGGCATGGCTTGACGGTATCAAAAGTGCCAAGGCTGGGCAGATCGATATTGATCCGGGCGAAATCGAGCGACTGATTGCGGAACGCGCCGAGGCGCGTGCCGCCAGAAATTTCAAGAGGGGCGATGAAATTCGCGACCTGCTGCTGGAGAAGGGGATTCAGCTGCTGGATTCGGCTCAGGGGACTACCTGGAATGTGAAATAACCCTTCAGCTTAGAATTTGCCCAGCCGCCGGTTTCTCCGTTCCCTGATCGGGGTCGAAGCCGGCCGGGTTGCAAGGTGGCCACATAAACAGCTTGATTGCATACTGATAATTGACTGTTATAATTTGATCCTACTACATCTGGCGAGGTTCGGCGTGGATTGGGAGTGCTGTTGGGACAGGGACGTTATCGAGCAGGGGGATTGCCCAAACATCCAAGAGGGTGACGAGGACCTGCTTGCCTCAAAACGCCGGCGCATCCTGGAAAAATGCAGTGACTGCGAAAACTTCAAGCGCGATCTGGAGCGCTTCATTGAAAGTTCCCACCCGCTGGCTCCGGTTTTCAAGCTTGTTCACAGCGAATACCAGAAGCAGAAAAACCAGATACATTCGCTGGTAAGTTTCCTCGACAATAAAACCCTTGAAATCCGCTTCATGCACGAACTCGGTGTTGTTCTGCAGACCTCGGTCGATCTGGAGGAGGTCCTTTCGGTTGCCCTGACCGCCATCACGGCCGGCAAGGGTTTCGGCATGAATCGCGCCTTTCTGCTGCTGGCTGACCGGGAAACCGGGTTGCTGAAGGGGTACCTGGCAATCGGACCCCGCAATCTTGAGGAGGCCAGCCAGACCTGGGGCGAAATCCTCAGCAATGACATGGATCTGAAGACCCTTTCGCAGAACTTCCGCCTGAACAAGCTTTCCGCCGAACGCGCCAAATTCCATGACATTCTGGAGCAGCTCGCGATTCCGCTTTCACACCACAACCACATTGCCATCAAGGCTTTGGACAGCAAGCACCCACTGCTGATCGAGGATGCCTTTCACCACCCGGACGTCGATCCCGGCTTCGCTGCCCTGCTGGGGGTCGATACTTTTCTGTTGATGCCGCTTATCTCACGATATCGCAGAGTCGGCCTGATTATTGCCGACAACTGCATTACCCATCGCCGTATTACCGATGAAGACATGCACTCGCTGGAGACTTTCAGCTTTCCGGTAGCTTTTGCCATAGAACGCGCCTCGTTATACGACAAGCTGCATATCGAGCTGAACCGGGTAACTGAAGCCGGCAAAAAGCTGAAAGAGCAGCAGGAGCTGATCGTCAGGATGGAAAATATGGCTCTGGTGGGGCGTATCACATCCAGTATTGCCCACTCGGTGCGTAACCCGCTGATGATAATCGGCGGATTTGCCCGCTCGATGCTTAAAAACACCCCTGCATCCGATCCAAAGCGTGATTTCATAGAGTCGATTGTTTCCGAAACCCATCAGCTGGAAGGGGTTCTGGATGAAATACTCAATTATTCCGATTCCCTATATCCGACCAGGGATTTTTGGGATGTCAATCAGCTAGTGGAGACCGCGCTGCGGGAAACCGCCGAGGTATTGATGATGCGCGGCTATGCCAGCGGATACTCGTCGGAGCATGATCTGCCGGCGGTGTATATCGATTTCAAGCAGCTTACCTACTGTCTTCGCACCGTGTTGCAGAGCGATATCGGCGGTATGGGGGATGACAGGACGATTGCAATCAGCTCTTACCGCAGCAGAGAATCGGTAATTATACGCATTGAGGATCGCAGCCGGATAGTATCACAGACCGAGCTGGATCACATTCTGGTGCCGTTTTCCGAAACCCGCGACCTGGGAGCCGGTCTGGGGCTGGCGCTCTGCAAGACGATGCTGGAAAAGCAGGGAATACCGTTTGAAGCCCAGGCAGTTCCGGATACGGGCATTATCTACATCATCAAACTTCCCACCCACAAGGAGGAATAGCAATGAGCAAACTATTGGTTGTGGACGACGAAGCAAACATCCGCTTGCTGTATTCGGAAGAGCTGGCGGATGAGGGGTATGAAGTGGTTACGGCAGCAAATATTGCCGAAGCGACTGAAAAGCTGCAGCTTAACAACTTTGATCTGGCCGTGCTGGATATCAAGCTGAAAAATGAGAGCGGTATCGAGCTTCTGCAGCAGTTGGTCAAGGAACGCCACGATATGCCGGTAATCCTCTGTTCGGCCTTTTCCTGCTATAAGGACGATTTCTCGGCCTGGCTGGCGGATGGCTATGTCGTAAAATCGGGCGACTTGTCCGAATTGAAACATGAAATCGCCAGGGTGTTGGCCAAGAAAGCGCAGAAAAACAAGGTCGGAGTTTAACAATAACCGGCTCAGGACTCTCCTGACTGGCGTCATACAGATCTTGAAGTAAGGAGCATTTATGAAAGCCGTCATAATGGCGGGGGGCTTCGGTACCCGCATTCAGCCTCTCACCGGCAGCATTCCCAAACCGATGATTCCGCTTTTCAACCGCCCGATCATGCTGCATATCGTCGAGTTGCTGAAGAAGTACGATATCACTGAACTGGTGATGCTGCTGTACCATCAGCCGTTTTATATCAAAAACTTCTTCCGCGACGGGGCTGATTTCGGCGTAAAGATAACCTATGTAACGCCACTGCAGGACATGGGTACTGCCGGTGCGGTCAAGGCGGCCGAGAAATACCTGGATGAGAGTTTCCTGGTTATCAGCGGCGATCTGCTGACGGATTTCAACTTGAAGAAAATCATGGATTTTCACATCGATAACAAAGCCAAGGCGACCATAACCCTGACTTCGGTCAAGGATCCGCTCCAGTTTGGAGTTGTGATCACCGACAAGGAAAAGCGCATAACCCAGTTTCTGGAAAAGCCGGGCTGGGGAGAAGTAATCTCGGATACGATCAACACCGGCATTTATGTTCTCGAACCGGAAGTGCTCAAGTACATTCCCGAAGGAGAAAACTTCGATTTTTCACAGGATCTCTTCCCGTTGATGCTGAAGAAACAGGATGCGCTGTTCGGCGTAACAGCCAAGGGCTACTGGCGCGATATCGGCAACACCGATTCCTACCGCGAGGCTTATCACGATATCTTCCGCGGCAGGATCAACCTGAAGATCGACGAGCCGAAGCAGGATTTTGTCGGCAAGGATCTGCGGATCGGAGCGGATGTAAAACTGGAGCATGCCAGCGGCCTGGAGGGGACGGTCGTTATCGGCGACAACAGCCAGGTGCTGGGGGATGTGCGCATCAAGGATTCGGTCATCGGCCGCAACTGTACCATTGAAGCCGGAGTCAAGCTCAGCCGCTGCATCATCTGGGACAACTCCTATATCAAGAAAGGGGCCAAGATTACCGACAGCGTGATCTGCTCCAATGTCCGTGTCGGGCAGGGTGTGGTTCTGGAAGAAGGCGTGATCGTGGCCGAAGATACCTCGATCGGCGACGAGGCGGTCATCAAAACCGACGTTAAGATCTGGCCCAAAAAGACGATCGAGGCCGGGTCGACCGTGACCTCCAACTTGATCTGGGGCGAGAAATGGAAAAAGGCGCTTTTCGAGGGTGCCATCATCAAGGGGCTGTCGAATGTGGAGCTGACTCCGGAGTTTGTGGCCAAGCTGGGCTGCGCCTACGGCACCTCGCTTCCCAAGGGGAGCTTTGTGCTGGGCGGCCGCGATTCATCACCCTCCTCACGCATGCTGAAGCGCTGCTTCGTCGGCGGTCTGTTGTCGGCCGGCGTCAATGTCCGCGACATGAAGATGACCTCGCTGCCGCTTCTGCGCTACAAACTGAAAACTTTCGGGGAGGTCGGCGGGGTACATTTCCGTCAGGCCCAGGACGACCCCGCCTCTCTGGAAATCGTTTTTCTGGATGGCGACGGCCTCGATTTTTCCAGCAATATGGGCAAGAACGTCGAACGGACCTTCTTCAAGGAAAATTTCCGCCGGGCGCACCATACCGAACCGGGCGTGTTGAACGACATCAACAATGTCGGTGACTTTTACCGCGAGGGTTTCCTGAGGGCACTGGATCGCGAGATGCTTAAAAAGGCTGCATTCACGGTTGTCGTGGACTTCAGCTTCTCTCCGGCAAGCCAGACCCTGCCGCAGCTGCTGAATGAGCTTGGTTTCTCGGTGATCGCACTGAATGCCTATGTTGACGAAGGGCGCGGAGTGCAGCTCAAGGCAAAGAACGAGGCGCTCAGGCAGCTGGCGACTATCGTTTCGTCACTGGGAGCCCATGCCGGCTTCTGGTTGCATCCGACCGCCGAGGCGATCACGCTGGTTGATGAAACCGGCCGGATTCACAGCGGTGTGGAATTGCTCTCACTGGTGGTGGCGATGCTGATGAAGTCCGGGCAGAAGGGAACCATTGCCGTTCCGGTGCAGGCTCCTTCAACAATCGAGGAGATGGCCGGGCAGAAGCGCTGCCAGGTGACCCGTACCAAAAGCACGGATCGCGCCATGCTGGAAGCCGCCACTTCCTCTGAAATCGTCATTACCGGAACCACTGACGGACGTTTCGCCTTCCCCCGTTTTCAAGCCGCATTTGACGGAATGTTTGCGATAGCCAAACTGATGGAACTGGCTGCCTTCTGCGGAATGCCGCTCTCGCAGGGTCTCTCGGTTGTTCCGGTGCGCGCCTTTTTGCAGACCAGCCTTGCCTGCCCCTGGGAAATGAAGGGTGGCATCATGCGCAAGATGAGTGAAGACAGCCTGGAAAAGGAAGCATCCTTCATCGACGGAATCAAGGTGCATTTCGGTGACGACTGGGTTCTGGTGCTGCCGGATCAGTACATCCCCAGTTTGCACATTGTGGCTGAAGCCAAAGACCAGAAAGCGGCCCAAAAACTGTTGTCGGAGTACCAGAAGAAGATTGAGAGCTGGAAGAAAGAGTTATTTGTAGCTTAAGACCGGTCAAGACTCGTTCTGCCAATACCTTCAGGCCATTACCCAAGGAACCATTACCCAATGCCAACGCCCCTCGACGTGGTCATCGTATGGCATATGCATCAGCCGTACTACAAAGACCCGCTTAAAAACGAATACGCTCTGCCCTGGACCTATCTGCACGGCATCAAGGATTATTTCGACATGCCGGCCATCGTGGAAGACACCCCCGGAGCTCAGGCGGTCTTCAATCTGGTGCCGTCACTGATTGAGCAGATCCTGGACTACTCGATCGGAATGGCTGTCGATCCCTTTCTGCAGAAGGGGATGGCCGATCCGGCCGACCTGTCCCTGGACGACCGTGTCTTTCTGCTGGAAAACTTCTTTTCCGCCAATCGCCAGCATATGATAGAACCCTCACGGCGCTATCTGGAGCTGCTATACATGGCCGGCGAAGGGAAGCCTGGCAGCGCCAGGGATCGGGTCAGGCATTTCAGCAATCAGGATCTGCTGGATCTGCAGGTCTGGTTTTTCCTGGCCTGGACCGGCGAGGCCGCCCGACGCCGTTATCCGGTCTTTGCCGAACTGGTAAAAAAAGGGGAAAATTTTACCGCCGCCGACAAGGAGCTGCTTTTTGAAACCCAGCGGGAGGTGCTGCAGGCGATCATACCGCTATACAAACGCCTGCATGAAGAGGGGCGTATCGAGTTGTCGGTGACCCCCTACTATCATCCGATTCTGCCGCTGTTGTGCGACTTGCGAACCGCCCAGACCGCCATGCCGCGTGTCACGCTTCCGACAGCCAGCTTCCGCCATGCCGGAGATGCCCGCGCCCAGATCCAGCGGGGTATCGAATATTTTCGCGAAATATTCGGTTTTACCCCTGCCGGCATGTGGCCGTCGGAAGGGTCGGTCAGTGACGAGACGCTGGGGATCATCCGAGAGTGCGGCATTGCCTGGGTCGCCACCGACGAGGAGATCCTGGCGAAGAGCATGGACGGCGGACTGGGGAACCATAAGGAACGACTCTATCGCCCCTGGCGTTATACCGGCAGCCATGGCGAGCTTGGCATGTTCTTTCGTGATCACCAGCTTTCCGACCTGGTCGGATTTACCTATTCCCAGTGGGATGCCGGACGGGCGGTCGGCGACCTGTGCGCCCGCCTGAACGCGATCAAGGGGCGGGTCGGTGGTGAAGGGCGGGTGGTTTCGATCATTCTGGACGGCGAAAACGCCTGGGAATACTACCCCAACAACGCCTACGATTTTTTGCATGGCATGTACCGCGGCATTGCCGGCTCACCGACCCTCAATCTGACGACCTGTTCTCAGGTTCTGAAGCACACCCGTTTTGACGGCCGGCTGCACCATATCCATCCCGGCTCATGGATCAACGGCAACTACGGCATCTGGATCGGTCATCCCGAAGAGAACCTGGCCTGGGATCTGCTGGCAGAGGCCCGTCAGGCGGCGGTATCCGCCAATCCGCTGGTTGCGGCGGCCCTGGAGAATGGTTCCATGTCTTCGGATGTCACGGCCGAGTTGATCTGCCGTTCACTGTATGCCGCCGAGGGCAGCGATTGGTTCTGGTGGTACGGCGATGACCATTTCTCGCCGCACAGCGACCGTTTCGACCGGCTTTTCCGGCAGCACCTGATGAATGTTTACCGCCTGCTGGGACAAGACCCGCCCCGCGGATTGCTGGAGCCGATCAAGAAGAAGAGTCCGGCCGGCCTGATACGCGAACCGGCTGCTTTTATCGACCCGGATATCAATGGGCGGATCAGCGATTACTTCGAATGGCTGGCGGCCGGCCTGTACGACCTGACCCGCCAGGGTTCGGCCATGCATTCCTCCGACCGGATGCTGCAGAGTTTCTACTACGGTTATAACAAAACCTCGCTGTTTTTCAGGATCGACGGCGTGCAGGATCTTTCCCGGCTGCTGAAGGAGATCGATGTACTGAATCTGCACCTGATCTACGACCGCGAATATCGTCTGCCACTGCAGATGAAAAACGACGAAGGGCTGCTGCTGGCCAAGGAGAACGGTGTCTGGACGCCGACCCGCGGTTACTGCAATTGGAAAATTGCCAAAACCTGCGAGGTCAGTATCCCGCTTGACATTATCAAGCCGACACCGGGCAGCAAGCTGTTTGCCTCGATTTCACTGGTGCGGGATAACGAGGAGATCGGACGCTGGCCGACCGATGCACCGCTGATGCTGTACTATGCCGGGCAGGAGATCGAACTGGACAACTGGTTGATATGACCTCTTAACAGGGCAGTTATAAGATCCATACCGCTTAGTATGTAGAAATACTCTGGTTTTTGATTGGATTTCTAATGCCCGCGCCAGCCAAACAAGTACCTTTATCCCAGAGGCAATACAGCCCGCTCCGAAATCTTCCAATGGCCCTTATTCAAAATATCGCGGTTGCTCTTGCATATCTGTTGACGGCAAAACTCGGATTACTGCTTGCGCTTGAACACACAAATGCCACTGCTGTATGGCCACCAGCCGGGATCGCCCTGGCGGCCTGCCTGGTTTTTGGGTTTCAGATCTGGCCCGGCATTTTTCTGGGAGCCTTGCTTGCCAACATGTTGGTGCTGACGACCGGTTCTTTTTCATCAATGCCCGCCCTGTTGGTATCATTTGGCACTGCGACCGGAAATACCCTTGAAGCGCTGATCGGCGCATATCTGGTTAGTCGCTTCATATCAAACAAACTCCCATTCGATCGTACTCTGGATACCATACGCTTCATTCTGCTGGGGGCGCTTGCAAGCCCATTGATCAGCGCAAGCATAGGAACTGCCAGTTTCTGTATATACAGTGGCGACTGGTCGCGTTGCGCGCAGATGTGGCTGACCTGGTGGCTGGGTGATGCGGTTGGCGTCCTCATCTTTGCCCCGCTGTTTCTCACCTGGGAAAAACGGTGCACGTTTTGCTGGAATAAAAGGAAAGTCGCAGAAGCCGCAGCCCTTTTAGCCCTTCTGCTGTTCGTGGAATGGATTGTTTTTCAGCTGAATTTCCCCTTGGAATACCTGTTGTTTCCTGTTCTGTTCTGGACAGCCTTCCGTTTCGGGCAATTCGAGACTGCTGTCACGATAACACTGGTCATGGTGACTTTTCTGTTATGGACCATCAAGGGATTAGGCCCCTTTGCCGGCCAGTCGCTTAATTACTCGCTGCTTTTTCTGCAATCCTATCTCGGAGTGGCGTCGGCATCGACACTGTTTCTCTCCACACTGATCAATTCTCGCAAACAGGCTGAAGATCGTTTGTGGGAATACCGGGAAAACCTGGAACAATCTGTCAGGTCACGGACTGCGGAACTGCAGGAAACCAATGAACAATTGACGAGGGAGATCGAAGAGCGTGCCAGGGCCGAACAATTGCTCATTGAACGCGAGGCTCAGTATCGTGACCTTGTAGAGAGCGCCAACAGTGTTATCCTGCGTTGGTTGCCGGATGGCAGGATCACCTTTTTCAATCAATTCGCGCAGCATTTTTTCGGGTACAGCGAAGAGGAAATAATTAACCGCAACATCATGGGTACCGTTGTTCCCACTGAGGATTCAACCGGCCATGAGATCACTTCCCTGGCTGCGGAAATAGTTGCCCACCCGGACGCCTATGTCAGAAACGAAAACGAAAATATCCGCAAGGATGGGGAAAGGGTCTGGGTGGCCTGGACCAACAAACCGATTCTCAATGCTGACGGCTCGATCATGGAAATCCTCTCCATAGGTGTCGACATCACCCAGTTGGTGCATACGGAACGGGAATTGCGCCGGACGCTGGACGAGCTTGCAGTTGCCAAGGAACGTGCCGAGGCTGCCGATCATATCAAGTCGGCCTTTCTGGCCACCATGTCACATGAACTGCGCACTCCGCTCAACTCTATCATCGGTTTTACCGGCATCCTGCTGCAGGGTCTGGGTGGCCCGATCAATGAAGAGCAGGCCAAACAGCTTAACATGGTAAAAAACAGCGCCAACCATTTGCTCTCCCTGATCAGCGACGTTCTGGATATTTCCAAGATTGAGGCAGGACAGCTGACGGTGGCTCATGAGCCTTTTAACCTGCGAGAATCGGTTCTGAAGGTTGCCCAGAGTGTGCGCCCACTTGTGGAGAAAAAGGGACTCGATCTTTCGGTCGAAGTTGCCGGGGATGTGGGAGATGTTACAGGTGACGTTCGCAGGCTGGAGCAGATTCTACTCAACCTGCTCAGCAATGCGATCAAGTTCACGGAGCAGGGTGGTATCTCGGTTCGTTGCGTGCTGGAAGCGGGCAACTATGTGACCACCGTAAGCGACACCGGCATCGGCATCAAGAAGGAGGATATTGAAAGGCTGTTCGAACCGTTTCGCCAGGTAGACACGGGTCTGAGCCGCAAATACGAAGGGACCGGCCTGGGGCTTTCCATTTGCAAAAAACTGGTAAAATTGATGGGTGGCAGCATCTGGGTTGAAAGCCGTCCGGGAATAGGCAGCGTATTTGGTTTTACATTTCCACTTGAAAGGAATCGGGTATGAATACGAAAATCCTGTATATCGAGGATAATGAACAGAACCTGTATCTGGTAACATTTATTCTTGAAAAACATGGATATGAGGTCTATGCCGCCACTGACGGGCAGGAAGGAATTGACCTGGCAGCCAGGATAAAGCCCGATCTGATACTGCTTGACATCCAACTGCCGTTGATGGATGGGTATGCCGTGGCTCGCCAACTGCGGACCAATCCTGATCTGGCGGGAATTCCGATCGTGGCGGTCACCTCCTATGCCATGGCCGGAGACCGGGAAAAGGCGCTTGCGGCCGGCTGCTGCGGGTATATTGAAAAACCGATCAACCCCGATACCTTCATGCAACAGGTGCAACAGCATCTGCCGGCACGGAAGAGTGAGGATGCATGATCATGCAAAGTATTCTGATTGTCGATGACATTGCCGAAAACCTCTATTTCCTGGAGGTGCTGCTGAAGGGCAACGGGTTTGAAGTGCGTTCCGCCATGAATGGCGCCGAGGCCCTTGAATCGGCCCGACATGACCCACCGGACCTGATACTGACCGACATCCTCATGCCGGTGATGGATGGCTATACCCTCTGCCGGGAGTGGCGGGCCGACAATCGTCTCACGCGGATACCGTTCATGTTTTACACCGCCACCTATACAGGACAAAAGGATGAAACGCTGGCACTGAGCCTGGGGGCCGACCGTTTTGCCATCAAGCCCCTGGAGCCGGACGTCCTCATGGGTATCATTCGTGAGCTGCTGGCCGGTTCCCGCAACGATGAGCCGACCGCTTCCGCTGACCTGCCCAACAAAGACGGAGAGCTGCTCAATGAGTACAACGAGGCGCTGTTCCGCAAGCTGGAAAAGAAAATGGCTGACCTGGAACAGGTAAACCGGGAACTCAAGCAAACCATTATCGAACAACAGCGCCTTGAGGAACAACTTCGCCAGACGCAGAAGATGGAAGCCATCGGGCGGTTTTCCACCGGGATAGCTCATGACTTCAACAACATCCTGACCGTTATTATCGGTTTTGGCGACATGATGCGCAGGAAAATGTCCAATGATGATCCGCAACGGGACAAGATCGATCAGATCCTTACCGCGGCCGACAGGGCTTCAAATCTGACCCGCAGCCTGCTGAGCTTCAGCAGGAAACAGGAGATGAAACTGCAACCGCTCAACCTCAACGACTGCATCAGAAATGTGGACATATTTCTCCGCAGGATCATCGGTGAGGATGTCAGGCTGATTACGACACTCAGTAAGGAAGACTTTTCGATCGTTGCCGATCGTGGACATATCGAACAGGTGCTGATGAACCTGGCGACAAATGCGCGGGATGCCATGCCCGATGGCGGCATTCTTTCCATCGGGACAGACATGATCGAGATTGATGAGGAATTCATCCGTCTGCACGGATATGGAACGTTGGGACGGCATGCGGTTCTCACCGTAGCAGATAATGGCGTCGGCATGGATGAAGCGACCCGGCAGCAGATATTCGAACCATTTTATACCACCAAGGATTCCGGACGGGGAACAGGGCTGGGACTTTCGATCATTTACGGGATCGTAAACCAGCATAAAGGGCACATCAGCGTCTACAGCGAACCAGGGCAAGGCACCACCTTCAGGATGTTGTTGCCGCTCATGGCTGGCAAAGTTTCATCCAGTGATGAGAGAGTTTGCCATGAACCGCTGCGGGGTGGTCACGAAACCATTTTGGTCGTTGATGACGAAGCAGCCATCAGGCAGTATCTGGGGCTGTTTCTGACTGGTCTGGGCTATAAGGTGCTGTTTGCTCAGGATGGGCAGGGCGCAATCGACCTGTTCCGTGAAAAATCGCATGATGTGAATCTGGTGTTGATGGATCTCATCATGCCGAATAAAAACGGCAGTGAGGCGGCCATTGAGATCAGGCGCATCAGAAGTGACATAAAAATAGTCTTTACGAGCGGCTATCCGCATGACATTATTCAGGATAGAAAACTGATTGAGGATAGCGTGCAACTTCTCATGAAGCCGCTGACACCAACCGATCTTGCCGAAACGTTGAGGGACACCCTCGACGAGGGGGAATAATGTCTGAACTTCGCTGGGATCCGATTAAGCTACACTGGGTAATCATAGCCACCGAGCGGGGCCGCCGACCGCGTGACTTTCAGGTTGAGGATGATCGCAGCGGTATGACCGCCTGTCCGTTCTGCTATGGCAATGAGGACAAAACCCCGCCGGAGATATTTGCGATTCGTCCCAGCGGCCTGCCGAACGCCGCCAACTGGCGCGTACGGGTTATACCCAATAAATATCCGGCCTTGAGGGTGGAAGGTGACCTCAACAATCGCGGCTACGGCATGTACGATGTGATGAACGGCATCGGCGCCCATGAGGTGATCATAGAAACACCTGATCACAACCGGACTCTGGCGGACCTGACTTCCAACGAAATCACCGATGTTCTGATCGCCTACCGCCACCGTTACCTGGATCTGCGCAAGGATTTCCGCTTCCGCTACATGGTGCTGTTCAAAAATCACGGCACCCGTGCCGGGGCAACCCTGCAGCACTCCCACAGTCAGCTGATAGCGGTGCCGCTTTTGCCGCCGGTTGCCACCACCCAGCTCAAGGTGGCGCGCAACTATTTCGGTGTCAAGGAGCGCTGCATCTTCTGCGACGTGATCGACTTTGAACTTCGTGAAGGAATTCGAATCGTCAAGGAATTCTCAAACTTTGTGACCATGACTCCTTATGCATCCAGTTCTCCCTTTGAACTGCGGCTGTTTCCCAAACGCCACAGCCACGATTTTGCGCTGATGAACGATTCCCAGCTGGCAGAGTTGGCGGTGGCGATGAAGGATATGCTGTTGCGGATCAAAACAGTGCTGCGTGATGCCCCTTACAACTTCATTCTGCATACCGCCCCACCAATGCACCGTCGTCCCGGCAAGCCCGGACACTGGAACTCGCTGGAGCATGATTATCACTGGCATATCGAACTGGTGCCGCGCCTGACCCAGGTGGCCGGTTTCGAGTGGGGTACCGGCTTCTACATCAATCCGACCTCACCGGAGGATGCGGCACAGTTTCTGCGTGACGCGGATGTCTAGCCTGCAGCAGACGCTGGATTCCCTTTACGCAACCCGCTCACCGAAGCATCTGGCCAATGACCCTCTCTCATTCTGCCACCGTTTCTCCGATCCGCTTGATCAGGAGGTGGCGGCTGTGATCGCCTCTGCCTTCGCCTACGGAAACATCGTCATCATCCTGCGCACATTGGAGTCGATCTTTGCCGAGCTGGGACCGTCGCCGCGACGGTATGCGGAGCGTTTCGACCCGCGCAAGGGGTTGAAGACCTTTTCTACATTCAAGCACCGCTTCAACGATGGCCGTGACCTGTGCGCCCTGCTATGGGCCGTGAGCAACATGATCAAACAGGCCGGGACCGTAGAGGCCTTTTTTCTGCGCTTTCATGATACAGCCGCCGAGGATGTTACCGGTTCGTTGAACGGTTATTCTTCCTCGGTGCTGGCCATCGACTATGAGCCTGTCTTCGGAACGGATCAAATCCCGGCCGATTCATATTTCTCATTCCTGTTCCCCGCCCCCGCTGCCGGCAGTGCCTGCAAACGCCTCTGCATGTTCCTGCGATGGATGGTTCGCCCGGACGACGGCATCGACCTGGGGCTCTGGCGCGGTGTCTCACCGGCCCAACTGGTGATCCCGGTTGATACCCACATCAGCCGTATCTGCCGGTACCTGGGTTTTACCGACAGGAAGGCGGCCGACTGGCGCATGGCAAGGGAAATCACGGTTGCACTGCGCCGGCTCGATCCGTTTGACCCGGTCAAATATGATTTTTCGATTGCCCATCTTGGTATCAGCGAAGGGTGCGACGGGAAGGACAGCCTGCATTGCCTGACCTGCCAGATTGCGGAAATATGCCCGCAACTTCGCGCTAATAGGGGCAAAATCACGGTGTAATGATTTGACACACTGCAGCCTTTCTGTTATAGGACTAACGTCGTTTCAGCCGGTTTCATCAATTGATTCAAAATGGTAGCATCACAATCCTGATCGAGGGGTCGCGGATGATAATTAAGTGCGAACAGTGTCAGACCAAGTTTCGACTTGACGACTCAAAGGTCACCGAAAAAGGTGTCAAAGTCCGCTGTGCGAAATGCAAGCACGTCTTTTCTGTACGCAAAGAACAGCCGGAACCGGAAATACAAGATTTTGCAACTTCGCTGGAACAGACCCCGACGCCTGCTCCGTTTCAGGGTTTTGCCAATCCGGCTGAATCCGGGTTACAGGAAACGTCATCGTTTGCATTTGGCGATGTTGCGCCTGAAGCTGCTGCTGACAGTTCCGTTCGCATGGAGTCTTCACCTTTTGCATCCCACCCATCAGACTCAGCAGGCGCATCCGCACTGCAGGACGAATTCGGACTTTCCGCTCTGGCGGAAGACAAGGGTTTTGAGGTCGAATCGACAGCTTCACCTTCGCTGGGGGATATAAGTTTTGATGAGTTCGATTTCAGCGACGGTGAATCAGCTGCGGAAGTGACCACGGGCCTAGCGCCGCCTGCGGCCGGCTTTGCCGATAAAACCATAGTTCAGCCGCCCGTCGTGCCGGCGGCGGTTGCCGAGGAAGCTCCGCAGGGGCTGGATTTTTCCGGTGACGACATGTTCGGGACAGTGGTGCCTCCGGCTGCCGAAGAACAGGGCGAATCGATCTCCTTTGATTTTGGAACCGATAGTTTTGCGGATTCAATGGATATGGGGGGTGCCGATTCAGGCCAGAAAGGTTTATCCCTCTCGCCGGATTCAGGCGGAGATGCGCCCTTCAGTCTGGGAGAAATCGATTTCGGTGATGAGCTTACTTCGGTTGCGGTTCAGCAGGTTAATCCGGAAGAGCTCAAAACTTCCCAGGATATTCTTTTTGCCCCAATGGCGGAAGCTCATGAAAAGCCTGCCGATGCTGACAAGTTTGCTCCGGGCGACATTTCCGTGCCCCAGGAAGAACTGCCCCCTCTCTCGATTACATCCCGCCGCAAGCAGAGTTCGCTTTTTACATGGCTGATTGCAGCCGTGTCTCTTCTGATCGTCGGAGTGCTCGGTTATCTGGGGTTCTCTTTATTTTCGAACGGTAAAGTGACCGCCGTAAAAGAAGCCGGTAAAATCAGCGTGCAGGCGGTTAAGGCGTCATATGTGGAGAATGCTGCGATCGGAACGCTGCTGGTCATATCCGGAGAGGTGCTCAATGGCTATCCGGTCCCGCGTGCGGCGCTTCAGGTGAAAGGATCTGTCGTGGACGCAGCTGGGCAGGTGCTGGCCAGTAAATCGGCCTACGGCGGAAATCCGCTTACAAACGAGCAGCTTGCCAGCATGCCGCTGGATAAGATCGAGGCGGCAATGTCCAACCAATTCGGAGATTCGCTGACTAACCTCGAAGTGGCTGCCGGCAAGGCGGTACCATTTACGATCGTTATCCCCAAGCCGCCCAAAGAAGGCAAGGATTTTACCGTGGAACCGGCCGGATCTACCGTGGCCACCGGCAAACAGCCGTAACTTAAGGGGCAGCGGCCGGTTTAAACCCGCTTGTAATAAACAGTCGACAAAAAAAGCCACTTCCGGAATTGAAGTGGCTTTTTTGTGTCAATCATTGATGTACTGCAGAGCGTATTTAACGTAATTGCCGGCCGATCTGTTAAGCCAGGCAACCTCGTCCGGGGTCAGATCGCGCTTGTACTTGGCCGGCGAGCCTACCCAGAGAGTGTGGGGCGGCACGATGGTTCCCTCGGTTACCAGGGCCCGTGCGCCTATCAGGGCACCTTTTCCGATCACGGCGCGGTCCATCACCATGGCCTGCATACCGATAAAACAGCCGTCATGCAGGGTGCAGCCATGCAGGGTCACGCTGTGGCCGATGGTCACATCTTCACCAATGATCAGTGGAGCACCCGGATCGTCAGCGTGCTTCTTATGGGTGACATGCAGCATGGACAGGTCCTGCACATTGCTGCGGGCTCCGATTCGGATGGAATTGACATCGCCGCGGACCACGCAGTTGTACCAGACGCTCGACTGGGGACCCATCTCCACATCCCCGATGATAACTGCGGTTTCGGCGACAAAGGCGCTTGGATCGATGGTGGGCTGGATGCCTTGAAACGGACGGATCATGGTTATCTCCTCTGTTGCAAAATGTACAGGGACTATTCCTGGCGATACATACAAAAAATCCTCTACTTGAGCCGCAAGCAGAGGATTTTTATTTTGTTCTGATTTAAGATCTGACTTAAATCGATTTTTTAAGTGGTGCCGAAGACTGGACTCGAACCAGCACACCCTTGCGAGCACAAGAACCTGAATCTTGCGTGTCTACCAATTCCACCACTTCGGCAAGTGAGCCGCTTTATTATCATCCCCGTATTGATATTGCAAGCATTATTTGACATTTTAATTGCAACTTATTCTGCGGCGGTCTGTCGCAGCGGCAGCACCACGGTAAATACGCTTCCGGTTCCTGCCTTGCTGGCGACCCGGATTTCGCCGCCATGGTCCTTGACGATGCCATAGGATACCGCCAGCCCCAGGCCGGTGCCGCCCGGCTTGGTCGTAAAAAACGGCGTAAAGAGTTTCCCGATCAGCTCCGCCGGGATGCCGCAGCCGCTGTCGGAGACTGTTACACTGACATTTTGGCCGTCGTCACGGATTATATCCAGTGCCAGGGTTCCGCCGGCCGACATGGACTGCAGCCCGTTCAGCACCAAATTGGTAAAAACCTGCCGCAGCTGATCCTCATCCCCTTCGATTTCACGGTCCTTGTCATGGTAGTTGCGAATCATCCGGAACTGCCCGGACGGTACCTGGTGGCCGATCTGGTCAAGTATCCCGTCCAGCAGCACCTCCAGCGAAAATGTACTGACCAGCTGCAGACCGCCCCGGGAGAACGAACGCAGATTCCTGACGATGCGATCGATGCGCCCGACTTGGCGCAGGATGGTCTCCAGCTCATCCGGCTCGGGCTGGCCCGGTTTTACCGCCAGCTGCAGCAGTTCGGCATTGCCGCGGATAATGGCCAGCGGATTGTTGATCTCGTGCGCGACTCCGGAAGCCAGCAGGCCGATTCCGGCCAGCCGCTCGGCCTGGGCCAGCTCCTGCTGGGCCTGCAGCAGTTCCAGGCTGGTTTCCTCCAGCTGGGTTGTGCGTTCCAGCACCTTCTCCTCCAGGGTCCGGTTCAGGGTCTGGTTCTCCTCTTCGCGGGCCGCCAGCCGGTGTTTCATGATGTTGAATTCATCGGCCAGCGAGGCGATCTCGTCGTTGCTGTCAACGGCGATATCCGGCAGTTTTTCGCCGGCAGCGATCCGGCGGACCTCCTCCTCCAGCGCCTTGACCGGCAGCGACAGCCGCCGGCTGAACCAGGCTGAAAGACCGGCACCGATCAACGTGACAAAGATCAGCACCCCCGAAAAAACCAGGTTGATCTGGAAGCGCAGCTGCCGGTAGGGCTGTTCCGGAACACCGACATACAGCGCCCCGACCACGCTGCCGCGATAATCGCGCAGCGGCTCATAGGCGGCTATGTTCTGACGGTCCAGCACAAAAGCCTTGCCGATCCTTTTTTCGCCGCGGGTGATCATTTCATAGACATCGGCCGACATCATGCTGCCGACGGCGCGCTGTCCGCCGCTGTCCAGCACGGTCGTGGCGATCCGGACATCGTCCAGAAAAAGCGTGGCGGTGCCGGAGCTGCTGTCCGGTTTGCGGTGTTCGCCATGCTGAAAGATGACCCTCGTAATCCGGTCCACCAGGCGGTTGTCGCCATTCATAAGCACCCCGCCGTAAAGCACCCCGGCCACGCTTCCGTCATGGGCCAGGACCGGCGCCGCCGCCACCAGGAACATGCCGCGATTCTCTGCCTGTCTGCTGTACGGCCTGGCATGGGGTGTCTGTCTGATCGGGATGCTGATCTGCTGCGGCAGCAGCGGATTCTCCAGGGCGGCCTGTTCGGCCGAAAGCAGCATGATTCCGCTGGCGACCACCCCCTGCAACGCATCGGCGATCAGTTTTTCCTTCTTCTTGGAATCGCCGGTGACACCCGGATTGCCGGCCCGGTAACGCACGAAGCCGTAGCGGTCAACCAGCGTCAGAAAACTGAGGCGTTCATTGTGCAGAATCAGCTGCAGTGGAGGGGGAGCCGGTGATTTTACAGACGTACCCATGGCCAGCGAGAGTTCTGAGGTCTGGCCGGTCAGGCGGATGATGTCGGAGAGACTGGTCATTTCGCCCAGCAGGATCTCGTGGGCCGAATTGAGATTGGTTTCGACCGATTGCTGGGCCTGGGCATAAAAACGGGTCGTGATCAGCGAGACGCCAACCAGCCAGCAGACCGTAATTGCGGAGATCAGCGGCACCAGGGTAGCCACCGTCAATTTGAAGCGGATCGAAGAGCGCAGGCGCTTCATTTTCACGACAGGCCGTACTCGGCGATCTTGCGATCCAGGGTCTTGCGGGATATGCCCAGGATTTCGGCGCTGCGGCTCTTGTGAAAACCGGTCCTGGCCAGCACCGCCTCGATATGGCGGCGCTCGATCTCTTCCAGCGCCACCAGCGGGGCCGGCTCCTGCACTGCGGCCGGCCGTTCGCGGTTGGCCCCGATCGGCAGCAGCGACGATGTGATCGTGCCGTTGCGGGCCAGAATTACGGCCCGTTCGATGACATTCTCCAGCTCGCGCACGTTGCCGGGCCAGTCATACTGCTGCATGATCTGCAGCGCTTCCCCATCGATGCCGCGCAGTTCCTTCTTCATGCGTGCGGTGTAGATCTTCAGAAAATGCATCGCCAGCGGTTCGATATCCTCGCGCCGTTCACGAAGCGGCGGCAGTTCGATCGTGATCACATTCAGCCGGTAGTAGAGATCCTCCCGGAAGCGCCCTTCCGCAACCTCCCGCTGCAGGTCCTTGTTGGTGGCGGCCACGAAGCGCACATCGACCTTTTTCGAGCGGGTCGAGCCGACCGCGATGAAATCCTTTTCCTGGATGACCCGCAGCAGCTTGGCCTGGACCGGCGGACTGACGTCGCCGATCTCGTCCAGAAAAAGCGTGCCGCCGTCGGCCTCTTCGATCAGCCCCTTCTGGTTGATGATCGCGCCGGTAAAGGCGCCCCGCACATGGCCGAAGAGCTGGCTTTCCAGCAGCGTGTCCGACAGGGCGGCGCAGTTCAGCGACACGAACGGGCGGCCGGCCCGCGGACTGTTGCCGTGGATCGTGCCGGCGATCAGCTCCTTGCCGGTGCCCGATTCCCCCAGAATCAGTATATTGGCTTCGCTCTCGGCCACCTGCAGGGTCAGGTCGTACACCTCGCGAAAGCGGGCGCTCTTGAAGACCATCGTCTCGTCCCGGCTGCTGCCGCGCTGAAGTTCCTTGCGCAGCTGCAGGTTCTCGCTGGCCAGCCGGCGGTGATCCAGCACCCGTTCCAGGACCCCCAGCAGCTTTTCCTTGGGGAAGGGCTTGGTGATGTAATCGTAGGCCCCTTCCTTGATGGCCTGAACCGCATCGTTGATCGTGCCGTGTCCGGTCATGATGATCACCGGCAGATCCGGTTTCCGGCCATGCAGCTGTTTCAGCACCAATAGTCCGTCCACGTCCGGCATGCGCACATCCTGCAGCACGACATCACAGGCCGCCGCCTCGGCCGAATCCAGGCGTTTCAGCAGGTCGGCACCCCGGCTGAAGGTTTCGACCTTGTAGCCGCTGGCCTGCAGCAGTTTGTCCAGGTAGTGCAGGATTTCGGTTTCATCGTCGCAGATAAATATGGTTGGCATGGGGCTCGTTCCTCTGTTCTCATACCAAGTCGCAATCAAACGATTACGTCGTTGGCTTCGTCGGTGGCTCCTCAACGTACTTATAGTACGCCTCGCTCGCTACTCTCCTCGCCGCCTTGTACTCATTTTGATTGCACCTTGGTATCGGTCCATTCTTACACAAAGCAATCGGGACAAAACGATACATCTTGGGACAAAAAGAAGCAAGTTTTGTTTTTAATTATTACTAACAATCGTTATAAAAAGTTCTTAACAGCCCTGAATGTTTGAGTATTTTATTCGACAGCAGACGGATAGCCGTTTGGCACAGCAATTGCCGTATACGCAAAGATAAAACTGTGCACATCTTATCTAGTATATGGGGAGGAATAAATGAGTAAGCCTGATCTGTTTCCCGGGGTCAATCGCCGGGATTTCATCAAAACCTGTGTGACGGTTTCGGCCATGCTGGGGTTGCCGTTCGGCATGGTCAGCAAGGTGGCCGCGGCCGCCCAGAAGGCCGACAATCGTCCGGCCGTGATCTGGCTGCATTTCCAGGAATGTACCGGCTGTTCGGAATCGCTGCTGCGCTCCAGCCATCCCACCGTTGCCAACCTGATCCTGGACATGGTTTCGCTGGACTACCACGAAACGCTGATGGCCGGCTCCGGGCACCAGGCCGAGAAGTCGCTGCATGATTCGATGCAGGCCAACAAGGGCAAATACATCCTGGTCGTCGAAGGGGGCATTCCGACCAAGGATAACGGCATCTACTGCAAGGTCGGCGGCAAGACCGCCCTGGAATCGCTGCGCAAGGCGGCCGAAGGTGCGGCGGCAATCATCTCGATCGGCACCTGCGCCAGCTACGGCGGGATTCAGTCGGTCGGCCCCAACCCGACCGGCGCGGTGGGGGTCGGCGATATCATCAAGGATAAACCGGTCATCAACCTGCCCGGCTGCCCCCCCAGTCCCTACAACTTCCTCTCGACGGTCCTGTATTACGTCACCTTCAAAAAACTGCCGGAACTGGACAAGATGGGGCGTCCGATCTTTGCCTACGGCCGCAAGATCCACGAGCATTGCGAGCGGCGCGCCCATTTCGATGCCGGCCGCTTCGCCAAGGCCTTCGGCGACGAGGGGCACAGCCTGGGCTACTGTCTCTACAAGCTGGGCTGCAAGGGTCCGGCCACCTATGCCAACTGCTCGGTGCTGGGTTTCAACGACATCGGCGTCTGGCCGGTGGCTGTAGGCCATCCCTGCATCGGCTGCACCGAACCGGACCTGCTCTTCAAGACCGCCATTGCCGACAAGGTCCAGATCCACGAGCCGACCCCCTTCGACAGCTACGCCCCGGTCGATCTGAAGGACAAGGGCAAGGGGCCCGATCCGCTGACGACCGGCGTGATCGGCCTGGCCGCCGGCGCCGCGATCGGCGCCGGGATCATGATGGCCAAGAAGCTGCCGGACGGCCCGCAGAAGGGGGACGACCATGAAAAAACCGAGTAGGCGCGATTTCTTCAAGATCGTCGGCGCCAGCGGGGCGGCGCTGCTGGCCGGCCGGGCCGGCGCCGAGGCTTCCGAGGCGCACCAGGTCAACAACGATACGCTCGGCATGCTCTACGACGCCACCAAATGCGTCGGCTGCAAGGCCTGCATGTCGGCCTGCAAAAAGGTCAACAGCGATTACGGCAGCCTGGCCTTCGAGCGGGCCAAATTCGACAGCGACGGCCTGTGGGACGCGCCGGAGGATCTGTCCGGCAGCACCCGCACGCTGATCAAGCTCTTCAAGGAATCCGACAAGCAGTGGTCCTATGTCAAATACTCCTGCATGCATTGCCAGAAGCCGTCCTGCGTCTCGGTCTGCCCGGTCAGCGCCATGACCCGCGACAAGATCACCGGCACGGTCGATTACAACAAGGACGCTTGCATCGGCTGCCGCTACTGCCAGATCGCCTGCGCCTTCAACATCCCCAAGTTCCAGTGGGACAAGGCCATCCCCCAGATCGTCAAATGCGACCTGTGCAAGAATACCAACCTGGTCAAAAAAGGGATCACCGCCTGCGCCGAAGTCTGCCCGGTCGGGGCGATCAGCTTCGGCAAGCGCAAGGATCTGCTGGAAGAGGCGGGCAAGCGGCTGCGGGAAAATCCGGGCAAATACATCAACCACATCTACGGCGAGAAGGAGGTCGGCGGCGCCAACCATCTTTACCTGTCGGCCATGCAGTTCAACAAGCTCGGGCTGCCGGTACTGGTGGAGGCGGCTCCGGCCGAGTTCTCGGAGAAGATTCAGCACACGATCTACAAAGGCTTCATCGCCCCGGTAGCGTTGTACGGCACGCTCTGTTTCGTGGCCCTCAAGAATATCAAAAAGGGTCACGGCCCGGCCGACGGCAAACATTCCGGAACTGATCAAAAGGGGGCATCCAACCATGGGGCATGATGAGTACCAAAGACACGACGCCAAGATCCTGACTCCATCCTTCATCGTGCTGCTGACCCTGACCCTGATCGGATTCGGCCTGATCGCGCTGCGTTTCATCAAGGGCATCGGCGCGGTCTCCAACATGAGCGACGGCTATCCCTGGGGCATCTGGATCACCTACGACGTCGCCACCGGCACCGCGATCGCCTGCGGCGGTTATGCCATGGCGATCCTGATCTACATCCGCAACCACATGCACTATCACCCGATGATCCGCTCGGCGATCCTGACCAGCATGTTCGGCTACGGCCTGGCCGGTTTCTCGGTCATGGTCGACGTCGGCCGCCCCTGGAACGCCTACAACTTCTTCATCCCCTCCAAGTGGCAGGCCAACTCGGCCATGTTCGAGGTGGCGCTGTGCGTCATGGCCTATACCACGGTGCTGCTGCTGGAGTTCCTGCCGGCGGTACTGACGACCCTTGAAAAAACCGAGTGGAAAACCCTGCAGTACCTGCTGGACAAGCTGCACCAGCGCACCGGCATCAAGCGTCCGGAAGGGCTGGACGAACGGCTGGAGTCGGTCAAGGAAGTGGCAGCCTGGCTGAAGCCGCGCCTGGACAAGGTCCTGATCTTCGTGATCGTGCTGGGCATCACGTTGCCGACCATGCACCAGTCCTCGCTCGGCTCGCTGCTGCTGATCGCTTCGACCAAGCTGCACCCGCTCTGGCACACCGGCTTCCTGCCGCTGCTGTTCCTGATCAACTGCATGTTCATCGGCTACTCGATCGCCATCCTGGAGTCGGTCATCTCCTGCTACGCCTTCAAACGCCCCTTCGAGACCAAGGAACTGTCCGGCATGGCCGGCATCATCCCCTGGTTGACCGTGATCTGGTTGGCGGTCGTGATCGGTGACCTGGCCTGGCGTGGGCAGTTGCTGGCGGCACTGTCGTTCGATTTTTACTCGCGCTTCTTCCTGCTGGAGTTCGGCCTGGTGGCGGGCGGTTCGCTGCTGCTGTTCAGCGGCCGCAAGCGCGAATCGATCCGCTGGCTGTTCGCATCGGCGGCGCTGATCGTGCTGGGCGGTGCCCTCTACCGCTTCAACGTCTACCTGATCGGCTTCAATCCGGGCAAGGGTTGGCATTACTTCCCGTCCCTGGCCGAGTTGCTGATCACGGTCGGCATCGTCGCCTTCGAGATCCTGGGCTACCAGGTGCTGGTCAAGATCCTGCCGGTGCTGCCCAAACTGCATACCAGGCAGCAGCTGGACGCTGCGGCTGGACATGTGGTAGCGGAAAAGGCGTAAGTGCAAGAAAAGCAATTCACCACAAAGTCACAAAGCACACCAAGTTACACAAAGAATGAAGATGGATTTAATTTATAACTGAAATGGGTTATCCGCGTTAATGGGGCAGTTTAAATACCTTTGTGAATCCTTTGTGCTCTTTGTGGCTTCGTGGTGAGTGGTTTCAATTTTAACAAATTATAAAACTGGAGGAATATATGGCCCGAATTACCCTTGACCCGATCACACGTATCGAAGGTCACCTGAGAATCGATGTGGAAGTAAACGGCGGCGCCGTCACCAATGCCTGGTCGTCGGCCCAGATGTGGC
>CAYWJJ010000030.1:0-52079 GCA_964458105.1 uncultured Geobacter sp.
AAAAATCCCCGCCAACTTATCCGGACTCTTCAAATCCCCCTGAAACCTCTTCAACTGCTCCACCGGAATCAGCAGTTCCGAAGCGAACGCATCCGCCTCCTGCTCCTTGGGCGGCTTAACACCGAAAACCGGTTTCACGCGACGACGCAACGACGCGACGAAAACCTTTAAATCACAATCATTTGATTTGGTGTCAAGATCTTAATTCTCGTTGCGTCGTCGCCTGGAGGCGCCTACTTTTGGCGCGGCGTCGCGTGAGTAAAGGTTTCTTCAACGTTCCAAGCCATTCACTATCCGTTTAAAACCATCCTTCATAAGGTTCTCACCGAAATTTATCAACAAACCGAGACGACATCCGGTTAAACGAAGATACGTCAGCAACTGTTTCGAATGCACCGGCAGCAATCGTTCCACTGACTTCAATTCAATGATTATCTTCTGTTCCACAATCAGATCTGCTCGAAAGCCTTCATCAAAAACAATATCCTGAAATCGGATTGACACCGGGACTTGGCGCTCTGCAACCAGTCCCATATCAGTCAGCTTGCGAGCCAGAATTACTTCGTAGACACTTTCCAATAGCCCCGGACCAAGTTCCCGATGTATTTGGAATGCGGCGTCCATGATTTTGTCGGCAATTTCATTTTCCGTCATGCAACAAATCCTTTGATGCCTTATTTCTGCTTCTCGTTGCGTCGTCGCGGCGTCGCGAGAGGCCGGTTTTGATCTTCCCTTTACGCGGTTTCTCCGACAGAGCTTCCGCCTTCTGCTTCACCAACTCGATAAAATTAACCGCAGGCAACACAAACTTGCCATGCCAGCTGGTGGCGGTAGCGTCCGCCACACTCCCTCGTGCAACGCCGTAAAGTATGGAAAGGCCGTTGTGGGCGATCATGCCATTGATCATCTCCTCGCTCGTGCCTTCGGCAAAGCTGAAAAACCCGCTCAACTTCAGATGAATGCGGTAATCACCCCGTTCGAAGTCTTCATCGCGCGGATTCACGTCAACCACCAGGGAAATCATGAAATCGAGAGGGGTCTCACCGCTGCGTTTGATGTCGAAATCAACACTGAGAGCCCCGGATGTTGTACTACCTGACTCGCGCTCACGATTGGCCATGAAAGCGAATTCATCGATGAAATAATCATTCAGATTAAGCTGCGCAAGCATATGATTCCTCGTTCGCCACCGGCACATAGGATGTATAATTCTTGTTGTCGTGCAGGAAGAATGCTGGACGGGCAAGTTTGAAACCCTTCGGGTAAAAATCCTGATAAAGCTGACAATCAAGCGCCAACCCCAGAGAAATAATAGTTTTGATGGTCATGTTCGGATTGCCATTCAACAACTTGGTAACAAACGCCTTGGAAACTCCAAGACGATTGGCCAACTCAACCCTGCTGACCTTCTGTTCCGCCATTTTGGCAATGATCTTTTCATTCAGATCTATAATGGCAAGCTCTGTCTGAAATTCTACCGTGTACTGATTCTGATCAATATAACTCTCAATCCAGCTCATTTTTTTGTGTCCTTTCTGAAATACTCATCTTTGCGACTGCGAGCCTTCTTTACTTCAGCCGGTTCCAACTTGTCCCGCTTTTTGATACAGCCATGGGTAAGGATTATTATTTTGCCTTGTTCAAAGAAACAAAACAGACGCGACTGAAATCCCTTGAACTCGAAAAGACCGTCACCGATGCTTTTGAACTTTTGCTCATTCTTTATGGTCCCTGCCTGGACGGTGTAATGCAAGAGCGGCATCAACTTGCTTTTCTCTTTATCAGACAGTCCTTTCAAATACTCTTCCGCTTCACAGGTTCCATTAATCAGAAGACCATAAATCTTGAATTTGTCACCGTTCAGAAGAAGTTTCAGCCGTTCGCCATACATAATAGTTAACCTTGAGGTTTACTTTTGTCAAGTAAAACGATTTATTTTAGAAACCATAAACAACCACCCTCCCTCACACCCTCCGTTTTTTCGACCCGGATCAAGATGAGCCCAGGTCAATTCGGGGCGCAGTGAGTCCCGAATTGAGACGACGGGCTTATCTACGGATATTTTCTTAGTCATTTTTTATCACCATCTCGCGGACACCAGGCATTTTCTCCATAAGGCTATGCACCAACAGGTTCATGGACGGCGTAATCTCCACCTCTCCCCGCTCCCACCGGCCATAGGTATTGCGCCCGATGTGCAGAAGGTCACAGATTTCGTCCAGCTTCATATCCAGAACACGCCGCAGGGTCTTCAGTTGATCCGGTACAAGAAGCGGTTTCAGCCCGAATTCCAGCGCAATCCGTTTCTTGTCGATCTCCAGGCTCTGGGCATGGGTAAAGGTTATTTCGCCGCAGGCCGGACAGGTTTCACAGTTGAGGTCACGCAAAACATGACTCTCACCATTGACGGTTACCGTTAATTCGGTCTTATCGGTCTTGTATTCGGCTTCAAAACAGTTTGTGCAGATCATTATCGTAGTCCTAATCAGTCCCGACTGGTGTCATATACTCTCCACTAACCACAAACACCAATTGGTGTTATAATAAATATACCAATTGGTGTTTGTACGTCAACTAAATAGCTTTACAATACAGAAAAGGCCGCCTATTCAGCAAAAAGCTGAATCAAACGGCCTTCGGACAGGTTGCAGATGGACAAGCCCATACGAAACCATTTCCTCTCCCTTGAAAATATTCATTAACTACATTACACTTTTATTGCACTGATGCCGGCCCTGTGTCAACGGCAAACTTGGTCAAATTATTATTCCGGCTAATGCACAAAACTCCCGTATTTCACGGCAACTCCGGCTTTAATAATCGGTCTCTATTCCATTATGATGAATTGTCTGAATCCTCTGTCAGGACCCCGCTTTCGCCCCCGCACAAAAAAGACACCGCCCGCTACCAATCAATACAGCTTGACTCAATTTGATACATGCTGTATCCCATAAACACATCACAAATGGAGTTAACGCATGTCACCAAAGACCAGCCCCGAAAAGACAACCAAATCAGCAGCTAAAAAAACAAGCAATGCCGAAACTATTAACATCATGGATGACGCCCCTTTATTCGCCGGGCTTGAAGATTATATCCAGATTAAAACAGTGAAGAAAAAAGAAGAACCGCCAAAGACGGGCAAGCCAAAGGAAAAGAAAAAAAACGTAACAAAGAAAGCAAAACCGAAAACTTCCGACAAGCCGGAACCTAAACGCGCTCCGAAGCCGCAAAAGTCTCAGCCACTCGACCCGAATGCAATACTGCTGTCCGTCAGCGAGATGTGCAAACTGCTTAAAATATCCAGGGCCACTCTGGTCAGGATGGATAAATCGGGCAAGCTTCCCGGACGGATCAAGCTGGGCGGTTCGGTGCGCTTTCACCGCGAAACGGTCGAAACATGGCTGCAGAGCCTGATCGCAACACCTGATATCCCACAAGATTAACAAAAAAAGCCGCCCTATCAGTACCCCACTGACCGGACGGCTTTTTGGTATATTTACTGTTGAATCAGATTTTTTTTATGCGTTGATCTTGCGCGCCGCCTCGAACATTGCTATACCGCCCGCCACAGAGGCATTCAGCGAGTTGACCCCGCCATACTGGGGAATCGACATCAGCACGTCACACTGTTTGCGCACCAGCGGCCGGATCCCTTCCCCTTCACCGCCGACCACCAGCACGGTATTGCCGGAAAATTTGACGTCATAGAGCGAGGTGGAGGATTCCCCCTCCAGACCGTAGACCCAGTAACCGGACTTTTTCAGCGTTTCCAGCGTCTGGGCCACGTTGGTTACCATCGCAACCGGAATCGTCTCCACCGCACCGGCCGAAGCCTTCTCGGCAGCGGCGGTGATGCCGCAGGCACGGTCCTTGGGAATGATGACACCATTGGCTCCGGCGCAGGCCGCCGAGCGGATCAGGGCGCCCAGGTTGTGCGGATCCTGAATTCCGTCCAGCACCAGCAGAAAACCGGTTGAACCGGACTGGCCGATCAAGGCCAGCAGATCATCCAGGTCGGAATACTGAAACGGCTCCACTTCCAACGCGATGCCCTGGTGGTGCGATGAGGCGCACATCTTGGTCAGATCGATCTTCTCCCGGCGATGAACCGCAACGCCCCGTTCCTCGGCCAACCGGATGATGCTTTCGACGCGATGATCGGTGGCGTTGGTCTGCACATACAGGTTATAGGCCCCGCGGGTACCTTTCAGCGATTCCTTGACCGGGTTTACGCCGAATAACAGTTCGCCTTTCATGCCGCACCCGCCAATATCTCTTCGGCAATCAGACCGGCGGCAGCTGCCGGATCGGCAGCCTTGGCGATAGGTCGGCCGATCACCAGATAGTCGGCCCCGGCCTGGATAGCATCGGATGGTGACATGATCCGCTTCTGGTCATCCAACGCCGCGAACGAGGGACGCACTCCCGGCGTCACAATCAGGAAGTCGGGTCCGCAGGCTTCGCGGATCAGCCCGATTTCAAGCGGAGAAGCCACCACGCCGTCCATGCCGGACTCTTTTGCCAGTTTTGCCAGACGCACGACCATATCCGGCACCGAATGTTCGATCCCGACCTGCCGCAGTGTTTCAACGGTGGATGAAGTCAGGATCGTCACCGCCAGCAGCCTGGGGCGTTCGGCATCGCTGAACTCCTTCCGGACCGCATTGGCGGCGGTCTCCATCATCTCGCCCCCCCCCAGCGCATGCAGGTTGGTCAATTGCACGCCCAGGCCGGCCGCCGCGACCATTGCCTGGGCCACCGTATTGGGAATATCGTGGTATTTCAGATCGAGAAAGACCTGGCCGCCGTGGCGTTGAACGGCTTTAACCGCTTCCGGGCCGCAAGAGGTGAACAGCTCCTTGCCGACCTTGAACATGCCGACTTTTCCGGACAGCAGTTCCGCCCAACGGTCGATTTCGCTCACCCCTTTCACGTCCAGGGCAAATATGATTTTTTTACAGGCTTCTTCCGCTTTCATATATTCCTCATTTCATAAAGTCCGCTGCAGCTGCAGCGATCCCTTCCGAGTCGATACCAACATCCTTGCGCAACTGGGCCTGGCTGCCCTGCTCGATATATTGATCCGGAATACCGAGCCGCTTGACCTTCACATCCTGCATATTGTTGTCATACAGAAGCTCCAGTACGGCGCTGCCAAAACCGCCCTGCAGCGCATTTTCCTCGACCGTGATGATATGGCCGGTTCTGCGGGCTGCGGCCAGTATCAGATCGGCGTCCAGCGGCTTGACAAAGCGCGCGTTGATAACGCCGGTGTCAATTCCATTCTGCCGGAGCGTTTCCGCGGCATGCAAGGCCGGATAAACCGTGGCGCCGATCGCGATGATCGTCAGATCTTTTCCGTCCAGCAACTCTTCGCCACGGCCGATCTCCAGCGTTTTCAGATCGCCGTCGATCTCGACGCCGTATCCGGACCCGCGCGGGTAGCGCAGCGCCATCGGGATACCGGAATAAACGGCGGTTTTGAGCATATGCCGCAGTTCGTTCTCATCCTTGGGCGCCATCAGCGTCATATCCGGCAGATGCCGCAGATAGGAGATGTCAAATACACCGTGGTGGGTCGGCCCGTCATCGCCCACCAGGCCGGCCCGGTCCATCGCAATCGTGACCGGCAGCTTCTGCAGGCAGATGTCATGGAAAACCTGATCGTAGGCACGCTGGACAAAAGTTGAATAAATAGCGGTTACCGGCCGGAAACCGTCGGCGGCCATTCCGGCCGCAAAAGCCATGGCATGCTGCTCCGCAATGCCCACGTCAAAAAATCGATCCGGAAAACGCTTGGCAAAACCGTTCAGGCCGGTGCCGTCCGGCATGGCCGCAGTGATGGCGACAATTTTGGGATCTTCTTCCGCCAGCTTCACAATTGTTTCGCCGAACACATCTGTGTACGATTTGGAGCCGGCCTTGGCGGCCCCTTTACCGGTGGCTATGTCGAAGGTTCCGACACCATGGTATTTGTCGGGCGTATCCTCCGCAAATTTGTAGCCCTTGCCCTTGGTGGTCATGACATGCACCAGCAACGGCCCGTCCAGCTCATTGATATTATTGAATACTTCCACCAACTGGGGAAGATCGTGGCCGTCCAGCGGGCCGAGGTAGTCGAAGCCCAATGCTTCAAACAGAGATCCGGGGGTCAGAAAGCCCTTCAGTGAATTTTCAGCACGGCGCGCAAAGTGCAGTATATCAGTGCCGATGGCCGGAATATTCTTCAACAGTCCCTGCATCTCTTTTTTCAGATCCCGGAAATAGCGGCCGGTCATCTTGCGGGAGATAAACGATGAAAAAGCGCCCACGTTTTTGGAAATGGACATTTCATTATCATTCAGGATGACTATCAGGTCTTTTTTAAGGTGACCGGCCTGATTGAGCGCCTCGAAAGCCATGCCGCCGGTCAGCGAGCCGTCGCCAATCACCGCAATGGCGTGATTTTTTGCTCCGGACAGGTCGGCAGCCGCAGCCATGCCCAGGCCGGCCGAAATTGACGTAGAGGAATGTCCGACGCCAAAGGCATCATGCTCGGACTCGGAGCGTTTCGGAAATCCGGAAATACCCTTGTATTGGCGCTGGGTGTGAAACAGATCCCGCCGCCCGGTCAGAATTTTATGGGTGTAGGCCTGATGCCCCACATCCCAGATGATTTTATCAAAGGGGGAGTCGAAGCAGTAATGCAGGGCAATGGTCAGTTCCACCGCCCCCAGGTTCGAACCCAGATGACCGCCGGTTATGGAAACCGTCTCCAGCAGGAACTGACGAATTTCCTCCGCCAGCGCCGGAAGCTGTTCCGGCTTCAGTTTTTTAAGATCCGATGGTGAATTGATTTTTTCGAGCAACATATTTTAGTACCTCATTTCTTAAACCCATGACCGTCAAGCCCGGAAACAATACAGAAAAAAACAATCTCAAGGCTACACGTAGCCGTTTTGGCGGAACCACTCCACCGCGTTGACCAGGGCGTCCCTGATCGGCCTTTGCGGCAATCCCAGTTCCCGGACCGCCTTGGATGAATCAAAAAACATGAACTTGGCGGCCATCTGCACCCCCGCCAGAGGAATCAGCGGTTCTCTGCCGGTGATGCGGGACAGCCCCTCGTTCAGATAGGCGGCCAACAGGATCGGCGTATAGGGAAGGCGCACTTTCGGCGCCGATAATCCGGAGATGTCCTGCAACAGATCAAAGATATCCCGCAGGGTCAGATTGGCATTTCCCAGAATGTACTTCTGGCCGACCATGCCTCGCTGTTCGGCCAGGACGTGCCCGCGGGCGCAATCCTCCACGGCAATGATGTTGAGGCCGGTATCCAGATAGGCCGGCATCTTGCGCTTTAAAAAATCGACGATAATCTTGCCGGTCGGCGTCGGCTTGATGTCCCTGGGGCCGATCGGCGTGGAGGGATTGACGATCACCAGCGGCAAGCCGCGGGCGATAAACTTTTCCGCCTCGCGCTCGGCCAGGAACTTGCTTTTTTTATACGGGCCGACCATATCCTCAAATGCAACATGCGTGGCTTCATTACCCGGCCGGCCGTCACCGGGATTGCCGAGCGTTCCGACACTGCTGGTGTAGACCACCCGCTTAAGACCGTTCTGCAATGCAGCTTCCAGGATCGCGACCGTGCCGTCCACATTGATGCGGTACATCTCCTCGGGGCTGCGTGTCCAGAGGCGGTAATCGGCCGCGGCGTGATAAAGGACATCACATCCCTTCAGTCCCAGCCGCAGGCTGTCATGATCCAGCAGATCGCCCTTCCACAGCTCCACATCCAGACCGTCCAGATTTGATGTGTCCGCGTTGGAACGCACAAGAACGCGAACTTCGCGCCCTTCCCCGAGCAGTTCCCTCACGATGCTTGCGCCTATAAATCCGGTTGCTCCGGTCACAAATGTCTTCATATATAAAAAAGGGGAAAGCCCCGAACATGTAATGGTGTCGGGGCTTTGTTGTTTAAAGTAGGCCCGTGGCCCATTCGCAGCCTAAGCTTTTTCGGCGCTTTCAGCAGTCAGCCGGCGATATTTGCCAAGGGCGGTCAATGGAAAACAGTTTCGGTAAATGTGGTACTTGATCATGAAAAACTTTGGAAAACCGGTACCGGTAAAGGCATCCTCATCCCAGGTTCCATCCTGTTTCTGAGTTGTCATCAAATATTCGACACCTCGCGTAGCGGCATTGGACCTGACCTCGCCGGCAGCAAAAAGGGCCAGCAGCACCCATGCGGTCTGGGATGCGGTACTGGCTCCGCAGCCCATCAGGGAGCGGTCTATGTAGGACTCGCAGACTTCGCCCCAGCCGCCATCCAGATTCTGTTTGGACTTCAGCCAGTTGACCGCCTTCTTGATGTACGGCTGGGCCATATCCTCGCCGATCGCTTCCAAACCACACAGCACCGACCAGGTGCCGTAGATGTAGTTGACACCCCAGCGTCCAAACCAGGGTCCTTCAGGTTCCTGCTCTCTCTTGATGAATTCGAGAGCCCTGGCAGCGGACGGATTGTTCTGCGGATACTTGAAGTTGCCCATCAGCTCCAGCATGCGGCCGGTAAGGTCGGCAGTGGGAGGGTCAATCAGCGCTTCAAGGTCGGCGAACGGAATCTTGTTCAGCAGATGCTTGGTATTGTCCTTGTCAAAGGCGCCCCAGCCGCCGTTTTTGCTCTGCATGCCGAGACACCAGGCGATGCCGCGCTTGATGGCCTGTTCCTTGTGCTTCCTGTCGCGAACCTTGATGTCCTTGATGGCCAGCATGACAAAACCGGAATCATCCACATCCGGATACCAGTCATTCAGAAATTCGAAAGCCCATCCGCCCGGCTCAAGCTCCGGCGCCTTTATCTGCCAGTCCCCCTTGCGACGGACCTCCAGGTCCAAAAGCCACTGGGCCGCTTTGGTCAGGGACGGATGATCGGTCGGTACGCCGGCTTCCTGCATCGCCACCAGCACAAGCGCCGTGTCCCATACCGGAGAGACGCAGGACTGCAGCAGCAGGCTGTCCTCGTCCTCAATGCAGAAGTTGGCCAGTGCCTCCAGCCCCTTCACAACGGCCGGGTGATCGTTGGCATAGCCCAGGCAATTCAGCGCAAGAATCGCATTGAGCATGGCCGGCTGGATGCCACCCCAGTCGCCGCTGGATTCCTGATGTTCCAGGATCCACTGCTCCGCGATTGCAATCGATTTTTTCTTATAGGGCCTGATCGGTGACGACTCATAGATCTTCAACAAATGATCGGCGCCGATGAAGAAGTTCTTCCAGGTCAGGATGCCGTCTTCCCGCGAAAAAGTATAGTCGGTCGGACGCGGCGGACGCACATAAAGCTCCTGGACACGCGCATTGGGAGGAAGCTTACGAACCGGCCTCTCCGACATGACAACCGAAAGCGGTATGATCGTGGCGCGGGCCCAGCTCGAAAATTCGTATAAATTAAAATATGCCCAGTTGGGAAGCAGCATCAGCTCAACCGGCATGGAGGGGACACCCAGCCAGGAGAATTCCCCGAACAGAGCCAGAAATATCTTGGTAAAAACGCGGGCTTTAAGAATGCCGCCCTTGGAAAGTATGAAATCGCGGGCCTTGATCATTTCAGGACAGTCGGCCGAGTAACCGGCCAGCTTGAGCGCAAAATAGGCTTCAATCGTCGCGGAAAGTTCTCCGGCGCCACCTTGCCAAATTGCCCAGGAACCGTCTTCTGTCTGTTTGGAGAGGATGTTCTTGGCCATTTTCCGTTCACGGACCTTGTCAACCATGCCCAGAAAATGGAACAGCATAATATATTCGGATGTGATCGTTACGTTGGACTCAAGTTCGGCCCACCAGTAGCCATCCGGCAGCTGTTCTCTGAAAAAGAAATCGCGCGTCCTCTCAATCGCCTTGTCCAATGGACTTTTTGCATCTCCGACCATCTTTTTCCAGATCGAAGGCGGAAGATGGTGCACCTTTCCAGCCGTTTTCTTTACTGTTTCCACGACCGGCGCGGCCGTCTCGGAATTAAATGAAGTCAGTGCGGTTGATATCGGATATTTACTGGTACTCATTCAAATACTCCTCACGCGGTTATTGGAATGGCCGCGTGCTAAAAAGGTTATACCGGACTCAAAGTTTGCTTTAATATCACATGTTGCTCAAAGAGTACATTTTTTTCATATTCCCAGACACGCAATTGCAACAATACTGTTAACAATACGGATTTGAGATTTGCCACCGACCTATTCAGTATGCTATACATGACGGTAGTTTATCACCTTGCAGTAATCAGGAGTCCACCCATACCATGCTGACCGGAAAACAGAAACGACACTTGCGCGCCCTCGGGCACAAATTGAAGCCCCTCATTCAGATCGGTAAAAAGGAAATTGAAGCAGCGCTGATCGACGAAACCAATGTGGCTCTTGACCATCATGAACTGATCAAGGTCAAGCTCCTTGAAAGCTGTATGCTTGACAAGCACGAAACGTCCGAGACACTGTCCGAAGCCTGCAATGCCGAAGTTGCACAGATTCTGGGCAAAACCTTCCTGCTTTACCGTCCCGCCAAGACACCCGTTATCATCCTGCCGGCAGCCGATAAACCAGACAAAGCAAGCAAGGCATGAAGATTAGATCCGTTCTGTTCGATCTTGACGGTACACTGGTAGACTCGCTGGAGGACCTGACGGATGCCATCAATCATGTCAGGGTAGAATTTGAACTGCCGCCGCTGGCATCCCCGGAAGTATGCGCAATGATCGGCAAGGGGGCTCTCAATCTGGTTCAGCGGGCTTTCCCGGACAGCAGCGACACTGAGATAGATCGCGCCCTGCAGCTTTTTCTTGATTACAATGCGGCACACATCGTGGACAAAAGCCGGCTTTACCCCGGTGTTGCCGAGATGCTGGAGTTCCTGCGGAACAAGGGTGTGCGGCTGTCAGTCATCTCAAACAAAAACGAAGAACTGAGCAGGATAATACTGGAATCGCTGGGTATCCACGACCATTTTGAAAGCATCTCCGGTGGCGATACCTTCCCGGAAAGAAAGCCCTCCCCGCTCCCGCTTCTGCGGGTAATCGAGCAGCAAGGGGTTGCAGTAAACGAATGTCTCATGGTCGGAGACAGCATCAATGATATCCGGGCCGGCATTCTGGCAGGCATAGCAACAATCGGCTGCGCCTGGGGCTACGGCACCAGCGAGGAACTGAGCCGGTCTTTGTTTATTGCTGAGTCATGCGAGGACCTGATCCAAACGATAATCAACCTGGAGCTGGAATCATGAATGGCTGGAGTGGAAAAATACTCAGGGTTGACCTGACCAGCGGCTCATACTCCAGGGAAGACATCCCCCGTCAACTGCTTGAAGAATATCTGGGAGGGCGCGGTCTGGGAGTGCGCCTGATGCGCGACCATTTCCAGCTGGACCCCTTCGACCCTGCCATGCCGCTGATCCTGGCCGTCGGTCCATTGTGCGGCACCTCGGCGCCGACCGCCGCCAGAATGTCGATTGTCTCACGATCCCCGCTGACCGGCACGATCTGTGACTGTTCAGCCGGTGGACGTTTTGCCTGGCGGCTGAAGGCCAGCGGCCTGGACGCGCTCATCATCACCGGAAAAAGTCCGGAACCGGCAGTTTTATCGGTTACCGTTGACAAGGTTGAAATCATACCGGCCGCCAAGCTTTGGGGCTGTGATGTTTCAAGCACCGTGGCAGCGCTGAGCGGACGGGGCAGCGTGGCGGCAATCGGGCCGGCCGGTGAAAACCGTGTCCTGTTTGCCAGCATCATGACCGGTGAAGGCAATTCGGTTGGCCGCGGCGGACTGGGAGCCGTGATGGGGAGCAAAAATCTCAAGGCGCTGACGATCGATGGTGATCAAAAAGCAGAAGTAGCCGATCCGGAACGGTTCGATAAAGCCCGCCGTGACGTGATCAGGCTTTTCAAGGCCTCGCCGGTGATCTTCGGCCCGTTGGGCATAGCCGAATTCGGGACTCCGGTGCTGGTGGACCTGATGGCCCAGCGCCGCATGGCCCCCACCGCAAACTTCCGGAAAACATTCTTTGAAACATCCGGACACTACTCCGGTCCCGCGCTGAAAGCAGCCTGCGGGGCGAAGAAAGACGGCTGCTACGGCTGCCCGATCCAGTGCAAGAAATCGTCGGCGGAGGGCATGCATCTGCCGGAATATGAGACCGCCTCGCACTTCGGGGCGCTCAACAATATTGACGACCTGCACAGCATCGTTGCCTCGAACCATCTCTGCAACGAACTGGGACTGGACACGATCAGCGCGGCCGCCACCCTGTCGGCCTGGGGTGAAATCAGGGGGCGTTTCCCGACAGCTTCCGAGATACCGGAACTGTTAACGTCGATCGCCGAGCGGCGTGGAGACGGTGAACTGCTGTCCCTGGGTTCAAGGCGCCTGGCGGAACAACTGGGCAGGCCGGAACTGTCCATAAGCGTAAAATCCATGGAGCTGCCGGCCTACGATCCCCGCGGCGCCTACGGTATGGCGCTGGCCTACTGCACCAGCGCCCGTGGCGGCTGTCACCTGCGAGCTTATCCGATTTCGCACGAAATCCTGCGCAAACCGGTCCCGACCGACCGTTTCTCATTCTCCGGCAAAGCCCGCATTATTACGATTGCCGAAGACACAAATGCCGCCGTGGATTCACTGATTGCCTGTAAATTTGCCTTTTTCGGAGCCAGTCTTGAGGAATATGCCGAACTTGTGACTACCGCCACCGGCATCGAATATTCCCCGCAGCGTCTGAAGGAGATCGGCAGGAGAATCTGTCTTACCGAGCGTTATTACAACTGCGCCAACGGTTTTTCGCGGGCGGATGACCTGTTGCCGGAGCGTTTCTTCAGCGAAGCCGGGACCAGCGGCGACGGCATCGAAATCCATCCGATAAACCGGCAGCGCTTTGACGAAGAGCTGGACAAGTACTACCGCATCCGAGGCTTGAATATGAACGGATGCTTTGACAACCCGCAGTTTCTGGAGAAGCAGCCGTGAGGATCTTTGGCGGTTTGGGATCCAAGACGCCATCCGACTCAACGCCCACCGGCAACCGGGGAACCGGAGCCTTGGGCGAAGAGGTCGCGGCAAATTTCCTGACCGCGCGCGGCTACCGCATTCTGGAGCGCAACTTCCGCTGCCGTGGCGGAGAAGTGGACATAATTGCCCGCGCTCCCGGCGACAAGGGGCTGGTTTTCATCGAGGTCAAGGCCCGGCGCGGACTGAGTTACGGCGTACCGCAACTGGCGGTGACCCACTTCAAGCAGCGCCAGATTTCCAAGGCGGCCTTGACCTGGCTTTCGATGAAAGGGCTGCATGACAGCAACGCCCGGTTTGACGTGATTGCGATTCTGTTGCATACTGATGCGCCGCACGACATAGAACATATTCAAAATGCTTTCGACCTGGCTTATTGAGGAGAATCCATGGATTTCACCGTTATCCTGGCCCAGATAAAACCCAAACTGGGTTGCATCAAAGAAAATTTTTCGCTGATCGAGGAGCGCATCCAAAGCGCCAAAGAGGCCGGAGCCGATCTGGTGGTGTTTCCCGAACTGGCCTTGACCGGTTATTTCCTGAAAGATCTGGTGCCCGAAGTGGCATTGCGGCTGGACTCGCCCGAAATTGCCCGCCTGGCGGCGCTGTCCAGGGATATCTCGATTGCGGTCGGATTTGTTGAAGTAACCGATGATTACCGCTTCTACAACTCGGCCGTTTATCTGGAGAACGGCGCCATCCGCCACCTGCACCGCAAGGTTTACCTCCCGACTTACGGCCTGTTCGACGAGCAGCGCTACATGGCCCGCGGCGAGCGTTTCCGCGCCTTCGACACAAAGTTCGGCCGCATGGGTATGCTGATCTGCGAGGATATGTGGCATCTGTCAAGCTCATATATCCTGGCCATGGATGGCGCAGCCACACTGCTCTGCCTCTCCAGCAGCCCCGGCCGCGGTATCGGGGGCGACTCGCTTGACTCGGCGGAAGCCTGGCAGCAGCTGACCTCCACCACCGCCATGTTCCTGAACTGCCGGGTGCTTTACTGCAATCGGGTAGGCTATGAGGACGGCGTCAATTTTTGGGGCGGCTCCGAGTACATCGCACCGTCCGGCAAGTCGGTCGTTCGCGGCAAGATTCTGGAAGAGGACTTCGTCACGGCGACACTTGATGAAGGCTCACTGCGCCGGGAACGGATCTTCTCACCCATGCTGCGTGACGAAAACCTGTTTGTAACCCTGCAGGAACTCAGGCGCATCGAGCTGGAAAGGGGGCGATAATGAGCGGTTTGACAACCAACACCGCACTATTGCGGCAGATATTGGTCGGTTTCGTGCGCGACGAGGTGCACAAGGTCGGGATCAGAAAGGTGGTACTGGGTCTTTCGGGGGGCATCGATTCGGCTCTGGTGGTATTCATCGCCGCCGAGGCGCTTGGCCCCGAAAACGTACACGCGGTCTGCATGCCGTATAAAACCAGCAACCCCGAGAGCGAGGCCCATGCCAGACTGGTGGCGGATGCCTGCGGAGTCAACTTCTCGGTCGTGCCGATTACCCCGATGGTCGATTCTTACTTCGACATGTTCCCGGATGCCGACAACATGCGGCGCGGCAACAAAATGGCCCGCGAACGGATGACGATCCTGTTTGATCATTCCGCCCTGCTGCGGGCCCTGGTGCTCGGCACCAGCAACAAAACCGAGCTGCTGCTGGGTTACGGAACGCTCTACGGCGACATGGCCAGCGCCCTGAATCCGATCGGCGATCTCTACAAATCCCAGGTATGGCAACTCTCCGAGGAGATGGGAGTTCCCCGTGAAGTCATAGAGAAGAAGCCTTCCGCGGACCTGTGGGCCGGGCAGACCGATGAGGAGGAACTGGGATTTTCCTACCGTCAGGTGGATGAACTGCTATACCGCCTGGTGGACCTGCGCCTGACAAGAGACGAACTGGCGGAAGAAGGCTTCGAACGGGAATTCATCGACAACATCTATTCGAAGATTCAGAATTCCCACTTCAAGCGGCGCCTGCCGGTTATCGCAAAGGTGTCCAACCGCACCATCGACCGGGACTTCCGCTATTCGAGGGACTGGGGCAAATGAAATCAAACGGCAACAGCACTCTGGTATACAGCAGCGACACCGGCCGCATCAAACAGGACAAATCCGGCACCAAAGCATCTTCTCAGGCAGCAGACGGAACCGTTCGACTACGGCGCGAGGTCAAGGGGCGTGGCGGCGGAACGGTCATAGTCATCAGCGGCCTGCCGCTCGCAGCGCCGCAGATCAAGGAACTGGCCGGCGCTTTAAAAAAGAAATGCGGCTGTGGCGGAACGATCAAGGATGGGGTCATTGAAATTCAGGGCGACCACCGCGACACACTGCTGCATGAATTGCAGACGCGCGGATACAAGGTAAAACTGGCCGGTGGATAATCAGGCCCGTTGAAGCGATCCGATACTCTGGTTTGTTTATCGGCAATAGCGCACTATCCTCCCCAAATTTCATAGGATCCACGGAAATTGTTCAAGATCAATACATCAGCCTGAAGATAAAATGCCGGAAGCCCCTGATTATCAGAGGCTTCCGTAAAACAAAAACGTTTTGGGCTTGATGCGCACTATTTAAATTACTCCCTCACATACGTATCCATATCGGACTCGTGTACCATGCCCATCAGCCGGGCATATTCGGACTCGATCATTTCGTAGTGGTTGTGGGTTTCCCTGGCATTCAGTTCATAGACGGCCTTGATCTGAGCGTCTTCAACCGTCGAAGCCATCTCCAGCAGTGCGGTCTCAAGCTTCTGTTCACGCTCCATGGCAGCTTCCATCGCCTTTTGCTCATTGAAATCTTCGGAAATCAATCGGGATATGGTAGATATCCAGCTTGATTCGTTATCGGGAGGCAGATTCAGAAACGCTTCAAGCGAAGGAATATCCTTTCCGGTATAAATTTTGTAAAAATGCCCGGCATGCTCGCGTTCCTCTTTGGCCAAAACGTCAAAAACGCGGCGGGCATCGGGATCCTTCATCTTCTGCGCACCAAGCAGGTAAAAATCCATTGCATTTTTTTCGGTCTGGATGGAACGCTTAACGGCTTCTTGAACATCAATACTCATTGTACGCCTCCTTATGAAATGAATTTTGCTCAATAATACCTCTTTAGTCCTATTTGTCAAGTCATTGATTATTTTGACACACTCCAAAGCGGTTGACAGTGTCCCATGGCGGCGTGTAAAAGAACCAGACATTTTTATGAAACAATCGGAGGTTTGAACAATGGCGCTGGAACCAAACAAAATTATCTACTCGATGATGCGGGTCAGCAAATTCTATGACAAAAAACCGGTCATCAAGGACATCTCCCTATCGTATTTTTATGGCGCCAAGATCGGCGTTCTGGGCCTGAACGGCTCCGGAAAGTCATCACTGCTGCGCATAATGGCCGGGGTGGACAAAGAATTCAATGGCCAGGCGGTTCTGTCGCAGGGGTACACAGTCGGCTACCTTGAGCAGGAACCTAGGCTGGATGAAAGCAAAACCGTCCGCCAGATTGTCGAAGAGGGCGTTCAGGAAACCGTCGATCTGCTGGCCGAGTTCAACAGCATCACCGACAAGTTTTCAGAGCCGGATGCCGATTTCGAAAAGCTTTGCGATCGTCAAGCCGAGCTTCAGGAGAAGCTTGATCATCTTGACGCCTGGGATCTGGACAGCCGCCTGGAAATGGCAAT
Source organism: uncultured Geobacter sp. (assembly GCA_964458105.1). Lineage (GTDB taxonomy): Bacteria > Desulfobacterota > Desulfuromonadia > Geobacterales > Pseudopelobacteraceae > JACRCG01. The sequence continues at coordinate 16,718 of CAYWJJ010000030.1, forward strand.
GGACGCCTTGCGCTGCCCGGATGGCGATACAAACGTAAAGGTGCTGTCCGGCGGTGAAAAACGACGCGTGGCGCTCTGCCGCCTTCTGCTGAAGAAACCGGACATCCTGCTTTTGGACGAACCGACCAACCATCTGGACGCCGAAACGATCGCCTGGCTGGAGCATCACCTGCATGGTTATCCCGGCACGGTCATCGCAGTAACCCATGACCGCTATTTCCTGGACAACGTGGCCGGCTGGATACTGGAACTGGACCGCGGCGAAGGCATCCCCTGGAAGGGGAATTACACCTCCTGGCTGGAGCAGAAGCAGAATCGTCTGGCAACAGAGGAGAAGCAGGAAAGCGAACGTCAGAAGACACTGCAGCGCGAGCTGGAATGGATCAAAATGTCGCCTAAGGGACGGCACACCAAGTCCCAGGCCCGCATCAGCGCCTACGAGGAACTGGCATCCGATACAGGCGAGAAAAGGGCAAAAGAACTGGAAATCTACATCCCGGCCGGGCCACGGCTGGGGGATATTGTCATCGAGGCCAGCGACGTGTCCAAGGGATACGGCGAGCGTCTGCTGTTCGAGGGGATGAACTTCCGCCTGCCACGCGGCGGCATCGTCGGCATCATCGGCCCCAACGGTGCCGGCAAGACGACCCTGTTCAGGATGATTACCGGGCAGGAGCAGGCCGACGCCGGTTCTTTCCGCATTGGCGATACGGTGCAACTGACATATGTGGATCAGAGCCGTGATGCGCTAAATCCGGACAAAACCATCTGGGAAGAAATCTCGGAAGGACAGGAAATGATCCAGCTCGGCAAGGTGGCGGTCAATTCCCGGGCTTATGTATCCCGTTTCAACTTTTCAGGCAGCGATCAACAGAAAAAAGTGGGAATGCTCTCGGGCGGCGAACGCAATCGTGTGCATCTGGCCCGCATGCTGAAGAGCGGCGCCAATGTGATCCTGCTGGACGAACCGACCAACGACCTGGACGTCAACACGATGCGGGCGCTGGAGGAAGCGTTGGAAAACTTCGGCGGCTGCGCCGTGGTGATCTCCCATGACCGCTGGTTCCTGGACCGCATTGCGACACATATCCTTGCATTCGAGGGGGATTCCAAGGCGGTCTGGTTTGAAGGGAATTATTCGGAATACGAAGAGGACCGCCGGAAGCGGCTCGGAGCGGCCGCCGACATCCCGCACCGCATCAAGTACCGTCAATTAACCAGGGCTTAGCAGAGCTCATAATCCATCTAAAACAGACCCCCGGCATTTATCAATTGCCGGGGGCTTTTAGTTTCTGAGCAGAATTGCGTTCAAAATGGAATGTCAAATTCTACCTTGAATGTTCCAGGCTGGCCTTCATCAGTTCGGCAAAAGCAAGACGGGCTTCCGGATCGGTTATGGCCGCTGACTGTTCTTCTATCATAGCCAGCTGGGCGGAGGATAGCTGCTTCAGGGGAGGCATTTCCGGTTCAATATCGGTAAGCGTATTTTGAACCTTTCCGGCCTTGAGTACGATTTCGCGCACGACCTCTCCCCCCAGGCTGTTGTTGAGCTTGTCCCTGATCATTCCGGTCATGAAGCGGAGTTCCTGTATCCATGGAGCGCTGGAAACGGCCACCGTCAGCGTGCCGTTGATGATACGCAGCGGCTGGGCCCTTGCTGCGACCGTTGCACCGACAACGTCAGGCCATATCCGCCAGATTTCGGCCTCGCGCAAGCGTTCCGCCAGACCCAGGCCATGCAGGCATTCCTGAATGAGTCCCGGCAATGGCCGGGGAAAAGGCATTCTAGGACGTTTTGCCATTTTGCTGTTTCCTGCGGCTGATCAATCCGCCTACGACCTGTCCGGCAATCGAACCGCCCAGCGTCAAGGGGATGAAATGCCAGCTGATGCCCGCTTTCAATCTGAATAGAACTATGAATGGAATCGGCAAATGGATCAGAAGAAACCACATAAATGAATATTTTGCGTAGTTCTGACGGAGATAACCGCACGGTATACTGATAATAAATGACAGGATGATGAGCCCGACAACGAGGATTGTGCCTTGCATGAACAACTCCTTTTCAGGCATAGTAGAAAGTCGCATACTTTTTGTCAATCAGCTTTCCAATATAACTTGATGTCAGGACATCCATATGGAGAAACGTACGATGGTTCAGGATGGACAGTTGCTGGCGGTGTTTAACTCGGCGCACCGTGTCATGAAGGCCGAAAGCGTCCTCAAGTCAAGGTCGCTGCCGATACTGCTTATCCCGGCACCGAGGGTCCTTTCGGCAGACTGTGGCCTGGCCATCCGCTACAGTGAGGATGCGGGCGACAGCGTCATGCAGGTGCTGACCGAGGAGAACCTGTTGCCAGCCTTTATCTGCCGGCGGGTTGCCGGAGGAAAATATGAAACAATTTGGAATGAAGACGGCGGTACCCCATTAAATTTATGAGGTTATAGATTATGAATACGATAGACTGCCGTAACATGGCCTGCCCGGCCCCGGTAATTACGGTCAAGAAAGCCCTTGAACAGCATGGAGAGATACAGGTGCGGCTTGATGACGGAGCCCCTCGTGAAAATGTGGCCCGCTTTGCCGGGAACAGGGGTTACGAAGTTCAGGAAGAGCGTATCGACAATGGCTGGAGCTTGACGATCAGGCCCGGAAACAGATCTCAGGCAACCGAGTCCGATTCCGCAGCGGGCGACACAGTCTTCATGATCACATCCGACCGCCTGGGCGACGGACCTGAGGAACTGGGACGCCTGTTGATGAAGAATTTTATCTTCACGCTGCTTGAAAGCAGCAATCTGCCGTCACGGATGCTGTTTCTGAACAGCGGGGTCCGCTTGACCACGGAAGGCTCGGAAGTACTTGAAGCACTGGACAAACTGGCCGGAATGGGGGTCGAGATCCTGTCGTGCGGACTCTGCCTGGAATTCTTCGGGATCAAGGACAAACTGCGCTCTGGAGCCACAACCAATATGCTGGCGATTGTTGAAACAGTCTTTACTACAGCTCGGGTAATACGGCTTTAAAAACAATAAGAAACCAAGTGGAAGAATCCGGGCAAGATCAGCACAGCCGCTATGCCGCCTGTTTTTCCAGTTCGACCTGTTTATTACCCTCATGCCTTCCAAGCCCCTCAGCAATAAGCGTAAGCACAAGAGTATTGAGACTTACACCCTCAGCTCTCGCACGGGCCTGTAGTGAAGCGTGAAGCGACCTCGGAAGACGCTGAACGAACTTAACCGGTTTACCCTCTTCATCGTAATGGGACGGCGCTGGTATTTGTCTTTTCATATCCACCTGTGCAGCTATCCAGCTATTGAAAGCATCCCGGCCATTGACAAGAACCTCATCCATCGTTTCACCGTCCGATATGCAACCTGGAAGATCCGGAAACATAATCATATAACCGCCCCCATCATCTTCAGAAAGTGGCGCTATGATATGGCCGTAAGCCTCGAAAGGATAAGGCGGCGTTACTGGCTTGATTCTCTTTACGCTCATGGCGCTTTCTCCTTGATCGTGTCGATCATTGCAACAAACCGTTTAACATAAACCGGCTTGACTGGACGGTGTGCCGGAACACAAAGACTCTCGACAATGCTTGACGCTGAAAACACATGGTGACTTCCGCCGTGATTCCTGACCTCAATACCGTGACGCTCGGCCACGGTAAGCAGATCGTCAATGCGCCAGTCACGGGGGTTATTCCGCATTCGTTCAAGTGTCTTGTCTGCAGCTGTCATGGCCCTATAGTATCACATATAACATTACATTCAATCAGTTTTTTCCTTATTCCTTCATACAGCATTTCCCGACGCTGGATATTGGATCACCTTCGCCCCCACACCATGCAGCATAAGCCGCTCAATCTCGTTTGATATCATCTGGCATGTCTCGCGTAAATCTTCAACGCCGGTTCCATCATAATGCTTGCCAGTCACAGTACCGTCAATATGGTTGGTCAAGCGCTCGGTGTCCTCAAAGCGTTTCAACCTGCGACCGGTCGTAATATACGTACGGCGTAATCCGTGGATAGTAAGCTTGAGGCCAGGAGGCGTACGAATTTTCTACTCTTGCTACCGGCTTCGTTGCCGTCTGCGGCAAGTGTCGGGAAAACATACGGGACATTTTCAGGGTTATCCGCTTCTCTCCGCTTCAGGATCGCGACGGCCTGACGGCACAACGGGAACACAACGTCTGTCGGTTCTTTGTGTCGGGTATCGTCAAAATTTTATTTTCAGTACTGACATATTCCCATTTTAGAGAAGCAGCTTCTTCGCTTCGCAACCCCTGATACAGGCAAAAAAGCAGGCAATCACGGTGTACTTCATCAGCTGTGGTTATTCCCTGATAAAATATCTGAAAATCTTTTCCCTCCAATCGATCGCTTCTCGCGCCTATTTTCCTGATATGGTTACCAAGCGTCAAAACCTGCAACGGATTCACAAGTATTTCGGCTGGATACTTTATCCGTGCGTAATTAATGACCGCCGACAACATCACGAAAGCGTTCCGCGCTCCATAAGCGCCGTGGTTTTTTTCAGACAGCTTGTATCGTTCTATTACGACATCCGGATACAAAGACTTACACAGCTCAACAATCGGCACGCCCAACCACTCCTGAAAATGATATTTCAATATTTGCCCGTATGAAACGACCGTCGACGGCTTCAACGGTTTGCCGTCACGGGTACGCTTTTCTTCAAGATAAGTATTTATCATCTTATCAAGCGTAATTTTTGCGCCGGTATGTGCTGCCGCACCTCTCTTCAGTTGGAGGCGTTCCCCAAGTACAAACCCGGCTGTTATATCGTCATGGCCGTTCATCATCTTTCTGGCATATTCAAGTGTTATTTCCCCATATCTGCCGAGGGACTTTCTCACAGTCCTGTAACCGCTTTTTGTCTTTGGGTCTTTCACGTCTGCCTTGACAAAAAAGGTCTTTACCCGTGCACCAACGCGCAGACCGAGACCGGGCGTGTCAGTATCGAAATAGTCGACCTGTCCTGTTTTCGGTAAAGCAATTTTATCAATATTTGTTTTTGTAAACTTCAATTTTGGCATGGTGACACCTTTCGTTATATCTCTGTTACCAACTCACAACTCAGGCCGTGCCGGTGACGCAATCCCGGCAAAAGCACCGGATGCTCGACGAGCGACCGGCGAAAGCAATCCAGATAAGACCAGGAACAACAGGGAAAGTATTTACTGGAACACGTAAAAATCATATGTTCCAATTTAAATCAATATGTGTTCCAATATTACATATATTTATCAATGACTTGTATTGATCGAAACACCAGAACACATGGAACACATAAAAAGACAGTACATACACTTTTTTCACGACTCAATCAAAAGCCGTTTTTCAACAAACAATCCCATAACGCACTGTTATTTATATATAAATACATTTCCACACGAGTATATTATTAGTATTAGAACACCAGGTCTCGTGTGATATATAGTCTTCAAGAACTGTTAGTTTTCGATGACAGTGCTATTTTAGGTACGAATTAGGTACGATTGCAATTAAAAAATCTGGTAAATTCTGATTAAAGGTTAGCGGCTTACATACTATGTACAAAAAGTGTAAGTCCTTTGTTTTTATAACTGTTTTGCTGTTGTGGCAAAACGTGGTTAATACATCACAAATCGTTGAATCTGAACAAATAGTTCTTGACAGTCATCGTTACAAGCCTTTATAGTGATCCCCTTTTGGGACATATCTTGAGCAGGGACAGAAATATCCACGATGTTTGACAGCCTATCCGACAAGCTGGAATCAGCCTTTAAAAAGCTTCGCGGTCTTGGAGTAATGACCGAGGACAACATCAAGGAAGCGTTGCGTGAAGTTCGCCTGGCGCTCCTTGAAGCTGACGTTAACTTCAAGGTTGTCAAAGATTTCGTTGAGAACGTACGTACTAAAGCGATCGGCACCGAGGTGCTGACCAGTCTTTCGCCCGGCCAGCAGATAATCAGGATCGTCCATGACGAACTGGTTTCGGTCATGGGTGGCGGCGAGGACAACTCCCTCGACCTGGCAGCAAAACCTCCGGTGGCGATCATGATGGTCGGCCTGCAGGGAGCCGGCAAGACAACCACCTGCGGCAAGCTGGGCAATCTGCTCAAAAAGCAGAAACGGCGTCCGCTGCTTGTTCCGGCTGACGTTTATCGTCCGGCGGCCATTGAACAGCTCAAAACTGTCGGTCGCCAACTCGGTCTTGAGGTATTCAATTCCTCGGCCGATCAGAAACCGGTGGACATCTGCAGCAGCGCCATGCGGTTCGCCGAATTGAACGGCTATGACACGGTCATACTCGACACCGCCGGACGTCATCAGATCGACGACTTCCTGATGAACGAACTGGCTGAAATCAAGACCGCCGTTCAGCCGCGTGAAATTCTGTTTGTAGCCGACGCCATGACCGGCCAGGAAGCGGTCAATGTTGCCGGCGGATTCAATGATCGCCTGGAGATCAGCGGCGTTGTCCTGTCCAAACTGGATGGTGACGCAAAAGGTGGAGCCGCCCTGTCGATCAAGGCGGTCATCGGCAAGCCGGTAAAGTTCGTCGGACTGGGAGAAAAGCTGGATGCCCTTGAGGTTTTCCACGCCGATCGTCTCGTTTCGCGCATACTCGGCATGGGCGATGTTCTCACCCTGGTGGAAAAAGCCCAGGCCGTTTTTGATGAAAAGGAAACTGCTGACCTTCAGAAGAAGATGAAGAAGAACCAGTTTGATCTGGAAGATTTTCTGGCTCAGATGCAGCAGATCAAGAAATTGGGATCGATGGAATCGATCATGGGCATGATCCCCGGCATGGGCAAGATGATGAAGCAGATGAAGGGAGCCCAGCCCAGTGAGAATGAAATAAAGCGGATTGAGGCGATCATCCGCTCCATGACTCCCGGCGAGCGTTCCAATCACGGCATCATCAACGGCAGCCGCCGTCTTCGCATAGCCAAGGGAAGCGGTACGACCGTGCAGGAAGTCAACCAGTTACTGAAAAGATTCACGGAAGCACAGAAGATGATCAAGCAACTCCAGAAACTGGGCCCCAAAGGACTTATGAAAGGCCTGGGTGGCCTCGGCAAGGGAATGATGCCGTTCGGCTGACAAACAAAACCGCACTACGGTTTATACCAACATCGCAGAAGGAAAAATCAGGAGGAATTACAAATGGCAACAAAAATCAGGCTTGCTCGCGCAGGTGCTAAAAAAAGACCTTTTTATCAGATTGTAGTTGCTGACGAGCGTTGCCGCAGAGATGGCCGTTTTATCGAGAATGTCGGCACATATGACCCGACCAAGAATCCGGCTGTAGTAAAACTGAACAACGAAAAAGCTCAGGCCTGGCTTGACAAGGGCGCTCTGCCCACCGATACAGTTCGCCAGATCCTGAAGAATGCAGGTCTGCTTGACAAGGTGGCAGCACCGGCCGCATAAAGTATCCAGATCCCCCGGTCCGCCGGTCATTCAATATGAGCAGAGGATACCGCCATGAAGACACTTGTTGAAACCATCGCAAAGGCACTGGTAGATGATCCGGCCCAAGTAAATGCCACTGAGGAGACAGAAGAGGAAACTCTGGTCATCAAACTGACCGTAGCCAAGGAAGACATGGGACGTATTATCGGCAAGGAAGGACGAACCGCCAAGGCGATACGAACTATCCTTAATGCAGTGTCCACCAAGGACAACAAGAAGGCGATTCTCAAGATTGTTGAATAAATGATTAATCAGGATGAATTGATTCCAGTCGCCAAAATCAGCGGTACTCACGGAATCAAGGGACATTTGAAAGTATTTTCCTATTCGGGAAATATTGAAAGCTTGCAATATTCCGGAACCGTTTTCCTGAAAGGGAAAAATGGTATGCTGCAGGAGTTCGGTATTGGCGGTGTTGCTCCCCATGCCGGCGGTTTTATTCTTTCACTGCGCGACTTTAATGATATTAATCAGGTACTGTCGTTGGTGGGAAGCGAACTCTGCCTGAAGCGAAGCCAGCTGCCTGAACCGGCTGAGGATGAGTATTATTGGCGCGACCTGATCGGCCTTACCGTCGTAACCGATCAAGGCGTTGAACTCGGACGGATAGCCGATATTTTTGAAACCGGAAGCAGTGATATCTATGTGGTACGTAATGGTGACAAGGAATATCTGATTCCGGCGATTGCCGATGTGATTTCCAAGGTCGACATTTCAGGAAATAAAATGGTTATTACGCCACTGGACGGCTTGCTGGATCTATGAAATTCGACATATTAACCCTCTTTACAGGGATGTTCAGCGGCCCTTTTGATGAGAGCATCATAAAGAGGGCCAGAGAAAAACAGCTCATTGACATTTCGTTGCACAATATCCGCGATTACGCCACGGATCGTCATCAGACCGCCGATGATTCTCCCTATGGCGGCGGAGCCGGAATGGTGATGAAGGCTGAACCGCTGGCAGCCTGTATTGAGGCGGTTAAGGCGCATCAACCTAATTCCATGGTTGTACTGACATCTCCTCAAGGGCGCCCGCTGACCCATAAAGTTGCTGCGGGACTGGCACAAAAGGATGGCCTGATCATAGTTTGCGGCCGGTACGAAGGAATCGACGAGAGAATCCGTACTCTATACGCAGAAGACGATATTTCTCTTGGCGACTTTGTACTGTCAGGCGGAGAAATCGCAGCCATGGCGATTGTGGACGCCACAACCAGACTGATACCGGGTGTGCTGGGATGCGGAGAATCAGCCGACCACGATTCATTTGGCAATGGATTGCTGGAGTACCCGCAATATACGCGTCCGCCTGTTTTCAAGGGGGTCGATGTTCCGGAAGCACTGCTCTCCGGCAATCACGAACTGATCAGAAAATGGCGGCGCAAGGAATCGTTACGCAAGACCCGCCATCTTCGGCCGGACCTGCTTTCAGAAGTTGCTCTGACCAGGGAAGACTTGCAGATGCTTAGAGAGATCGCGCAGGAGGATCCCGCTGGTGTGTAATAATTTGGCCATAGCGCTTTTGCACTATCCGGTCTACAACAAGCATAAAGAAGTTGTGACTACGGCTCTGACTAACCTTGACCAGCATGATATAGCGCGCTCATCAAGAACATTCGGTCTCGAAAGATTCTACATTGTGACCCCTTCCGAAGAGCAGCGCCGTCTTGCCGAACGGATCAGCGGACACTGGCAGAACGGATGGGGAGCCGATTACAACCCTGACCGCCGCAACGCTTTGGAAATTGTTCGCGTGTGCCCGACGCTTCAATCCGCGACAGAGGATTTTCAACGCGGTTTTGCAAAGCCGGTCAAGATTGCCATTACCGGAGCAGCACAGCGGCCAGGCTCGATTTCACTGGCGGTTTTCAGACAACACCTGGAAGAACTGGATCAACCCTATCTTCTGCTGTTGGGGACAGGCTGGGGACTTACGGAAGAGTGCTTTGAGAAAGCCGACTATATTTTGCAACCAATCGCAGGAAACGGTTCATATAACCATCTTTCAGTCCGCTCGGCAGCTGCAATCATGCTCGACAGGCTGAGAGGCACACTATAAACGAAGGCAGATAAACTAAAACGTGTAGCATTATACAGGAGGAAGGCAAGCAATGAATACCATCGATTATTTAGAATTTGAGCAAATGAAAAAGAACATCGTCCCTTTCAAGGTTGGAGATACCGTAAAGGTTCATGTCAAGATTGTTGAGGGCGACAAGCAGCGTATCCAGGCCTATCAGGGTGTTGTAATAGCACGTCAGAAGGGTGGTGTTCGCGAAACTTTCACCGTCCGTAAAATTTCCAATGGTATCGGCGTAGAGAGAATGTTCCCGCTTCATTCACCCAGCATCGAAAACATCGAAGTCATGGTTCGCGGCCATGTTCGTCGCGCCAAGCTTTACTACCTGCGCAAACTGCGCGGCAAGGCTGCCAGGATTCGCGAGAAGAAATACGTTCCTGTTGCAAAGTAATTCACAAAGCCCCGCTGATGCGGGGCTTTTTTTTCGTGATCGGATATACCATGACACAACAGGATAACCTTTTTGCCCATCTGCCACCAGATACTCTTGCCTTTGAAAAAATTGCATACGCCCAGGGTTTCCAGAGCATTGCCGGGGTTGACGAAGTCGGGCGGGGACCGCTGGCCGGACCGGTCATGGCAGCTGCGGTAATACTTCCCAAAGGTCTGCATATTCCCGGCATCGACGATTCAAAGAAACTCTCACCACACAAGCGCGAGATTCTGTTTGAGGTAATCTCAGCCAAAGCACTTTCGATCGGGATTGGAGTAGTCGAACCGGGGGTTATTGACAGCATCAACATCCTGCAGGCCACCCGCCTGGCCATGCTGAATGCGGTCGAACAGCTGACGCCGCAGCCCGATTATCTGCTGATTGACGGCATCACACCAATCAATACCGCAATTACACAGAAAACCGTCAAGAAGGGTGATTCACTCAGCCTTTCGATCGCGGCTGCCTCCATCATTGCCAAGGTAACCAGAGATAGGCTGATGATGGAGATGGACCTGCTTTACCCTGGTTATGGATTTGCCGGTCATAAGGGGTACGGCAGTGCCCTGCATATGGAAGCTATTCGACATCTGGGCCCCTCACCGATCCATCGCCTGACTTTTGGCGGTGTCAAAGAGCACGCGGCATGCCCTTCTTCCTGATAACATTCCTCTCACTGTACGGCGGGATGCATGCTTATGCATTCATCAGGGTGAGAACAGCATTTTCTCCAGGTTCCGTAACTACGGGACTATTGGCGGCATGGATGCTGCTGATGACTGTAGCCCCGCTACTGGTGCGTTTTTTTGAGCGGAATGAGATGGATCGGGCAGCTATGTTAATAGCCTGGCCCGGCTATATCTGGATGGGGTTCTTGTTTCTGTTCGTTTCGATGCTTCTGCTGATGGAGACGGTTTGTATTGTAAACTGGCTATCAAACAGGACTTATGCTTTCTCAAGCGATGGATTCCTGTCCGCTGCAAGCACCTGCAAAATGGCATTGTTGACCGCCGTAGCTGCGAGCATATATGCCTGCTTTGAGGCAAACTGGATTCAAACTGATCACGTAACTATCAGATCGAACAAGCTTCCGGCAGGCATTTCGAAAGTCAGAATCGTACAGGTTTCCGATATACACATCGGACTTTTACTCCGGGAAAAACGGTTGGAACGTATTCTGAAAGTCGTCCGCGAGGCGCAGCCGGATATTTTGGTTTCGACCGGTGACCTGGTGGACGGACGTCTTTCAACGGAAGCGGATTTGCCGCATCATCTCAGAATTGCCGCAATGCTGTCATCGGTACCGGCTCCTTCCGGAAAATTTGCCGTAACCGGCAACCATGAAGCCTATGCCGGCCTGCAGCAGGCGATCGCCTTCAGCCGTTCCGCAGGTTTCACCGTTCTTCGCAATCAATCCATACAGATAACCAACGGCATCACGATTACCGGTGTTGACGACCCGGCGGTAAGATCGGAAATCGCAGGAACTCGAATTCCGGAAAAAAAACTGCTTGAAACCGTTCCCAAAAGTTCTTTTCATCTGCTGCTCAAACACCGGCCATTAATTCCAGCCGAAAGCGACGGGCGCTTTGATCTGCAGCTTTCGGGGCACGTCCATAAAGGACAGCTGTTTCCATTCAATTTCATCGTAAAACTGAAACACCCGATCCCCTGCGGTACAACCACTACCGGCGCCGGTTCGCGCATCCATGTATCACGCGGAACCGGAACCTGGGGACCTCCGATGCGTCTGTTCGCAAAACCGGAAGTCACCGTGATCGATATTGTTCCAGCCGCCGGCTAATCCCCGGCTTCAGCGCCTAAGATAGCGTTCGACAGCCCGGTTGTGTTCATCCAGTGTGCGTGAGAACTGGTGAGTGCCGTCCTGGCGGGCAACAAAATAAAGGTAATCGGTGCGGGGCGGGTTCAGGGCTGCCTGGATTGCGTCGCTACCCGGATTGCCGATCGGCCCGGCAGGCAGCCCCTTGTTGAGATAGGTATTGTAAGGTGAAATGTGTTGAATATCGGCCTTTGTGACTTTTCCTGAAAAGGCCCGGACACCATATACCGCCGTCGGATCGCTCTGCAACGGCATTCCGATCCGCAGGCGGTTATGGAATACCGACGAAATCAGCGGTTTTTCCTCCGGAGAGACAGCCTCTTTTTCGATAACCGATGCCAGTGTGACAATCTCATGTCGCGACATTCCGGCAGCTGCCCCGCCGCCTTTGGACAATGCTGCATACTTCTTTTCAAACTGGGCCACCATCTGGGCAATCAGCTGTTCTTCGCTTCCGCTTCGCGACAGATTGTAGGTGGCCGGATAAAGATACCCTTCCGCACTTTGCAGGTTTCCCCCCAGGCGTGAGAGCAGTGCCGCATCACGGCATTTTTCCAGAAACTGATCTTTCTTGAAGTATCCCTTCTGCTCCAGCAGCTCCGCCGCCTGATAGATCGAATAACCTTCCGGCAGAGAAAATTTACGATAATCAACATCGCCTGCAGCAAGTTTATTCAGAATCTGCGACGGAACCATTCCGTCATTGAAACGATACTCTCCGGCCTTTAATTTATGTGCCTGACCCTTCAGGCGGGTCAGCAGCACAAAATGCCATGAACTGCGGATAATGCCGCCCGTTTTGAGTTCATCAGCCAGTTTGCGGATCCCGCTCCCGGGCGGAAACGAAACATCACGCACAACAGAACCGTTGCCGGGTGGAGAAAGAGAGCAAATCAGATACCAAAGCAGCATCAATGCCAGGCAGATACGGAGGGCGGTAACGATCAAGAATCTAGCGGATAAATTGGCGGAAAACATGGACGCATTATGTTAGTTAATCGCCAGCGAGTCAAGTCCGGGCTGTACATTGACATTACGAAACGATACGATTAAAACATGTAATACCAAGGTGCAGTCAAAATGAGTACAAGGCGGCGAGGAGAGTGGTGACAAAGGCCCTCACCCGGCCTTTGGCCACCCTCTCCCTGAGGGAGAGGGTAAACAGTGTACTCTCTCCCTCAGGGAGAGAGATAGAGAGAGGGTGTACGTTGAAGAGACACCGACGAAGCCAACGACGTAATCGTTTGATTGCGACTTGGTATAAGAATATTATCTGACGAAATGAGAATGCACATGACAAACGATCTATGGCCGAAATGCAAGGGACTTGCCCAACAGGCCGCGGTTAGAGAGCAGATTGCCGGCGAAATGAAGCTTCAGGAGAACAGATCTCCTTATCCTGAAGCAATAAACCTTCCTTTCAACTATTCATCCATATCCAATGACTTTAAATTCCTTACTCATGACGACAGCTCGCCAGGCGATGATTGCTTCTGGGCCATCATCCAGGGCAACAACGCTGTGATTGTGGAAGGCAGTTCCGGACCGGAACTGCCCTTCGGCCCGCTTCCGGAATGGCTGACACACCATCATACGCCGCTTTTGATCGGCACATGGCACGGTAAACCCATGTACGCATTGGCAGTCAGCGGCAGCCTGCAACTGCAGCAGCCATTCGTGACCGAGCCCTTCAACGCGTCCGGCGAAGTCCTTGATATCCAGACCCTGACCCTGACAGGACTTGCCAGGCAGATCCTGTACTGGGAACGGCAAAGCCGCCACTGTCCACGCTGCGGAGCAGAAACGGAGCGTCTCGCCAACAGCTGGGGCAAAATCTGCAGATCCTGCAAATACAGTCATTTTCCCCATATTCATCCCTGCGCGATCATACTGGTCAAACGCGGAGATCAGCTTCTTATGGCACGCAAAGCGGAATGGGCACCCGGAAGGTACGGCCTGGTGGCCGGCTACCTCGACTTTGGCGAATCACTGGAAGAATGCGCCATGCGCGAAGTACGCGAGGAAACCGGCATTGAGATCTGCAATGTCCGCTATGTCGGCAGCCAGAACTGGCCCTTTCCGGCCCAGTTGATGGCCGGATTTGTGGCCGATTATGCCTCCGGTGAAATCACTGTTGCAACCGACGAGCTGGAAGACGCCCGATGGTTTCCGCTAGACGCCCTCCCCGCCCTGCCCCCTCCACGGAGCATCGCACGCTGGATCATCGACAACTTCAAATAGCGAATGCAGCACCTTAAATGAGGCATGACTTTGAAAATGATACCGGCAATCTGCTGTTTTCAAACGGATTGGTAACGGCACACTCTTTGCGTTGCACCCATGAAAGATACAAAATAACACGGATCTCTGAGGGAGGCTGAACGTGAAACGAATATTATGGACTTGCCTGTTACTGCTGCTGATAGTTCCGACAATTTCAACGGCAGCCGTCATCGGACCGGCCAGAATAAGAATGATGGATGGAGACGTTCTGTTCCGCACGCCCGATTCCGATGAATGGCTGCCGGCCTCGATCAACACCCCGCTTGACGAGGGAGATGCTATCTGGTGCCCGGACAATTCAAAAGCCGAGATTCAGCTTGCCGACGGCAGCATTTTACGCATTGATGAAGGGTCACAACTGGATATGCTGGCCAACGAAGAAGGGTTCACACATCTGTATCTGGCAACCGGCAGGGCTTATGTCAGGACGGCCCAGACCAGCAGCGGCAACACACTCCAGATCGACGCCGACGACACCACCGTGCTTCCGGCCGCACGCACAAGACTGCGGATTGATATACTGCCTAACAACCAGGAGGATGTTTCCATTTTCAAGGGATCGGCCTATGTGGAAGGTAACGGCAACCGCACAAAAGTGCGTGCCGGCGAACACATAGCGCTGGAGGAAGATCATAGCGCACTACTTTCGCTCAATCCGCCTGACAGCTGGGAAAGCTGGAATATGGACAGGGACAGGGAACAATCGCGTTCGGCGAAGGGTGACTCACCTCTGCCTGACGAGCTGCGGGGTTATTCGGCCGAGATGGACTTGAACGGCAGATGGGTACGCGTACCGGAATACGGAATGGTCTGGCGTCCGACCGTGATTCTCTCCGATGACTGGGCGCCTTATCGCAGCGGCCGCTGGATCTGGAAAGGAAGTGACTATGTCTGGATTTCGTACGAAAACTGGGGATGGGTTCCCTACCACTTCGGCCGCTGGGCGGTCGTCAGCGGCTTGGGCTGGTGCTGGGTGCCTCCAGTCCGGGGAGATGTCTACTGGGGACCGGGCTATGTAGGATGGTATCGCACCGGCAGTCA
Source organism: uncultured Geobacter sp. (assembly GCA_964458105.1). Lineage (GTDB taxonomy): Bacteria > Desulfobacterota > Desulfuromonadia > Geobacterales > Pseudopelobacteraceae > JACRCG01. Next base: position 31,887 of record CAYWJJ010000030.1, read on the forward strand.
CATCGGCTGGACTCCTCTGGCGCCCGGTGAAACATTTTATGGTCGGCGCCACTATGGCCGCAACAGTGTCAACATTATCACGACCAACGTGGATACCAGAAACATAGTCTATAGAAACCGGCAGGTTCGCGGCGGAATGACGGTCCTGCCGCAAAATGATTTTTTAAGGGGAAGGGTTGTTTCACAACCATCTTCAGGTAACGCATCAGTAACAGTTTCGGTTTCGGTCGGCAGCCCGCGTATCCAGCCGTTGCGCGAAACACGCATGCCGATTGTAAGGCAGACTCCTCCCAGAGTGGCCCCTCCCCGGATCGAGCATCGAGACAGCCGTGAATTGCGCCAGCGTTTCCCGCGCGTGACTCCTGAAGCAGATTCGCGACGGGGACAGCAGCAAACGTCACCCGCAGTCCCGACAACACAGCAGCCCCGAACAAGGATAATACAAACCGCACCGCCGACGACTGCGGCGCCGTCGGAAAACCAATCGAATCGAATTGTTCAGCCTAACGGCACGCAACAGCAGCGTGATGAACGGCGACGGCCTTCAGCGGCACCACAGGCCGCCCCCCAGCCTATACCTGTACCATCGGCTCCCGCACCGGTCCAACAACAAAACGGACAACCGCAACGGACGCCAGCCCCATCAGCAGGCCAGCCTTCTCCATCACCAAATCAACCTCGTGGGGAACGCAGGCAAAAAGACGCATCTCAGCCGGCAAATACAGCACCTGCCGGCTCGGTTCCTAAACAGGCTGAAAGAACCAGGCGGGAATCGCAACCCAGAGAGTTGAAACAGAAAAAGATCTGGAGAGTCACCACTCCTGAGGAAAGTCGCGAGCAGCCGGATCTGAGAGAAAAAGGGCGCGGGGACAAAGGCGAGCGTCGGGAGAGATAGCAGCTGCGCAGATAGCGGGATAAATCAGGGGTGGCAATAAAACATGCCACCCCTGATTTAGTTTAAATCCATCAGCACATGGTCTGCAATCGTCATGGCGATCTTCTCCGGTGAGTTCCGGTCGTTGTTGAAAAGCAGGTCGTAATGACTTGAATCGTGGTCATCCTGGCCGAGAAAGTCTTTGGTAAAGTGATCACGCAAGCGCTGCTGCTTCTCAACGATTTTTTCTGCTTGATCAACAGCAATACCCAGCCTGCGGGATATGGCGCCGACCTTAAAGGAGTGCGAGGCATACAGCCTGTAATGATGGGCGTTCTCAAAATGACGAGTGATAATTGCGCCACCCAACTCTACGATAATGACATTGCCCTGCTCCGCCAGGGAAACAACATGCCGGCACAACAGGCGAAAATAATCCTGATCACTTTTCCAGCGCGGGGAGAAAGTGGCAAGCACCTCATTCAGGACGCGGTTTTTCTCCCCAAGCCCCTTCAGTATCTCTTCTGAGATGTTATGCCGACGGGCCACCTCTTCAAGAACGGCCTTATCTATCAGCACCCACTCCTCTCCGGTCTTATCGATCATCATCTCGCGCAGCAGTTCAGCAACCGGATAGCCTTCACAGCCGTACTCCCGCGATATGGACAGACATGGACGTGGTTTAGGTTTGTGATGGTTCGATCCGGCTTTTTGTTTCTGCTGCCGATTGTATTCCTCCAAAGAGCCGATTCTCAAATCTACAGATGGTATCAACAGGTTCTCCGGCATCGTAAACCTCTCCTTCACACATTTTGAATTTGCGTTCTTATAGCAAGAGACCCGCTGGATCTGTTTCAAAGATCAGCAGGTCTCTATTAACAAATCACATGTCTTTGAAATATCAGGTCATGTTCCAGATCATCATTTCAAGAATATCCTTCCAGCTTTTGCCGATCTCGTTGACGACAGTCGGTTCAAAGCCGCAGTGCATCATGCACTGGGCGCAACGAGGATCTTTGCCCACCCCGTACTTGTCCCAGTCGGTTTTTTCCATCATCTCCTTGAATGACGAATAGTGGTCGTCGGTGATCAGATAACAGGGGGCTTTCCATCCGCGCGGATTGCGGGTCGGGTTGCCCCACGGTGTGCATTGCAGTTTCTTTTCGCCTTTGAGAAAACGCAGATACATCGGAGTCGAGAAGAAGCGGTGTTTTTTGCTCATCTCGTAGACATCGGCAAATTTCCGCTCGATATCGCGACGCTCCAGGAACAGCTTCTCGCCAACGGCCTCATAGCCGAAACCGGGAGCGACCAACAGTCCGTCTACGCCAATCTCTTCCAGATGGGTGAACAGCATCTCGATCTCGACCAGGTCGGTTTCATTGAAGATGGTGGTGTTGGTGCAGACCCTGAAACCCAATTTTTTTGCCTTTTTGATAGCTTCCATTCCAATCTTGAAGGCGCCCTTGCGTTCCAGAATCCGGTCGTGGGTTTCTTCCAGTCCATCCATATGGACATTGATCGTGAAATTGGGATGGGGCGTCATGAAATCGAGGGCTTTTTCCAGCAGTATGCCGTTGGTGCAAAGATAGATATGCTTGCCTCTATTGAGAACCTGCTTGATAAGTTCATAGATGTGAGGATACAGGAACGGCTCTCCGCCGGTGATCGTGACGACCGGCGCCGGACATTCATCCACCGACTTAAGACAATCCTCAAGACTCATCATCTCCTGAATGGTGTCGGCATACTCACGGATACGACCGCAGCCGGAGCAGGCCAGATTGCAAAGGTGGGTCGGCTCCAGCATCAGCACCAGCGGATACTTTTCGACTTTGTTGAGCTTGTTGCTGACAATGTATTTTGTCAGATCATAGTTGAGACGCATCGGAAAACGCATTTAATTTACTTCCTTTCGATTGTTGCTGCCCGTTGTTATTAGAATTGCGGTAAAACTATTTCAGCTGCGGCTGCTATCGCTCCCACATTTCTTTCTTATCCTTGCCCAGATAGGCGCGTTTGACTTCGGCATTCTCCAAAAGTTCATCAGCAGCCCCTTCCAGAATAACCTTGCCGGTTTCCAGTACATATCCGCGGTCGGCCAGCTTCAGGGCCGCCTTGGCATTCTGCTCCACCAGCAGGATGGTGGTGCCGTTTTCCTGGCGTAAACGCTCCAGCACACGAAAAATCTCCTGCACAACCAGCGGGGCCAACCCCATGGAAGGTTCGTCCAGCAGCAGCAGTTTCGGATTGGCCATCAGGGCCCGTCCGATGGCCAGCATCTGCTGTTCACCTCCCGACATGGTGCCTGCCAGCTGTTTTCGGCGCTCTTTGAGACGCGGAAACAGGCTGAAGATCTGATCCATATCCTTGCGTATGGAGGTTTTCCCCTCGCGACTGCGGTAACGCAGGTAAGCGCCCAGTTCCAGGTTGTCATCAACCGAAAGCGGTTTAAAAACCTGCCGTCCCTCCGGCACCTGGGAAATCCCCAGTTTCACAATTCTGTCCGGCTGCAAAGCCGTAACCGGCTCTTTGCCGAACAGAATTTCACCGCCGGAAGCGGGAGTCACACCGGAAATGGAGTTGAGGATGGTGGTCTTTCCCGCGCCATTGGCGCCGATCAGGGTAACAATCTCCCCCTCACCCAGATGCAGCGATATATTCTTCAGGGCGTGGACCTTGCCGTAATAGGTATTGATGTTTTTCAGTCGCAGCATCAGTCGTCATCTCCCAGATAGGCTGCAATAACCTCCGGATTGTCCTGAATTTCGCGCGGCGTTCCTTCAGCCAGCTTCTTTCCCAGATTCAGCACGACTATCCGGTCACAGATATCCATGACCAGCTCCATGTCATGCTCCACCAGCACGACTGTAATCCCCAGATCCCGAATCCGCTTGATGAGCCGAGCCAGTCCGAGGGTTTCCTGACTGTTCAGGCCGGCGGCCGGTTCGTCCATCAGAATAATGCGAGGCTCCACCGATAGCGCCCTGGCGATTTCCAGCAGTCGGCCCTTGCCGAAGGAAAGATTGCCGGCCGTTACGTCCGCCAGGTCAGTAATTCCAGTGAATTCCAGCCACTTCATCGAGGCTTCGCGGATGCGGCGTTCTTCAAGAATGCTCCAGGGCATCTTGAGTGCGCAGGCCAAAAGCCCGCTGGAACTGTTGGTATGCATGCCGACCATGACGTTTTCATGAACCGTCATGCCGCCGAACAGCTCAATATTCTGGAAGGTGCGTACCATGGCAAGCCGGGCCAGGCGCTCCGGCGGCAAACCCGAGACATCTTTGTTCTCCAATAGAACCTTGCCCGAAGTCTGGGTATATATTCCGGTGATAATGTTGAATAGCGTCGTCTTGCCGGCACCATTGGGACCGATTACACCGGTAATATCACCACGGTTGATTCGGAACGAGACATCGTCAAGAGCGGTAACACCACCAAATATCTGTGTAATTCCGGAAACTTCAAGCATGACCGGCGGCTCCCTTATGCTTGAATATCTTACGGAACAGTTCAGGAATCTCTCGTACCAATCCGCCAGGCATGAACATGACCATCATCATCAGCAGGCCGCCGTAGATAACAATGTCATAATCATGAGCAGCCCGAAGGAATTCCGGCAATAGCGTCAGCAGGGCGGCCCCCAGAAACGAGCCGTATATGCTGCCCAGACCGCCGATCACGACCATCGTCAACAATTCCACCGAAAAGTTGAAACCGAATGAAGCCGGAGACACAAAGGTCATGGTGTGGGCATACAAACTGCCCGCCAGCGATGATATAACCGCCGACATGGTGAATATCTGTACCTTGAGCAGACGGGAATTGACACCCACAACCCTTGCAGCTACTTCGGAATCATGCACCGCCCTCAGAGCGCGTCCTACACGGGAGTTGGCCAGATTTATGGAGAACAGAACCACTGCCAGCGTGAAAGACCAGATCAGATAATAATTCTTCACATCGGAATCGAATGTGATTCCGCCCAGCACCAGATTGGGAATACCGGAAAGCCCTGATGGGCCTCCGGTCAGGTCAACTGTCTCATTAAAAACAATGTAGATGATAATACCGAGACCCAATGTGGCCATCGCCAGATAATGCCCTTTGAGTTTGAGAATCGGAAAACCGATCAGTCCAGCCAGACATCCGACTACAATCGCCGCCACCGGCATGGCTTGCCAGGGATTCCAGCCGCACGTAGTGGTCAGAATACCGGACAGATAAGCTCCCAGCCCGAAGAAACCGGCATGCCCCAGTGATATTTGCCCGGCATAGCCTAACAACAGGTTGAGTGCAATCGCCAGCATCGTGTTGATACCGACGAAAACCAGTACGTTCATCAGATAACCGCCCTTGAACAGCAACGGAACCAGAAGAACAAAGACAGTAAAGGCAGCAAACTTTAACATTTCACGCTTCATGATATCAGACCCGCTCCGAATCGGCCTTGCCGAATAGTCCCTGTGGACGGAGGAACAGTATCAGCAGCAAAATTATAAAGGCGATGGCGTCTTTATAGCCGGATGAAATCAACCCGGCCCCCAGCGACTCCAGCACCCCCAGCAGCAATCCACCCACCACCGTGGCAATTCCGCTGCTCATGCCGCCGATAATGGCGGCACAAAAACCTTTCAAACCCAGCATGACACCGACATCGTAGGCGGTCATGGTCAGCGGGGCGACAATGATTCCGGCCACCGCTCCCATGGCAGAACTGATCATAAATGAAAAAAGCACCATGCGTCGCACGTCAATGCCCACCAGACCGGCGGCACGGCGGTTGTAGGAACATGCCCGCATGGCCTTGCCGCTGATGGTGTGATAAAAATAATACTTGTTTATGGCGATAATGATCACCGTTATGGCAAGTATCCAGAGGTGCTGGGGGAGGATGGTAGCGCCTCCGATTGCAATCGGGTCATCTCCGCTGAAGGATTGTATGGAGTGAGTATCCTTGCCCCACAGCAGCATGGCCAGTCCGCGAATCAGAATACTGCCGCCAATCGTGATAATCACCAGATTGATCGGTGTCGGCTGCCTGAGCGGTCTGATAGCCAGACGCTCAAACAACAGCCCGGCCACGGTGGATACCGCCACCGAGCAGGGAATCGCGGCCCAGAGCGGCAGCTTGAAGAGCTCCAGACAGGTCAGAGTCAACAAGCCTCCCAACATGACAAACTCACCCTGGGCGAAATTAATGATACCGGTAGCATTATAGATGATCGAAAAACCGATGCCGATCAGCGCATAGATTGCACCGGTCGACAGACCGGAAAGTGCATATTGGAGGATTTGATCGAACTGCATTTTGCCTCGGCTTGACAAACTGAGAGACACGGCGAACCGTGCCTCTCAGTTGGAAATGTGTATATTCCGGATGTGGCCCCCTTCCAACCTTATCAAAGGGTGGAGAAAAGGGAGTTGCTTTATTAAATTACTTGACGATCATCCAATCTTTATTTTTGACTTCTACCAGCACGAAAGCATCTTTACCGAGTCCGGCATGATCCTGAGGCGAATAATTGAAAGTACCGCCGATTCCGGCAAAACCCTTGATCTTCTCCAGAGCATCACGAATGGCCAGTGGAGAGTCGGCACCTTTTTCGACGGCACTCTTGATCAACATGACAGCATCCCAGGCATGGCCGCCAAAATGGTCGCCCTCGGCCTTATAATGATTCTGGTAATCCTTGACAAATGCCATCAGAGATTTTTTCTGCTGATCGGATCCCGACAGCAGGTCAGCTACAACTACCTTGCCCGATGGGAGTTTGACGCCTTCAGACGCCTCGCCGGCCAGTTCGATGAACTTCTTAGAGGATACTCCATGGCTCATGAACATGGGGGTTTTTATACCAAGCTGACGGGCATTTTTAGCGATAACAGCCGGTCCGGGATTGGTGCCCCAGCAGATGATGGCCTGGGCATTCGAACCGCGGATTTTTGTCAACTGGGCGGTCATGTCGGTATCTTTTGGTCCATATGTATCATCTGAGACGATCTTGATGCCGTATTTGCTTGCCTGTGCCTTCAGCTGCTCACGCCCCGACGCTCCGAAACCATCGGAAACAGTCAGGATCGACACGTTGGTCTGCTTCTGTTTCTGCAGATATTCGTAAATTTTTCCAACGGCCAGGGAATCGTTCTGGGCGGTTTTGAATACCCACTTTTTGACCGGATCGGTGATTTTGCTTCCGGCAGAGCAGGAAATCAGCGGCACCTGCTCCTTTTCCGCCACAGGAATCACTGCCATTGTCTCACCGGTAGTACTGGGACCGATAATGGCCACAACCTTGTCATCCTTGATCAACTTGGTGGCAAGCTGCACGGCTTTGGTGGCATCACCGGTCGTGTCGTATGAAACCAGCTCCAGCTTGTGCCCCTTGACACCGCCGGCCTTGTTGATTTCATCCACCACCATCTTTGCGGAATTGCGCTCAGGTTCGCCCAGAAAAGCGGCCGGCCCGGTTACGGCAAACAGCGCACCAATTTTAATCGGGGCGGCTGCAAATACGTTTGTCGAAAATATAAAGGAGACTGCCGCAAACACTACAGTAATAGAACGGATATTCATTGAGTGTCCTCCATAAATTTAATACACAACCGTTACTTGATAAGCGCCCAGTCACCCTTGCTGACTTTGACCATCTCGAAGGCCGAGAGATCTAGTCCATTGTGATCCTTTGCTGACATGTTAAAAAAGCCGGAAACACTGACCAGTTTCTGGGTCTGTTCAATACCGCTGCGGATCTTGTCAGGCGTTGTTCCTCCTTTTTTTATCGCAGAGGAAACCAGTAGCCAGGCATCATAGGCATAGCCGCCAAAGGTGGAAGCCTCTACGCCATACGCTTTTTTGTAGGCCTGGTCATAATCCTTGAGCAGCTTGTATTGTGGGTCATTTTTTGAAAGAACATCATAAATAGCCAGCTTGCCGGCCGGCAGCATTACACCTTCAGCCGCATCGGCGCCCGCCAGTTCGATAAACTTTTTGGAGGCCACACCATGACTCATGTAAAGCGGAATCTTGATGCCAAGCTGCTTTACGTTCTTGGTAACGACCGCCGGACCCGGATTGGTGCCCCAGCAGATGATTGCATCCGGCTTGATGCCGCGAATCTTGGTTAATTGGGCGGTCATGTCGGTATCTTTAGGACCGTAGACTTCATCGGCAACTATCGTAAAACCCTTCTGTTTGGCGAGAGCCTTGATCTGTTCGCGTCCCGATGAACCAAATCCGTCGGTAACCGTCATCAGCGCTATGCTCTTCTGATTCTGCTTGGCCATATAGTTCAGGATCTTCTCGGCAGCGATATGATCGTTAGCAGGTGTCTTAAAAACCCACTGCTTGACCGGATCGGTGATCTTGATGCCGGCCGCACAGGAAATCAGCGGAATCTTTTCCTTTTCGACAACCGGAATAATCGCCATCGACTCGCCGGTTGTGCTGGGTCCAATGATAATTGAAACCTTGTCGTCCTTGATCAGCTTGGTGGCCAATTGAACCGCTTTTGTAGCATCGCCGGCCGTATCGTAGATGATCGCCTCCAGCTTCACGCCGCTGATGCCGCCCTTGTCATTGGCCTCTTTGACCAGCATTTCAAGAGTCTTCTTTTCGGGTTCGCCCAGAAACGATGCCGGGCCGGTCACGGAAAAGAGACCGCCGATCTTGATCGTGCCGGATGCGAACGACATTGTTGCGTACACGAGACTGATACAAACCATGCTGCATACTGCAAAAAGCTTTTTCATAGTAACCTCCGGTTTAGTGGTGCCTACATGCTGTATAGTCGTTCACCTTCAAGAATTTTAAAGTTCTCCGTTTTCAGCACGGAAATGGCCTTATCGATTTCATCGAAACGGAATATGATAACCGCATTGCCTCCGCAGCGTTCCACAAAGGCATACATGTACTCCACATTAATCTGCTGCTTGTCCAATGCCTGCAGGATCGATGAGAGTCCGCCGGGTGTATCAGGTATTTCAACCGCCACGACTTCAGTCATGCTGACGGTAAATCCCCTGGCCTTCAGCACGTCTTTGGCATTTTGTGCATCATTGACTATCAGCCGCAGGATACCGAAATCGGAGGTATCCGCCAGTGACAGTGCCCGGATGTTAATTCCGGCATCGCCCAGCACGCGGGTAATTTCCGCCAGCCTTCCGGACTTGTTTTCGATGAAGATGGATATTTGCTCGACTTTCATGATGGACCTCCTGTGGTCAAAACCTCACACTGAAGTGGACTACAGCGTTCTGTTATCAGTAACCCGCTTGGCTTTGCCTTCACTGCGCTGAATTGTTTTCGGCTCCACCAGTTTCGCGGTACAGGTGACTCCCAACATATCCTTGATCTCTTTCTCTACCCGACGTGACAAGGCTTGCAGCACCTTGATCTCATCCGAAAAAAGCTGTTCACTGACTTCAACTTCTACCGTTAAGGTATCCAGGCTCCCCTGACGATTCACAATCAGCATGTAGTGCGGTTCAATCCCCTCAATACCGACCAGGACAGCTTCGATCTGAGATGGAAAGACATTTACGCCCCTAATAATCAGCATATCGTCAGAACGGCCGCTCATTCGCGCGATACGGGCATGGGTCCGTCCACAGATGCAAGGCTCGTATGTCAGACGGGTAATGTCGCGGGTACGGTAACGGATCAGTGGAATGCCCTGTTTGGTGATGGTTGTGATGACCAGTTCACCCAATTCCCCTTCAGGAAGGCGTTGCCCGGTAATCGGATCGATGATTTCCGGGATGAAATGATCTTCCCAGATATGAAGTCCCTTCTTGGCTTCGATGCACTCTATCGCAACTCCCGGACCCATAATTTCGGAAAGACCGTAGATATCGATGGCCGAAATATTAAGCTTTTGCTCGATTTCGTCCCGCATCGCCTCAGACCAGGGTTCGGCGCCAAAGATGCCGACCCTCAGCTTCAGATTTCTGAAATCAACCCCCTCGGCCTTGGCCTCTTCAGCCATGAAAAGCGAATATGAAGGGGTACAGGTCAGAACCGTCGAACCAAAATCCTGCATGATCATGATCTGGCGCTTTGTGTTGCCGCCGGAAATCGGAATAACCGAAGCACCCAGACGCTCGGCACCGTAGTGTGCGCCCAGACCACCGGTAAACAGGCCATAGCCGTAGGCGTTATGGATGATGTCGCCCTTGTGGGCGCCGGCAGCCATGAATGAACGGGCCATCAAATCGGTCCAGGTTGCAATATCCTTCTGGGTATAGCCGACCACGGTCGGCTTGCCGGTTGTACCGCTGGAAGCGTGGATACGTACGATCTCCTCCATCGGAGCGGCAAACAGATCGTACGGGTACGAGTCGCGCATGTCCTGCTTGGTGGTAAAAGGCAGGCGCTGCAGATCGTCCAGGCATTTTACATCTGATGGAGATATGCCGGCCTTGGCAAAGGATGACTTGTAAAATGGAACATTGGCAAATACCCGTTCAAGAACGTTTTGAAGCCGCTTTAGCTGCAGCGCCTCCAGGGCGGGTCGGGGCAGTGTTTCAAATTCCTCGTTAAAAAACATACTGCGTTACCTCGAAAAATAATCAGTCGCGGCGTCGTAACGCCGAATATCTTAAATGCAGCAGTTTCCGGTTTCGGTGGCATGATACTGGTCTAAAACCAACCCGGCTGCAAAACTTTCCTGGGTGTAACCGTTCACAACTATATCAAGATGGCCATCATTCGGACAAAACAGGAGGCCGTGAATCGGAACATCTTTCGGTATCAGCGGATTGTGCCTGATTATCTTCACGACCCTTTCGACATTTTCGACCGGATGGGCGAAAATCCCCAACCACTGCTTCAGGTCCGGAATATGAATATCTATGATATCAGGGCAAATGCCGCGGTTGACCATATCCCGCTTGATCGATTCGGCATCTATCTGGGCCATGCCGCAGTCCCTGTGACCAATAACAAAAACCTCGTCGACTCCCAACATGAAGATTCCGGCAACCAGACTGCGGATAACCGCACCGGACATCGGATCCACAATGGTGTTGCCGGCGTTTTTGATAACTTTGGCTTCACCCCGTCTAAGACCCATGGCCGGCTCCAGAAAATCGACCAGCCGGGTGTCCATGCAGGTAAAAATAGCCAGCTGTTTTTGCGGAGCCTTGGGAAGTGGCGGAAAAGCATCCGGCTTCACAAAGTTTTTATTAGCGGTAATTATCGAATCAAGTTGTGTCATCTAATACTCCAGCTCCGGCTCCGGCAGGAAAACCTGTTTTATTTGCTTCAAGTTTCTTGGGAGGTACCAACCCAGTCCAGCACATTCGTCCAGAATCTGCTGCAGCATCCGGTGGTTATAAAAATTCAAGTTGAGCACTATACTAAATGTGCCCGGAGAATGCAATTTGTTTGAGAAAGCGAGGGTATACCGTCCACTTTTTTATTCATATCAAAACACGCCCGCACTTAATTGCCGCATACGGATGTTAAACGGCACCGAAACGTACGATAAAGCATGAAAGCGCCCCTCTCCGCTTGACAAAACAGCCGCACAGGACAATAATTCGCCAATCCTGTATACACAACAACGAAGGGATTTTCATTATGCGTATCGAAAGTGATTTTTTAGTTATCGGCAGCGGCATTGCCGGCCTCTCTTTTGCCCTCCAGGCAGCCGACCACGGCAGCGTCGCCGTAGTTACAAAACGTGACATATCCGAATCGGCAACCAAGTATGCCCAAGGAGGCATCGCTTCAGTATTTTCGGCGGAAGATTCCTTTGACGCGCATGTGGAGGACACCCTGGTGGCTGGTGCAGGCATCTGCCACGAGGACGTCGTCAGGATGGTAGTTGAGGAAGGACCGCAAACCATCCGTAATCTGATCGAGTGGGGGGTGAAATTCACCACCAGCGGAGAGAAATACGACTTGACCCGCGAAGGCGGACACAGCGCCAGGCGGATCCTGCATGCAGAGGACATCACCGGCCGCGAGATAGAACGAGCCCTGGTGGAAGCCGTGCTCAATCACCCCAATATCCAGGTTTATGAACACCACATCGCCATCGACCTGATCACATCCGCCAAAATCGAACGTCGCCAGTCCGAACGGTGCCAGGAAGAACTGAACCGTTGCCTGGGGGCCTATGCCCTGGACATCAACAAGGACAGGGTCGTAACATTTTCTTCCAAGATTACACTGCTGGCAAGCGGCGGCGCCGGCAAGGTTTATCTGTACACCTGCAACCCGGACGTCGCATCCGGAGACGGTGTGGCGATGGCCTACCGGGCCGGGGCAACAGTTGCCAACATGGAATTCATGCAATTCCACCCCACTACCCTTTTCCACCCGCTGGGCAAGTCGTTCCTGATTTCGGAGGCTGTACGCGGCGAGGGCGCCATCCTGCGCCGCAGGGACGGTACCGCTTTCATGGAAAAATATCACAAGTTGAGGGATCTCGCCCCGCGAGACATCGTCGCCAGAGCGATTGATAACGAGATGAAAATCAGCGGGGACGACTGCGCATTTCTGGACATCACCCATGAACCGGCCGACGTTGTGCGCAACCGTTTTCCAAATATCTACCAAACATGCATGGAGTTCGGGCTGGACATGACCAAGGAATGGTTGCCGGTTGTCCCGGCTGCCCATTATCTCTGCGGCGGAGTGGCGGTCAACATTGATGGCGAAACCGACATCCCCGGCCTGTATGCAATCGGCGAAGCCGCCTTTTCCGGTCTGCACGGCGCCAATCGCCTGGCCAGCAACTCGCTGTTGGAAGCGGCAGTCTACGCCGGGCGCGCCTTCAAGCACTCCAGCGAAGCCCTCAAATCACTGGAGCGCGATCTGCGTGATATTCCGGCCTGGGACTCCGGCACCGCCACCAACAGTGACGAGATGGTGGTTGTTTCCCAGAACTGGGATGAAATCCGCCGCACGATGTGGAACTACGTAGGCATCGTCCGCTCGGACAAACGTCTGGCCCGGGCCATGAACCGCATCAAACTGATTCAGGGTGAGATTGAGGAATACTACTGGAACTTCAACATCACATCCGACCTGATCGAACTGCGCAACATATCAACGGTGGCCGAGCTGATCGTGGCCTGCGCCCAGATGCGGAAGGAATCCCGCGGATTGCACTACAACATCGATTATCCGGAACGGGATGACGTGAATGGCAAGAAGGACAGTTTTATCAAAAAAAAGTTTTAAAACACGACACACCTGCCGATATGCATAATTAAAAGCCCTTTTCACCAGAAGAGGGCTTTTAATTATTGTGTAATCTGTGTATTATTAAAACGGTTTTTTGTGTGTATTGTTTTGATAAATAACAAAAAATGGATCCGGAGGTGTTTCATGAAACGCATGAGTAGTTGGTCAACTGCTGTTTTCACAACCCTGATGTTGCTGGCGTGTATGACAGGTGTATCTTGGGGCGCAACCGCCTCAGGCACGATTTCCTATTCCGGGGCTAAAGACGGCCGCATCTACATCACGGCAGAATATGCCGGGCAACCGGTCGGCCAGCCGTATCCCACCCCTCAATACCGGGGCATCGGAACCAGCATAGCGAACAAAACAGCGACCTTCACCCTGAACGGACTGCAGGCCGGCAGCTACACCCTCAGGGCCTTTATGGATGTCAGCAACAGCGGCGTCCAGCATGCCAATGATCCCGTGACCACCACTTTTCCGCTCCTTACAATACCAAATAATTCGTCCAGCGTCTCCGCCGGCACTATTACTCTGGCTGACCCGACACCGGTCGCGCTGACAGCACCGGCTGGTCCTATGGTATTCGCATCCCAAAACGGTACCGGCGCCATCGTCAGCTGGAAAAAGCCACAGGATGCTAATCAACGTGAAATTCCCACATCCTATACCGTCACATGGAGTAGCGGTGCATCAGACGCAACAATAGTTGGTTCTAAAACCAATATTGTTGCCAATGGCAGTGAAATGTGGATACACAATACTGCCACGCCCTATTCTTACAAGATTACCGCCATGCTTGACGGCAGCCCGGCATCAACCGCATGGGTATCTGTGACTCAACCCCCTGCCGGTACGCGTTCAATCTCCGGCACGGTAACTTACAGCGGCGTAACACCAACCGGGCCGCTTTTTATTGCAGCGGTGCCTCCCAACAACGGGGGACCGCCGCTATCCATATCCATCAGTTCCCCGGCGCAAAATTCAAACGGCTTCACCATACCCAGCCTGCCAGATGGTTCCTATAATCTGTATGCCTTCATCGACATGAACAACAACGGCATTGATGATGCCGGAGATTATCGCCTTATGAACCAGACTGGCGTGCCGGTTACAGTTACCGGCGGCAATGTAACCGGCGTTACCGTGCCGCTGCCGATCAGCGACGTCTCCTTCACACTGGCGACCCAGCATATGTTTTCCGGTGAACCGGGCAGCACCAACTCCGGAGAAAGCTACTCCTATGAAATAAATATCAGTCCGCAGCTTAAAGTACCCGTCAAGGCACAGATTTTAAACGGCACAAACATCTCCGCCCCGGTGGACATGGGCATCGGCTACGAGAAAGGATCCTTGCGGCTTAGCATCGACAATATGGTAACCGGCATCCCGTCCTACTCCTTCAACATCAAGGTCTGTTACGACGATGCCTGCACAACCAATTCAGCCACCTTCCCGTTCAGCGGGACGGCCACCTTCCTGCAAAGCCCGCCGCTGCCGACCGCACCGATCGGCGGAGTTGCCTACGCCAGCTCATCCCCGCTGCAATGGCTGCCGCCACCAACGCTCCCAGCCTATTACTCACTGAATATAAACTCCGATAATGGTTTTAACTTCTGGACGGAGGGAATTGTTCCCAGCAGCGTCTCGTACACGGATGCCGGGCTCACGCTTCCAGCCAATGCGTCCAGCTATTACTGGACGATCAGCGCCCACGACAATGCCTCTCCTTCGAATTCGGTCAGTTACCAGGCCCAGTTTACCACGGCGCAGTCAGCGCCGGTCATCAGCGGCATCAGCCCGGCCTCGCTTTATTTCGGCGGAACCATTTCGATATTCGGCCACAACCTTGGTACAACTACCGGCGTCTCCATCGGAGGTAAACCGGCCGTGTCCTTCATCGTTATCAACTCCAACCAGATAACGGCGGTTGTTCCCCAAGACCCGGCCGGTCACATCATTGTCGTTACGAATCCCTCGGGAAGCGGCAGCTCAAATATCCTGTTGGGATCAGGGGCACCCATCTCCCTGACCGGATCAGTAAAAGACACCGCCGGAATCCCTATACCCGGGGCAACGGTCCAACTGGTCGGCAACCCGGTGGTATCAGCAACCAGCGACATTAACGGGAACTTCACCATTTCAAATCTGCCCAATAACTTCGCTTTTATGCTTCGCATTGTTCATCCAGACCCAAGCTACATACATACCTACACCCACATTTTCAATTCATCGCAAAATATAATTACAAGCACAGCTTATACTTTGAGGAGTGCCGTCCAATTTGCCGGACTGGGCGTACCAGCCGGCAAGGGCGCAATCATGGCCAGGGCAACGGATGCAAACGGAGTCAACCTTGCCGGAGCAACATTTATCTATGGCAGCCTGAAAGGCCTGACCTACACTGTCAAATATTACGATAGTGTAGCCAAAACCTTTACCGGCAGCGCCACCGACAGCAGCGGTATCGTATTGATTCCGGATGCCTCCCACGGCGACCTGATAACACTGACCCCTGCCAAAGCCGGATGGCTGTTTCAGTCACAACAGGGACGTGGTGCATTGGGTTCGGTAACTGCCCTGGGAGGGATCAGCGCTTTGCAGCCTGATGTTACAAATGTTTCCACCTCAAGCGGCATGGTCGGATCACCGGTCACCATAACCGGTCATAACTTCACCCAGGATGCGACCGTAACATTTAACGGCACTTCGGCTGTAATAACCGGCAATACCGGTTCCGTATTGACCTTAAACGTTCCGAATGGCGCAACCACCGGTCCACTGGTCGTTTCATCCAGCGGCATCCAGCTGAATGCAGTCACATTTACGGTTCTCCCGACCAGCTACACACTTACTAAAACCATCGTTGGAAACGGACAGATCAACGACGGTGTTTCACCCTGTTTATCTGGCAACTGCATCAGCACTCATGACAAAGATGCTCCGATTGCATTGTCTGCGGCAGAAAGTTACGGTTCCGTTTTCGGCAACTGGAGCGGCGCCTGCACCGGTACCAACAAAACCGTATGCAGCTTTAGCATGACAAGCGATAAATCGGTAACAGCCACCTTCAGCAAACTTGAAAATGTACAAATTACAGCAGGTGTTTCTACGACTATAAGCGATACATTAACCAACGCCTACGCAACTGTCAGCCAAAACGGGACTACTATCAAGGCATTACGTTCATTTGTTTTCACCGAGGATTTTGCCGCTGACAAGGCTTTCACAGTAAAGCTTTTGGGAGGATTTGATTCTTTTACCGGCACCAATGCAAATAACTACACAACCATTGATCTTGTCAGCTTACCCTTTACCGTCAGCAGAGGAGAACTGACTATAGAGAATATTATTATAAAATAACGGCAGTTTTTTTTGCCACCCGCTACAATGGCTACTCAACATCGCGTAGCCATTGTAGCGGGTTAATATATGAAGAAGCGAGGCCTTACATGGACATTAACGAGATACGAAAACGGATCGACCTGCTGGATGATGTTCTGCTGCGCATCTTCAACGAGCGTGCCCGTCTGGCACTGGAGATCGGACACGCCAAGAAGGAACTGAACCTGCCGGTCTTCGACCCGGCCCGCGAGAAGCGGATCTTCAACCGCATGAAGGAAGATAATCCGGGGCCGCTGGATGATGAATCCATTGTCAGGATGTTTGAGCGCGTCGTGGACGAATCACGCCGACTGGAGCGAATCATGTCACATAAAGAAAATGTATAGGGGAGAAGTCATAATATGCTTATAATCATGAAAAAACATGCCGAAGAAGATGCGCTTGACTCAATAAAGGAATATCTGATCAATCATGACTTTGACATCCATCAGTCGACCGGAGCCAACCGGACCATTATCGGCGTCATCGGGGACACAAGCACCCTGAATGACCACGAGATCGAAGCGATGCCGGGAGTGAGTCAGGTGGTCAGAATCAGGAAAGATGATTAATCAAAGGAATAGATGTGGGAGGAATTATGCGTGATATTTTGCTGTTGCTTGGTGTTGTTGTAATCTGGTTCGTGGTTAACAGATATGTTCTGCCCAGGATGGGCATCCAGACCTGAATGTCCAGTAACTGCTCTCCCGCGGCGCGGGAGGAAAAGAAAGATACGGAACTAAAATAAATCAGGGCCGGGTCATTATTGCCCGGTCTTTTTTCTGGATACCAGCGACTCGTCCATCACCACCAGGTATCCGTCCGGATCAAAACACCACATCTCTTTGATTCCGTAAGGTTTTATCTCAAGAGGATAGAGAATTTCCAATCCCTCCTCCATAATGGCATCGCTTATATCCTCGATGTCCTTGACCTCAAAATGCAGCGTTACACCGATACCGCGCGGAAACATGTTGAAACGCGATCCCAGCATCGGATGAGACCTGATTACGTCGGACTCTTCTACAAAGACAATCGCTATACCGTCCATGTCAATCACCAAGTGATCCGGAGCCCCCTGTGCTGTCAGCGAACGCCTGACGGGCAAATCCAGTATACCTGCGTAAAAAGCTTCTGTAACAACTAACTGCGAAACAACCAGCTGTATCGAGTGGCGGGATTGGTGGGGCTTCATTCAAATCCTTTGAAAATGAGTCCGGCATATCCGGACAGGCGAGTCAGCCAGTTGGTATAGATCAGGATACCGATCAACATCAGGAAAACACCGGTAATTATTTCAAATAAGCGGATATATTTCTTGAAGCGGTTAAACACGGTTAAAAATTGGTGCATGGCCAACGCCGAGAGAAAAAACGGAACTCCCAACCCCAACGAATACAGCAACAACAGCATAATTCCCTGGTAAACACTTTCCTCGGTGGCCGCCACAGCCAGGATAGCGGCAAGAATCGGCCCTATGCATGGAGTCCATCCGGCTGCAAATACAATTCCCACCAAAAAGCTTCCCGCATAACCGGACGGTTTGTGCTTGATGGAAACCCGTTTTTCTCCCAGCAAAAATTTCAACGAGACAAGTCCGGTGACATGAATGCCGAGTATTACCAGCAGAATACCGCCCACTTTTCTGATGATTGTCGCATTATGATTAAGGAATGAACCGATGTAAGTCGCGGAGGCGCCAAGCAGAACAAATACAACCGTAAATCCGCAGATAAAAAACAATGAATGCAGGATGGTCTTCTGACGGATAATGTGCGAAGGATGCTCTGCCTGCAGGTCCGCGAATGAAAGGCCGGTTATATAGGTAATATAAGAGGGGATCAGTGGAAGAACACACGGAGAGAGAAACGAAAGCAGTCCGGCAACGAATGCTCCTATGTAGGTAACTTCATGACTATTCATTCAGAAGCCTATTTCATCAAACCTTCCAGAAATGACAACACTTCCGGAGAATCCCAAGCAAGGCCGCCGATAACTTTTTTAGCGACCACACCCTGCTTGTCAATTATGAACGATTCCGGCACGCCTGTAATGCCGTACAGCTTTGATGCGCTTCCGTCTGTATCCAGATAGGTCGGGAGGTTGTAACCGCTCTGTTTGAAAAAGGATTCAATATCCTGCTTGCCCCCCTCGTCAATCGAAACAGCCACCATCTGAAACGGCTTGCCGCTCATGGCGGTGTTGAGCTTCATCATGGAGGGCATCTCTTCACGACATGGAGGACACCAGGTGGCCCAGAAGTTAAGCAGCACCACTTTGCCCTTTAATGCGGAAAGCTTTAGCGGAGTTCCATCGGCAAGAGACACTACAGTTATTTCCGGCGCCGGCTTTTTTTCCTGAGCAGCAGAGATTTTTTTGGCTGAATCGGTTTTGGAACAGGCAGCGATGGCAATAAACATGCATGCTGCCATGAGAAAGAATATACGTCGCATGAAACCTCCAGTGTTGTTCACTGCTCCGGCAGATGCTGTTTAAGGCTACTTGCTGCGGGTAACCACATAATCGGCCAACTGCAGCATCGCATCGCGCACGGCACCAGTTTCAAAAAGATCCAGATGGGCAAGGCAATTTGATATGTAACGCCTGGCGGTATCAATTGTATAATCAATGCCCCCATACTGCTTGACCAATCCGGAAACATGGCGGAATTCATCCAACGACATCTCGTCCTTGTCTATAACCGCTTCTATGGCATCTTTCTCGCTATCGTTGCAATGCCTTAGGGTATGAATCAGCGGAAGGGTGATCTTGCCCTCTTCCAGATCATGTCCAATGCTTTTGCCGAATTCTTCTTCCGTGGCTATATAATCCAGCGTATCATCCATCAATTGAAATGCAATCCCGAGGTCCATTCCAAAATCCGCAAGCGCCTGCTGCTTCTCAGTGGACACACCACCAAGTACAGCCCCTGCCTCACAGGCGGCTGACATAAGAATGGCCGTTTTTGATCGAACCACACTTATATAGCGCTCCTCGGTAAGATCGAGCTCACCGGTACAGAGCAGTTGCATGACCTCGCCTTCTGCGATGATTGTGGTCGCGCCGGAAAAAATGCGCAGTATATCCAGGCTGCCGACTCCCACCATCAAAGAAAATGACTTTGAAAAGAGAAAATCGCCTACCAGCACCGAGGCTTCGTTGCCCCAAAGCGTGTTGGCCGAAGCGATCCCGCGCCGCAGGGTGGCGCTGTCGACGACATCGTCATGCAGCAGGGTGGCGGTGTGTATGAACTCGACCACACTGGCCAGCGGGACGGCCTTGTCCCCGCCGTAACCGCACAGACGGGCAGCCAGCAAAAGAAGAGCCGGTCGCACACGCTTTCCGCCGCTAGAAAGCACATACTCGCCAACCTTGCGGATCAAGGGGACATCAGACTCCAAGTCTTTGCGGAACTGCTGTTCAACGAGAATCAATTCTTCGCCGATTATGTTGAGTGCGGACTGCATCGTTATTGTATCCTTAACGTAAATTCGGGTCATACTAATGGAATGGATTCAGTTTTGTCAAAGCATTTATGGCATTTTCAAAGTCAGCGCTTCGGCAGAAGCAACAGCTCTTGAATTTATGTAAATAAAATGCTTGCAATTACCTAGGAACAACTGTATAAGTTCGGATTCTTGGAGCGGACGAACATTTGGGCGCTTACAAGAATGTGTTTTAGTCAATCAGGGGGTTGTAGCTCAGTTGGTTAGAGTGCCAGCCTGTCACGCTGGAAGTC
>CAYWJJ010000031.1:0-51602 GCA_964458105.1 uncultured Geobacter sp.
TTACCGCGGTTCGGCTGGACCCGGGCCGACCAGGTGGTTTATTTCCCGTGGATCTTCGAATCGCTGGTGACGATCGGTATCATCGCCGGCCACATCCTGTTCTTCGTGCTGCTGGCCAAGTATTTCCCGATTTTCGAGCACCATCCCGAGACGGTTGACTACTCGCTTCCGGACCACTTTCATCCGGTGGACGGGCATGAGCAGGTCAAGGGTGTTGAGGCGTGAAATATTATTCCTCCCCCTTCAAGGGGGAGGTTAGGAGGGGGATGGGGTGTCTCCTTGTGGCAGGAACCCATCCCCACCCCGGCCCTCCCCTTGAAGGGGAGGGAGTATTGTGCAATCTACAATTCCATTAATACCTCGGAATTCACATGAACAGCGACCTGCAACTGACAACCAGAACCAATCGGTCCATCCCCGACGTCACCGGCGTAATCCTGGCCGGCGGGCAGTCCTCGCGGATGGGGAGCAACAAGGCCCTGCTCCCCTTCCAGGGGGGGCGTTTCATCGAGGCGATCCATCGCCGGTTTGCGGAGCTGTTCCCGGAGGTGCTGCTGGTCACCAACAATCCCGAACAGTACGATTTCCTGCCCTGCCGCAAGGTGGCCGACATCTATCCAGGCCTTGGCGCGCTGGCCGGATTGCAGGCCGGACTCTACCATGCCGCCAACCCGCACATCTTCGTGGCGGCCTGCGACATGCCCTGGCTGAACATCGCTCTGATCAGGCGCCTGGCGGCGTTGCGCGGCAATACCGATGTGGTTATTCCCCAGGGGGAAAAAGGTTTGGAACCGTTGCACGCGCTGTACGGCAAGGCCTGCCTGGAACCGATGGAAGAGTCTCTGGCAGCAGATCGACGGCGGATCGTATCGTTCTTTCCACAGGTGCGGGTGCAACAGCTGCCCAGTGAGCAGGTTGCCGCGATCGATCCCGCTTTCGATTCGTTCCGCAATGTCAACACCCCGGCCGATTATTATCAATTGAGGGCGGAATATTCCGCGTACAGTACGGAAGAGCATGGCTCTGGATACGGTAAAGCACGTTTAAACTGAAGTAATTCGGTGGATATATCAATTTATGAGGGGGCTGACCTGACTGGTTATAGCCCCCTTTGTTTATGTGTTCTTCAAGTGCCTGGAGTCACCCTCTGGCGACAAAAGGGAACTGTGATCAATCCTGCCTTCGAGATAGACTATTTTAATAAGAACCTGTATATGATTTGATGATGTAATGCGGATTGTGAGGTCACCTCATTTTGTGTTTGAAATGTGAGCTGAAATCTCCATGTTCACAGAATAAATGTTCCATTTGGGAGGATGAGCGGTTCACGCGCGCGTGCGCGTGAACCGCTCAATAACAAGTTATACCAATAAATAAAACAACACGAGGAATCATGTCTAACCGAGCAGAGCGGAGAGAGCGTAACCGAAATAAATTGCCCCAGCCGCAAGTAGAAAACCCACAAAAAACGGGAAAATATTCTTGGCAATGGTTCGCACTGCTATCACCCACTGGCAAGATTGCTGCTACGATTGCATTGATTTTAACAGTTGTCGGCTCATACTATACTTTCTCCCTTAAACTCACCATTGAGCCAAAAGAAAGCCTTGACCCTTCAAATCCATTCGCCACACCGTTTATTATAAGAAATGACAGCCTGCTTGGAGTGTACTCAATCAATCTAAAAACCGGAATTCGGGAAGTATATGCCAAGGGTTCTGATAATAAGTTTTCTAATTTTGGTACTATGACCGACGTGCCACCCATTCCGAAACTCGACTCTGGAGAACCAACAACGTTTTTCATCACTTTTCCTTTTAAAACGCCATCACCAATAACATCCGCTGACATAGAAATAATGGTTTCGTACCGGCCTGTTTTGCTCCCATTTAATCGAAACAAATCTTTGAGATTTGTCACTATTCAAGCTAAGAATGGAACGCTCCATTGGGTTCCAAAGGCAATATCTGAATAAAAACGAGGTATAACCAACGCCTTGCACCTGCCCTAAAAACCGGCAGGTGAAGGCTCACCCCGTTCTTGGAGCATTTGTATCGTGATTTTAATAAATTGACTTGGTCCGACCCCAACGAGCCCCCAAATGTCCGTTTTCAAATAGCCGATAAGACCTGCAAATATAAAGGGGGCCAACCTGACAGGTTGGCCCCCTTATGTTTATCCGCTCTTCAATTGCATGATGTCCGGAGAGATCTCGGATCAGCCTTTGTTTGTAGTTTTGCCGGGACAGCCTAATCCTCACCTTCATCTCCCGCCATCAAGTCCGTTCTATGCCTATTATAACGATTCATACTGCCAATCAACGGTGTGCTGGCAATTGCGAGCAAAACAACCGTAAGTATCAGAATAGTTGTTGCCATGGTACTTACCTCCTTTACTGAATCTGCTTATAGCAGACCCGTCATGGCTTCTTTCATATAAATTATAGTCCTTATGAAGACAAAATGATCATATAAATTGTACCGGGGTTTTTGTTTGACATTGGGGGGGATCCTACTGAAAATGGCCAGGCGTTTAATGAGTTTATCAGGGATGGGCAGTGGCGATGAATGATAGGGCTTTGGGCAATTTGAAACCGATGAATACAGCTCGGCTGTTAGTATTGCTATTCATATTCCTGCTTCCGGCCGCCAGCGGTCGACTGCCCCAGCGGCAGAGTGACTACAAACAGCGAGCCGTTGCCGACTTCGCTTGTGACGGTGATCGTGCCGCCGTGATTCTCGACGATGCCGTAGGAGACCGACAGTCCCAGGCCGGTGCCGGTCTGCTTGGTGGTGAAAAACGGCGTGAAGATATTATTGATCAGCTCCGGTGGGATGCCGTTGCCGGTGTCCCCGATCTCTATCCGGCAGGTTCCGGCCCCGTTGTCCAAGCAGGTTCGGATGATCAGCGTCCCGCCGTTTTCCATGGCTTGGACTGCGTTCACTATCAGGTTGGTGAACACCTGACGCAGCTGGTTCTCGTCGCCTTCGATTTCGGTGGCCCCCATGGAGAACTGCCGTTGAAGTTCGATGTTCTCCAGTTGAACCTGGTGCCCCACCTGGCGGAGTATTTCCTCCAGGCTCCGGTCTATAGCCACCCGCCTGAGGGCCTTGCGTTGCTGGCGGGCAAAGGATAGCAGGTTGCCGACGATCCCCTCCACGCGCCCCACCTGTTGAGAGATGATTTCGGCTTCCTCCCGGTTCGGGTTGTCAGGCGGCAAATCCATCAGCAATACCTCGGCGTTACCGCGGATGATCGCCATCGGATTATTGATCTCGTGGGCCACTCCGGCGGCCAGTTCACCGACGGCGGCCAGTTTCTCGGCCCTGACCAGCTCTTGCTGGGTTTTTATCAGGAGCAAATTCTTGGTTTCAAGCTCTGCGGTGCGCTCCTGCACCTTCAGCTCCAGGTTTCGGTTCAGTTCATGAATGGCGGCTTCACGTTGCATGAGAGTGCCGGTCATGCTGTTGAATTCACGTGCCAGCTCGCCGATCTCGTCCCTGGTTTCGGCCGCAATTCGCAGGTCGCGTTCGCCGGCGGAGAAGCGCTGGACCAGCCTCTGCAGCTCCCGGATCGGGCGGGAAAGGTGGCTGCCGGTAAAACCGGAAACGACCAGGCCGAACAGGGAGCCGATCAGCAGCACGCCGCCGAAGATCAGGTTTACTTTCTTCTTCAGAGCCGTATTCGGCTGCTCCCGCATGCCGACGTAGAGCGAGCCGATTACCCCACCGTTCAGATCGAAGATCGGTTCATAGGCCGAAAAGTACCAGTCGTTAACTACAAAGGCCCGATCGAACCACTTTTCCTTGTTGAGGACCACCCGGTTATAGACCTCCGCCGACATTCTGGTGCCGATGGCCCGTTTCCCGTCGCGGGTCTGGACATTGGTGCTTATTCTGGTGTCATCCAGGAAGATGGTGGCGGTCCCCACATCCTTTCCCTCAAACTGGACCCCCTCATAGACAATCTTCTTGATCCTGTCCACGACGGCGTTGTTGCCGTTCAGCAGCACCCCCCCGTACAACGCGCCGACAATATTTCCTGCAGCGGTTTTAACAGGAGCGGAGGCGATCAGCAGCATTCCGGAGCGCTCGCTTTTCTTTGCCAGCGGCTTGGCCCGTTCGGTCGGTATTACATCAATGACGGCCCGGCGTGCCAGCGCCTGACCTTCAAGCAGCAGCCTGTCAGGCGGGAAAACCGCGCTGCCGGCCGACACCTCGCCCCGCAGCGCCCGGCTGGTCAATTGATCATTGCTGTTCAGGTCGCCAAAAACATCCGGGTTGCCGGCCCGGTAAAGTACCCTGCCGTGCATGTCAACCGCTGTCAGGATGTCGAGGTGCTCATTCTGACGCAAAGCGGACAAAAACGGTGCGATGGTCCGCCGGTCGTTGATGGATACCGCCTGCGCGGCAAAGGGCATGTTTGCCGAGAAGCGGACCACGTCGCGGATGTGGCCGATTTCGTTGGAATACACTTCGCGGGCCGAATTGAGGTCGGTGCGTACCTTCTCCTGGGCCAGGACATTGATGCGGGTAGTGATGATGTAGATGCCGGTCAGTGAGCAGAACAGGATCGTCACGAAAAGCGGCAGAAGCGAACCGATGGTCAGTTTCAGCCTGATGGAGAAGCGTGGCTCCGGCATCGTTCAGCCGGCCTCGACGTTGTTCCGGGGTATGGTCAGGCTGTAATCGCTGATCTTCCGGTCCAGGGTCTTGCGGGTGACGCCCAGTATCTCGGCGGTCCGGCTTTTGTGGTAACCGGTCTTTTTCAGGATCCAGGTGATATGGTTGCGTTCGATGCTCTCCAGGGAATCCTTTCCATCGCCGTTCATAGGTGACGGCACGATGTCGCTGCGGCTGATCGGCAGCAGATCAGCCGTGATCCGGTTGTCCCTGGCCAGGATGATTGCCCGCTCGATAATGTTTTCCAGTTCCCGGATGTTGCCGGGCCAGTGATATTCGGTGAGTATTTGCAGGGCATCGCCGGTGATGGTGTCGACCGTTTTTTTCATCCTGCGTGCGAATTTTGCCAGAAAGTGCCGCGCCAGCGGTTCCACGTCCTCTCTGCGTTCCCGCAGGGGCGGCGGTTGTATGGTAATGACGTTGAGGCGGTAGTACAGGTCTTCGCGAAAGCGCCCGGTCCGGACTTCCCGCCCCAAATCCTTGTTGGTGGCGGCTACGATACGGATATCGGTACGCATGGGAGCGGTCGATCCCACCGGGATAAACTCCCGTTCCTGGATGGCCCGCAGCAGTTTTGCCTGCAGGGCCAGAGTCATATCGCCGATCTCGTCCAGAAAAAGAGTGCCTCCATCGGCCGCCTCAAGCAGGCCCTTCTGGGTTGTGGTGGCGCCGGTAAACGCGCCGCGCAGGTGGCCGAACAGCTGGCTTTCCAGCAGGGTGTCGTTCAGGGCGGCGCAGTTGATGGTCAGGTAGCGCTGCTCCCGCCTGGCGCTGTTGAAATGTATCGCCCGGGCGATCAATTCCTTGCCGGTCCCGGATTCCCCCTGGATCAGAATGTTGGCCTCGCTTCCCGCCACTTGCAGGGTCATGTCGTAGACCGCCCGGTATTTGCTGCTGACAAAGATGATCTCCCCGGGGGCGGTGTTGCGGATCAATTCGTCCTTCAAGCGGCGGTTTTCCTTCAGCAGGGTTTCACGCTCCAGCGCTTTTTCCAGAACGCCGAGCAGCTTCTCCTTGGGGAACGGTTTGGTGATGTAATCATAGGCGCCCAGCTTGATTGTCTCTACCGCGGAATCAATGGAGCCAAAGGCGGTCATGATCACCACCGGCAGTTCCGGGCGAAGCAGCCGCACCCGCTTCAATATTTCGACGCCGTTGATGCCTGACATGTGGATATCCTGCACCAGCAGGTCGGGTGCATAGGCACTGTCCGCTTCCAGGCGGTCGAGCAGTGTTTGTCCTTCTCCATATGTGTCCACGGAAAAACCGTGTGATTGCAGTATCTTTTTCAGATAGCGCAGGATTTCTTTTTCATCGTCGCAGATGATTATCTTTCCTTGAGGCACAGCTGTCTCCCGTGGCTTTGTATCAAAAGTATACGTACTGGATAAAAATTACACACAATCGCCGGTTGCCGCAGATCCTGGACACCATTTGTAAAAGGCGCCGGCAATGATTACGCAATGTTATACTGAGTAAACTTAGGTTATATTTATTTGGTGATGTTGGCATGTCAATTGCTGATATAGAAGCTGCTTGTTTTTTACGTTCTGGGTTTATAACGCAATATGCTTGAATAATTGATGTTTATTTTGTGTGATGGCAGTCAGTTGAACCGGCTTTGTTGTATACCGATGATACAACGGTTTATTTGCAAAGCGCCAGTCTTAAATTTCATAACTCGATTGGCATCGTCGCCGGCTGATTGCATTCATTTGAGCAAGTCCTGATTTCGGGATTATATTTACCTACCAATAGTGTCCATCTCCGAGTCGCACCAGCCTACGGAAACGGTTTCTATGGCATTGCGGCCTGCGGGTGTCTCCGGAAACGGAAGCGCCCTCCTGTAGAAAAGGGGATGGTTGGCATCGACAACGATTACAACCATTTTATGAGGAGGAAAAGTACATGTCGGTATCAAGACGAGATTTCTTCAAGCTGTCCGGCTCCGGCCTGGCGGCGGCGACCATCGGGCTAAATCTGGCGCCGGTCGAGGCCAGGGCCGAGGATCTGCCGATCCGCTACGCCAGGGAGTCCACCACGGTCTGCCCTTACTGTTCGGTCGGCTGCGGCATGATCGTGCACACTCTGGGAGGCAACATCATCAACGTCGAGGGGGACCCGGACCATCCGATCAATGAGGGTTCGCTCTGCCCGAAAGGTTCGTCGGTTTACCAGCTGCGGGACAACAAGGCTCGCATCACCAAGCCGATGTACCGTGCCGCAGGCGCAAGTGAATGGAAAGAAGTCTCCTGGGATTGGGCACTGGACGAGATAGCCAAAAAGACCAAGACGGCTCGCGATGCTTCGTTTGTGGCCACCAGCAAGATCAAGGTCAAGGAAAAGATTGGCAGCGCCGAGGTGGAGAAGGAGATCGAGGCGGTTGTCAACCGTACCATGGGCATTGCTTCGGTCGGCAGCGCCGCACTGGACAACGAAGAATGCTATCTGTATCAAAAATTCCTGAGGGGGTTGGGCCTGGTGTATATCGAACATCAGGCACGCATTTGACACAGCGCAACAGTTGCGGCTCTGGCAGAGTCGTTCGGACGCGGTGCAATGACGAACCACTGGATAGATTTCAAGAACGCTGACGTAATCCTGATCATGGGGGCCAACCCCGCCGAGAATCACCCGGTTTCATTCCGCTGGATCATGAAGGCCAAGGACGCCGGGGCCAAGGTGATCTGCGTCGATCCCCGCTATACCCGCAGTGCAGCCAAGTCGGATCTGTACGCCCCGCTCCGCTCCGGCACCGACATCGCCTTCCTGGGCGGCCTGATCAACTATATCCTCCAGAACAAGCTCTACTTTGAACAGTACGTGCGGGATTACACCAACTCGGCCTATCTGGTCAGCGGGGATTTCAAGCTGCCCGGTGAGCTGGCCGGCCTGTTCTCCGGTTATGATCCCAAGAAGCGCAGCTATGACGTCAAGTCCTGGTCCTTCCAGAAAAACGAGGACGAAAGCGTCAAGAAGGATCCGACCATGCAGGATCCCAATTGCGTTTTCCAGCTGCTGAAAAAACATTACGGCCGCTACACGCCGGAGCTGGTCTCCAAGACGACCGGCACACCCAAGGAAAAACTGCTGGAAGTCTATAAACTGTATGCCTCCACCGGCAAGCCGGACAAGGCCGGCACCTCGCTGTATGCCATGGGCTGGACCCAGCACACGGTCGGCACCCAGAACATCCGCGCCATGTCGATCATCCAGCTACTCTTAGGCAACATGGGGGTGGCCGGCGGCGGCATCAATGCCCTGCGGGGCGAGTCCAACGTGCAGGGTTCCACCGATCACGGGCTGTTGTTCCATATTCTGCCCGGCTACATGCCGGTGCCGTCGGCCGATCTGAAGGATACGGCCGCCTATATCGAGAAGCACACCCCCAAATCCAAGGACCCCCAGAGCGCCAACTGGTGGCAGAACCGCAACAAGTACTTGATCAGCTACATGAAGGCCATTTACGGCGCCAAGGCCACCAAGGAGAACGACTTCGGCTATGCCTGGCTGCCCAAGCTCGATCCGGGCATGAACGCTTCCTGGCTGATGATTTTCGACAACATGATCAAGGGCAAGTTCAAGGGCTTTTTTGCCTGGGGCCAGAATCCAGCCTGTTCCGGTTCCAACTCGACCAAGGTGCGCAACGCGCTGGCCAAGCTGGACTGGATGGTGACCACCAACCTGTTCGACAACGAGACCGCCTCGTTCTGGAAGGGACCGGGCATGGATCCGGCCTCGGTCAAGACCGAGGTGTTCTTCCTGCCGGCGGCGGCCTCCTTCGAGAAGGAAGGCTCTATCACCAACTCGGGGCGCTGGGCCCAGTGGCGAACTGCGGCGGTCAAGCCGCTCGGCCAGAGCAAGCCGGATGCCGAGATCATCCACGAGCTGTTCCAGAAGCTGAAGGCGCTCTATGCCAAAGATGGCGGGGCGCTGCCGGAGCAGCTGACCAACCTGACCTGGAACTACGGCTTCAAACGGGCCGACGGATCGATCAAAAGCGTCGATATCCATGCCGTGGCCAAGGAGATCAACGGCTATTTTCTGGAGGATGTGGAGGAGAAACCCAAGCCGCTCAAACCGGGCGAAAAGGCCCCTCCTGCGCCGCCACCCTGGGCGCCCAAGAAGATGCTCGGCAAGAAGGGTGAACTGGTGGGCGGCTTCGCCCAGCTGCAGGCCGACGGCACGACTTCCTGCGGATCCTGGATCTTCTGCCAGAGCTACAACGAAAAGGGCAACATGATGGCCCGCCGGGTCAAAAAAGACCCGACCGGTTTGGGGATGTTCCCTGAGTGGGCCTGGTGTTGGCCGGTCAACCGGCGCATCATCTATAACCGCGCTTCCTGCGATCCGTCCGGCAAACCCTACAACCTGAAGAAGGCGGTGGTGTACTGGAATCCGACCGCCGTGCAGCCGACCGGCGCGCTGGGCGCCTGGGTCGGCGACGTGCCGGACGGCCCCTGGCCCCCCATGGCTGATGAAAAAGAGGGGCGCAAACCGTTCATCATGCGGGCCGACGGCGTGGCGGCCATCTTTGGGGCCGGACTGAAGGACGGCCCCTTCCCGGAGCATTACGAGCCGGTGGAATGTCCAGTGCCGGAGAATTTCTTCTCTAAGCAGATGACCAACCCGGCCAGCAAGATCTTCAGCGATGCCGGCGTCAAGGAAGACGTGCTGGCCACCTGTGATGTGCGCTTCCCGCTGGTGGCCACCACCTACCGGGTCACCGAGCACTGGCAGACCGGGGTCATGACCCGCAACACCCCCTGGCTGCTGGAGCTGCAGCCGCGCCAGTTCTGCGAGATCAGCGTCGAACTGGCCAAGGAGAAGAACATCACCAACGGCGATACAATTGAGGTTTCCTCGGCCCGCGGCAAGATCGAGGCGGTGGCGATGGTCACTCCGCGCATGAAGCCTTTCAAAATCGGCGAGCGTATCGTACATCAAGTCGGCCTGCCCTGGTGCTTTGGCTGGCAGACCCCCGGCATGGGCGATGCCGCTAATCTGCTGACCCCCACGGCGGGCGATGCCAATACGATGATCCCGGAGACCAAGGCTTTCATGGTCGGGATCGCGAGAAAGGGGTAAGCCATGGCCGATACGATCAATCAAGCTGCCCGCAAGGGATTTCTCGTGGATACCGCCCGCTGCATCGGCTGCCGTTCCTGTCAGGTGGCCTGTAAACAGTGGAACAAGCTGGAGGCAGACAAGACCGTCAATCAGGGAACCTTCGAGAACCCGCGCGATCTGACTCCGGCGCTTTACAACCGCATAAAATTTGTCGAAAAAGAGAGCTCCGGCGAGGTGACCTGGCGCTTCTTCAATGAACGCTGCATGCACTGCGGCGAGGCCGGCTGCATCAAGGTTTGTCCCTCGCCCGGAGCGCTCTATCGCACCAAAGACGGCATCGTGGCCCATAACAAGGATAAGTGTATCTCCTGCAAGTACTGCGTTTCGGCCTGCCCCTTCAACATTCCGCGTTACGGCGCCGATGACAAAATCAGCAAGTGCCACCTCTGTCTGGACCGCATCAGCGGAGGCATGACTCCGGCTTGCGCCAAGGCCTGCCCGACCGAAACCCTCAAGTTCGGCAACCGCAGCCAGCTGATTGCCACCGCTACTGCTGCCAAAAAGAAGCTCTACGGCGAGAATGACCTGTTGGGACTGGGGGTGGTTTACGCCCTGGAAGGGCCGCCGGAGCAGTACGGGCTCCCCGCTTCTCCGAGCATTCCGATGTCGATCTTCCTCTGGAAAGACGTCATCAAGCCGCTCGGCATCCTTGGTTTCTGGGGCAGTATCGGCGCGATGCTGCTGCACTATGTGACGATCGGGCCGAAAAAGATTGATGACGACCTGAATATCAAGGAGGACGGCCATGAGTAACTACATCGAGCGTTTCAGCACCAGCGAAAGGGTGCTGCACTGGATCGTCACCGCCAGCTTCTTCACGCTGCTGCTGACCGGGCTGGGCCTTTATTCGACTCTGTTCAACGGCTATTTCACGCTTTTCGGAGGGGGGAGTAATGCGATTCTGATCCACAAGATCAGCGGAATCCTGTTTTTCCTGAGTTCGCTGTACATGTATTTCAACCATAAAAAGGATATCTCAACCTTCGACAAGGACGACAAGCAGTGGGTAGACGCAAGGGGCGGCTATCTCTCCCGCGAAGCCAGCCATTTCAACATCGGAAAGTACAATCCGGGACAGAAGCTGTTCGCGATTTTTATTGCCGCAGCGACACTGCTGCTGGGAGTGACCGGTATGTTCATCTGGGCTCCGGCCATGTTTCCGCGTTGGATCGTACAGCTCTCGCTGATGACCCACGGCTTGATGTTCGTCGGCTCGATCATGTTTGTGGTCGTGCATGTCTATCTGGCAACCATCGGCAATCCGGGTACCATCGAGGCTATGCTGTACGGCGACGTCCGCGCTCTCTGGGCAAAGAAGCATCATCCCAAGTGGTACAAGGAAATTACCGGGGAAAAACCGTAAGGAGCCATAATGCCCACAACTGAAATGAAAATCGCCGCATTGCGGCAGGCTGCCGCATCATTTCCGGAATATGCCGCCATCACTCCGCTGTTTGTTGCGCTCTACGAATACCTTCGCGGCCGGGAAGGGCAGACCGGCATCAGGATCGATCTTTCGGGAGTCAACCGGTCCGAGCGCACCGCCCACGGATTCCCGCTGATTTCTCCGCCCGAACTGTCCATTGATCAGAGTATGCTGACCGCATTTCTGGCGGGAGTCGTGCGGGTGCTTGAGCAGCAGGGCCGTGAGGGGAACGAGGTGCTGGAGCGGATCACTCAAGCGCTTTGTAATGGTAATTTAGATCCGGAACTTCTACTGCTGGCGATCCTGGAGCGCCGCCGTGGGCCGCTGGATGAGGCTGCCGCCAGACTCGGCGTACCTGCGCCGCTCTTGGAGTATGTTTTTGAAATTCCGCTCAAGAGTGCCTTGGAGCAGTTCTCCGCCGGTATTCCGGCCGATGGATTTCCGGAGTGGCACGAAAACGTCTGCCCGGTCTGCGGGTCGCGTCCAGGCATGGCCGAACTGGCCGGCGACGAGGGGCGCCGTCATCTCTGCTGTTCGGCCTGTTTTTATTCCTGGCAGTTCAAGCGCATGAAATGCCCCTCCTGCGGCTGTGAGGACACGGAAAAGCTGTCCTACTTCACCGCAGGTGAGGGGGCAACCCGGGTCGATACCTGCCGTGCCTGCAGCAGGTATATCAAGACTCGCGATGCCCGGCAGGGGGGCGGCGACGTGCCGCTGGAGGTGGAGGATCTGCTGACGATTCATCTGGATCTGCTGGCGTCACGGGAAGGTTTTGAGCGCGGCAAATGAAAGCGCTCGCTTCGGATAACGGCGGGAAAATTCCTGGCATTGCGGGGGTCATCCTGGCCGGTGGGCAATCCTCCCGGATGGGGAGCAACAAGGCTTTGCTCCCCTTCCGGGGAGGGCGCTTCATCGAGGCGATCCACCGGCAGTTTTCGGAACTGTTCCCGGAGGTGCTGCTGGTTACCAACAATCCCGAACAGTATAATTTTCTCCCCTGCCGCAAGGTGGCCGACATTTATCCCGGCCTGGGGGCGTTGGCCGGGCTGCACGCCGGGCTGTACAACGCCGCTAATCCGTACATCTTCGCCGTGGCCTGCGACATGCCCTGGCTGAACAATGCCCTGATCAGGCGCCAGGCAACTCTGCGACATGCCGCCGATATCATTATTCCCCAGCTGGAAAATGGCCTGGAGCCGCTGCATGCCCTCTATGGCAAACAGTGTCTGAAGCCGATGGAAGAAGTGTTGTCAGCCGGCCGGCGGCGCATCGTGTCCTTTTTTCCGCAGGTACGTGTGCAGCAGTTCCGCAAGGAGCAGATTGCCGCAATCGATCCCGCTTTTGAGTCCTTCCGCAACATAAACACTCCGGCTGATTATTTTCAACTGAGGGCAGAATACTCGCCAGCTGTTTCGGAACTGCATGAAACGGATTTCCGGAAGATGGGCCTGAAAAACAGATAATCAGAGTGATTTGATCTGTTTATAAGAGGGCTAACCTGACCGGTTGGCCCTTTCGTTTTATATGTACTTTGAACTCATGGAATCTCACATTGCCACTCCAAGGAAACTGTGACCCTGCTCTATCAGTTAGCAAGTAAGCATTTGACCTGGCTGGCCAGTTATGACACTTATTAGCGAGCAATGCCAATTTCCGACCAGCAAAGGAACATGCTTACATGTATGCAGATATTGAAGGCGCTGAACTATGATATTGACCGGGACTATAGTTAATGTTGCTGCAATCTGTGCCGGTGCCCTGGTCGGTCGCTATGCCGGTCGCTTCATCCCCAAGAGAATGCGTCAAACGGTTATGGCGGGTCTGGGGTTGACGGTATTGCTGATCGGCCTGCAGCTGGCACTGAAGAGCAGGCAGCCGATGATCGTTATTGGTAGTTTGATACTTGGCGGTGTACTCGGCGAATTATTGCAGATTGAGGCTCGACTTGAGTCATTCGGCTTGTGGCTGCAGGGTCGTTTTGCCGGTGCCGGCAATATCGCGGAAGGTTTTGTGGCCGCAAGTCTGTTGTACTGTGTGGGTGCCATGGCGATCATGGGGGCATTGCAGGATGGTTTAAGCGGCACGCCGAGTATCCTCTACGCCAAAGCCGCACTGGACGGGGTGGCATCGATTGCACTGGCCTCGACGCTTGGAATCGGTGTGTTGTTCTCGGCGCTGCCGGTGGCGATGTACCAGGGAGGCATTACCATTGCGGCGGAATCTGCCAAATCGCTGCTGACCGATACGGTGGTGCTTGAGATGAATGCAGTTGGCGGCCTGCTGATTGTTGCCATCGGCCTGGATCTGATCGGAATCAAGCGCCTGCCGGTCGGCAATATGCTGCCTGCGGTCTTTGTAGCGGTGGGACTCGTCTGGATGTTTGGACTGGCTTGAGTTTTTGGGTTAAAATAGAAAAGAGTCCAGCTCGGCACAAAATTTCTTTTCAAGTGCCGTTTCCTTGATGCAGTCTCCAATAACCCAATTAATCATGGCCGAAGGCCGGACAAGGTGGCAGGGATGCTTAAGAACCAAGTCTCAAAATTAGATCAGGTGGAAGCACGAAGCGGTGCAAAGATATTGCTGGAAGTGCTTGAAAGTGAAGGGGTTGAATACGTCTTCGGCAATCCGGGAACGACCGAGCTGCCATTTATAGATGCCTTGGGGGAAAGTTCGGTTATCAGCTATATCTGGGGCTTGCAGGAAGCAAGCGTTGTGGCGATGGCCGATGGCTATGCACAGGCTTCGGGCCGCCCCGGATTTATTAATCTGCATACCGCGGGAGGACTTGGCCACGGGTTCGGCAATCTTTTGAATGCAACTATTGCCGGCACACCTTTGGTTGTTACCGCAGGTCAGCAGGACTCACGCCATTCCGTTACTGACCCGCTTCTCTTCGGCGATCTGGTAAGAATCGCCACCCCCGCCGTCAAATGGGCGCAGGAGGTAACAACCCCGGAACAACTGCCAATTCTAGTCCGGAGGGCATTTCAGGACTGTCGTGCAGCCAAGTCCGGCCCTGTGTTTCTCTCTCTGCCGATGGATGTCATGGAGGAGATGAGCACAATCCCTATTCCGGAGCATTCTTACGTTGACCGGCGCCCGGTGGCCGGGTCGCTTGAACTGCTGGCGGAAGAGCTTGCAGCCATCACGCCGGGGCGGATTGTCATTGTGGCCGGCGATGAAATTTCGTTTCACAATGCCGCCCCGGAGGTCGTGGAACTGGCGGAAATTCTGGCTGCCACGGTTTATGGATCTTCGTGGCCGGCACATATTCCCTTTCCGACCAGTCACCCCCTCTGGGCGGGCAACCTGCCGACCAAATCCACCGAAATTGCCGAACGCCTGAAAGATGCCGAGTGCGTGTTCGGGTTGGGCGGGAAATCCTTCATAACTGTGCTGTATACCGAAGGCTCGGCGCTGCCTAAAAACTGCAAGCTGTTTCAAATGTCTGTCGATGGATCCGATCTTGGCCGGACCTACCCCTCGAAACTTTCCGTGGTGGGCGATATTCAAAAATCTCTGGAAGTATTGAATAAACTGCTTAAAGATAAGGTTGCCGGTAAGGCCGGGGCTTTCTCGGAACTTCGACAAAAAGCGGCCGCCGCGCAGGCGGCACGACGTGAGCAGTTATCACAGACCGCAGCCGGACTGTTTTCAAACCAATCAATTCACCCGCTGGTCGCTGCGCAGCAGGTTGTTCGGGCGATCGGTCCGGATATCGCCATTGTTGACGAGGCCCTGGTTACGACATATCATGTCAGGAGTTTTCTTGACAGCGCCTCGGTTCGTCAATACTCGTTTCTTCGTGGAGGCGCACTCGGGTGGGGGATGCCGGCTGCAGTCGGTTTTTCTCTCGGTCTTGGGCGGGAGCCGGTTGTTTGCCTGGTGGGCGACGGGGCCGCAATGTATTCACCGCAGGCGCTCTGGACGGCGGTCCACGAAAACCTGCCCATCACATTTATTGTGATGAATAACTGCGAGTACAATATTCTCAAGCAATTCATGAAGTCGCAGCAGCACTACAATCTGACGCCAAAAATCAGTTCCATTGCCATGGATATCGTTAACCCTGTCATTGATTTCATTGCTCTTGGACAGTCCATGGGCGTCCCTGCCATTCGAGTCGCTTGCGCCGGTGACATAGCAGCCGCTGTCGAAGCCGGCATCTTATCGGGAAAGCCCAATCTGATTGAGATTGTAATACGACAATAGAGAGCGTTTGTTCAAATTTCAGGTTGCTCAATCACTATCCGGCTTGATACATCATGAAAGAAGTCGTGCGACCAGAGGGCGAGCATCTGCTGATCCTTGACAAACGGCGTTACGTCTCGGCGGGCCTGATTCACATCGAGTCGGTCGATTGTCTCGAACAATAAACTGCTGAACGCTGCCGGTGAAAGCCGCTCCTTGCCGCTCCAGTGGCCGGTTTGTCGCATGCGCTGCTCAAGGTGGGCAAGGTTCAGTTGAGGATGATTGGCGGCATACCAGACAAGGTCGTACCAGTCACGTCCCTTGACACGGTTTTTCCACTTGCGGAAGAGAAGAACATGCATCTTGCCGGCGAACAGATCAGGGAGCGAATAGCTCCTCACGGCAAACGGTATCGGCTGCAGCAGATAGCGGGTCAAGGTGCTGAAACCAGGCGGCGGGTCCGTGTCCACCTCGATCTTGACCTTCAATACCTGTCCGGTAGCAACCTGGCCCATAAGTTCCTCTCCGGCTTCAATAACCAAAAGTTCGTTACGGGTGTTAGCCTTGAGAAAGGCAGACTGAACCGCCGATTCCACAGTTTTGTCGACCATCTCCACCCGGACATTGAAGCCGAATGCCAGCAATTCTCCCTCAAGTGATGCCATGTATCGCGCCAGATTAAAGTCGGGGGACGGGGCCAGCAGCGAGAAATCCAGATCTTCGGAGAACCGGTCCAGCCCGTAAAGAATGCGCAGGGCCGTACCGCCATAGAAAGCGGCATGCTCAAAAAACTTGGCGCGCCAAAGTCCGAGCAGCGCTACCTCCTGAATAATTTCCCGTAGCGCCCTGACTGAATCGTCAACGCTCTTCGGTTCATACTTGGCAAGCATTCGGGCGACAGCCTCATGCATCATCAAACTCCCTTTTCCAAATGCAAACCGGATTTTCTTAACCGGTTGACCAGGTCGGCTAGCAGTTTCACCCTGCGGGAACGGTAGAGCTGGGCGATTTCCAAAAGCCGGGCCGGATCGAGATTGCGGAGACCGGCCGAATCTATGCGGAGACCGGCCAGCAGGTAATCGTGCAAATCCTTCTGTGTTGAGATGCCTGCACCCCGGTCGGCAACGATCCGGTCCGCCAGGGCTTTTTCCGGAATGGCAATAAGAAAGGAGCGGCCATCATCCATTTCAACCCGGTCCATGCCGGTTCGAAATGCTTCCAGCGGGATCATCCGATAGGAAAAGCTGCCTACCGGCGTATCGAAGGTCCGTGATCTACCACAGGCAACTGAAGTCATCGTCTCTACCCGCTCCGGTGTCAGGCCGTGATAGTGCAGCGCATATTCGAGGGATACATAGGAAGGACCGTAGATGAGGTTGGCCAGCAGTTCCCGACAGAAGGGGTGGCGGCGCAGGGAGTCGCCGAGGATGTAGAGCCCCTTTTTGACACGAACGATATCTCCCTTGGCCAACATGCCGGATATCTTCATGCGTGGCTTGGCATATTCGCGAACGGCATCCAGCAGAGTCTGGTAGTCAAATTCCTCATAGGGAATACTCTTAAGCAGCAGTGCGTTCGTCATGATCACCATCTCCCGTGTGATGGCAATAATTTAGCAGTTATTTGCATAGTATGTCCATGAAAATTGGACATACTATGCTGATATATGGATATTTTGGTAGTGGGGTGTGGGCAACATCCCGTGCATGAAGTATTACAGCTTGAACGGTATCCAGAACAGGCTCAAAGAACTCCCCTCTTTTCCGCCGCCATAACCGAACAGCCCTTTCAGCAGCTTGAATTCGGTACCGCTAACCGTCGAACTGTACGAAACCAGCGGCGACAGCTCCCAGGCCAGCTCGTCACCCCGCCGCTCCTGCCAGTACAGGTTCCATAACAGCGATACCGCATTATTGCCCTTATCATCCCACTGAGCGATAAACAGCCTCCAGAGCGGCGCCCAGTTGCGCTCCAGCCCGTCATTCCAGATCACAGCTTCGGCCAGGGCCGGCATCGACAGCGACCTTATCCCGGCCTCGTCCCGCTTCCAGGCGTACAGAGGCCAGAATGCGGAGCGGGCCCGGTTCTTGCCGGTTTCGGGCCACGATTCATCCGAGTGGCTGAACAGGAAATAGAGCAGGCTGGTCTTGTCTTGGCGGAAGGAGGCCGAATCGATGGTTTGGTGCCGGTAGATCGGCCACATGATCCAGTTGCTGGTGGAGTCCTTGATTTTTGATTGGGCATAGAAGGGCACGAAACGTTCGATACTGTAATCCGGGCCCTGGGCGGTCATCCAGAACGGCCAGAATATGTCGCGTTCGATAACCTGCCCCTGACCATCCCGCACGACTCCGCAGAAGGGCCAGGGGGCATGGGTCGAGCTGCGCTTGGGTGAGGTGGAAGATGCATAAAAAGGGATCAGGTTCAGGTTTTCGGTGGGGTTCTCGCCGTTCTGCCCCAGGCTTTCGCGGATGTAGAACGGCCAGAGTACGAATCGTTTCGAGTAGACCCCCTGCTTGGCGGACTGTCCATAGAGCGGCCAGAACTGGAAGCCGCTTTCGTTCTCGCCCGATACCGTGTTGAAGAATGGGTACAGCCAGTTGGTGGAGGTCGTGCCGTTCTTGACCGTGCGTCCATAGATCGGGAAGAGGGTGTAATGGTATTCGTCGCGCCAGAAGCGCTGGTAGATGTCGCCGTGAATCGGAAAGTACGAGCGGTAGGGACCGTGTTTTTCCGATTCTCCGCTGATGTAAAACGGGAACAGCATCGTGTCGCGCTTTTCCTCGGCGGTGCCGGCCCGGCTGACATGCTTCTGGTAGAGCTTCAGGACCTGGGTGTCGGAATTGCCGCCGGTTGACGAGGTCGATGCCAGCGGATAGAGGATGTCGCTGTCGTCGGATTCTTTGTCGGACTGGTTGAAAAACAGCGGCCGCAGCGCCGTTTTGGTAACGGCTCCGGAATGTTCGCGCTTGAAGAGCGGGCCAAGGATCGACAGGTTGCTGTAGCCGGTGGCCGGGCTGCTGCGGTAGTCAAACAGCGGCCAGAAGGTCGTGACGGTCCCCGTTTCCGAGGCGGCTGCGGCCGCGGTTGCGATCAGCAGCATCAACATGGCACAGCTAGCGGTAAATATCCTCATCCGGGCTCCTTTTGATCCATAATCAGGTGCGGCATTATTCCCTATCGCTTACTGTGAGTCAATCGCCAATGGGTTGGAGCTGGATTCAAATGCTCATATCTGTTCCGTTTTTGCTGCTTTAAAGCTATAAGGAAAGCTGCTTTAAGCTGATTGCCTCCCGAACGGATTTCAAATGCCCAACATCCATTCCCACAATCGCCGGCGCTGGACGATCTTTGCCGTGCTGGCGCTGATGTACATACTGGTCTATTTCTACCGGGTCTCGCTGGCGGTGGTGGCGGGCGACATATCCCGCGAACTGCATTTGACACCGCAGCAGCTGGGCTCGCTTTCCGGGATTCTGTTTTATGTCTATGCCGTGGCGCAACTGCCGCTGGGGCCGATGATCGACCGGTTGGGAAGCCGCCTGGTGATCAGCGGCTGCGGGATTCTGACCACGGCCGGCGGCATTCTCTTTTCCCAGGCCGACTCCCTTGCCGTCGCCATGGCGGCTCGCGTGCTGATCGGCATCGGCACCGCCTCGGTTCTGATGGCGACCTTCACCGTTTTCAGCCACTGGTTCAGCAAGCAGGAGTTCGGGCGGGTTTCCGGCTTCATGGTGGCGGTCGGTAACCTGGGGAACCTGGCTGCCACTGCGCCGCTGGCGCTGGCGGTGGGCGTTTTCGGCTGGCGCACGTCTTTTCTGGCGATCGGAGCCGTTCAGGCGCTGGTAACCGTGCTGGTTTTCAGCAAGGTGCAGGATCGTCCGGCAGTAGCCAATTCGGATCAAACTTCATCTTCTTCCCCCCCTGATTCAGGGGGGGAGCGAGGGGGGGTGCTGGCCGCCTGGGGCGATATCTTCGGCAGTCGCGACTTCTGGCTGCTGGGGATCGTCTCGTTTTTCTGGTATGGGAATTATCTGGCGCTGCAGGGGTTGTGGGGCGGACCGTACCTGATGGAGGTGTTGCATCTCTCCCGCGAGGCCACCGGCAACATGCTGATGTTCACATCACTGGGATTCATTGCCGGCAGCATGGTGACCGACACGATTGCCCGGCGCTTCTTCCGGTCGTACAAAAAGACCCTGCTGGCGGGGCAGGTGCTGCTGGTGCTGCTGATGTCGGCTTTCCTGGGATGGGCGGAGATGGTCCCGCGGCCGCTGCTGGCGGCGGTCTTCTTTGCGATCGGCCTGGCGGTTTCCAGCGGGGTCATGATCTACCCGATCATCCGTTCCATGTTTCCTGTGCGGATCGTCGGAACAGCGCTGACCTCGCTTAACTTCTACGTCCTGTTGGGAGCCGCTGCAACCCAGCAGGCCATGGGTATCATTGTCGGTTCATTCGGCGAAGCGGCCGGATCCATGTCTGCGGGTGCCTTTCACAGCGCCTTCCTGCTGCCGGTGGCGGGGTTGGTCGTATCGATAGCGTTGTACGCCTTTGCCAGGGATTTCGGACAGCAGGGATAATGCCTCACTTAGTTCCATCAAATCACTACTCCTGCTCTACCCCCACCCCTTCCATCTTGCGCGCCATTTCATCATTACAGCCTGCTTCGAATATCAGGCCGCCAGCTTGAGCGCCTCCGATGCCAGGATGATCCTGTCATCTTCCTGGGTCACGGCGTGCGCGTTGTGGTCGATAATCTCGAAAAGCTTGATGTACTTGTCCACCTCGGCGACGGTCGTGGTTTTCCGGCCGTAATACTTGCCGGACTGAGGAAAGACATCGGTTACCACATGATCGTCATAGATGCCGAAATCGAAGGAGCTGTTGATGTCACGGCCGCTGATGTCGTTGGCCAGGGGAAGTTCGTCGCGGAATGCGACACGCACATCTATGCCGTTCCGGTACTGGCACAGCAGGATCTTCTGGGCATCCGGCTCGGACATTTCATCGCGGCTGATAACAAAGATGCGTGTGATCGCCACCCCTCGTTCCAAAGCCCGCAGGTTGGACTGGTAAAAGTTCATCAGGGCACCGCGGGTATGCCATCCGGCCGTGAGCGGGTCCACGGCTTTCAGGCGTTGCAGCGTTGAATCGGTGCATTTGGCGCCTTCCAGATAGTATTCGGTTTCATCGAGCGGCATATAGCCCTGCTGGAGCAGCAGGATGGTGCGTTTTATTCCGCTTAGCATCTCCTGGGCCTTGGCCTGGCATTCCGGGTCGTTTATCTGTGCAACGGCAAAGGTGATTTCGTGGGCCTGGTTATACTGGCTGGTCAGTTGGTGACGGGTGTCCTCCAGGTCTTCCCGGAGCAGGTAAGTGGCCAGGGAGAGCAGCAGGCCTATGCCGAAGATGCTGTAGGCCGCCTCCGGGTTATTGAGCACCATGTGGAAGAATATGGCCAGTCCCGAACCGGCCAGAAACTCTATGAACACCGCCATTTGCTGGACTTTTTTACTAAACTTCATGAATTGCCTCCTGTTGTCATGCAACGTCATCGGAGACGACCGGCAATAAAAAAGCCGGGTCGCTCGCTATCTGGAAATTGATAGTTCGGCGACCCGGCTATCTCATTGAGATCCTAGGCTTTCCGTCCCATCCTCGCGGATGGTTTAGTATTATCGCTATAGCAAGGGGATGGCTTACTTGGGCGCACCTTAACCTATTACAATGGTTCTGTCAAGCCCTGTATACGTTTGCAGCAACGTAACTGGCTGAAATATCACGATTACTCAGCATTGTCCTCTGTGCTATGGCACTTCGTTCCGTTTCTGCGGCAGGTCTACTCCAGCTCTTCTCCAACCTCTTCCATCTCACGCGTTATCTCGGCCAGTCCGGCATCCTTGCGCCTGAATACGGTTACCAGCCAGTAGCAGGCGGCATAGCTGGCCAGTGCGGCAAAAAAGCCGATCACCGAACTTCCCAGCAAAAGCGATGAAGCATACATCTTGAGGCTGCTCCATTCCAGGCTTGTCACCCGGAACTCCAGCGGTTTGTTTCCAAGCATGATCTCGCCCAGCTTATAACTGGCCGCCAGGGCCGGAAATACCGTCAACGGGGTGTTGACCCAGGCCCCGGTGATGCAGGTCAGCTTGTTGAGGCGGAAAATAAAGGCGACGATAACCGCCAGAGGTGTGTGCAGGCCGAAAAAGGGGGTAAAGCTGATAAAGACACCGGCGGCAAAACCGGTGGCAATGTGGCCGGGATGTGCATCCAGCGAAAGGATCTTCTTGAATTGCTGCTTAAGTTTATCGATATTGATCATGTTCGCCTCGGTTGTCGCCAAGTCTAAGGTTTTGGGTGGCATATTGTCAATTGAATAGACTTCACTGGAACCATGTAATCTGCTATAAAGCCATTCATAACACAAATGGAGGATACTTCTTGAAGCATGTAATCGGCGTTCTGAGCGCTTCTCTGTTGGTGTTCGCCATTTCAGTGCCGGTATCGGCAGCTACTGGTGGCTGTTCATTCAAAAAAAGCCTTCAAAAGTCAGGTGTGACGTTTGATGTTTCCAGCCGGCCGGCCATCGGCTGTGCCGTGCAGGTCATCCATATCTCCGTGCGCCGTGGCGGAAAAAACTTTTCGCGACTCAGCGCGGATGTTGACTACCAGGCCGAGGATGCCTGGGCGGCCGATTTAAACGGTGACGGCAAGCCGGAGCTGGTGATTGCCAGCCGGAGTGCCGGGAGCGAGGCCAGCGGTGTTTTGGACGTTTATTCTCTTGACGGAAACAGTATCCGCCGTGCCTCAGTGCCGCAACTGCATGGCCAGGCCGGCTACCGGGGCGGAGACCGCTTCCGGCTGGATGGCCGCCAGATCGTTCGTACGGTGCCGGTTTATCACGACGGCGATGCCGCCGGCAAACCGACCGGCGGCAGCCGCACCCTGAAATACGAATTCAGCGACTGGAAAATATTGCAGTTGGAAAACAACGTAACTGCAGCTCAAACCTTGAATGAAACCGCCATTGAGCGGCCGGCCGCCCAAGCCGTTCCGGCCAAGGCCTCCAAGCCGGTTATCAGGGACATCACCGTCACCGAATCGTCCATCGAGATCACCGGCGATGCTCCGCTGATCAAGTTCAAAACCATGAAACTGGATAAGCCGGAACGGATCGCAATCGATATACCTGACACATCATCTCCTTTGGCCGGCAAACGGATCAAAATAGAAAAATACGGCATTAGCAGGGCGCGGGTCGGCCTGAACAGGGGTTTTTTGAGGATAGTGCTGGACTCGGCTCTGGCAACCTTCCCGAAATACACGTTAACGACCTTCGACGGCGGCCTCAGAATCGTTTTCGGAGGCGAATAGGACGAATCATCGCACTTTAAATAAGTTGCCAACAACATCAGCGAAAGGATTAGTACTAATGAGCAATGCAACCATCGGCGTAATCGGCGGCAGCGGGCTGTATGACATGGAAGGACTGGAGCAGGTCGAGCGGGTCAGGATCGAAACGCCCTTCGGCGACCCTTCCGACGAGTATGTGACCGGCGTACTGAACGGAGTGAAAATGGTGTTTCTGCCGCGTCATGGACGCGGGCACCGCCTGCTGCCGTCGGAAGTCAACTACCGCGCCAATATCTACGGCATGAAGAAGCTGGGTGTCGAGCAGATCATCTCGGTTTCGGCGGTCGGGAGTCTGAAGGATGCCATCGCTCCCGGGCACATCGTGATCCCGGACCAGTTCATCGACCGTACCAAGGGTATCCGGCGTGACACTTTCTTTGGCGACGGAATTGTGGCCCATGCCGGTTTTGCCGACCCGGTCTGTCACACCTTGTCTGAAACTCTCTTCAATGCGGCGCTGAAGGCCGGAGCCACCGTCCACAAAGGGGGCAGCTACATCTGCATGGAAGGGCCGGCCTTTTCGACCCGGGCCGAGTCGTTCTCGTACCTGGCGCTGGGCGCCTCCGTGATCGGCATGACCAACCTGACCGAGGCCAAGCTGGCCCGGGAAGCCGAGATCTGTTACGGCATTATCGCTCTTTCAACCGATTACGACTGCTGGCACGATTCGCACGATGACGTGACCGTCGAGGCGATCATCCAGATCATCCACCAGAACGTGGCCATGGCAAAGAACATTATCCGCCATGCGGTGGCCGAAGTCGGCGGCGAACGGAACTGCCCCTGCGCCGGCGCCATGCAGTATGCCATCATCACCGATCGCTCGGTCATTCCCGAGGCGACCAGACAGAAGCTGGCGCCGATAGTCGGCAAATATTTGTAACTGAAAAATGCTCCGGCAAAAATTAAAAAGGCTGACACCAGTGGTGCCAGCCTTTTTTGTGATAAGTATTTACTTCGGCCCGCTAAAAGAGCGTCCCGATCACGCTGCCTATGACCGAAATCGGTCCGCTGTCCTGCAGCCCCTCCATCGCCTTTTCAGTTTTCTTTAGAGTCGATATGGCGTCACGGTAGAGCTTGTCGTCGTTGACCATTTTGCCGATCGTCCCTTCACCGCTGTTGATCTTGCGGGTAATCTCCTTCAGGTTGCCAACCGTTTCACGAAGTTCGTTGTACAGGGCCGGGTCATTGACCAGTTTGCCGGCTGTGCCTTCGCCGTTAT
Organism: uncultured Geobacter sp.; assembly: GCA_964458105.1. Lineage (GTDB taxonomy): Bacteria > Desulfobacterota > Desulfuromonadia > Geobacterales > Pseudopelobacteraceae > JACRCG01. The sequence continues at coordinate 24,065 of CAYWJJ010000031.1, forward strand.
TGATGCGCCGGGCTATCTCGCTAAAGTTATTCATGCTGTCGTTCATGCCCTTGACCGCGGAACTGGCCTGATTATAAAGCTCTTCCTCATTCAACAGTTTGCCGATAGTGCCTTCTCCCCGCTCCAGCTTGGCGCTGACCTCTTTGAGGCTGCCGGTCAGGGCTGTGACATTGTTGTAAAGGGATTTGTCATTCAGAAGCAGGGCCAGGGAACCATCGCCCCTGTCCAGTTTGGCGGTGATGCTGGACAGGCCGGTCAGGGAACTGTGTATGGCGCTGCGGTTTTCATCCAGCATGGCCGCTATCTTGCCCATGACCTCGTTCTGGTTGCGATTCAGATCTATGATCAGCTGTTTGGCATCCTTGGTCAGACCTCCAACGCTATCCAGCAGTGCGTCAACACTGGCCGAATCCGAACTTTTGACAGTGCTGCCGGCCGGCAGGTCTGGGCTGGCGGCCGTTCCGAACGAGAGCCCCAGAAACTGTCCCCCCAGCATGTTGGACATGCGGATACCGGCAACGGAGTCCCGTTTGATCCGTGTCCCCGGGTTAACCTCGAAATCAACCTGAACCTTGTCATCCAAAACGGATATTTTCGAAATGGTACCGACTTCCACACCGGCCAGCTTTACCGTATCACCGACTTTGAGGCCGGTCGATGACGGGAGAAATACTTTGTAGGGCACGCCGCGATCGAAGATCTTCCAGTGGTTGCCGACCTCCAGCATGATGCCGAAAAGCACCAGGCTTAATACGAAGAACAGGCCAACTTTTGCTTCCTGTGACAGTTTCATGCTGTCAACTCCCAATTCCGTCAAGATACGCCATTATACCCAACCGTAAGAGCTTGGCAATCATATTGTGTTTTTGCGATGTTCCGGCTATTCTGGGGTCTTTATATTGAAAGGGGCAAATATCATGGTTTCTTTTGAAGAGGCTCGCAGCATCATACTTTCAAATGTAGGCAACTGCGGGGTAGAGCGCGTGCAGCTGCAGGATTCCGTCGGCCGGGTTCTGGCGGAAGATGTGTCCGCCCCCTGGGACATGCCGCTCTGGAATAATTCGGCCATGGACGGATATGCGGTGCGCAGCGCTGACTGCAGGGAGATCCCCTGCACATTGACGGTTACCGGCTTTCTGCCGGCCGGAGCCCGGGCTGACGGGATCACTGTCGAAGCCGGCTGTGCGATCAGGATCATGACCGGCGCGCCGACGCCGGCCGGCTGCGACGCGGTCGTGCCGGTCGAGGAAACGGATGACGGGCAGCAGATTGTCACATTGGCCGAAATGGTCAGCGAGGGGCAGCATATCCGTTTCCGCGGAGAGGATGTTCAGGCCGGTGTCACATTTGCGCGGGCAGGCACGCTGATACGCCCGCCGGAAGTCAACATACTGGCGACCTTCGGCATGGCCCTGGTGCCGGTCTTCCGCCGTCCGCTCGTGGCGATTCTATCCACCGGCGACGAACTGGTAGAGCTGGGGCGAACACCCGGCCCGGGCGAGATCGTCAACAGCAATACCCTTTCGCTGGCGGCGGCTGTGCAGGAAGCGGGAGCGATCCCAAGAATCATCGGCATTGCCCGCGACAACCTGGAAAGTCACCGGGAAATGCTGCGGGAGGGGCTCAAGGCCGATGTTCTGATTACTTCGGCCGGCGTCTCGGCTGGTGACTGTGATTTTGTGCGGGATGTACTTGAGGAGCTGGATGTCAGGCAGCTGTTCTGGAAAGTCGGCGTCAAGCCGGGCGGTCCGACCGCCTTTGCGCTGCATGGGACAACGCCGGTGTTTTCTCTGCCGGGCAACCCGGTTTCAGCCATGATAACCTTTGAGGAGTTCGTCCGTCCGGCCCTGTTGAAGATGCAGGGGCGCCAGCAGGTGTTGCGGCCGCTCTTCAAGGCGGTGTTATGTGAAGATCTCAACAAGAAACCGGGCAAAGTCCAGATCGCAAGGATACGTCTGGTTCGTGAGAATGGCCGCTGGCTGGCGTCATCGGCCGGCAACCAGCAGACCGCCATCCTGAGGACGATGGTGGATGCTGCCGCCCTGGCAATTCTGCCATCCGACAGCACCGGTTTTGCCGCCGGTGAAGAGGTTGATGTGCATTTTTACGGCAGCCATATCGATCTGATTTGAAATTCAAAAATACGAGGTTTCACCATGAACGATTACCTTGGTGCCCACATGTCGATTTCCGGCGGCCTGCATCTGGCCATTGACCGGGCCGTTGCCGCCGGATGCGGAGTTCTTCAGCTTTTTACCCGCAATTCCAACCAGTGGAAAGGCAAGCCGGTCAGTGAAGCCGATTCCGCACTGTTCCGGCAGAAGTTTGCCGCTTCAGGCCTGCATGAGGTGATTTCCCACGATATTTACCTGATCAACCTGGCTGCCCCGCCTGGTGAAACGCGCGACAAAAGCCTGGCGGCTTTTCGGGATGAGCTGGAAACCTGTGCCCGGCTCGGCATTGCCAAGGTTGTCATGCATCCCGGATCGCACCTGTCCGACTCGCCCCAGGTTGGCCTGGAGCGGGTTATCGCGGCATTCGATCAACTGTTCGAGGAAGTTCCCCAGTTCGACGGACAGGTGCTGATCGAGACCACCGCCGGTCAGGGGAGTAATCTGGGAAGGACCTTTGATGAGCTGGGTGCGATTATTAAAGGTTCGCGTTTTCCGGGGAAGTTCGGGGTTTGCTTCGACACTTGCCACGCCTTTGCCGCCGGCTACGAAATCACTACATACGAGGGTTATCGCGATACGATGGATCAGTTTGATTGTATGATCGGATTGGAACGATTGCGCTGTTTTCATTTCAATGATTCCAAGAAGGGGCTCGGTTCACGCGTCGATCGCCATGAACACATCGGGCAGGGCACGCTGGGGCTCAATCCGTTCCGCTTTATCCTCAATGATCCCCGCTTCACGAACATTCCGAAGATTCTGGAGACCCCCAAGGGGGACAACGACGAGATGGATCTGATCAATCTGGAGCTGCTGCGATCATTGGTTGCATAAAACAGCGTTAACCATCTGGCGGGTGCAGCGGTTGGGCTGTGCCGCAGATCGTGTACAATATGAAATAACAGCATTTTAAATATTGATTCGCGCCTCTTTAATGAAGTATATTCCGTACCTGTTCTGATTTGTTTGCAGTTCTTGGTGCCGGGGAGGGATATGCTTTATGAAACCACTTAAAATCGGCGAGTTGCTCGTTAAAAACAACCTCGTCAGCGAACTGCAGGTAGCCGATGCCCTTTCCCAGAAAATGCTGCATCCAAACCTTACGCTGGGCCAGGTTCTCTGCCAGATGGGCTACGTTAAAAGATCAGATCTGGAAAGCATTCTGGACAGCCACTCCAAGCGCCAGAAGATGGGGCAGCTGCTGCTCAAGCGCGGTGTGATTGACGAAGAGAAACTCACCTATGCCTTATCCGTAAGCCGGGAGGAAAAATGTCTTTTGGGACAGACACTTCTCAGGCTGCATTACATTGAAGAAGATCACCTGGCCCAGTGCATTGCCTCGCAACACGACCTTCCATATGTTTCGCTGAAAAACCTTTATCTCGGCCCGGAACTGTCCGTTTTTTTCAATTTCAATTTCGCCAAACGCCATAGGATTGCGGCAATCAACCGGGTTGGCGGCACCGTAACCCTGGCCATGGCCTTTCCGCTTGCAAAGCAGGAACTCAAAGATATCGAGCGAGCCGGAAAAATCATGCTGAATCCGGTCATTGCCAGCGAAAGCGAAATAGTTCGCGCCCAAAAAATCATATACCAGAAAACAGCCGAAGGTGCGCCGGTACGCGAGAATCTGCAAATTGAACTTTGCGAGGAGCAGCCCAGGGCAGGTGGTAAATCGAAATACACGGAAGAGTTAATCGATGCCGAAACAGAGCTGCTGGTCAAGTTGATAGTTACCAATGGTGTCAGGAAGAACGCCAGTGACATCCACCTTGAGCGGAGCGAGGCTGGACTTTCCGTCCGTTATCGAATCGACGGCGTTGTGCAGTCGCTGGACATGGGCTCAAAGGCAGAGCCGATCAACAGCCATGCCCGGGCGATCATCGCCAAAATAAAAGTCCTTTCCGGCATGGACATCGCCGAAAAGCGCCGGCCGCAGGACGGCAGTTTCAAGATGCGGGTTAATAGTCAGGAGAACGTCAGGCTGGTGGATTTCCGGGTGTCGACTCTGTTGACACAGAATGGAGAGGATGCCGTCATCAGGATTCTGGACAAACGGGGGCTGCCCATGTCTCTGGGTATCCTGGGGGTTGCGCCACAGGTGGTGGAGCTGCTCCAGGCCGCGCTCGACACTCCTTCCGGAATTTTTCTCGTCACCGGCCCGACCGGGTCGGGCAAATCGGCTACGCTTCACTCGTTGCTGGCCCACATCAATGCGCCGGGGGTCAAATCGCTATCGGTAGAAGATCCTATCGAATATACCCTGGACGGCGTGCGCCAGTCCGAGGTAAATGAAGTCATCGGGAATACCTTCACCAGTCTGTTGCGTACATTTATGCGCCAGGACCCTGACAATATCATGATCGGGGAGATCCGCGACATGGAAACCGCCTCCCTGGCGGTCCGCGCAGCTCTTACCGGCCATACCATACTCAGCTCCCTACAGACCAATGATTCCACCAGTGCCGTAACACGTCTGCTTGACATGGGAATCGAGGCTAATTTCATAACGTCAACGTTGCGTTGCGTGATTGCCCAACGCCTGGTGCGTATCAACTGTGAAAAATGCAAAGAGCTTTATGAGCCATCCGAAAAAACACTCAAGCATTTTGTTTTTGCAGAACCGGAGTTGCCGGCCTTTTTTCACGGCAAAGGGTGTCCGGCCTGCAACTTTACCGGCTTCAACGGGAGGCGCCCAATTGTCGAATTGTGGATTCCGACCACTGACGAACTGCTGATGATCAACATGCGACCGGACGGTCAGCTGTTGCGCAAGCATATCTTTGGCACCGGTAACCGCCTGACGATGCTGGGTGACGGCCTGAACCGGGTCAGGCGGGGAGAAACAACGTTGGAAGAGTTGCTGAGGGTTGTCCCCTACTCCCAGGTTGCGGATGAGTTCAATCGGCAACTCTGGTTGAGAAGTTTGAGCGATAGCGATGTTTCCGGCCGGCAGATGGTGCCGTCCGCTAAAACAGCTTCAGATTTTCCAGCCCCTTCAGCGGCTGGTTATTGAAAGTCTGGCGCTCCGGCCTGGAGGGGGTGGCCGGGGGCGGTTCTTCACAATGCGGCTGGCAGGTCTCATCCTGCACGCATTCCACCTGCTGTCCTTCATCCAGCCCGTTGCATTTGAAAAAATAGCGGTCGTACAGCCTGTGATGGGCGGTCCAGCGTGAGCTGGAGGCGTTCTCTTTGGCAATGTGAGCCTGGATGCCGTTAATCTTGGAATCCATGTCATCCAGGTAGTTTAGGATTGTAGCTTCAACCGTCTTGGGACGTTTGGGAGAACCGTATTCGTACTGGCCGTGATGGGAAAGCAGCATGTGTTTGAGCAGCAGGGACAGTTCGCGTGGAAAGCCCTCAATCTGGCGGATTTTGTCATCCACCAGTTCGACGCCGATGGTGATATGTCCCAGCAGCTTGCCGGCGTCGGTATAGTCGATGGCCCGTTCAAAGCTCATTTCATGGATCTTGCCGACATCGTGCAGCAGGGCACCGGCGATCAGCAGATCCTGGTTGATGCCGAAGTAGAGCGGCACAATCGTTTTAACCAGCTTTACCAGCGCCAGCGAGTGTTCCAGTAATCCTCCCAAATAAACATGATGCATGCCTTTGGCGGCAGGAGCGGCACAGTATTGCTTCATGAATGATTCATCGGCAAGAAAAGCCTGCATCAACCCCTGCAGGTGCGGGTTGGCGATGGCTGCAACCGTATCGCTCAGTTCCTGTTTCATTTCGTCAATGCTGCGCGGCGATACCGGAAGGAAATCAGCCAGAGACAGCTCTTCTTCCTTCAGTCTGGCGATCTCGGCAACCACCACCTGCATTTTGTTCATGTAGACTGAAGCCTTGCCGCGGACAGATACGAAATCGTCCTTGTCGAACTGCTTGTCGAGCAGTTCCACGTTATCCCAGAGTTTGGCGTCGATATCCCCGCTTTTATCCATCAGACGCAAATTCATATAAGGTTTGCCGTTTTTGGCCATGGCCATGATTTTGTCTTTGACCAGGAATACGGAGTTAATTGAATCTCGATCTTTTATGTCGCTGATGAACTGTTTAGTCACAGTTTACTCCTCTTGTCAGAACGTGCCGACCAGTTTTCCGCCGTCGCGGTTAAATTGAAATGCTGTTTTCTTGAAACAAGTTACCACGATGCGCAACGATTAGACAAGCGCCGAGTCAGCATGCAATACGCCAAAGCCCAACACCGGCTGAAATTATTGCTTGCAATTGTAACTGAACATCTATATGGTTACAAATTGCTGTACACAAATGAAGGAGCGGTATGGTGTCCGCTGCTTCTCTTTTAATCATCGCAATCTGCCCCCCTGCACTTCAACTCTTTATTGAGACAAGCAGACCGTCTGGCAGGCGAAGGTTCATTGTCTGCCCGCACGTTACTGACTATCCTTTCCTGGAATCATCTGTTTGATTCCACGTTCCGTGTGCGCTTGTCCCTTTACACCGCTCCCAGAAAAGGAATCATCAATGACGTTTGCAGAACTCGGCCTCAATCCGGCCATCCTGTCGGCTATCACCGCCTGTGGCTACACAACCCCGACCCCCATTCAAGAACAATCCATTCCGCTGGTTATGGCCGGCCACGATGTGATCGCCACCGCACAGACCGGTACCGGTAAAACCGCCGCCTTCGTATTGCCTGCCTTGGAACGCCTGACCGTGAAGTCCGCCCTCCCGGGCAAAGGTCCCCGCATCCTGGTGTTGGCACCAACCCGCGAGCTGGCCGGCCAGGTCATGGAATCCGCTCGCGGCTACGGCCGCGGCATTCGTCCGCGCTGCGGCACGCTATTGGGCGGCATGCCCTATCGCGAGCAGTTGCGCCTGCTTTCCGCACCGGTCGACATCATCGTAGCCACACCCGGCCGTCTGGTTGATCACCTTGAGCGGGGCAGCATTCGCCTCGACCGCCTGGAAATGCTGGTTCTTGACGAAGCTGACCGCATGCTTGACATGGGATTCAGCGAAGACATCAACAAGATCGTTTCCAGAGCCCCTTCCGATCGTCAGACCGTCATGTTTACCGCAACCATGGGTGGCGAGATATCACGTCTGGCAGAAAACATGCTGCGTGAGCCGAAGCGGGTCGAGCTGGCCGTTCGCACCGATTCCCACGCTCTGATCGAGCAGCGCCTGCACGTAACCGATAACCTGAACCACAAAAAAGAACTGCTTGACCATCTTGTCAGAGATGTTGAGCTGACCCGCGCTATCATCTTTTCTGCCACCAAGCGCGACGCCGACGAGTTGTCGCGTGAACTCTCCCGCAACGGTTTTCCGGCAGCAGCACTGCATGGTGACATGACCCAGATGGCACGCAACAAGACCATCGAGCGCATGCGTCGCGGCGGTATCCGCCTGCTGGTAGCTACTGATGTTGCCGCTCGCGGATTGGACGTGAGCGGAGTCAGCCACGTTATCAACTTTGACCTGCCGCGCTTTGCCGAGGATTATGTCCACCGTATCGGCCGCACCGGTCGCGCCGGAGCCAGCGGGATTGCCATCTCTTTCGCATCCGCATCGGAGCGCAACTATCTGGAGCGGATCGAACGCTTCATTGGCAAGAAACTGCCCGAGCAGCAGATTGCCGGTCTTGAGCCCAAAACAACACTGCGCAAGCCCGTCGGTCGCAGCGGCGGTCCCAAAAAAGGCGGAGTACCGACTGGCGGCCGTTTCGGCAAGCCCGGCGCACCGGGCAAGAGCAGCCAGGGCAAACCGTGGGAAAAATCCGCCAAACCTGCCGGCGCTTCACGCAACACGCCCCGGCACGAACCGGTAATTGAGTATCGTTCAAGGCGTCCGCAGGCGTAAATCGCTTTTGTAACGCCGAGACATCAAAATCCAAACGACAAGACCTCCGAGGCTAATGAAAACCTCGGAGGTCTTGTCGTTTTTGCATGAACATACTTGGTTTGGGATTATCTTTTGGCTCAGTTTCTCTGTGTCGCAGTGTTAATACCAAGTCGCAATCAAACGATTACGTCGTTGGCTTCGTCGGTGGCTCCTCAACGTACTTATGTACGCCTCGGTCGCCACTCTCCTCGCCGCCTTGTACTCATTTTGATTGCACCTTGGTATAAGAAACGGTTTCCTTCCCATGTTTACCCTTCAACTGCCCGCAGGCCGCCGAGATATCGCCGCCGCGGCTGTCGCGGGTAATGACGGTCACATTGTGGTCGATCAGGTATTTATGAAAGGCGTCGATGGCGGCCTTGGTCGGTGCCTTGAAATCGCACCCCTCATGTTCATTGAACGGAATCAGGTTGACCTTGTTGGGGATGTCGCTGGTCAGCCGCAGAAGGCGCTTGGCGTCCTGCAGCGTATCATTGATTCCACCCAGCATGACGTACTCGAATGTAACCTTGCGGCGGCCGGGGAGCGGGAACTCCTTGCAGGCCTTCAGCAGCTCCCTGATCGGATACCTGCGGTTGACCGGCATGATGCGGTCACGCAGCTCATCGGTTGTGGCATTCAGCGACACCGCCAGATTGACATTTGGAATTTCGCGCCCCAGTCGCTTCATCTCCGGCACCAGGCCGCAGGTGGAAACCGTCACCCGACGGTTGGAGAATTGCAGGCCGTTTCCGTCTATCATGATCTGGATAGCCGGGATGACGTTGTCCAGATTGTGCAGCGGCTCTCCCATTCCCATCATGACGATATTTCGGATACCGGCCGGCGACAGTGACTGCCCGTCCTCGTTGTCATCTCCGTCGTCCGGATCCACGCCGGCTTCACCGGAATCCATAGGGATGGAAGGTGGATTCCGGACAAGATCACGTTCTACGGCCATGATCTGATTGACGATCTCGGCCGTGGTCAGATTACGGGTCAGCTTGTATGTTCCGGTCAGGCAAAACTCGCATCCCATGGCGCAGCCCGCCTGGGACGAGATGCAAAGCGTATTGCGCCCTTCAATCGGGATCAGTACCGATTCGACACCATTTCCGTCTTCCAGGTTGAAGAGGTACTTGCGGGTTCCGTCGCTACCCTCCTCCACCGTTTCCGGCTCCAAATTGCTGATGAATGCAGTCTCGGCCAATTCCTTGCGCAGATCTTTCGAAATGTTGGTCATCACATCAAAGTTATCGGCATCGTGCTGAAATATCCACTTGAAGATCTGGGTGGCACGGAAGCGTTCCTTACCCTTGCCTTTGAGAAAAAGTTCAAGAGCAGGCAGCGTCAAATTTTTCAGATCGGTTTTCTGGGTCATTTTTTCTCGGATTGACTTTCGTTTGAATTATTCGGCACCGCGTCGGTTGTCTGGGGCGGTACAGCCTGTTCGGCAGTTTCCTGCTTTTCCCGTTCGTTTTCAATCAATTTCTCTGACGGTTCCTGTCTGGCTGACGATGGCGATGCAAAGGTCGGTGGAACACTGATAACGGCATCGACCTTCTGCTGCATGCGTCCCACGTTGGGTGACTGGGCCAGTGCAGCCTGATATTCACCTTCAGCCAGAACACCATTCCTGCGCAGCAATCGCAGGATCATATCGGAACGCTTCAGTACCTTGCCCAGGTTTTTGTAGGGGTTGTAGGCCACTCTGGGTCCGGGCAGCATCGCTGCCAGAAAGGCGCATTCGCGTGGAGTCAGCTCCGAGGGGGATTTGCCGAAATAGTAGCGCGACCCGTGACCGATGCCGTAGACCATCGGACCCAGCTCTACCACGTTCAGGTAAAACTCGATGATGCGCCCCTTGGTCAGCTCCTGCTCCATGCGGTAGGCCAGGTAAATCTCTTTCAGCTTGCGGGTGACCGTCTTCTCGCGGGAAAGGAACAGGTTCTTGGCGGTCTGCTGGGTGATGGTGGAGGCGCCGCGCTTCAGGCTGCGTTTTTCCAGATCATACTTGATCGCATTCTTGATGGCCTTGACATCGAAACCCTCATGCTTGTAGAAGTTGGAATCCTCTGCCAGAATCACGGCCCACTTCATCTCGGCCGGTATACGTCCTGACGGCGTCCAGTAGCGGTTCTTCGGCCCGACCACAAAGGGGTGAAACTCACCCTGCCAGTCCTTGACCTGGATCGTCGTATTGTATTTTTTGTCGGCCAGCTCGGACACCGGCGGCATCAATGCAAGAGAGATGGCGACGTAGGACAGGTAGGCAATGATTGCCAAAAAAATGTAGAGAAAGAGTTTTTTCATATAACCGGTCTCAGGGCAACAATTCCCAAAACCTCGGTTACTGCTTTAAAAACAAGACCCATAGCCTCGTTATCAAGACGAATCAAAGGACCATTGATCAGGCGTTTATTGTCAATTGCGCGGAGTTGGTCAATGAGCAGGTCGGAATCCTTATTCAAACCATCCTTGGCCGCTACGCGCAAACGGAGCGGTTCGGCATTGTCAACAAGATTGGTGGTGAGCGGAATTATGAGTGTTGACGGGTGGCCTGCGTCAAGCAGTGCCTGGTTTTGAAGAATCAATACCGGACGGATTTTGCCAGGTTCGGATCCTCGTCCTGGATTGATGTTAGCCAGCCAGATTTCACCGTGACTAGACATCTGGTGTATCCTCTATAACACTAAATTCGTCATTTACACGCATGCTTTCCGCTCGTACCTTCAAGCTGGCTTCCATGAGCCGTGCCCGGCGACGCTGAGCGGAAACTGCTGCATTCATCTGCTCCAGGGCCTTCCGTACATATGCAGCTCTGGGAATGTGCAACTGCTCGGCATATGTATCAACTTCGTGCAACAGTTCATCGGGGAGTCGTAATGACAATGTAGTCATTTGTGTACTCCTTATTGTATTTAATATTGACAGACTATTATAAATACATGCTGCAGTCAATGTTGTATTGAGAATGAAAAGCGGAATAACTACCAGGCATCAGTTTGCATCATAAAAACAAGTCCCCGGAGAGCATTCTTCGCTGCAGATTCATAGTCAGATTCCACAATCTGAAATGCCAGAAGCCCCGGATTTCTCCGGGGCTTCAGTGTGTTGTGATTTTAATACAGTGTAGTAAATGAGGAAGTTCCCCACTCGTTAGAGTTGTTGCTGCTATGGGCGAGTAGCAATACCGGTACCCGCAGCAGCACCAAACCATGCAGCGGCCTTTGGATAAGCGGTGGCATTGATGGTGATGGTGCCATTGAACACATGGTTGTCAAGCCAGTCAATGGAGTCGAATATCAAGCGTTTGACGTAGAAGCGGTTGTGAGCAAATCCACCGGGATCCTCGCTGGGTAACAGTGAATTCTGAAATGCGCCGTAAGTATTGATGTGGAGTGCGTTGACATTAGCAGTAGTTGCTCTGAGAATTGCTGCTCCAGTGTAGTTGGTTACAGTGTTGTTCAGATAGTCCAGCAAAAGTTTCCCAGCATCTCTGTAACCGAGAGCTTCTTCTTCAAGTTTAGCTGCGTCCATACCAAAACTGCCGCTGTGGCAGGTGTTGCAGAGTGTCTGACTGTTGATCGCGGTAATAGCTCCGACAGCATTTTTGGTCACAACTTCATAAGTATGGCTTTTGGTCGTTTTCATGTGGCAGCTGACACAAGGTCCGGCGCCAGTAGAAACGCCTATGGTGTCATGGGCAAAAAAAGCCGGTTTTGTATAGTTACGGCCAGCAAATTCGAAGCCAACATGGGAGACCGTCGCATAAAGGTCGGCGCCGGTTGCTGCATGGTGTCCTTCGAAGCGGGTTGAACGCTTGGTCTGGGAGTTGCCGCGGCCGCTGTGGCAGACCAAGCAGAGGTTTGAGTCACCGGCGTCAGGCAGCACTACAGCCACTGGCGGGGCGGCACCATTGATGGTTGCTGGAGCTGCACCGGCAACGACATCAGAACCACCACCGAGGACCAGGTCCGGATCGTAAGTATACTCGAGTGTCCGAGGGCCGATAGCACGCCGCTTCCAGCTGTAGTCGCTATGACAGGCCGAGCACATGATGGTTTCGTTCTTCTTGTTGTTGCTCATGAGCGGGCCACCGGTGATGGTCGTTGTACCGGGAGTGCCGGTGACAGCATCGGTAGTCAGGACCGTCGCACCGCCTACAGTATGCTTCAGATAGCCGGTTGTGGTATGGCATTTGGCACAGGCATCGCGGCTGGCAATGGTCCACGGGTAGTGGGAGTTGACACTACTGGCGTTGGCATCGCCGGGGACATATTTGGTGTTGCCGTGGCCGGACTCGGCCCAGTCCTTGTTGTATTGAATGAGTGATGTTGTATCGTGCGGGTTGTGGCACTGGCGGCACTGAACGCCGGTAGCATTGCTCTGGCTGATATACTGGGCGGCCAGGCTCGTAGTATAAGTTGCGAAGTGCAGCGGGCCAAGCTTGACGGTGGTATGGCAGGTGGCACACTGGGTATCCGGAACTGCTTTTACGATCGATCCCCCAGCCGGATGACCGCTGTTGGTATGGCAATCTGTACAGGCTGCACCATTACTGATGTTGTGGGCGGATTTCTGCCATTCACCGACGATGGCGACTCCGGTTACTGGAGAAATCTTGCTTACGGCGTGACATTCAATGCAGGCAGCTGATGACTTGAAGCTACCCGTCTGACCGCTTCCTTCTTTATTGCTGGAGCCGCACCCTGCGAGTGCTAGCAGAAACAGAGCCGACAAAATTACTAGCAACTTACTCTTCATAACTCTTCTCCTTTAGATTGTGGTGATAATCAGTGGCAAGCTCTGCAAGTTTTGTTATTACGGTTACCGGTTTTGAAACCTCTGGGGTGAGGACTTATCTTGGCGCCTTTTGTGGCGCTGTGGCATTGCAGGCAGACATCACCATTTGCGTGGCAGGTTTGGCAGGACTGGAGATTTCTACGTGCCTCGCTGGCGTGTTCGTTCGACCACATAAAGGTTTGTCCGTCACCGCTTTTAAGGTGTGACTTGATTCGCAGTGAACCCTTGGGAAAACGACTGTGGCATGAGTTGCAGAAGGATTTTGCTTCATGGCAACGATAGCACTGCTGCGGATTGTCCTGGGCCTTCATGGGATGGATGTTGATAAAGTCGCTGCGGTGACTCTTTGGCCTGTAGTCACGCCCGAAGTTTTCCTTTGAAAGATCATCTCCAGTACCGCCGCCCTGATGACAATCCAGGCACCATTTCTGCTGATGGCACTGGCTGCAGTTGTTGCCCGCCTTGCCGGCCAGGACACGATGACCACGGATAAAGTCGGTATCGTGATTTGGTGCAATACCTTCGCCTTTATGACAGTCATTACACTCCTTGATCACCATACTTGCATACTCTTTGTGCGCAATTTTTTCTGCGTACGACAGCTGCTGGAGATACACCAGGGCGCATCCCAGAAGCGCAACTATGAAAAATAACTTTTTCACTGATGTTCCTCCTTTCTAAAAGTCATAGTTGAAGACCGCACGTCCCTGCCAGTTGCTCTTGTAGCGGGCATTAACGTCGTCTTCAATCCGTATTGAGGCTGACATGTTCTGTGCCAGTTTATACTTGGCACCGGCCCAGTATTTACGGGCTGTTTCCTCGCCGGTCACACGGTCACGCTCATACACGTCAAAGTGTAAACCCGCGGCCAGTTCCAGCGGTTTGATCGGTTGGTAGGTAATCTCGGCTATGCCGCCGTTGAGTCTGCCGCCATAGCCGCTACGGTGGTCGTAGTTCAGATTTAGTTGTACGTGTTCGATCGGGCGGATACGGCAACCCACCTCGAATACATCGGCTCCGGCACCTTCATAATCCTGTATGCTGTATCCGGCATTAACTGAAATCATGTCGTTGATTGTGTAGTCTGCGCGGAAAGCACCTTCCTGATAGCGGTTGACAGCGAACACTGAATAAATCGAGGTCGCATCAAATGTTGGATAGCTCTGATACCATTCACCTGTGAAAACGAGGTTTGCTGTTGGGAAATATTTGACGCCTCCCAGTAATTCATTAAAAGATTCACTGACTAAATCAAAGCGGGTGTTGCCGTACAGTTTTACGGAATTGAAGATGTACTGTTTAAAATCGGCGCCGAGCTGATTGCGTGCAACGCCATCCTTATCAAGCTTCATGAAATAGCTGAGTTCTGCATCAGTTCTTCTAAACCCTGTTAGATAAGCGGCAGCTCCGAAGGCGTAATCTTGGGAGCGGGTGCCCTCGCCATTAAGGTCAAAAAACACATTTCGACCACCCATCACCGAAAATGCAATCGGACCGACTTTTTTCAGCTCGATCTGACCACCATCAATCAGCGCGCTTCCAGCAGCATAATTGACAAATTGCCGACCGAAGCGCAGATCGATCTTGTCAAACAGATCACGGTAATCTCCATATAGGTAATAGAGCCTGCCGTTAAGTCCATCACCATTGCGGACATCCTGGGTCACACGGCCGTACCCATGAAATGACAACTTGCCTTCTTTGTCTAACTTGGTAACCGAAAGATTGAGATATTCGGCAAATTCAGCCTGCTTTTTCTCTGTAAAAACATCATTAAACCACAGGAACTGGGTAGAGCTTCTGCCGTGCACCTCTGCCGACCAGGCTGCTGTCGAAGCAAACATCAGCGACAAACCGGTCAACAGGCAGAAAATTCGTTTACATGCCATCAGAAACCTCCTTTCAAGTAATTAAACATCTTTCGAACAATTCAGTCACCCAAAGAGCTACTCACCTCCTTCTGACAAATTTCCTGGATTGCGGATTGCTTTGGCACGCTTGCGACTCCATTGCAAAGCATCTTTACCATCGCTTCAACCAGCGGTTGGTTATCGATGCTCCTGAAAGAGTTGCCAAGCTGTACCTCCTCCACTTGAAAAAAACCATAGCAGAGCATCACAAAAACTTTTGCGGCCAACTGCGGATCACAGCAGATAGAAGCATCCTTACGTAATACTTCAGTGAAATAACTGCTGCAGACACGGTAAAGCTCGTCCAGGAACGATTGGCACAACGGACGGAATGTTTCCGGATCACGCTGAAGTTCAATCTGGAACATGCGAATCCATGGCCTGTTATCGGACAATCTTCCCAGGAAGGTATCCACCAGGGTTGCTATACCCTCGTTTATCGGTTTGTCAAGTATGGTTGGTATAACCGTTTCAAGAACCGGAATGGTTGAGTGACGTTGTGTAGTTTGGCGGAACAGATTTTCCTTGCTGGTGAAATGACGGAACAGTGTCACCTCCGCTATTCCTGCGCGCTTGGAGATATCACGAGTTGAAGCGCCTGAGAAACCCTTTTCGGATATGAGCTCGAAGGCTGATTGAAGAATTCTTTCCCGTGTAGCTTCTTTTGCCGACATAACGCCTCACAATGTAAGTGATCACTTACAGCACGTTGTGTGCCATCGGTTAGTTGCAGACAAAAAAAGACGCAGCCCAATGAGCCGCGTCTTTAGAATACCACCAATTCCCAACTTTAGAAGCCGGGGTATGAATCTCTCTATTTTGCGTGTTTGGCCAGATATGAGGCGACCCCTTCGGCGGTCGGTTTCATGGCCTCCTGCCCTTCCTGCCAGTTGGCCGGGCAAACCTCGCCGTGGGTATCTGAAAACTGGACGGCGTCCACCATTCTCAGCGCTTCAACAACGCTTCTGCCCAGTGGCAAGTCGTTAATAACGCAGTGACGTACTTTTCCGGTAGGGTCTATCAGGAACAGTCCGCGCAGGGCGACAGAGGCATTGAAGAGAATGCCGTAGGACTTGGCGATCTCCTTGTTTAAATCCTGCACCAGCGGATATTGAATATTGCCGATACCGCCGTTCTCGATGGGAGTATTCTTCCATGCCAGGTGGGTAAACTTGGAGTCAACCGATATGCCGACCACTTCGCAGTTTTTGCTCTTGAATTCGCCGACCCTTTTGTCAAAGGCCAGAATTTCGGAAGGGCAGACAAAGGTGAAATCCAGGGGGTAGAATAGCAGCAGGACGTATTTCCCCTTGAAACCGGAAAGTGTGATGTTTCCGAAAGTGTTGTCGGGCATGACCGCTTCGGCTGTAAAATCAGGGGCTTGCTGGGTTACGAGTGTTGTCAGGCACATGGGAAATTCTCCTTTTGAGTAAAAATAATAATTAATGTTTATCTAATACCAGCCAATCTATTACTTGTCAATAGGATAAAAATACTCTTTTAGTCTTTTTTACAGATATGGCGAGAACAGGTGAAAAAAACTGTCTCTGAGTTTGATCGGCAGCGAGCGGCTTTCAATCTCTTGCAGAGATATTTCACGAGCATGAAGGAAGGCCTGATCGAAATGCCGCCTGACGCAGGCGGCGAATTCGGAATCGAGAACACTTAAATTGAGTTCGAAGTTGAGTCTCAGACTGCGTGTGTCCAGATTGGCGGAGCCGATCAATGACCATATTTCGTCTACAAGCAGAAGCTTGCTATGTACGAAAGGGGGCGGCTGGTAATAAATTTTGACTCCGTTGGCCAGCAGTTCCCACAAAAGCGCCTGACTGGCCCACTGAACGAAAGGCAGATTGCTGAGCCCCGGCAGTACGATCCGTACGTCGACGCCTCGTAACGCTGTGGTAATAAGGGCCGAGATCATCGAGCGTTCCGGTATGAAATAGGGTGTCATTATACTGACCGAGTGCTCCGAACAGGCCAGGGCACCCATGATGATCTGTTCCAGCTTGCGGAACTCCTTGTCCGGGCCGTCGCTGATGCTGCGTATCATGGCGTTTCCGACCGGCTCGATGATCGGGAAGAAAAGCGGGATGTCCAGCTTTGCGCCGGTTATAAAAAACCAGTCTTCCAGAAATGAGCGTTGGAGGTCTGAAACCACCGGGCCCTGTACCGAAAAATGCACATCCAGCACGGCCTGGTCCAGGTTGGCTTCTGACAGCAGGTGGCGGCCGCGGATATTCATCCCTCCGGTGAAAGCTTCACGCCCATCTACGATCAGCAGCTTGCGGTGATTGCGAAGGTTTATATAGGCGCCGTGGCGAAGAGGGAGGTAGCGGGCAAGCCGAACCAGTGAACCGCGAAACGCTTTGGTGGGAGAGATGCGGCTGTATTTTTCACCCATGGCGTCTATGATAACCCGCACTTCAACACCGCGGTCGGCTGCCGCTTTGAGCTGCTCTACAAACTCGCTGCCGATGCCGTCAGCATCGAAGATGTAGCTGGAAAGGTTGATGCTTTCCTCTGCCCGCCTGATAGCCACCAGCATGGCCGGATAGGCGTTGTCGCCATTTTCCAGCATGAAGATACGATTGCCTTCACGAAGCGGAGTCGTGACTACCCGGTTGGCCAGGACGCGCAGGTCGCTCAAATGTGCCGCGGCTGACGGAAACGGTGTCCCCTGGTCGGGACGCTCTTCCAGGGGGTATATATCGGTGCCGCTGATGCGGCGGCCGCTCTCCTGCCAGTTGCGGGCCCGGCGTGATATGCGGTTGATCCCCAGGCACCAGTACAAAAAAGGCCCGACCAGCGGCAGGGTCAGAGTCAGGCTGACCCAGACCAGTGCCGAGCGCGAATCGCGCTTGAAGAGCAGGGCATGTCCCGCCGCTGCAAGAGAGAGCAGGCAGCAGCTGGCAATAAAAAGTGCGATCAGCAGATGATCCAAGGTTAGTCCAGATCTACCAGGATCTCGTCACCATTTAGCTGAACCGGAAATGTCTTCAGCACAAATTCGGGGTGCTCGGCGCATTTGCCGTCAGTCAGATTGAAGCGGTAGCCGTGCCTGGGGCAGGAAATGTAGCCATCCTTAACCACAGCGGCTCCCAGCGGACTTCCCTGATGAGGACATTCGTTTTCAACTGCAAACAGAGTCCCTTTGATGTTGACCAGCAGGATTTCTCTACCTGAGATGGATACGACTTTTTTGCCGAAGTTTGGAACCTCGCTTATTTTTGCCGCTGTTTGCATGTTATTTCCTCCCTGTACTATTATAAGAATAAGCCAACCTACCTGAAAAAGCCTGCTGCCGTCAAATGGGATTCAACTCTGCATGCTTTTTCAGCATAGCTGTGCTCGCAATGGCCTGGAGCTTTAATCGATAGAGTATGAGCAAATTCAAGTTCATTAAACAGACTCGACTGCCTAAAAATTAATCTCCGCCATGATCTTTGATAACGCTACAAAATTGATATTCAGTCGCAATATTGTATTATGTTACCGTAATTGCACGGTATTTAAATAGTGGCACGCTAAATGCTGTATATCGATTAAACAGATGTGCAGCTCTTGCAGTGTAAGTTGTTGTGGCCAACGACAGTAACTACTCTACAGAACGTGCAGCGATGAGACCAATGAAGCTTTCATCCGATCACCGTTCAAAATCAACGATGAAAAGGAGAGGAAAGATGAAACTCGGAAGAATTCTGGCAGCAACCTGTGCAGTACTGGCCCTGGCAAGCGGTGTGGCAATGGCAACCCCCTCAACCCAGATCTGGATCCCGTCTACCGATGTAAAAGGCTTCAAGGATATTCATATTGATATCGACAACTACACTCGTTTCTCTGGAAAAACTGAAAATGGCTGGAATCCCAACTTGTACGATATCGGTCTGAGCGCTGGCGTACTCCCATTTGAAAATATTAAGCTGGAGGTTGGGGTCGATTTTCTGAAGTCAGGTTACCAAAACGATGCCCTTTATGGGTACGATAGAGCTCCAATGTATTTCAACGCAAAGCTGGGCACACCGGAGGACGCCTTTGGAATAAAGGGTCTTCCTGCTTTTGCTGTCGGTGCATATAACCTGGGTACCTATGAGAAGTTGGAAAAAGGCCTCACTACCCGTCAGAATATCGTCTACGGTCTGGTTGGTAAAACTCTTCCGGTGATCGGTCGTTTGTCTGCTGGCGGATACTACGGTTCAGAGCGTGCACTGGGAAAAGGTGCCAACAGTGGTATTATGGCTTCCTGGGACCGCAGTATGCCAGAAATATCAGACAAGCTTTGGCTGGCCGTGGACTACATGAGCGGCAATAACATTAACGGAGCCTTGACCGTTGGTGGCTCGTGGGCCTTCAACAAGAACGTCTCCCTGATCGCAGGCGTAGTTTTCTTTAACCCATTCTACAACATATCAGCTTCTGATCCAAGTAATGGTAATGGCGGTAACATTAACCCCGGCGGAAAGCCGGCGCTGACCACTCAGCTGGATATAGCTTTCTAGGCTGTCCCTCCTTCAATCCGGGGGTGGACGCACCCACCCCCGTCTTTTTCAAGGAGTTTAACCATACACGCACACAAGGAGGTAGGCGAAAATGAAACTGATCGAAGCGATAATCAAACCCTTCAAGCTTGACGAAGTAAAAGATGCTCTCAACGAAATCGGCATCGAAGGGATCACCGTCAGCGAAGTCAAAGGTTTCGGCCGCCAGAAAGGGCACACCGAACTATATCGCGGCGCGGAATATGTTGTGGACTTCATCCCCAAAATCAAGATGGAGATCGCCGTCAGCGACGACCTGGTGAACAAGGTCGTTGAAACAATCCAAAATACCGCCAAGACCGGCAGGATCGGTGACGGCAAGATCTTCATCATCTCACTGGAAGAAGCGGTCAGAATCAGGACCGGCGAAACAGGCTCCGACGCGATCTGACATCGACGCGATAACTCTCTGGAGGATATATCATGAAACTTAAACTTTATCTTGCATCAATAATGCTTGTTATCATGGCCGGTCTGATCCCGATCGCGGCCATGGCGGAAGAAAAGAAAGAAGCCGCACCAGCCGCCGCTACTGTAGCCGCCCCGGCGGCCACACCTGCGACAGACCCGGCAGCTGCGCCAGCCGCCCCAGTTGCCGCCCCCGCAGCCGCACCGGCCACGCCGCCGGATGTCAAACCGGTACTGAACACCGGCGATACCGCCTGGATGCTGGTCTCATCGGCTCTTGTTCTGCTGATGATTCCCGGTCTGGCCCTGTTCTACGGCGGCATGGTCCGTCAGAAGAACGTTCTCTCTACTTTTATGCATTCTCTGGTTGCCATGGGTATCGTAGGTGTGCAGTGGGCAGTGATCGGTTACTCGCTTTCATTTGGTCCGGACATGGCCAAGATGGGCCTGATCGGTGATTTCAGCAAGGTGATGCTGAACGGCCTGATCATCATGAAAGATGCCGCCAGCGGTACGGTTGATTTTGCGCTCTTCCAGAACTACACCAAAGAGCCGGGCGCCATTCCGGAGCTGGTCTTTGCCATGTACCAGGCCATGTTTGCCATGATTACGGTGGCCCTGATTTCCGGCGCCATGGCCGAGCGCGTCAAGTTCTCAGCCTACTGCGTGTTCGTGCTGCTCTGGACCACGCTGGTCTACGATCCGCTGGCACATTGGGTCTGGATGACCGACGGCTGGCTCTTCAAGAAAGGCGCCCTGGACTTCGCCGGCGGTACCGTTGTTCACCTCTCGTCCGGTATATCGGCCCTGGCTTTTTTGATCTTCCTCGGCAAACGTCACGGCTACCCGCATGAGCGCATGGCTCCCCACAATCTTCCCCTGACTCTGCTGGGCGTTGGTCTGCTCTGGTTCGGCTGGTTCGGCTTCAACGCCGGTTCGGCAATTGTCGGAGTCAACACCTCCGATGCAGCAGGCGGGTTGGCCGGCCTGGCTTTTGCCACCACCACGATTGCCCCGGCCGCAGGCGGCCTGTCCTGGATGATCGCGGAGTGGATCCATTCCGGCAAACCCTCCGCACTCGGTTTCGGTTCCGGTGTTGTGGCCGGTCTGGTTGTGATCACCCCGGCAGCCGGTTTCGTACAGCCCGGCGCAGCCCTGATCATGGGTCTGGCCGCCGGCCTGGTCTGCTACGGCGGCGTATTGCTGAAAGCCAAGCTGAAGTACGACGACTCGCTGGATGCCTTTGGTGTCCACGGCATCGGCGGTACCTTCGGCGCCATCATTACCGGCGTATTTGCCACGGTTGGCGCCACCGGCCTGCTGGCCGGCAATGCCAAGCAGCTGATGACCCAGTTGATCGCGGTTCTGGCAGCCGGCGCCTACGCCTTCATCGTTACGCTGATCATAGCTTTTGTCCTGGAAAAGACCATGGGACTGAGGGTCGAGAAGGAAGACGAAATCATGGGTCTCGACCAGACCCAGCACTCGGAATCCGGTTACAACATGTAGTGTTTTGGTAGCTTGTGAAGCTTTTTGAATGGTTTTGAAATAACATGAAGCAGTCATACTAAACAGATAATTACAGCTTGACATCGTACCTATTAGCCGCTAATCTTTTTGAAAGGATTAGCGGCTTTTTTAATTACAGTCGTACCTATGTCGTACCTTTTTGAATCTGATACATAGTTAGGTACGAAAATATCAAGGGGGATGCAGTCTTGCCGAAACTGAAGTTGACCAAGAGTAACATAGACAAGCTGTCTTTCGTTTCACATGGACAAATCGACTATTGGGATACGGAACTTTCTGGTTTTGGTCTCCGTGTCGGCAAAGAAAGCAAATCCTTCATGGTTAAGGCCGATGTTAAGATTTCGGTCAATGATACTTCCAAAAAACCGTATAAGAGTGTAAAGGAGATGATCGGACGTTATGGTGTATGGACGCCGGAACAGGCAAGGACTGAGGCGGCAGAACGCATCAAGAAGATCAAGGCGGGGATGCCAACAGCAGTGGTTGTCATCCCCACCTTGATCAAGCTTGTAGAGCGTTATTTAAACGACAACATCCGGTCAAGTAGAACACAAAGCCTATACTTAGGGCTATTCAAAACTGGCAGATTCAAGGAATGGGGAGAATTGCCCATAGATGCTGCGGCGAATATCGCACCGGATATTATTCTGGAGGTGTTCAGCCGTATCAGCAAAGATCACGGACTATTTGCAGCAAAGTTATCGTTCCAGCGGTTGCAGGCTGTTTTGAATTATGGGCGGATACTTTATCCAAAATTTGTTACTCAGAATCCTGTAAGAGTTATCGGCGATGCCAAGTTGTGGCCTAAAACCAATGTAAGAACTGACTGCCTCAAGGGTAACGATTTCAAAAAGTTTTATGATGCCCTCCATCTTTACAATGATACAACCCGCGATGCTCTTTTGGTCTGCTTGTACACCGGCATGAGAAATGTTGAAACAGCCGCTCTTCAATGGTGCAATGTCGATATGGAAAAGGAAATACTGCTTATACCTGTGACTAAAAACGGCAGACCTTTGCATATACCGCTCTCAAAACAATCAATGGTAATATTAAAGCTGCGGCAAATTGCGGCAGACGGCAGTCAATATGTTTTCCCGGCGCAATCGGCACACAACAAACGGCCATATGTCCTGCTACGCGCTAAGTTACTTAAGACAAATACGGGCCTTGATATATCGGTTCATGGACTAAGGCGGTCATTCGTTACTATTGGGGAAAAATTAAAGATCAGGCGGCAGGATATAGACCTATTAACGAATCATCTTGATAAGTCAGTTACCGGCGAACATTACGTTTGTACTGATGTAGATGACCTGAGGCAACCGGTGCAGTCAATATGCAATGAGATTGAGAGGTTAATGGAAATGGGATAGGGGCAATGGGTATTCCACTCGCAGCGGCGCAAATTACATGCAATTCAGTATAAGGAGATGATATGGCTTTACCTGAAAGAGAATGGTACCCAATTTCGAAGTTGGCCGAAGAATGGAAAGTATCAGAAGAAGACGTTGAACATTACCTTGAAACAAAAAAATTATCAGCATCAATTAGATTACAACCAACAATGCTTGATTATATGGAAATAGACGAGGGTTATGATGAAGAAAAAGAAGAATATTTCGATCTACCATCTGGATGCCCAGAGTTGCACGAAGGAATATTTGAAATAGAGAACTATGAAAGAATAGAATGGGAAGAAGACAGTTCGTGTAATTTGAAAAATAGCAACATTAGATTGTCCAGAAGCGAAATTGTAGATGGAAAAATGTTTATTGACGAATATGAATTTGTAGATACGCACATATTAAAAAAAAACAATATTATTATCACAAAAGAGTCAATAGATTCATTCACTGAAGAGTGCAATTACGATTTGTCTTTACCTTGTGGGCTTAAACCACTTGAACAATCAAATCAAATAAATAGAATTCTTCCTTATCTTGATCCAAATCATGATTTTTTTTCTCCCACTCTGGAAACTGCTGTAACGGCATGGCTAGAAGTATATAATTCAGGTCGTTTCAATCCTAAGCAAGGGCATATAAATCAGATAACTAATTGGCTTGAGCGTAATCGCAAAAGAAAATATAACCTAACAAAAACAACCGTAGAATTCCTCCTTACAAAAAATTCCATAGAATACTTAGCTCAAGTCGTAAATCACAATAAACCCGGCGGTACTCCACGCATAAGTAATGATGAATAATATAAAACCTACCCCACCCTTCAACTGGTACAAAACCAGACATCGCGAAACATACCCCCCCTAAACGTACCAAACAGTTCCATCTATTCACCATTATTAAACCTCCGTATTCTCTAAGAAAAAAAGAGAACGGAGGTTTTTTTATGTCAATTTTGTTGAAGGAGGAAGAAGTCGCACGCCTCACTAGCATGTCGATATTCTGGCTGAGGCGTAAAAGATGGAGCGGAGGTGGTATTCCCTTCATTAAAATCGGTGGTGGAGAGCGTGGAGCTGTTCGATATCGCCTCGAAGATGTTGATGCATATGTTGTTGACAGACTGCGCAAGTCAACAAGCGATCAAGGACAGCGATCTGGGCTGTAAATAGTGAACAGGTCTAACTTCCAAGATCATTCACAACATAAACTAAATTTACCAAGCACATTGATTGACCTAGTCAATGCAATGTCAAAACCCAAAAAGTGGCTTAGGCCTGAAAGGATGTACACATGAATTTGGAAAATCCAATCAAAGAACAAAAATGCAGAAAAGGGAAAATTGCTGGCACCTCAAAAGACGGAAGATTCTGGTTAGCTTGTGATCCCGTTATAATTAAGGATTCAGGCAATGGCTGGGATAAACCTGAAGTCACATTCGCGCTCCATCTAAGGCATTTCGAAAACGAAAAGATCGAGGCAATAGTGCAGCAAAAAGGGAGGTGCAATCGTAATAACTTATCATGGAATAACGATTACTCCATTCCTGCCTTATTGAAATGCTGTTCAATAGAAGATGTTATTGTTGAGTTAAAAAAGGGCATCAAGACAATGGAGGGATGTGACATAGGCAGCAGCCGACCAACAGAACTAATTAAAGAGTGCTTTGAGGATTTTTACTACAAACAGGTGGCAAGTTCTTTGACAAAACTTGGAATTTTGGAGTCAAGACCTGGACCAGATGATGTGACATTTCGATAATCATTTTCTCATAGCCCCCAGATAGTCTAGCTCTATCCAGGCTACCTGGGGGGGCTTGGCCGTGGAGGCCAAGGTTGGCCACACATTAAGGTGCAGAGAGTTCATGCTTCCTGCCTGTAATTCGGAGAAGAAAAATGGGTTATCCCATCACCAGTCAAATAACTCAAAATCTTGCCCATGACTCATGGTCCCCAGTAGGAGATACAACAGATCCTGCCTGGTATCGTTACATCCGTTTTGAGTCAGGCAAAGCTCATTCCCAGGCAGTAGCAATCCTGGCGAGGGTGGTTTACATGTACCGGCCAGCATGTGAAAATGTTCGCGATCCTGAAAGCGGGTTGGTTTGTGAGGTGCGTTTCTCTCAGAAGTTCAAGATGGACTTATGGCAGACAAGCAGGCAAGCGTTGTCCGATACATTCGGTTTTACTGTTCGTGAAGTCGATTCGGCACTCCGCACGTTGCGCAGAATCGAGGTCATATTCACTGAATTACGCTTTCTGACAATAAACGGCGTAAAACTGTCCAATGTTTTGTATATTGGCCTTAACACACCTAAATTAAAGATGATTTCAACCCCTGCTGCATTTGAACGTGATACATCACTCTGCGAAATGAAAAAGGGCCTGCGTCAAAAAGTATCACCTGTTTCGACGAAACGTAAGACAAATACTAAGACTTCCCTAAAAACTCCCCGAGAGACTACTACTCCCACTCAAGCTTTTAAGAATGAAAAAAGTAGTAGCACTTTGGCTCCGCCATCAACATCAAAATCCAGATTCGACATTCCTGAGACAATCCTAAACCTGATACCGGCGAATAAGCGTTACGACAATGAGCTCAGCAAAGTTTCTGCAGCGCTATCAGTTTCCAGCGAATATGTTGTTGAATTCAACATTGCTCGGGCTTTGACTAAAGCCAAAAATGATGATCCATGGGGTCTGGTCGCCAAGATGCTGAGCGATCTGGTGTACAAAAACTATGACTGGTACGTCACCGATAGGGAGCGCATCGCAGATGTGGAAGAAAAGCATGCTGCTGTTAGGAGACAAGGCGCCAAGGCAGAGGAAAGCAGAATTTCTAATGATGAACGCGAAGCAAGGGAAAGGAATGATCTCAACAAATTGTTTCTTCAGATGTCCGCTGAAGCGCAGCAGATTGTGAATGAGGAAGCAATGCGTCGTGTGGCGTTATTCAACCCAGACGCAGAATCCATGGCGTTGGTCATTATCGATGTTATTCGCGATATTCAAAGCGGGTCTTGGGAGCCTCCTGATCCTGCAAAGATGGAGTAAGCCGCATAATGTGTACCTGAAAGGCGTGAGAATGGTCTGGATTTGTGAGGTGACAAAATGGAATGTGAAATCGATGAAAGAGTTGAACGCAAATGCTCAACTTGTATATACGGACACTGCGATGAAGATGAAGAGCCATGCCCCACCTGCTGCGATTCAATGATCCCTTTCAGTCAATGGGTGTTTGCCCCTGACGATGTTATTCATGAGGGCTGAGTTCGAGCAATATCACCAGGCAGCCCAAAAAACGAAACTACTACCAAGGAGATCTCTTTTTATGGAAACTGACAATAATACAAAAAACGAATTGTTCGATAGTGCTGATCACGATGCGCAGTTTTGGCGGCGACTTCGAACCACAGCGAAAAAGACAGAGATAATGACGGAATTAATTGCCCTGCGTATGCTCCAAATCAATGGAGAATTGCCAGATTCCGACGCTGTGTTTTTTAAACGGCTTGTAAAGGCCGTTGCTGCTGAATTCAAATTTACTGATTCGCGTATCACTGTTCAAAAAGCTCTTGGCGAACGTAAAGATGCAAATAAAGCAGCGCACGACCGACGAAAAATTCTAATCGGTGCTTTCATCGAGAAACTACTAAGCGAGGTAAAGGAAACGGGCAAACCAGAGTTCCTACACCCGTGGCTGACTAAGGGGCTGGACGGATACCTCCGCAAGCCAGAAGACCGAAAACTTTTCGGTGATTTACTGCCGAAAAATGATGTTGTCACGGATGAAGAAACTGGTTTGGTTTAAAAAAGATTGGATAAATATTATGCAGAATAAGTGCAATAGATATTTTGTAAGAATTCGAACACATTCTCATCAATTGGTTGATTGGGGATGCGGTCATGGTTTTCATTTACTTGTTGATTGTGTTGCTGTGGCGTGCCCATCGCACAGAGGTTTTGCAGCAGAGTCAGAATCCATAAGTCCACGACAGTGCCCACTTAGGAGTTTCCTTTCAGGAAAACTCTGTGGGCCTCCCTACCGGGAGGGGAAAGCAAAGCTAAAAATGGCTACATTTCATTTCGCTGCCAAAGCCGGCAGTAAGGGCAAAGGCGCAAGCGCATCTATCCATTCTTTATATATTTTGCGCTTGGAGAAGTATGCCGTTCGTACTGATCTTGAAAGTTCTGGCTATGGCAATTTACCCAAATGGTGTAATGACAACTCCGTTGAATTTTGGCGAGCCGCCGATCTGTATGAGAGACAAAATGGCGTAGTTTACCGAGAACATGAGCTAGCTTTGCCTATTGAAGCTACTCCAATGGAACGGAAGGCATTAATTGAAGAGTGGTGTTACAAACATTACAAAAATCATGCGTACTTATATGCAATCCACGACAAGAAGGGCAACCCACATGGCCATATAATGATTTGCGACCGTAAACAGGATGGAATTGAGCGAACTGCGGATCAATTTTTCAAACGCGAAGCCAGCACATACAGGGACAGGAAGACCAAAGAGCTAATAAAAACTGATCCAGCAAAAGGCGGTTGTCCTAAATCCGATAAATGGAACGGTAAGGATCGAAACAAGCATCTTGAAAAGTTGCGTAAGTCATGGGCTGATGCGCAGAACAGGTTCTATGATTCAAAACATTTGTATGGCTTGCGTGTGGATCACCGGAGCTTAGAAGCTCAAGAAGCCGGAATGTTGGCCGATGCACAGGAGTTTGAAGCTGAAGGAATGACTGACGACGCAGCCGATTTTCGCCGAAGAGCCGCCAAGCTTGACCGGGAACCCGACCGCAGAGTAAATCACCGCCTTTATTGCATCTTGCATCGAACCGGCCAACTGGGAGAACTGATATGTCCGCCAGTAGTCAAGAGGAAAAAGTAGTCCCTCAACACCGGTT
>CAYWJJ010000032.1:0-51538 GCA_964458105.1 uncultured Geobacter sp.
CCAGGTAGGCAGTGGAGACGAAGATGGTAATCCCGTCCTTCAGCAGGCCGTAAAGAATGCGCCAGAAGTCCCGCCGTGAAACCGGATCGACCCCGTTGGTCGGTTCGTCGAGGAAGAGGATCTCAGGGGTGTGGATGAGGGCACAGGCAAGGCCGAGCTTCTGCTTCATCCCTCCGGAAAGCTTCCCCGCCAGTCTCTCCTTGAAGGGGGTCAGATTGGAAAAACCCAGCAGTCGCTCAATGCGCACCGGGCGCTCCCGTTTGTGGACCTCGTAGAGGTCGGCGTAGAAGATGATATTCTCCATGACAGTGAGGTCTTCGTAGAGCCCGAAACGCTGGGACATGTAGCCGATCCGCTCCTTGATCCGCTCCCCTTCCTTCAGGATCGAGTGACCCGCCACCCACGCTTCACCGGAGGTGGGTTCCATAATCGCTGCCAAAAGGCGCATGGTGGTGGTCTTTCCTGCACCGTCAGGCCCGACCAGGCCGAACAACTCCCCCTTTTTGATCTCCAGGGTGAGGTTGTCCAGCGCAACAGTGCCGTCGAAGGTCTTGGTGAGCACTTCAGTTTTTATGGCTATGGAATTACTGTTATCCATTTCTTGACCTAAGCCTCTATCTCAATCTGATTTTCACGTCCGCCGGCATCCCCGGCTTCAGCTCCTGATTCGGGTTGTCCACGCTCACCTTGACGCCGAAGACGATCTTCACCCGCTCTTCCTGGGTCTGCACATTCTTCGGGGTGAACTCCGCCTCGGAGGAGATATAGGTAACTACCCCCTCAAACTTCTTCGCCGGATAGGTGTCGACCGTCACCTCCGCCTTCTGACTGAGCTTGACCAGCCCCAGCTTGTCCTCCTTCACATAGATCTTTACCCATGGATGCTCCAGGTCGCCGACGGTAAAGATGGGGGTCCCCGCAGTAACGGTTTCACCAGCCTCCACATTTTTTCTGAGAACCACCCCCTGCACCGGTGTTTTTAAGTCCATATCCGCCAGTTGTTCCCGGTAGACCCCCAGCTGTGCCCTGGGTTGTCGTACCTGGGCCTCTGCTGCCCTGATCGTCTCCGGTCGCGGTCCTTCTTTCACCAAACTTTCGCTTTGCAATGCTTGATCGTACTGCGCCTTTGCCACCTGAAAGGCCCGCTTGGCGCCGTCCCGCTGCTGGGCGGAGATGGCGCCGTTTTTAAACAGCATTTCGGCCCGCTCGAAATCCTTGCCCGCCTTTTCCAGGTCCGCAGAGGCGGAGGCGACCATCGCCCGGGCGCTCCTTTTTTCCTGGGGTCGAGAACCTTGTTGTAATTCATGGAGCCTGGCGCTGCTGGAATCGATTACGGCCTGTTGCGCCTCCATCTGACGCAGGAGCTCCGAGCGGTCCAGAGTTGCCACAATCGCCCCTGGCGCCACACTCCTTCCCTCGTCGGTCAGGAGCCTTTCCACCCTGCCGGGGACCTTGAATCCCAGATCAACCTCGGTCACCTCGACATTCCCCGAACTGAGCAGGATCCCGGGGTCATCGGTTTTCCGATGGAGCAGGAAGTATGCAATAACCGCCGCAACACTAATCACCAAGCCAACCAGTATCAGTCTTTTTTTCATTGTGAAGCCACCTCCTCAGGCACGTTACTTCCCAGTGCCTTTTCAAGGGCCGCCTGTGCCGTTAACAGATCATACGAAGCCTGGTGCCGGTCAGTGTTTGCCCTCAATAACGCTGTCTGAGCATCGATCACATCTTTTGTCGTCCCATCACCGGCTTCATACTTCAATTGCTCCACGCGTAGGTTCTCCTCAGCAGAAGAAATCGTCTCTTTCGAAACCGCGACTCTTTTCTCCGCATCGTTGACCGCAAGGAAAGCCTCCTTTACTTCCTGTACAATCAGCAGCCGAACGGCACGGAGCTCTTCCTGACTGCGCTCAAGTTCTATAGACCCTTTATTGATCTCCGCCCGAGTTATCCCTCCGTCGAAAAGGGGAAAGGAGAGCCGCAGGCCGATGTTCCAGTTATCCTTGAAGGAAAAGGAGTCTCCTCCCTTTTCGGTGAACTCGCCGGACACATCCAGGGAGGGAAGGCGCTTTCCCTTAGTCAGCTCCACCTTTGCCTGCTGGAGTCCCGCCCTTGCCTTGGCCTTCCGGTATTCGGGGCGCTGCTGCAAAGCCACCTGCACTCCTTCGGCTTCCCGTGGATATCCTTTCAACAATAGAGGTTCACCGGCGATGGTGAATGGCGGAGATGTCTCGTCCACCCCCATCAATGTCCGGAGGAGCGCGTAAGTAGCTGCTATGGCGTTCTGCGCTGCCAGCGCCAGCTGTCTGGCATGGGCCAGCTCCACATCGGTCTTCATGAGCTCCACCCGCGCTGAGCTGCCGGCCTTGACGAAGTGTTCGGTGACCCTCCGATGCTCTTCAAGCTGCTTTACCATCTGCTCACGCGCCTTGAGAAGTGCCTCCAACTCAAGTATCTTGCAGTAGATGCTTGTCAGGTTGTAAACGAGTTCTTGCCAGCCCTGGCGAAAGGCCCCTTCTGCGACCGACTTGGTGATCTCCGCAATTTCCACGTTTTTTTCGAGTCGCCCGCCTCTGTAGAGGGGAATTCTTAGGGAAACTCCCGCAACGTAGATGTCTTTGTCAAACTCCGGAAAGCTGCCGCTTTGCGGTGATCCGGCTATGGGGGAAATGGCGGTGGGATATCGGTAGCGAGTAATGCCAGCCCCAAAATCAAGTTTTGGCCAGTGTTCCCCTTTTGCAGCGTCGATAGCATATTCAGCCGCCTTGATATCCTTACCAAGCCCCGTGAGTCTCGGTTCATTCTTCAGAGCAAACTCGATCACTTGGGGAAGGGTGTAGGAGGGCATGCCACTTTCTGCATAAACCGCACTCGGCAAAAGAAAGAACCCTATGCATGCCAGTATCTTGTTCATATCTACCTCCCTACGATATTGTCACGGCTTGTTAATAATATTTCACAATTTTACCACGGCTATATTCCTGCTTTGTGCGGCGCGAAATACAAGTGAGCGCTCACTTATTTATTTGCCAAAAAAAAATGCACCTGACCATACTTCAGCTTTTTGCGGTGACTGCGGTTTCAAAAGTCTCCCACAGTTTTTCCATCTTAGCGGTCAAAGATGGGGAAAAGTCATTCATGACCCACTTGATGGCCGTAAAGTTGATCGTGCCGATAAACATGCTTGTTACGGCATTGGGGTCCAGCTTCTGGTTGATGATCCCGGCTTCCTGTCCTTGTGAGACGATGGCCCCGATCCCCAGTGAATACCGTGAAAGGTTGTGTCTGACCTTCACCCGGAGATTCTCATTCAATACCAGTACCTCTTCGGAGAAGATTGTGCGGGGAATGCCTACATGTTCTTCGATGTAAGACAGGTGACGTTTAAAGATTCCTTCGAGCTTTTGTACCGGATCCGAGATATCCGCGACAGTATCGAGAAGTGATTCGAGGTCGCTTCCGATCTTATCGATCACCGAAATGATAATCTCTTCCTTGTTTTTGAAGTGGCGGTAGATATTGCCTTCTGAAATGCCCACTGCAGAAGCAATTTCCGCAGTCGTTGCGCCAGACATCCCTTTTTTCCCGATAATCTGCAAGGCAGCCTCGGTTATCTGTAGCTGTCTTACCTCAGTTGTTTCTCTTCTTCTGTGAGTCATTTCGTTGCCTTTCATAATTTGCAAGTGAGCATTTGCTTACATTCAATACCCAAAAATGTCTTTTCTCCTTGACTCAAGTCAAAGTTTGTAAATTTCTTTTTAAGTTTCCCTTCTAACCTCAATACCTACTCCACCATTTTAACCTCGCTCACTTGCAAAAAAGACAGGCCACAAGACATCTCTGTCTCGTGGCCTTTAACTATCTGATCTCGCGCACATCTACGAATCTACTTTGCGGCCTATTCTGGAGTACCCGCCAAATATCCTTCATGATCCTATTTCACACACTCCATACAAAGCGTATCCGGGCAGAAATCTATATTGTCCGGCCAGACAACAGTCCCATGTTCGGCATGGGCTAGTGAAAAAAACGCCGGATTAGCCAGAGGTTTGAAAGCTGGGTAAACAAGATAAGGCAATGCGTTGAAGATGCGCTGTTCTCCATTGGCAAAGGTAAGCCAGAGCCGGAAGTTTTCAAGGGGATAAGCTTTTTTGACTCGCGGATTCATTAATATTTCACCCTCAATGATTCCGTAAAACATACTGATGATAGGCATGGCCTGCTCCTTTGCTTCTTGTTCGACCAGCTTTCAACTGCCAATACACACCACACCCCACCGCACATGCCACCATTTTTACTCCAAACGTCTGTTCTGTTTTACGAAACAATCCCTTCCTCATACCTGATTTTTTCTTCCTGTAGCTGGCAATGCGTCTTGGTGCGCCGCTGACCACCATGGACCGTCAACTTCTGATGCCTACAAAAGGCCGGTGTGAGCAGGCATCATTGGTTTATTATGTAATATTTTGTCACGGGTATTGTGCTGGAAGACGAATAGCAGTATTATATCCAATTTTGAAGCAAAGCCTAACCACGAGGAAGGAACATTATAATGAGCAAGGTACTTATCATCGGAGCCGGCGGAGTCGGCCAGGTCGTTACCCACAAATGCGCGCAGCGCCGCGACATCTTCAGCGAGATCACGCTGGCCTCCCGCACCAAGTCCAAATGCGATGCCATCGCCGCCCAGTTGGGCAACAGTATCAAGACCGCCCGGGTGGATGCCGACAACGTGCCGGAGCTGGTGGCGCTGATCAAGCAGGAACAGCCCAAGCTGCTGATCAACGTTGCGCTGCCCTATCAGGACCTGACGATCATGGATGCCTGTCTTGAGACCGGCGTAGATTACCTGGACACCGCCAACTACGAGCCGCTCGATACCGCCAAGTTCGAGTACTCCTGGCAGTGGGCCTACCAGGAACGTTTCAGGGAGAAGGGTCTGATGGCGCTGCTCGGTTCCGGTTTCGATCCGGGCGTCACCAACGTCTACACCGCTCTGGCCGCCAAGAAATACCTGGACGTGGTCGAGGAAATCGACATCATCGACGCCAACGCCGGCAGCCACGGCCAGCCCTTTGCCACCAATTTCAACCCGGAGATCAACATCCGTGAAGTGACTGCGGTCTGCCGTCACTGGGAGAACGGCCAGTTCGTCGAGAGCGCTCCGCTCTCCACCAAGCACTCCTTCGACTTCCCGGAAGGGATCGGCCCGATGAATATCTATCGCCTCTACCACGAGGAGATGGAGTCACTGGTCAAGCACATCCCGACCATCAAAAAGGCCCAGTTCTGGATGACCTTCTCGGACAACTACCTGAAACACCTGGAAGTGCTGCAGAATGTCGGCATGACCCGCATCGACGAGGTCGAGTTCAACGGCCAGAAAATCGTTCCGATCCAGTTCCTGAAAGCGCTGCTGCCGGATCCGGGCTCGCTGGGGCCGCTCACCAAAGGCAAAACCTGCATCGGCGTGATCGCACGCGGAACGAAGGACGGAAAGCCGAAGCAGGTCTACATCTACAACATCTGCGACCACGAAGCCTGCTACAAGGAAGTTCAGTCACAGGCCATCAGCTACACGACAGGCGTACCGGCCGTAGTCGGAGCCATCATGATGCTGACCGGGAAGTGGCGTGGAGACGGTGTTTTCAACATGGAGCAGTTTGATCCGGAGCTGTTTCTGGAGGTGCTGGGGCCGATGGGGCTGCCGACGGTGGTGCTTGATGGCGGAGAATGGCCGAAACTTTAAAACATCTCGGCAAACCTGAACAGTGCCGACGCATTAAAACAGTAAAACCGGGAACCCTTATCGGGAACCCGGTTTTACTTTATCCGGCGTGAATATTACATATCCGGGGTCATGCCGGCATGCATTGCAACCCGCTCAATCTTTTCGTGTCAATCGCGAGCCCTCAGGCTGTTGATGTTGTCAATGGCATGCTTCATTTTGGGCTCGATGAAGGGCGATGTGATCGCATCGATTATCTTGAAAAACAGCACGAAAGGGATAAATATCAGGCTGACTAGGGATACACCTATTTTTTCGAATGAACCGTTTATATTCATGCTGTCCGAGAAAATCGAAAAGATAATGCACAACACAGGGCAGGCCACCATAAAAGCGATGAGTACTACGAGTGTTAAAAAACCGGACATAAGAGCGGATTCGAACATTTTCATCTCCTTTGATCATTTGTTGGCTTCAATTAGTGTATACATACAACCACAGCCAAACATTAGCAAGTTTTATTTAATGCAATCAACATGTCTGCGGGCAGTTTTGCACAGCTATCCCTAACGGCATGCTGAATCGTCACCAGTCTGCTATTGACAAGCGGGCTCAGTCAGGATAAGTCAAAAGGCATCGCGTTTGGCATCATCACGGATATTAATTTGAAATGAGAAAATCACCTTGACCGGCATCGACATCAACAAAATCCTGCAACTGGCCCCCTCCCCTGCCTACGTGGTGGATCTTGGCCGCCTGCGCCACAACCTGGCGATCCTTGACGATGTGCAAAAGCGCAGCGGCGCCAAAATCCTGCTGGCAATGAAGGCCTTCTCCATGTGGAGTGTTTTTCCGCTTATCAGCAGCACCTTGCAGGGGGTCTGCGCCAGTTCTCCCTGGGAAGCGCGCCTGGGACGCGAGGAATTCGGCGGCGAGCTGCACAGCTTTGCCGCAGCCTTCAAGGAAAGCGACGTTATTGAACTGCTTCGCATATCCAATCACCTGGTATTCAACTCCTTCAACCAGCTGGAGCGCTTCCGCCCATTGTGGGAAAAAGAAAAGGGGCGCGTTTCCATCGGCTTGAGGGTCAACCCGGAACACTCGGAAGGACATACCGATATCTATGATCCCTGCGCGGTCAACTCGCGCCTCGGCATCCCCCGTGCCGAATTCGAAGGAAGGTCCCTGGACGGAATCGAAGGGCTGCATTTCCACACCCTTTGCGAGCAGCTGTTCGAGCCGCTGGAGCGCACCGCCAGAGTCTTCGAGGAAAAATTCGGCCAGTTCCTGCCCGCAATGAAATGGCTCAACCTGGGAGGCGGCCACCACATCACCCGCGAAGGGTACGACATCGACGGCCTGGTGGAATTGGTCAGGTATTTCCGGGAGAAGTACGGGCTTGAAGTCTACCTGGAGCCGGGCGAAGCGGTCGCCATCGGCACAGGATTACTGGTGGGCGAGGTGCTGGACGTGGTTCACAACGGGATGGATATCGCGATCCTGGATGTGTCTGCCACCTGTCACATGCCGGACATCCTGGAAATGCCATACCGGCCCGGAATACTGGGAGGTTTTGACGCAGGTGAAAAACCGCACACCTACCGCCTGGGCGGGCCGTCCTGCCTGGCCGGAGACATAATCGGCGACTGGTCCTTCCAGCAGCCGCTGAAGACCGGCGACAGGCTGGCCTTTCTGGATATGGCCCATTACACGATGGTCAAGACCACCACTTTCAACGGCATCCAGCACCCGCACATCTGCACCTATGAGCCGGAAACAGGAGAATTGAAAGTTGTGCGCAGCTTCGGTTACGACGACTTCAAAAGACGGCTTTCCTGAGCAGTACGGACTGCCACCTGATTTTTCAAACAAACTACTTTGAGAGGTTACAACAATGGCACTGAACACAAGAATCTGGATGACCGGAGCACTGGACTGGTTCGCCTTGATTGACGGCGAAGAGGTTTTTCTCGGCAGGCGTGAAGTTCCGGCGCCGCTGGATGAGGGCGACGCCTGGACCAACGAGATCGGCGACATGTTCAAGGTCATCGATGGCGAGATTATATTAACCGGCAAGACCGACCCGCCCAAGAAGTATTGGTAAGGGGGACGAATGCCGCCCTTTGCCTCAAGCCCGTTTCCCGCATGACATCCCCGCCAAAGATCATCGAAGTCGCCATACCGCTTTATCTGGACAAAACCTTCCACTACACTGTGCCGGAGCGGCTGAGTGGTCAGGCCATACCCGGACGCCGCGCCATGGTTCCGTTCGGGCGGCGGAAGCTTACCGGTTATATCCTGGGAACCGCAAGCGACAGCCAGATCGACAATCTGAAGGAGATCATCGAAGTTCTGGACAATGAGCCGCTCTGGACAGATACGGAACTGGACTTTTTTCGCTGGGCGGCCGCCTATTACCTGCACCCGCTTGGTGAAGTGCTGCGTACAGCCCTGCCCGCAGGCATCAATGTACAGTCTCGCAAGGGGACGTCCGGCGAAGATGCCGAGATGAGTGGCGGAAAGACAATCCGCACGGAGAAATTTTACCTGCCGGGACCGGTCTCGGAGGCTGCCCGGCAACCGGGTGCCAGGGCACTTGAAATTCTCTCGGTCATCCGCGAAGCTGGTGATATCCCGGCCTCGGTTCTTAGAAAACGCTTCGGAGCCTGCTCCCCGCAGCTCAAACGCCTGGTGGAACTCGGCCTGTCTGTTGTTCAGGAACGCGAGGTTTACCGGGACCCTTTCAAACATGCCAGCATAAAACGTGATGAGCCCCGTCAGCTGAATACTCACCAGAAGGCTGCTGTTGATGCCATTGAAGAATGTCTTTGCCGGCGCCGGAATACCGCTTTTCTGCTTTATGGGGTTACCGGGAGCGGCAAGACGGAAGTGTATCTGCAGGCTATTTACCGTGCGCTGGAAAACGGGATGAATGCCCTGGTTCTGGTGCCCGAAATTGCACTGACTCCGCAATTGACCGGGCGTTTTCAGGCGCGCTTCGGTGGCGGCATTGCGATCCTGCACAGCGGACTTTCCGATGGGGAGCGCTACGACGAGTGGCGCCGCATCAGGCGCGGTCTGGCGAGGATTGTAATCGGAGCCCGTTCGGCCATTTTCGCACCACTTGAAAACATAGGCATCATCATTGTCGATGAAGAGCATGAGGCTTCTTTCAAACAGTCCGACGGACTGCGATACAATGCGCGAGATCTGGCACTGGTGCGCGGCGGCATGGAACAATCCGCGGTTGTGCTTGGCTCCGCGACCCCGCTGGTGACCAGTATTCATGCCGCACAGCAGGGCAGGCTGACACTGCTTGAACTGCCGGAGCGGGTCGAAAACCGTCCCATGCCTGTTGTTGAACGCATTTCCATGAAGGGAAGCAAGCAGACGCTGTCAACTCCGCTTGCGGCAGAGCTGACCCAGACCCTGGAAAACGGGCAGCAGTCCATCGTGTTTCTGAACCGGCGCGGATTTGCCACCTTTCTGGTCTGCAACTCTTGCGGCAAGGCGCTCTCCTGCCCCAACTGCTCCGTCACGCTCACCTACCATCGCCAGCGCGCCCAGAGCATCTGCCATTACTGTGACTATGCGGTTCCGGCTCCCGGCACCTGTCCGGCCTGCGATGCGACCGAACTCACCGAACTTGGAGCCGGCACTGAAAAGCTGGAATGCGACCTGAAAGAACTGCTGCCTCAGGCGCGTATTCTACGCATGGACAGCGATACGACTTCCGGCAAGGGAAGCCACGAACGTCTGCTCTCAAAGATGAGCGACGGCTCCGCCGATATTCTGATCGGCACCCAGATGATCGCCAAGGGGCATGATTTCCCGGGTGTTACCCTGGTAGGTGTCATCAACGCCGAAGCCGGACTGGGCATGCCGGACTTCCGGGCCGCGGAGCGCACTTTCCAACTGCTGTCACAGGTCATCGGCCGCGCCGGCAGGGGAGAAATGCCGGGACGGGTGCTGGTTCAGGCTTACGACACCGAACATTACGCCATCATTTCCGCTGCCGAGCACGACGCAGCCGGATTTTACCGGCAGGAACTGGAATTTCGCCAGGAAGTCGGCTACCCCCCCTTTTCCTTTCTGGCTGTT
Source organism: uncultured Geobacter sp. (assembly GCA_964458105.1). Lineage (GTDB taxonomy): Bacteria > Desulfobacterota > Desulfuromonadia > Geobacterales > Pseudopelobacteraceae > JACRCG01. Next base: position 9,833 of record CAYWJJ010000032.1, read on the forward strand.
ATCGGCATCTCCGGAAATCTGGAGCAAGCCGTTTCGGAACAGGCCGAACAAAGCTCCGGACTGCTGAAAGCAATCAAGCAGAAACTTAAAGTGCGGGTGGAGATACTGGGGCCGGCGACCGCTCCCATATACCGGCTGAGGGGTCGTTTCCGCCGCCAGATCCTGCTCAAAGCCTCTACACGCAAAGAGTTGCGCCACCTGATCCTGGTCTGGCGACAACAGTCACGCACACTTTCCACAATTCGCATGACAGTCGACATAGATCCGGTGGATTTGATGTAAATAAAGGCAGCAGCCGGATTTTTTTTAATTTCATTTGAAACGTTTGCAGATTCACAATATTCTGTTAAACATTAAACATACTGACCAACTCAAGCTTAGTGAGCGCAACGTGCCTGACACCGGAAGTCTGCGATATTCAGAAGTTTCTCTTCTGTACATAGAAGACGAATCTGCCACCCGCGAGCAGGTTGCCCGGGTTCTGTCATCGCGGGGATATCGGTTGATACTGGCCGAAAACGGCAAACAGGGTCTTGACGCCTATCGTGAACATTTGCCGGACATAACACTGACCGACATCATGATGCCGCAAATGAACGGCCTTGAAATGGCACGCCAGATTCGAACCATAAATCCGGAAGCCCAGATCGTCTGCATGACCGCCTTCAGCGAAACCGACTACCTGATAGAAGCGATCGACATCGGCGTCAATCAGTTCGTCCTCAAACCGGTCGAGTTCAGTCGCCTGCTGAAGGCACTTGATCACTGCCATGAAATTGTCAATCTCAGGAAACGGCATCGCATCCTGGAAGCCGAGCATCAACGGGTCGGAAAACTGGAAGCCATAGGCGTTCTGGCAGGCGGCATAGCCCACGATTTCAACAATCTGCTGCAGGTCATCCTCGGCTACGTTTCACTGGCCCGCATGAGCGCCGACCCGAACAGCAGAACCGCCGAATTGCTGAAAATTGCAGAGAACACCTCCGGAACTGCGCGGGAACTCGGCAAGCGCCTTTTGACATTTGCCAAGGGTGGTGATGCTTTCAAGGAACTGACCGATCTGCCCCCGCTGATCAAAGACGTGCTCTCGGCCGAACTTGACGGGAGTTCCGTTTCATATGAAGCAGATCTTCCGGACGATCTGCCGCGTATGGATATTGATGTTGCCCAGTTCAGGCTGGTAATTGCCCACCTGCTGATCAATGCCCGTGAATCGATGCCGCAAGGCGGCACACTGCAGGTGACCGCCTCGACTTGCAATCTGGCTGCAAAGAATGAATTTGCTCTGAGCCAGGGAGAATACCTGCATCTTGTTTTCAAGGATTCCGGATGCGGTATCACACCTGAAAATCTGCCGAAAATCTTTGATCCATATTTCTCGACAAAGCAGATGGGCAGTCAAAAAGGAATGGGGCTGGGGCTTGCTCTCTGTCATTCGATAATCCGGCACCACTCCGGGCGAATTCAGGCTGTGTCAGAGCCGGGCAAGGGGACCACTATCCATGTTTTTCTTCCGGTTTCCACTGATAAGAGATGCGTTTCGACAGGTTGACACGACATTAAACTTTGCTCTCAAAGGGCCGTCTGCAGCAGGACGGCCTTTGCTGTTTCACAACAGCCAATAAATCTGCTAAAATCGCATACCAATAAATTATCCCGGCACGAGATGGACAAACCTGCATGCATCACGGCGGTATCTACGAAGAAGAGGTGGCCGGCAAGGCCTATGATGGCGCACTGCTTAGGCGCTTTGCACGTTATGTATTTCCCTACCGCTCCGCCATTATCGCTGTCATTCTGATCCTGCCGCTGGTTGCCGCCTGCCGCCTGGCACAGCCATGGATCATCAAAATCGCCATCGACAATCATATCATCAACGCCAGACTGGCCGGCCTGGAAACAATTGCCGTGGCATTTCTGGGCATCCTGCTGATCGAATCGCTGCTCTCGTTTCTGGAGGTTTATCTTCTGCAGTCGGTCGGACAGCGCGTCATGGCCGACATGCGGTCCGAACTATACAGTCACGTCATGCATCTGCCCGTCACCTGGTTTGACCGGGTGCCGGTCGGCAGCGCTGTAACCCGCCTGACCAGCGATGTAGAGGTTCTTGGCGAAATGTTCGCTTCCGGAATCATCACGATTGTCGGAGACATTTTTTTGCTGATCGGGATCATCTCGGTCATGCTCTGGATGAATCTGAAACTGTCGCTGGTGACTTTTTCCGTTCTGCCGGTCCTGATCTATGTGGCCTATACCTTTCGCCGCCGCATGCGCCAGTCGTTCCGCGAGGTGCGCGCCCGCCTGGGGGGGCTTAACGCCTTTCTGAACGAGTGCATCTCCGGAATCAGCATCATCCAGATTTTTAACCGCGAGCGGGACGAAGAACGCCGGTTCAGCGAACTGAACGCCTCATACCGCGACGCCAACATGCCGGTCATCTTCTGGGATGCCTCGCTATATGCGCTTGTCGAAGCGCTCTCATCCCTGGCCGTGGCATTAATCATTTGGTACGGCGGCGGCGAAATTGTAAAAGGGGCCATTACCTTCGGGGTTCTGGTGGCCTTCATCCAGTACATCGAAAAATTCTTCGCCCCGATCCGCGACCTTTCCGCCAAATACTCGGTCATGCAAGGGGCCATGGCGGCACTGGAACGGATCTTTGCGCTGCTGGATACAGCTGAGGGGCAGGAAAGGCAGGGCCAAGGGGCAAGGGGCAAGGGACAGGTAGAAACAATGGATTTATTCCTTGACCCCGGACCCTTGACCCTTGACCCTGCAGTTTCTTCCCTGGACCCTTTAATCGAATTCCGCGATGTTTCCTTCTCCTATCTGGATGGCAATGACATACTGACATCATTCAACCTGACCGTTGCACGCGGAGAGAAAATAGCCCTGGTTGGTGAAAGCGGCGGCGGCAAAACCACAATTACCCGCCTGTTGACCAGGTTGTATGAGATCGAACGGGGCGGCATCTTTATCGAGGGTTGCGATATCAGAGAACTGCCGCTGGAAAATGTACGCCGCAGGGTAGGTGTCGTGCTTCAAGACCCCTGCCTGTTCACCGGCAGCATCGAATTCAACATCTGCCTGGGGGACGAGCAGGCGCGGCAACGGGTGCGCCAGGCTGCGGAAGCGGTCGGGGCAGACCGTTTCATAGCAAGACTGCCCCATGGCTATGATGAACAGGTACTGGAGCGGGGCAACAACTTCTCGGTCGGTGAAAAACAGCTGATCTCCTTCGCACGGGCGGTGGCCTTCGACCCGGAAATACTGGTGCTGGACGAAGCCACCGCCAGTATCGATTCGGCTTCCGAGCAGATGATCCAGGAAGGTATCCGCGGAATGATGCAGGGGCGCACCTCGCTGGTGATCGCCCATCGCCTGTCAACCATTCAGGACGCTGACCGCATCGTCACGATCCACCATGGCACCAAGACCGAGGAGGGTACTCACGAACAGTTGATGAGCACCCGGGGAATCTACTACCGGCTGCACCAGCTTCAGTTCAACGGAATGTAAACGCGACTTGACCTTTCCGGCAGTTGCATAACCCCTTTAAACCGTGATACGGTTCCGCCACATTAATTACCTTACAGGAGTTGGATATGTGCACCACCTGCGGATGCCCCTCTGATGACCATAATCACCACGAGCACGATCACCCACACGGTCACGAAGTTAAAAAACGCAGCAGCATCACGATCGAAGAGGATATCCTTGGCAAGAACAACCGCTTGGCTGGATTCAATCGCGCTCTCTTCAAGGAAAAAGGGATTTTTGTCCTGAACCTGGTAAGTTCGCCCGGTTCAGGCAAGACGACGCTGCTGGAACGCACCCTGCGGGACCTTTCCGGTTCGTTGCGCTTTGCGGTGATCGAAGGGGACCAGCAGACCGATAACGACGCGCAGCGCATCGCAGCCACCGGCGTTCCGGTCCGCCAGATCAACACCGGCGCCGGATGTCACCTGGATGCCCACATGATCATGCATGGAACCGACGAGTTTGACCTGGACAAGTTCGACATTCTGATGATCGAAAATGTCGGCAACCTGGTCTGTCCGGCCGCGTTTGACCTGGGGGAGCATCACAAGGTCGCAGTCCTTTCCATCACCGAGGGAGAGGACAAACCGCTCAAATATCCGCAGATGTTCCACAACTCGACCGTCATGCTGCTCAACAAGACCGACCTGCTGCCCCATCTGGATTTTGACATGGAAAAATGCAAACAATTCGCTCGCCGGGTTAATCCGGACATCATCATCTTCGAGGTTTCGGCGCGCAGCGGTGAAGGCATGCAGGCCTGGTACCAATGGCTGAAAACCGGTACACAGGTCTGATACTCCGCCGGCAACACCTGATAAACGGCATCGTGCAGGGGGTGGGTTTCCGCCCCTTTATATTTAGAATTGCGCAAGAGCTGGGACTGACCGGCTGGGTACGCAACTCCACGGCCGGAGTCGAAATAGAGATCCAGGGAACCGAGACCGGATTGGCAGCCTTCTGCAACGCACTGCAGAACGGCCTCCCCCCGCTGGCCGTAATAACCTCGCATGCCACAAAAGATATTCCGCTCAAGGGCGACAGCTGTTTTTCGATCCTGCCCAGCAGCGGAGGGGAGCCTGCCATCCAGATTGCCCCGGATTCCGCCGTCTGCCGCGACTGCCTGCAGGAGCTCTTCGATCCGGCCGACCGGCGCTACCGCTATCCGTTCATCACCTGCACCAACTGCGGCCCGCGCTACAGCATCATCACCGGCATTCCCTATGATCGCCCCAATACCACAATGGCCGGTTTCCCGCTCTGCTCCGATTGTTTGACGGAATATCAGGATCCAATGGATCGCCGCTTCCACGCCCAGCCGATCGCCTGCCCGGCTTGCGGGCCGCAGATGAAGCTATGCGACTCTGTCGGAAACATGATTGCCAAAGAAAATTCAGCAGTTCTTCAGAGTATAAGTCTGCTGAAGGAGGGGAAAGTCCTGGCCGTCAAGGGCATCGGCGGCTACCACCTGGCCGTTGATGCCTGCAATCAGGAAGCGGTTCAAAGGCTGCGGGCGCGCAAGAATCGTGACGAGAAGCCCTTTGCGGTCATGGCGGCCGACCTTGCGACAGCTCACTCCCTGGCAATATTGGATGAAACCGAAGAGCGCCTGCTGGTCTCGCCGGAAAGCCCGATTGTCATCGTGCGCAAGCGTCCCGGCTCGCCGCTGTCCGAACTGGTGGCCCCCGCCAACGGCTGGCTCGGGCTGATGCTGCCCTATGCTCCGCTGCATCATCTTTTATTTAAGGGGCAAGGGGCAAGGGGCAAGATGCAAGTAGAAACAATGGATTTATCCCTTGACCCTGGACCCTTGCCCCATGACCCTGCCTTTCAAGCTTTGGTCATGACCAGCGGCAATATCTCGGACGAACCGGTCGCATTCGAGGATCATGACGCGCTGAATCGACTGGCCGGGATAGCGGACTACTTCCTGCTCCATGACCGCCCGATCCATATCCGCGGCGACGATTCGGTCATGCGGGTCTTTCAGGGCAGGCCGCTTTTCTATCGCCGCGCCCGCGGCTATGCGCCACGCGCTGTCAAGCTGCCGTTCCGAACCCGGCCAACCCTGGCCGTCGGAGCCGAATTGAAGAGCGCCATCTGTCTGACCAGCGGCGATCTGGCGTTTTTGAGCCAGCATATCGGAGATCTTCAGAATGACCCAACCTGTGACTCGTTCAGTAGCACAATCACTCATCTGTCCGGTATTCTTGAAATCAAACCGGAAATCGTCTCCTGCGATCTGCACCCAGACTATCTGTCAACCCGCATTGCCGAGCAGAGCGGCCTGCCTCTGATCAAAATCCAGCACCACCATGCCCACCTGGCGGCCTGCATGGTCGAAAACGGCCTGGAAGGCACGGTCCTTGGCATCATCCTGGATGGAACCGGCTATGGCGCCGATAACACGATCTGGGGCGGCGAATTTCTGGTGGGAGGCTATTCCGGCTATCAACGGGCCGCACATTTACGCCCGATCCGGCTTCCGGGCGGAGATGCCGCAGTTCGCGAGCCGTGGCGCATGGCAATGTCATACCTGCACAGCGCATTGGGAGCTGACGCCTTCAGCATTGATCATCCAATGGCCGCACGGCTGGGAAAGCAAGAGCGCCAGCTTTTTGCACGAATGCTTGAGCGCGGAATTAATTCACCGTTGACTTCCAGTTGCGGGCGTCTATTCGATGCGGTGGCCGCACTTCTCAATCTACGTCATTTCGTGTCGTATGACGGTCAGGCTGCGATTGAGCTGGAAGCGCTGGCTGAGACGGCTTGGAACGAAGAAGCTGTAAATTCCCCCCTTTATCAAGGGGGGAATTATTCATATATAATCTTATCCAATGAAGAAGCGCCACTTCAGCTGGATTTTTCGCCGATATTCCCTGAGATCCTGGCTGATCTTAATTCCGGCACCCCAAAGGCCGTTATCGCAAGGCGTTTCCATATCACGGTTGCATCTGCCGTTGTGGATGTCTGCATTCAGATCAGCAGATTGTCCGGCCTTGAACGGGTTGTTCTGTCAGGCGGCGTTTTTCAGAATCGCCTTTTGAGCGAAATGGTATATACTTCGCTCGTCTCACACGATTTCGAGGTTTTTACCCACCGGCTGGTTCCGCCCAATGATGGCGGCATCGCGCTCGGACAGGCTGCGATTGCAGCCCATGCTGCATGAGAAAGGATTGCATCAATGTGCCTTGGCGTTCCAATGAAAATCGTAAGCAGGGAAGGTGACGAGATTGTTGCCGAAGTCGATGGTGTCCGGAAGGAAGCCAGCATCATGCTGCTGGGCGAAGATGTTGCGGTGGGTGACTATGTCATCGTGCATGCCGGCTTCGCCATCTCCAGACTGGATCAGGAATATGCCGAAGAAACACTGCGCATGATGAAGGAGATATTTTCTCCCGAGGATATGGCATGAAATTTCAGGACGAATTTCGCGACAAGAATCTGGTGCAGAACATGGCCGCCAACATTCGCCGCATGTCCGAGCGCCTGACCGCTCCGGTCAATTTCATGGAGGTCTGCGGCACCCACACCATGTCGATCTACCAGTACGGCATCCGCTCTCTGCTGCCCGAGAATGTCCGGCTGGTCTCGGGTCCGGGCTGCCCGGTCTGCGTCACGCCGGTCGGCTATCTGGACAAGGCGCTGTTTTGCGCAGCAGACCCCCACAACATCGTGGCCACCTTCGGCGACATGCTGCGCGTTCCCGGCAGCCGTTCATCACTGATGGAGGAGCGGGCCAAGGGCGCCGATATCCGCATCGTTTATTCATCGCTGGATGCGGTTTCATTGGCCAAAAACAATCCGGATCGCCGGGTCGTCTTCCTGGGAGTCGGCTTCGAAACCACCGCGCCGACCGTTGCGGCCAGCATCCTGGAAGCGGCACGCCTCGGCTTGAGTAACTACTGCGTACTGGCCACGCACAAAACCATGCCGGCGCCGATGGAGATCCTGACTTCCGATCCGGATTTGAACCTGCGCGGCTACCTCTGCCCGGCCCATGTCAGCACCGTCATTGGCGGCAATGCTTACAAGCCGCTGGCGGAAAAGTACCGGATACCCTGTGTCGTGACCGGCTTTGAGCCGGCCGATGTCATGCAGGGCATCGAGATGCTGTTGGCACAGGTTCTGACCGGAGCAAGCCGCGTCGAGATACAGTACAGCAGAGCCGTCTGCTGGGAAGGAAATCCCAAGGCGCAGAGGATACTCGAACTGGTTTTTGAGCCGTGCGACGCGGTCTGGCGCGGATTGGGCAACCTTCCGGGAAGCGGCTTGTCGATCCGACCGGAACTGGCCGTCTACGATGCCGAAAAAGTATTGCAAATTGCCGAGATGGAGGAGCAGGAGAATCAAGCCTGCCGCTGCGGCGAGGTTCTCAAGGGAAAACTGGCCCCCTTCGACTGCCCGCTTTTTGACACTGTCTGCACGCCGGAATCCCCGGTCGGCGCCTGCATGGTGTCCAGCGAGGGAACCTGCGCCGCCGCCTACAAATACGGGAGATAATGCCATGATCACAATGCAGGAACTTCGCGATCACTACCGTTTCAACGATGAAGACGCCGAACGGCTCAAATCGCTTCAGCCTCTGGCAACCGAGAACCTCAATCGTTTTGCTGAAGAGTTCTATGACTACCTCTACAGCCTCCCCGAGACGGTCGCCATCCTTAACAACAGCAATCGCAAACGTCTGCGCGAGATGCACAGCACCTGGTTCATGTCGCTGTTTACCGGCAACTATGACAACCATTACCTGAACCACCTCACCCGCACCGGTCACGTCCATGTAAAGATCGGGCTCAATGCCCACTTCGTCAATGCCGCCATGAACCAGATCCGGCACTTCCTGCTGAACCTGATCGACGCTAACTACTCCGACCGCGAGCATCGCCGCTTGCTGCGTGAAGCGGTCGAAAAGATCCTCGACATGAACCTGGACGTAATGACAGCCTCCTACCGTGAAGAAGAGCTGAAGAAAGTCTTCCTCTCCCGCAAGGTGGATTCCTTTCTGATCAAAGGCACCGAGCGCTTCACCCATGGCCTGAACCTTGTGTTGGTGTTGGCCCTGGCGGTTGTATCAATAGCAATCGTGGCCATGTTCGGCTGGGATATCGTCCATGTGTTCAAGGGGGATGTGGAAAAAGGGGTTTTCACCGCTCTCGGCTCACTGCTGATCCTCTGGATGATGATCGAACTGCTGGACAACGAAATCAAGAACCTGAAAGGTGGCCGCTTCAGCATCCTGGTATTCATAGGCGTCGTGATTGTTGCCATTATCCGTGAAATCCTGATCTCGACACTGCGACATGACGACCTGAAAAAACAGGCTTTCCTGGCAGCAACACTGCTGATCCTCGGCATCGTCTACTACCTGGTTTCCCTGGTGCAGAGGGACCAGCCGAAGATATGAAAAACAGGGGACCGCGTGCAGTGCTCAGTGCAAGAAGTGGACAGAGGTTTGGTAATTGATGCCCGGGGCGCACATACTGGCCGGTTTCAGCCTGGGTTTCTGCTTCCGCAGCCAGCTTGCCCGCCTGCTGCAAGAAACACCCCTACGGCAGAACATCCTGACAATTGCGCCGGCCGCGCTGAAATGTGAAGGGATCAGGGCGCTGGCTCTCGATTTTGACGGCGTGCTGGCCCACCACGGCGCTCCACATCCGATACCGGAAGCTATTGAATGGCTTAAAGAGTGCCAGTTGATTTTTGGAGGCGAGATGATTTTCATCCTCTCCAACAAACCGACCGAAGAACGACGGCAATGGTTTTCAGAAAACTTCCCCGGCTTCCGCTTCATATCTGGCGTCCGCAAAAAACCATATCCGGACGGACTCATAAAAACGGGAGAATTGTCCGGTGTCCAACTTTCATCGATCCTGATGGTTGATGACCGCCTGCTGACCGGCTGCCTGGCCGCACTGGTCGCCGGCGCCCGCCCCTGCTACATCCGTCAGCCTTATGCATCTTTCCGCCACCGGCCTGTTGCCGAACTGTTCTTCATGACGCTGCGCTATTTCGAACGGATCCTGCTACAACTGATGCCGGAGTAGTTGCGTCTGTTATCTGTATCCATCCGTTATTCGTCGGATCAACCTCATTCAGATCGAGTCAGACCTCCAGAGGTTCACGGGCTTCTATCTCAGCGGCTGTTGCCGGCCGTATGGCAGTGATTGCGCCGATAAAGACCAGTGCCATGCCGGACAGTGGGTGATTGCCGTCCAGAACGGCTTTCCCGTCAGTAATCTCCGTTACGGTATAAAAGACGGCCCCCTCTTCCAACCCTTCCTCGGTATCACCTTCGATCATCATTCCAACCTTGAGCGGTTGCGGCAGGTTCTCAACCGGTTCGATCTGCAGCAAATCAAAATCATATTCGCCAAAAGCATCATTAGGCTGCAACTTAACCGTAACCGTGTCTCCGACCGATTTTCCTTCCAATGCATTTTCTATCGGGAGAAATACCCCACCGTTGCCGCCGTGCAGATAAACGATCGGCTGATCCCCTTCATCGAGCAGATTACCGTCAGGGTCGGTAAGGTTGTAACTGAGAGTAACCACGCAATTTTTTCCTACCTGTGTCATGTCGTTTCCTTTGAATAAAAGTGTGAAGCTGTCCATGTAACCATGAATACTTGATAGTGTGTTATCAAAATCGAGTCCACCCGTCAACAGGCCGGCATGCTTTTGATCAGATGATATTTCCTGATATTCAAGGGACAGTACCAATTGAGCATATGTCGCACTGTTCTTCAGAATTTTTGAATTGAATCGGCCAATGAGATCAGACACATCAAGATATTTGTAAAATGAGCCTATTGCTGGTATACACGCATATGAATGGAATCTAACTACTACGTCCGAAACAAGGAAAGGTCCAGCATGAGAGTTTTTGGTAAGCCGGCATGGGATACAATCCGGGATACAATCCGGGATACAATCCGGAACACCATCTGGGGTGGTTTGGTGCTGGTTGCATTTGTATTCCTTGCTGAAAATGCCTCCGCGGATTCCATAATTCTCGCCGGATCAGGTTCCAACATCCCTGCCGTAAGGTTACTCCTCAAAGCTTTTAATCGGCTTCACCCGGAGGTACACCTGGAAGGACCGACAAACATCGGCTCCGACGGAGCGATTCGGGCAGTTGCCGATGGCGCCGTTTCAATAGGCCTCATATCGCGACCGCTGCTCGGCAATGAAAAAAGCCTCGGCCTTGCAACCGTGCCTTATGCCCGTACTGCAGTCGTAATCGGGGTCCACCCTCAGGTAAAGGATAACGGGATAACCTTCACCGAACTGAACAGTATCTATCGAGGAGACAAAACTACCTGGAAAAATGGGAATAAGATCATTGTATTGAACAGGGAACCGGGAGAAAGCACCATTTATGTGCTTGAAGAGAATGTCCCCGGTTTTCGGGAAGTATACGCTGACAGTATCAAGCATAGCCGCTGGTCCATAGTACTGAAAGACGAGGGCATGAACCAGAAAATCCAGACAGTTCCCGACTCCATCGGTTTCTCTGACATGGGTGCCATCATCTCCCAGAAACTCAATATCAAGATCCTGAAACTGAATGGGATCCATCCCACGGCAAAGACCGTCCTTAGCGGCGCCTACCCCCTTTACAAACCTTTATCCTTTGTCTTCCGGCCTGATAAACTTACCCCGGACATGCAGGCATATCTGTCATACGTATGTTCCGCCGAAGGGAAAAATATCCTTATTAATAACGGCTATGTACCCTATTGTGTGGCTAAATGAAGCAGGTCAAAGATATTCAAATCAATCTGGGACGTTACCTCTCCAAACGGTTATATCCGCTTTCGCTGGGAATCGGCTTGCTGATCGCTCTCTGCTTTCCAATCACCTATTATTTTTTCGAATACAAGGGGTGCGAACGCACCGCTTCATATTACGCAAAAAAAACTGCCGATAAACTTCAAGAAGTCATCGTTGCATCGCCAAATCTCTGGAAATATCAGATTTATACTTTTACAGAGACCGGCCGGGAATTATCCCAGGACAGCGACGTGTTTTCTGTAAAACTCTATGACTCAAAAGGGGGGCTGATACCCAATTACAACTACCGCTTCCAGTCAAATGAAGCAAAGGAGTGGTGGAACAAATGGGCACCCGAGGGCACCGCAAATATATTCTTCAATAATGAGAAGGTCGGCCGGGTCGAGATCAAAATTTCGCAGAGGATCACCCTGCTCAAGACGGCTTTTATTTTCATTATTTCCGCAACTGTCGGCATACTGCTTGCGTTTCTATCCTATCGTTTTCCTATCAGGGTTGTACAAAAACTTGAAACCGAACTCCAAGAACTGTTCAGCAACGTACAACAGGCACATAAAGAGAGTGACCGCCTGCGACATGCAGCAGAGGGTTCGGAAAAACGGTTTCGGAGTCTTGTGGACGGTCTTGACGCAATCGTGTGGGAAGCGGATTCAAATACCAGGCAATTTACCTTCATCAGCCACCAGGTTGAAAACCTGTTTTCAATTTCCAGGAATGAATGGCTGACAGCTGCTGATTTTTTTAAGGACCAGATATTTACTGAAGACCGGGATAGGGTTCTTGAAGCTTATCAGAGATCAGTTGAACAGGAAGTAGATTGCCAGCTCGAATACCGCAGGACTAGTAAAAACGGTTCCATTGTTTGGGTGCGGGATAATATCAGAATCATTATTGACAAGGGGGGGAAGAAGCAACTAAGGGGCGTCATGGTCGATGTAACCAAGAAGAAGTATGCTGAAGAGGCCCTGAACATGCTGAACCTGGAACTGCAGACCTCTGTTCAACAATTGGGACAGCGCAATCTGGAAATTTCCACTTTTCACGAAATGAGCGAGATGTTTCAGCTTTGCCGCGACCGCGAGGAAGCGTACCGGATCATCGGAGTAGCCGCACAAAAGCTTTTTCCTGTAGACTCAGGCGCCTTTTATATAATGAATCCATCCCGAAACATGCTTGATCTCACCTTTGCATGGGGAGAAGAAAAAAATCACGAGTCGCATTTTTCACCTGATTCCTGTTGGGCTTTACGCCGTGGAAGAACCCCATGGGTATTCAGCAACAATCAGCTGATTTGCAAAAACATCGGTTGCGAAATTGCTCATCAATGTATCTGCGTACCAATGCTGTCGCAGGACGAAACCATTGGCGTATTCCACCTGAACGTAACTGGCGCAGAAGAGCAAAATGACGGATCAAACAACACCAGTTATGAGACTAAATATCAGCTGGCAATTTCCATGACCGAACAAGTTGCGATGGCACTGACAAACCTCTCGCTTCGAGAGACTCTTCGCTATCTATCGATCCGTGATCCGCTCACAGGCCTTTTCAATCGACGATACATGGAAAGAGGCCCTCTCGCGGGAATTGATGAAGGCAGAGCGCACAAAAAAGAAGTTCGGCGTCATCATGATGGATCTGGATCATTTCAAGCACTTCAACGATATTCACGGTCATGATGCAGGAGACAGCATGCTCCGTGAATTTGGAAGTTATCTTCTCAAGAACATCCGCGAGTATGATATTGCCTGTCGCTACGGCGGTGAAGAATTCATCTGCATTCTTCCGGAAACCATACTTGAAAATGCCATGGAACGTGCTGAAGAATTGCGACGTAATTTGATGTACTTTAAAGCTGAACATCTCGGTCGTCCAATGGGAAAGGTTACAATTTCAGCCGGAGTTGCGATATATCCCGAGCATGGAACAACCGAAGCAAATATTGTCAAAGCTGCGGATGAAGCGCTCTACCAAGCGAAAAGGGAAGGCCGCAACCGGGTTGTGGCAGCGGTAACTAAAGTAATAAATGAACCGCGAGAGGAACTATCGGAATTTGCCTTGAGCAATGGATAATCCCCGGAATGCCTTCGCGGTTTCAAATTAAGAAATGAGTGCCGACAGTGTCAGGTATCATCATGATGCCGAGGAGCAACAGGATTCAGCGAATCATATAGGGCAATCTGCTCCGCAATGGAAAGCTTGCGACGGCAGCAACTTGAGCGGTTGAGGCATTTACGGCAGCGATCATCGGAGCACCATTGACAGAATGTGCAGTCCGGGCAGGGATGTTTTTTGGGTGATTCATCAGGCATCAGTAAACGACATTCCGTTTTACGGCATTGCCTTCAAGTAACTGAACAAATGCTTTGCCGCTGTCGGCATTTACAAGCAGATAACGAGGAAGTTTCATGACCGTGTCAGAAGGGGTGGCGTGACGTCGCTCAATGGTAAAGGTTGCGATGTATCCGGCCTCGGAAGCTTTTTTTATCAGATAATCATCATAAATGCCGAAAGGCCAAGCCAGCATATCAACCTGAATACCCAGTTCTGTCTCCAAACGGGCCTTCGATTTCCTCAATTGTGTCATGACAAAATTTTCAAGCGCTTGAGGACTCAGCTTTTTGCGCTCTTTCTTGAAATTCGGATGCCAATAGGTGTGGGATTGAATGTCATACAGACCGGTTTTTTTAAGTTCGCGCAGTTGATCCCAGGTCATGGCATATTTGGCATTGGATATTGCAGAAGGATAGGTGAATACCGTAACCGGATAACGGTATTTGCGGATTATCGGCAACATATCGCTGTAAACCGACTTATGTGCGTCATCTTCAACGATCACGACCGATTTTGGCGCAGGCGCAGGGGCTTTGCCGCGATAAAAGTCAACCAGTTGACGTAGCGGGATTACCTTGTAACCGTTGTCATGAAGATATTTCATATGCGATTCAAAAACCGGAGTGGTTATTGTCATGCCATCGGCAACAGTCGGACCGAAGCGATGATACAACAGGATCGGAACTCTAAAGGATTCGGCAGCGTATGTTTGAAAAGGGGTCAGCAACAGCAATAATAAAAAAAGAAAATAGCACATAAAACGGTTGGAAATCATTTATAACCTTTCTAATATCAACCTCTTACTATATATACAGAACAAGAAGCGCTGCTGGCGACTTTGTGGGAAATACTCCCCTTGATTCGCCGCTGGATGAAGCCCTTGCTGGAACTGCCGATGACAATTACGTCGATTCCTTCACGCTTGGCAAAAGTGATCATCTTTTCCGCCGGATCCCCGTATTCGACAATCATCTCCAGTGGAATATCGTGTTCGGCGGCACATTTCTCCACAACGAAAAATATTCGCTTCCGTAATTCATCCCACCTTTCCGTCTCCGTCATCGGTGCCGATGGAACAAAATCGGTATAGGTTGATGTCGGAGCATTAGGAAGAACAAGCAGGGCAAAAACCGGGCTTTTGAACTGGCTCTGATTCCCTGCTGCAAGCCTTACAGCTTCTTCTGCGGCCTTGTCAGATTGCGGAGAACCATCAATTGCCACAAGAATTTTTTTCCGCAGATTCAGCATATCGGCCTCGTTTTTGTTCTATTGTCCTCTTACGTCATCTACATGTCCACTACATTAGCACTATAAATATAATGCAATTTTTAGTACTTGACAATTATAAAACAATATTCTAACATTTGAAAAAATTTCGTCGTAATTGCCTAATTTCTCTTGGTTTTTAATTAGCAACGAAATTCTGGTATGTTGCGCATCGTATTTTTTTACAACTTTCTATCACAGGACGCGAAACCATGGCAAAAAAAGAAAAATCGGAATATCTGATCCAGGCAGTTTCCCATGCACTTGACCTTCTCGAGCAGTTTCATGCCGAAGTGGACGAACTGGGGGTTACTGAACTCAGCAAGCGTCTCAAACTTCACAAGAACAACGTATTCAGGTTGCTGGCAACCCTTGAATCCAGGGGTTACATCGAACAGAACCGGGTAACGGAAAACTACCGGCTCGGCCTGAAAACGCTGGAACTGGGACAGACCTTTATCAAGCAGATGGGCCTGCTGCGCCAATCCAAGCCGGTTCTGGAAGCGCTGGTCAACGAATGCAACGAAACCACCTACGTTTCGATTCTCAAAGACTCCCACATCATCTATCTGGACGTGGTCGAAACGGCCATGACGGTCAGAGTCGTCCCGCGCGTAGGGTCGCGCCTGCCGGCTTACTGTACGGCCGCCGGCAAGATACAGATCGCTTACATGAACGACGAAGAGCTCGAAAGTTACCTTCCAAGCAAGGAACTGCAGCGCTACACACCCCATACGATTGCCGACCGGGACATTCTCAAAAAGCAGCTAAAGGTTATCGCTGATCAGGGTTACGCCATCGACAATGAGGAGCTGGATATCGGAGTAAGGTGTGTCAGTGCACCGATCCGCGATTACACACGCCGCATAATTGGCGCGGTCAGCATCTCCGGCCCGTCGATGCGCTTCTCTGAAGAACGGATGAAAGATGAACTTGTGCCGCTTGTAATCAAAGCGGGCGAAGAAATTTCAGCCAAGCTCGGATTCCAGAAGTAACTCTCTAAACATAATAACTACAAGGGCGGCTTTCAGGCCGCCTTTTTTATTTCCCCTTGAAGCCTGATCAGGCATTGAATTATAGTGTCATCATTCCACCCAAAGGACCTGTCATGCCTACCTATAAAGTGATTGAACTGGGCACCGTCACAGAAGATGCCATTGAAGCAGCGCTAAACAACTGGAGCTCAAAAGGGTGGCACTTCGACGGCATGCAGTTTGCCATGCGTGAATCCAGCCGGCGACCAGCCATGGCGTTTCTGCTCTTCACACGGGAAACAGCGGATCGCGAGCAGCAACCGTGAGTGCGAATACCCTGTATCTTGTTGATGGTTCATCCTATATCTATCGAGCCTACTTTGCCATCCGTCATCTGTCTTCTCCAAAAGGGCAACCTACCAACGCCATCTACGGTTTTGTGCAGATGCTTCTGAAGCTGATCAAGGATCACAACCCGCAGCACCTTGCGGTTGTATTCGATGCCGGAAGAATTACCTTTCGCAATGACATCTACCCGGACTACAAAGCCAATCGCGCATCCATGCCCGATGATCTTAGAGCCCAGGTCGCACCGATCCGCGATGTGGTACGGGCATTCAACATCCCGGCCCTGGAGCTGAATGGTTTTGAGGCCGACGACATCATCGGCGCCTTGGCGCGAAGACACGCCTCTAAGGGCGGCCAGGTTGTTGTGGTTACCGGTGACAAGGATCTGATGCAGATTGTTACTGAACGAGTCACGCTTCTGGACACGATGAAGGACAAATCATCCGGAATCACCGAAGTTTTCGAACGCTTCGGTGTCATTCCGGAACGGGTACCGGACATACTCGGACTTGCCGGCGACTCTTCCGACAACATCCCCGGTGTACCAGGAATTGGTGAGAAGACCGCTATAAAACTGCTGCAGGAGTTCGGAACCCTGGATGCGCTTCTGGAGCGCGCCGGGGAGGTAAAGGGCAAAAACGGCGAAAGGTTGCGCGAGTTCCGCGAACAGGCGCTTCTTTCCAGAAAACTGGCCACGATAGAATACAATGTTCCAATTGATGTCAGTGATAAAGAACTCGCTTTCGGCGAACCTGACACAGCGGCACTTAACGCACTGTTCAAAGAGTTTGGATTTACAACGCTTATCAGGGAATTGACAGCCATCGCCACCCTTTCAAGCGAAGAATACCGAACCATCAACACACCGGAACTTCTTAAGCAGTTGGTACATGAACTTGAAATGAACCCGGAATTTGCCTTCGATCTGGAAACCACCAGCCTGGACCCGCGCCTGGCGGAGATTGTCGGGCTGTCTTTCTCATTCAAGGATCACGAAGCCTGCTATATACCGGTTGGACATGTAATGACAGCCGATCCCCACCCCGCCCCTCCCCTTGCCGCAGAAGGAACTTTGTTTACCTATAATCTCCCCCCTCTTCAAGGAGGGGGACTAGAGGGGGATGGGGTTTGTCTTGCTCCCGATCAGCTTTCCCGCGCGACAGTCCTTGATACTTTGCGCCCGTTACTGGAGAATCCAGCCCTGCGCAAGGTCGGACAGAACATCAAATTCGATATGCAGGTGCTCGCCAACAACGGTATCAGGTTGGCGGGACTCTGGTTCGACACAATGCTGGCCTCCTATGTGCTTAATCCGTCACGCACGGGCCATGGACTGGACACACTGGCCCTGGAGCATCTCAATCACCGCATGATCAGCTACAGTGAAGTGACCGGCAGCGGCAAAAACCAGAAGAACTTTTCGGAAGTTGAAATTGCAGACGCATCACGCTACGCCTGTGAAGATGCAGATGCAACCTGGCTTTTGCGACGCAAGTTTGAGCCCTTGCTGGCTGCTGACGGGCTCGACGAACTGTTTCACACGGTCGAAATGCCGCTTGTTTCAATTCTTGCAGAGATGGAGCAGTGTGGAGTTCTGCTCGACAGCACGCTCCTGAACAGACTGTCGGCAGACTTTGCCGCACGAATGACCGATCTTGAGGACAGAATTTTCGATTTGGCCGGCGAACGTTTCAACCTCAATTCTCCCAAGCAGCTGGGCGAAGTGCTCTTTGAGCGCATGGGGTTGAAGAGCGGCAAAAAGACAAAGGGCAAAACCAGCTTGTCCACGGATAACGAGGTGCTGACCTTGCTGGCCGAAGAGCAGGAGATCGCCCGGCAGATCCTTGATTATCGTGGTGTCGCCAAATTGAAGTCCACTTATACCGATGCCCTGCCGCGTCTTGTCAACTCACAAACCGGGCGTGTGCACACCTCATACAACCAGACTGTCACAGCTACCGGCCGCCTTTCATCTTCCGATCCGAACCTTCAGAACATCCCGATTCGCAGCGATGAGGGGCGACTCATCCGCCATGCCTTCATTGCGCCGCCCGGAAGCGTCATCCTGTCAGCCGACTATTCCCAGATCGAACTGCGCGTGTTGGCACATTTATCCGGCGACAAGGTCTTCTGCCATGCATTCGCAAATGATGAGGACATTCATACCCGCACAGCCGCTGAGGTTTTCGGTCTGTTCCCGGAGATGGTCACACCCGAAATGCGCCGACAGGCCAAAACCATCAATTTCGGCATCATTTACGGCCAAGGGGCTTTCAGTCTCGCCAAGCAGTTGGGCATCGCTCGAAAGACAGCCGAAGAATTCATCTCTACCTATAAGGAACGTCACAGCGGTGCGATCGGATTTCTGGATTCATGCATCCGTGAAGCTGAAGAAAATGGTTATGTAACTACAATCCTTGGTCGCCGCCTGCCGATACCGGACATCAGGAGCACAAACGGCAATGTACTGGCTTTTGCCCGTCGCAACGCCATCAACTACCCCATCCAGGGCTCGGCTGCCGACATAATCAAGTGTGCAATGATCAAGGTTCAAACCCGGATTTGCAGCGAACAGCTGCAGAGCCGGCTGATCATGCAGGTACACGACGAACTGGTCTTCGAGGTTCCGGAAGATGAATTGATAAGGATGGAACAGCTGGTGGAGGAGGAAATGTCACGGGCTGTCGAAACAAACGTTCCGTTGAAGGTGGATATCAGTTATGGCGCCAACTGGAGCGAGGCCCATTAATACCAAGCCGCAATCAAACTATTACGTTGTCGGCTTCGTCGGAGGCTCCTCAACGTACTCCCTCTCTCCCAGAAGGGAGAGAGAACACTGCTTACCCTCTCCCTTCTGGGAGAGGGTGGCCAAAGGCCGGGTTAGGGCTTCAGTCGCCACGCTCCTTGCCGTCTGGCACTCATTTTGATTGAACTTTGGTATCACTTGCAGCGCGGCGCCGGCGGCGGTCCTTCTGCTTGCGAAGTTTTTCGATACGTTTCATCTCGGAAGTAACCACGCCGGAAGCACTTTCAATACGCTCCAGCAGCTCGCGTCGAGCCAGAAAGCGGTTCACGGACTGGCTCCTCTCCCGCATGCACACGACCTGTATCCCGGTAGATTTATGCTTGAGTTGAACACAGCTGGAAGTCTTGTTGACATGCTGGCCGCCATTGCCGGAAGAACGCACATAGGTCTCTTCCAGATCCTCTTCACGCACCCCCAGCTCGGACATTTTGAGTCGCAGCCAGCGGTTTTTCTCTTCACTTACGGCAAATTCAGGCATTGCAGCGTTCTTGACGTCCCTGAAGCAACTGCCAGCGAAAGAGTGCCGCAACCGTCTTGGCATCGCTGACACGTCCATCGGCAACCATCTCCAGCGCATCGGCATA
The DNA here is from genome assembly GCA_964458105.1 of uncultured Geobacter sp. Taxonomy (GTDB): domain Bacteria; phylum Desulfobacterota; class Desulfuromonadia; order Geobacterales; family Pseudopelobacteraceae; genus JACRCG01. The sequence goes on from CAYWJJ010000032.1 coordinate 29,482, forward strand.
TTTTAAACGGACAACCTCGATATCCTCATCAGCCTCAGGCTCGGCCGGCCCTTCGGACAGTTCCAGAGCAGCGTACAGATAAATGATCTCATCAAAGACCCCGGGCGACGAGTGGATCAGGCCAAGCGGAATCATCTGTCCCGCACGCAAACCGGTCTCTTCCGACAGCTCCCTGCGGGCACATTCAATGGGAGGTTCGCCGTCACCAAGCCGGCCGGCCGGAATTTCCAGCAGAACTGTTTCAACCGCGGGACGCAGTTGACGAATCAGTGAAACCGTACCATCGGCATGAACCGGCAGAACCCCTGCTCCTCCAGGATGGCGGATAATCTGGAATGTATGGCGCCCTTTTAGACCGATCTCAACCTCCATCTGCTCGACGTCGATCACAAGTCCACTGAAAATAGTTTTTCGATCACTAACATTCATCGGACGGCATCCAATACTTCTCGCACGACCTTAAGCAGTGTGTCGGGTGGAACCGGTTTATGAAGCAGGCGAACGTCTTTTGTTTCAACCAGCTCTTTATCCAGAACTTCGTCTGTATATCCGCTGGTAAATAGAACACGGACATCGGGTGCAATGCCCTTGATGATCCGATAAGCTTCAACACCATTCATGACCGGCATGATGACATCAAACAGCAACATATCGACCCTGTTTTCCTTGAAATGGTGAACAGCTTCCTGTCCGTTTTCGGCGGTGATGACCCTGTAACCGCCGTATTCAAGTATGGCGACCGTAGCATCCCTTACCAATCGATCATCTTCCGCCAAAAGAATTGTTTCGTATCCGTGCATATCCACCTCCATTCCAGCCGACGCCAGATGCAGCTCCTGCGGACAATTGTAAAACAAGCAATAGGTTCGGCAAACATAAGTTTCAACTATATCAAGTATACGTAATAATTCAACGTATTATTCTGAAAGGTTAGTGGTAGTTGCCCGACGCACTGCGGCGTGCTATAAGTATCGGTCACACTATCGGTCGGTCCGGACATGAAGGGGTTTTCCGTGAGGGCACATCTGCTGCAGCGTTTTTGGGTAACATTTTCCGTCTATGTAATAGGGATATACGCTTCCGTTTTGAACCGTTTCATTGTCAAGGGAAGCGGCAACATCCCCCACAGTGGACCGGTTCTGCTGGTTTCCAACCATATTTCCGCCTACGAGACAATTTTTCTCCCTTGGGCGGTCATCAGACACAATACCTTCCAGATGCTCTGGGCTCCTGCCAAGGAAGAGCTGTTTGAAAAGCCGTTCCAGCGGTTTATATATTCATCATGGGGCGCGTTTCCGGTCAAACGAAAACGGGATCTCAAGGCTAATCAGATTTTGAATGAGCTGCTGATCGACCAAAAGGTAATGTTGTTTCCCGAGGGGACTCGTCACAAAGATGGAAAACTCGGTAAAGGCAACCGCGGTGTCGGAAAGATCATTTACGACACCCGCCCGACTGTGATACCAACCGCTCTGACAGGGCTTAATCACTGGAAGTTTCCCGGCCTGGGACAGCAGGGTTCGGTGGTGTTCGGGCAAGCTCTCGATTTTAGTGATCTCTTGCAGCTGGACAACTGCAAGGAAACCCATCAGTTGATAGTTGAGCGGGTCATGCAGGCCATTGCGAACCTTTTAAAAGAAGAAGGAGCCTATTGTGGCGAAGTCTGATTTACAGGCCGTGGAAATATTCTGTGATGGCGCCTGCAGCGGCAACCCAGGTCCGGGGGGGTATGGAGCAATTTTGCGATGCGGCAAACACGTAAAAGAGATCCGCGGCGGGGCTAAGGAAACAACCAACAACCGCATGGAGATGAGTGCCGCCATCGAGGCGCTGCGATTATTGACCCGTCCCTGCCAGATCACCATTACCACCGATTCGCAATATCTGGTCAAAGGAATGACGGAATGGATCGCGGGATGGCAACGCAAGGGTTGGCGCAACAGCAAGAAGGAACCTGTCGTAAACCGGGATTTATGGGAATTGCTGCTTGAGTTGACTCGTCCGCATACAGTCCAGTGGAAATGGGTACGCGGCCATGCGGGTCATGCCGAGAACGAACGTTGCGACCAGTTGGCGCGGGAAGGAATTCCTGATTGACAGTTGATGCAGGCGTTTTGAAGGCTATTTCGATGCAGGCACCACGCCAACCAGAGTAAAGCCATACTTTGGATGCGTAACTGCATGAGTAGCAGGATATTTGGAAAACAGCCAGCCATTAAAAACGGGGACTCCGTTGTCTGAAATATTGACTTTGACACCTGGGTTTCTCAGTTCATTTGAAGAAGATGTCATTACAGTTCCTTCGATAACAAAGGAGGGAAGAAAGGCTTCAGCCGATATGGTAAGTTTCGTTGACGGGATTCGTGACACACCCCCGACAGGCACAGTGTAAATATTTTCAGTAGCGCGTTTTTTATCAATTACAGCAATTTTGACGGCTTTCCAGGCACCGGCAACTTCGCGAGGGACAACTACAGTTTTTTCAGGGGACGTTTTATGGGAAGTCGTGGGTTCGGGAACTACGCTCTGCTGTTCCCTGGCCTGACAGGCCGACAACAGCAACACCAAAAGAAGGGCATATGGAAGATTTTTTTTATATGGCAGAAATGTCAATTATATATCCGGGAAAATAAGTGGCGGAGAGAGAGGGATTCGAACCCTCGATACCGGTTTCCCAGTATACTCGCTTAGCAGGCGAGCGCCTTCGACCTACTCGGCCATCTCTCCGTATGTCTCTGTCATTCTTCACGGCGGGATGAAATAACTACCATGCTACTCAAAATAAATCAAGCCCAAACAGCCACTGAGCATTATATCCACGTTATTAAGCTAGTCGTACACTCCCAACTGTCAGTCAGTTTCTTCTCGTGATGAATATCTTCACATTCAACCCAGCCAAAAATCACTTTTCCTCTTGAGTATCAACCCCAATCATTTTCCTTTTTTCAGATCAATCAGAATCTGCTTGGCAACAGCCTTCAGAGTTTCGAATACCCCTTCACCCGTTGTGGCACACGCCTCAAACTCCGGCACATTGGTCGGATTCAATTCACGACGCAATTCCTCAACGGTCATGGCACTCGGCAGATCACGTTTATTGTACTGAATTATGTACGGCAGCTTATCAAGGTCATAGCCCTGCTCTTTAAGGTTAATCCTCAGGTTTTCCAATGATTCGATATTTGCGTCGATTCGCTCTTCCTGGGAATCGGCTACAAAGACCACACCATCTACACCCTTCAGGATCAGTTTGCGGGACGCATCGTAAAAAACCTGACCAGGAACGGTGTAAAGATGAAAGCGGGTCTTGAATCCACGAATTTCACCCAGAGAAAGCGGCAGAAAATCAAAGAACAGGGTGCGTTCCGTCTCTGTTGCCAGACTGATCATCTTGCCTTTGGCATCCGGAGCCGTCTTCTGATACACAAATTGAAGATTAGTTGTTTTGCCGCACAATCCCGGACCATAGTAAACAATCTTGCAGTTTATTTCCCGGGAAGCATAATTGATGAAAGACATCGTTAAATCACCTCGGAATCAATTAGCTGAAAAGGTTGTCGATGTCGTCATCGGTAATTTCGGCAAACGGAAATTCGGATGAACCACGTTTTTCACGTTCCTCCGACTTTTTCATCAGTTTTTCAAAGATTAATGAAAGTTCTTCCGAGGACTTCTTGACCCGCAACCTAACCAGTCCGAGTGAAGAACGGCTGTCGAACAGAACAACCAGAATAACCCTGCCCCCGACTATCGAAATATGCAGGTTGTCCTTCTCCCCTTCATGAAAAAGAATCGAGAACTCTTTTTCACCAATCAGCTTGGCAAGGCCGCCGGTTGCCGCGATATTTCCAGCCGTAAGTGACGCAAGCGAAGTCGTATCAAAACGCTCAGTCTCACCGACGCCAGAGATAAGCTGCCCGTTTTTATCGACCAGAAAAATCACCTTTGCATTGGCTTCTTTGAGCAAACGTCCAATGACATCATTGATTTCCTGAAACTCTTCATCGTACATGACCAGTTGCGGATTGGACATGTCTGTCTCCTTGCCCGTCGTCTGTAAGAACTAACTACTAAATTCATATAAAAACAAAGATACTCTATATCAAAACCGCCAGACTGTTTCAAGCTTAATCGCCGGGCAAGTTGAGCTAACAGCCGTTTGCTTTACGGGGCCAACTGTGATAGCGTTGCCGACGTATGATCAAAATAGCAAGAAAAGGTAAAATCAATGGAATTAAGCTTTTCCCGCCCCAATCAGCAGATAGATCAGATTATCAGCCGCCTGATAGAAGAAACCGGTGGGGTCCACCATCCAGCCATCGTCAAGGAAATGCTCCTGGCCACACTGAAGATAGGCCAAGATGTTGATTATCTGGCAGATCTGAAGCTGATCAACAGCACACTACGCGAGATGCGGTATACGGCCCGCGTTTTCAGCCCTTACCGCAGTCGCAAGAAAGTCACGATATTCGGCTCCGCGCGTACAGAACCGCATGAGGAAATGTACCAGAAATGTGTTCGCTTCAGCCGGAGACTGGCCGACAGCAACTACATGGTCATTACCGGAGGTGGACCGGGCATCATGCAGGCTGGCAACGAAGGCGCCGGAAGCGAGAATTCCTTTGCCGTCAACATCAGATTGCCGTTCGAGCAAAAACCGAATCCGGTCATGTATCGAAATCCGCGTCTGGTGACCTACAAATATTTTTTCAACCGCAAGGTTGCCTTCGTCAAAGAAGCTGACGCTATAGTTGTATTCCCGGGCGGATTCGGAACCCTCGATGAGGCCATGGAAGTGTTTACTTTAATCCAGACCGGAAAAACATCACCCAAACCGCTGATCCTGATGGATGATCAAGATGGCTACTGGGAAAAGTTCTTTCACTTCGTAAAAGTAAGCCTGCTGGTCAAGGGCTTCATCTCCGGTGAAGACTTCTCGCTGTTCACGATTACCAGAGACGAACAGGAAGCTCTGGAGGTCATTAATACGTTTTATCACAATTATCATTCACTTCGTTTCATCGAAAACCGGTTGGTCATACGACTGAACAAAAGCCTGTCAACTGAACAGGTTGCAACCTTGACGGACGAATTCTCGGAACTTATCAAAAGTGGCGACCAGATTCACTGCTGTGGCGCATATCCCGAGGAGAGTGACGAACCGGACCTGGCAAGCCTGCCGCGCATCTCCATGCTGTTCGATCACCATCATTACGGATTGCTGATTGCATTCATCAATCGCATAAACACCTTCTAACAGTCGGTCAGGTCCGTTGACAAAGCTCGGATCTTAACGGTATAGTTCACCCATTAAACATACTCCGGGATGACATGCAGGATCTAAAGAATTTATCACAGAAAAATCGCTTTCCAAATTTCAAACCTTTCAGTACAGGCAACCGAAACAGACGGCTGAAATCGGACTTTGATAGCAAAAGGTTCCGCCTGGCGGTTCCGGCTGGTAAACGCCTCCAGCAACTGAAACTGATGCTGATCTTTCTGGCAGTAGTCCTCGCCCTGACACCGGTCTGTTTTGTAACCCTGCGACATTCCAAAACCGTATGGCAACAGGTAGGCGGATGGCTGACCTCCCTCTCCGAGTCGACTCCAAAACCGGTTGAAGCAGCCAAACCGCCAGTCGCTTCAAGCCACTTTGAACTGGCCGGCAAACTGCTTGAAACTGCCGATATCAGCGGTGACCATCTGACGGCACGAACGGCTGACGGTCTGCAATTCAACTACACAATTCATGGCGGGTTACAAAAAAGGGTGCACGACTACCTGGCCAAAAACCAAGTGCCTTACGGGGTTTTTGTTGCCATAGAACCAGCCACCGGGCGCATCCTCGGCATGACGTCCTACTCTTCAATTGACCCTGCCTGGACCAAAAGTTCCGCGTACGATCTGTACCCGATGGCCTCATTGTTCAAAATCATAACCGCCTCGGCCGCACTGGAAAACCGTAAGATAACCCCGGAATCCGTAATCGAGTTCCGGGGCGGATCTACTTCGGAAAGCCCGCGTTACTGGGAGATCAGTCCACACGGCAGAAACAACCGATTGGATGTCACCTATGCCATGGGAAAGTCGATCAATCCGGTTTATGGCCGAATCGCGTCCGACATCGCCGGTAAAACATCCGTCATGGAAAGCGTATCCCGCTTCGGATTCAATCAGGAGCTTTTTCCGGGAATCCCTGCCAAGCCGAGCCAGGCAACGGCCCCTCAAAGCAACAATGATCTGATGCGAATGGGAGCGGGCCTGAATCATGATGTCAAAATTTCTCCGCTGCATGCCGCGGTAATCATGTCCGCCATCGCCAATGGCGGAAGAATGATGGCTCCGACCCTGACCAACAGCATTTTAAATGAAAAGGGGATGGAAAAGGAGACCTTTGCCCCTAAGGAAATCCGCAGGCTGGTCACGCCGGAAACGGCATCATCGCTGACACGAATGCTTTCAAGCACAGTCCTGACCGGAACCTCGCGCAAAGCCTTTCACGACAGGCGAGGACGACTGCTGCTCGACGTGCCGATAGCGGCAAAAACCGGTTCGATCAACGGCAGCGACCCCAAAGGTCACTACACCTGGTTTGCTGCATTTGCACCGATACACAATCCGCGCATCGCACTGGTGGCATTGATTATTAATCCTGACAAGTGGAAGATAAAAGCGTCACAGGTTGGCCAGCAGGCATTGGAAGAGTTCTTCGAAAAGTAGGGTCTGGTTCAGGAATTACGCCGGGGGATATGCCATCAGCCGCAGTTCGCCGTCCAGCATCTCTCCATAGGTGTACTGCCCCATCCAGTCCCCCAGTGAAAGCAGCGTAAAGGGTTTGCCGTCAAGCTCTTCCTGCAGGGCCAGGTGAAAATGCCCGGTAACCAGGCCGTCATAGCCCTGTTTTTGAAGATCAAGAGCAAAGTCCAGCAATATTTTCCGATAGTTCCAACGGGCCTTTTTGATCTGATAAGTGGCCTGACTACTCCGCTGCAGGCGAGCTTTCACCCTTAGCGCCCATGAAGGCGGAAAGCAGCCGACACTGGCAGCAACCATACGGGAACGGAGCAGGAAACGCAGCAGACGATAGTAACGATCCTGTTTGTTGATCTGATCGCCGTGACATAGATAAAATCGCTTGCCTTGTACAGTTTCGATGGCCGGACTGGAATGAATCTCGGCACGGAGACGTTTGGCAAAAACATCGCCAAGGTGGAAATCGTGATTTCCTTCGAAATAAACCAGACGGCAGCCATGGACAACCAGACGTTCCAACGCATCAAGCACGGCATCGAACTGACGGAACGGGTTTGACGGAAATCCGACCCAGAAGTCAAACAGGTCTCCCATGATATAGAGGGTGTCTATATTACCCTCCAGATCATGGAGAAAATGAAGCAACAACTGGTAATTGTCGTCGGTCGCTGCCGCAAGATGGGCATCGGCCAGAAAAATGGCTCGCATGGAGCAGATTGTGCTTCGACTAGTCGTAAAAAGTCAACAAGAAGAAAACGGGAGACATTTAATGCCGGCTGTTCACAATGTGGAAATATTATGGGAAGATCTCCTGGCTGCCTTTACCAACGGCGAGATGGATCGAATTTATTTTTTGGACCGTTTCACCGGAGAGATCTTCTTTATCCCTTCAGCGGAGGAAGATCACGAGTTTCAGCAGCAGTTGGAAAAAAATCGCGGACGTTTTCTGGAAATCCCTCCTTTTGATTATCGCAGCGAGCGGCAGATCATGTCCGGATTTGTAACATCAATTGAAGACCCTCTTCTTAAAAATCTCCTGAGTGCCGCTCTGGCAGGAAAAAAACCGTACGGCAAGATTGAAGACATCCTCTCGTTCTTCCCGCAGGATGAAGAACGGCTGCTGTTGATGAAAGATGAATTCCTTTCCGACCGGCTGAAAATCTGGCTGGAGGAGAACAACCTGTTCACGGTTGACAGGACCACTCAGAGCTTGACGCACCCCTAGGAGGGGACATGGGGCTAGAACATCACAGTCACCTGCCGCGTAACGACTATGGCAAATTCATTTCCGTCATACTGACGTTCTGCCTGCTGGCTGTAACCGGCTATGCCCTGCAGCATACGATATCCTGTTTTCTGCTTTCCTGGGTGATCGCATATCTGCTTGACCCTTTTCTGGTACGTGCCGAACATCACGGAATTAAACGTATCTACGCTCTGGGACTCCTGTACGTTATACTGACCATCCTGACGGTCTTCTTCCTGACATTCATCGTACCAGCCATTACGATAAACTGGAATGCTTTCATCCGGGATCTGCCGCTCTACATTCAAAAAATCAAACAACTCGCCCTGGAATGGAAGGTAAGAATCCCGGACCGCTATGGTTCCGAAGAGATCAACTGGCTGATAGAAAAGGCAACCGGCAAAGTGGATACGGCGGCAGAGAAAGCCGGCAACTGGTTTTACGGATTTGGTACCAGTATCTTTTTCAACCTGTTCAACATTGTCCTTTCCCCGATCCTGGTCTTCTTCATGCTCTACTACAAACAGACCGTTAAAGAGACCATTTCTTCGTGGATCCCGGCCCATAGCCGCGAACTGATACTCGGCATCGGTGAAGAGGTCAACAGCAGCATCGGCGGCTACCTGCGCGGCCAGGTCGCGGTTTCTATCATTGTTGCGATTTTGGTAAGCATAGCGCTCTTCATCATCAATATTCCCCACCCCATTTTTTGCGGTATTTTTGCCGGTGCCGCTTCAATACTGCCGTTCATCGGTGTATTGATCGCCGCGCTGCCGGCACTGTTCTTTGCCTGGTTCAAATACCAGTCGATCGATGTGCTCAGTCAGACCGGCATCGCCTTCGCGCTGATTTATTTTGTGGAAGGGTACATCATCAAGCCGCTGGTTTTCAAAGAAGCCATGAATCTCAATCCGCTTGTAACCATCATCATGGTCATGGCTCTTGGCGAGACCCTGGGATTCTGGGGAATACTTCTGGCACTTCCGATCGCATCCGCCATCAAAATCACATGGGGGCACTTCGTGCATGGTGACTTCAAGCACCACTGATCCGATTATGACAAAAAAAACCTACCCAATTACCGGTATGTCCTGCGCCAATTGCGCTGCTCGAATCGAAAAGGAGGTCGGACTGCTGGAAGGCGTGTCGAGTGCGGCCGTCAACTTTGCAACGGAAGAACTGACCGTCACCCATGATGAAGTGACCATCTCCGGGGAAGAAATCGTACGGAGAGTCGAGGAACTGGGCTACGGCATCCGGCTGCCTGAGCCGCCCGGGGAGCTGTCTTTCGGCGTGCACGGACTGCACTGCGCCTCCTGCGTAAATACGCTCGAAAAGAAACTGCTGGAAAATCCCGCCATCAACACCGCCATCGTCAATCTGACCGCCGAAACCGGCTTTGTCCGCTTTGACCCGAGCAAACTGGCTCAACCCGATATTTTCTCGATTGTCCATGACGCCGGTTATACGCCGATTGAAATACATGATTCCGGCTCGGCCGGCGAAGATTCGCTGCGCAACCAGCGCAACTGGCTGATCATATCATTGCTTGCCGCGCTGCCGATCATGCTGACGATGGGAATGCACTCCAACCGGGCCGTAATGCAGCTCAATCTGCTTCTGGCCACAGGGCTGCAGTTCTCGGCCGGCCTGATTTTTTACCGCGGAGCCTGGAGCGCCATCAAAAACCGTACTGCCAATATGGATGTGCTGGTGGCACTGGGCACATCTGCGGCCTATTTCTACTCTTTGGCCGCCTATGCCGGGTTACTCGACCCGCATAGTGCGGTTTTTTTTGAAACTTCGGCCATGCTGATCGCCTTCATCAGGCTGGGCAAATACCTGGAAGCGCGGGCACGCGGCAAAGCGGGCGAAGCCCTCAAAAGCCTTCTTCATCTGCAGGCCGACAAAGCAATACTGGTATCTGAAGCAGGCGAGAAAGAGGTGCCGGCCTCCTTGGTCCGTGTCGGGGATATCGTGCTGGTACGGGCAGGCGACACAGTCCCGGTCGATGGCGAAGTTCTTGACGGCGGCGGCGCAATTGACGAAAGCATGGTAACCGGCGAATCGCTGCCGGTACTGAAAAAGCCGGGCGACACGGTCACTGGCTCCACCATCAGCACCAATGGTGTCATGCGGATTCGCGCCACCCGTATCGGTGAAGCGACCCTGCTGGCACAGATTGTCAAGATGGTGCGCGAGGCCCAAGGGGACAAGGCGCCGATTCAACGGTTTGCCGACGCAGTCTCGGCCCGGTTCGTGCCGATTGTTCTATTGCTTGCCGCCGTCACCTTTCTGGTCTGGTTCAACCTGCTCTCCAGCGACTTTTTGACCGCCTTCCGCTTCGCCATCGCCGTAGTGGTGATCGCCTGTCCCTGCGCCATGGGACTGGCCACACCAACCGCCATCATGGTCGGAAGCGGCATCGCGCTGAAACGCGGGATACTGGTCAAGAAAGGTTCGGCACTGGAGATCATCTCCCGCATGCAGGTACTGCTGCTGGACAAAACCGGCACCCTGACCAGGGGGACACCCGAGATGACCGATCTGGTCCCGGTGGCCCGCAGCATCGACCCGGAAAAACTGTTGGAATGCCTGGCAGCCGCCGAAGCATATTCCACCCATCCACTGGCCCAGGCGGCAATGACCGCCGCACGCGAAGCCGGAATTCAGCCGGATGAGGCGGTCGATTTCGAGGAACGGGGCGGTTACGGCATCACCTGTTCATACGGCGGCTATCACCTGGCGGTCGGCAATGAGCGACTGATGCTGGAAGAGAAAATAGATCTGACTCCACTGGCGAAAAAGGTGGAAACCCTGACAGCATCCGGAAAGTCGCTGGTTTACGTGGCGGCCGGTAAAACTCTGGTGGGTGTGGCAGCTTTTGCCGATACCCTTAAACCAGGCTCGGCAGCAGCCGTGGCTGAGCTGCGCCGCATCGGTATAAAAACCTGCATGATTACCGGTGACCATGCCGGCGTGGCGGCCATAACGGCAAAGCAGGCCGGTGTGGACAGCTTCGAGGCAGAGGTTCTGCCGGGGCGTAAACAGGAAATCGTCAAGGAATACCAGGCACGAGGAATGATTACCGGCATGGCCGGAGACGGCATCAACGATGCCCCGGCCCTGGCCCAGGCAGACATCGGCATCGCCATCGGCGGCGGCACCGATGTCGCCAAGGAAACCGGCGACATCGTACTGATGAGGGATGACCTGGTGGATGTGGTACGGGCGATCAAAATCGGGCGTGGCACCCTGTCCAAGGTAAAGCAGAACCTGTTCTGGGCATTGTTCTACAACGTCCTCGGCATCCCGGTGGCGGCCGGACTGCTGTCCGGATACGGCATAACCCTCAAACCGGAATACGCCGGACTGGCCATGGCTTTTTCATCGGTCTCGGTGGTTTTGAACTCGATCATGCTGAAGAGAGTCGAAAGACAGCTTTAGCAAGCTGGTAACCATTCAGTTTACCAGGATTAGTGGGCACACCATGAAAGTGCAGGTGCCGGGTGAAAGCTGCTGAAGAGGGTTACAGGGTAGGATTGCTTTATAGAGACGCCCCGTTGGAACGTCTCTATAACATATGTTTTAAAGCAAAGACTTGGCGGCGGCGATGGCGGCCGCGTAATCCGGCTCACCGGTCACTTCCGGAACAATCTGGATATAGCGGATCGTGTTGCCGGCGTCCAGAACGAAAACAGCGCGGGTCAGCAGAAGCAGCTCCTTGATCAGAACCCCGTAGCCCAGACCGAAAGAGCGGTCGCGGTAGTCTGAAAGCGTTACCACCTTGTCGATTCCGGCTGCACCGCACCAGCGCTTCTGGGCAAAGGGAAGATCCAGGCTGATCGTCAGCACGACAATGTCCCCTGTCAGAGATGCGGCTTCCTGATTGAAGCGCCGGGTTTCCGTATCGCAAACCGGGGTATCCAGTGATGGTACGGCGCTGATGATCTTCACCTTTCCGGCGTACGACGCCAACGTAGTCGGAGCCAGAGAGTTGTCAACAACCGCAAAATCAGGCGCGGCGTTCCCCACCGAGAGTTCCGGCCCAAGCAGAGTCATCGGATTACCTTTGAATGTTATGATGCCTTTCTTTTCACTCATGACAAATCCTCCTCGTTAAGTTTAACCAATTCTGGCAGTGTACAACAATCTCCGCTATTTGCAACTCCAAGATCAAGCATTTCAAGCAACTCGAGAAACTGCATCACAAGACGATAGGTGATGCCCCACAATACCGGCTTGCCTTCTCCAGGAAGACGAATGGCAGGAACTTCATAGCTCCTGTCATCGAATGCGACCGGAGCCAGGTGATGACGTTCACGGTCGCGCACATCCGAAAGCCTGATCCAGAAGGCATCACTGACTTCATCGCTCAGCAACGGATCGGAAACGCTCTGTCCCATTCCATAGACACAGCACGAAACCCATATCGGCAGATTAGTCCCCACTATGTCGGAAAGGCGACCAAGAAAATCCCCCTCTTCGAGATCAATGCCGATCTCTTCCAGGGTTTCCCGGCGCGCAGTTTGACACACCAGCTCCCCTTCTTCCCATTTTCCGCCGGGAAAAGCGATATGCCCGGACCATGGATCCTGATCGTGCGTGGCACGCTGAATGAAAAGAATTTCCATGTCATCGGACAGCTGTCGTAAAATAAGGGCAACGGAGGCGCGGGTTCGCCCGTTTGTATCCGGTATGGTTTCACAGTCCCGCTTTGCAAGCAGTGATGCAATGTGATGGAAAGGGTAACTGTGCTGACGTTTTTCACTATTCATGTTTCAGATCATTCCTGTCAGGATAATTTTACATCCTTACCTCATCGTTCCGGATCGTCAAGTAAAAATTACCGTCATATTATTAGCAGAAACAGGCACAGGAATTGCTGAACTGTTTACAAATTTAAATCGTCATTACGACGGGGTATCTGCAAAAGTGCTGAGTTATCTGTTGTTTGCAACATGTTTCGTTGATTCGACCGGTTTATCGGAAGTTACGACGAGTCCATTATTCCGTTATTTTGAGACTTATTCTGCGCAATTCGGTCCTTAGGCCGAGTTTCCGACATTACAAAGCACTTCAATTTCGATCAGGCGGTATTTCCGGAAAAATGTTGAACGGTAGAGTAATCATTTCAGTGCTGTTGCTGTCCGCTATTCTCAACAGTTCCCACTGTTCCGATGCGGCTGCGGAAAAAGGCTTTAGCTGGCCGATTTCCTGCGTGCCTGGAGTGGATTGTGCCGGCAAACATTTCCGTATCGGTTATCCGGATGTTGCCGGCACCGGTCTCTCCTTTGCGTGCAGCAAACCGGGCTATACCGGCCATCAGGGCACCGACATCGTCGTATCTTCGGTTGAACAGGGCATTCAAGCACTGGCCGCGGCGGATGGCATTGTCAAATGGACAAAGGATGGCTTGTTCGACCGATGTCCGAATGACAGCGAGCATGAGTGTGATGAGCGAGAAAAGAGCGAGCTGTCAACTGGAAACCAGAAAGGCGCCACGCTCGGCTTCAACGCCGGCAACTTCGTTGTTATAGAACACAAAATAGATGAAATACGCTACCTGACCCTGTATGCCCACCTTCGCAAAAACTCCTTGAAAGTAAGCCCGGGACAAAAAGTTTCTCGTTCACAGCAGTTAGGCGAAGTTGGAAGCTCCGGAAACACCCTTATTCCCCACCTCCACTTTGGTGTGTATAAAGAAGAAGTCGGCATGTACCGCCCGGTTGACCCCTGGAAGGGGTCATGCAACACCAGCAGCGATGGACTATGGGCTTCGGCGGTTCCCTATCGCACTGACGAACTTCTGTTGGCACATCCAGGCGAAAACAATCTCAATGAGTCGGAGATATACTTTCAGACCATCCAGCGCAACCGGCCCAAAAACGGAATTTATTAGAAACCTTTCGATTTGAAAGCATCAATACCGGTTCCCACCAAGCTTACCTACAGTAGCAGCCCGAATCCGCGCTTCATAACCGTTGTATCCTGGATGAAACTACATATTGCATAGTCACGGCCTGATCTGGTAATAAACTGCTTCAAGAATGCCAGCGGGAGATTGCCATGAAAACCACCATCCTTGTTTCACTGTTGTCTGCCTTGCTTCTGGCCGGATGCACCTCCGGCGAAAAAAAGGCCGCGGAACTGCTGGAAACAGCCCGCTTTGAAGAAAAGCAGAACAACCGCGAGCATGCCACCAAGCTCTATCAAGAGATCATCAGAAATCATCCCGGATCTGCTGCATCCAAAGACGCGGCGGCACGCCTGGACGAACTCAAACAGATCAAGCCCTGATGTCCGGTCTCCCAAAAGTATCTATCCTCATGCCGGTTCGCAATGAGGAACGGTATCTTCAGGCAGCATTGAACTCCCTGTATGCCCAGACTCTTAGCGACTGGGAACTGGTGGTGGTTGATGACGGTTCCAGCGACCGCACTCCCCAGATTCTTGCGGCAGCAGCCGGCCTGGACAACCGGGTAAAGGTTATCCGGCGCGAGGGTGGCGGACTGGTGGCAGCGCTCAATACCGGACTTGAGAAGTGTCAAGCTCCGCTGCTGGCACGCATGGACGGAGACGACATCAGCCATCCGCGGCGCCTGTCGGAACAGGCAGCCTGCCTGGAGGCAAACCCGGATATCGGTCTCGTGGCCTGCAGTTTCCGGCATTTTCCACGCACATCTTTGAAACAGGGTATGCTCGATTACGAAACCTGGCAGAACGCTCTGCAGGACCATGACCTTATCGCCAATGATCTGTTTGTGGAGTCACCTTTTGTGCACCCCGGCATCATGACCCGCCGGACTATTATGGAGCAGCTGGGAGGCTACCGCGATTGCGGCTGGGCCGAAGATTACGATCTCTGGCTGCGGATGGCGGCGGCCGGTGTCAAGTTCACGAAACTGCCGCACCAGTTTTTTTTCTGGCGGGATCACCCGGAACGCGCCACCCGCACCATGGATGAATACTCTTCCAACGCCTTTCGCTGCTGTAAACTGCACCACCTTCGGCAGGGTTTTCTGAAAGATAGTTCTGAAGTAGTCATGGCTGGCGCCGGGATCGAGGCCAGAGCCTGGCAGCGCCTGCTGTCGGACGATGGCGTCAGAGTAACGCACTGGCTGGATGTTGATCCGCGCAAGATAGGCCGTACACTGCACGGCGCTCCGGTTTCACTGCCGGAAGAGCTGCAACTGTCGGGAAGAAAGATGCTGGCTGCGATCGGTGTTCGCGGAGCACGGGAACAGTTCAGGAACTTGGCGAAAAAGCAGGGATGGCAGGAAGGCATGGACTTTGTTTGTGTCGCGTGATAAAAACCAGCTGATACCAAGTCGCAATCAAACGATTACGTCGTTGGCTTCGTCGGTGGCTCCTCAACGTACTTAATAGTACGCCTTTGTCGCCACTCTCCTTGCCGCCTAGTACTCATTTTGATTGCACCTTGGTATGACACCGCTGGCACTGTTCGCGACGAAAATTTACACAAGGGGTTTTTGAAATGATTACCAGCAAGGAAGAACTGGCTCTTTCAATTGATGAAGCTGAATGGGGTTCGCTACGGGCGCATCTGGAACGTGGCGGACTGATTCTGGTTGACGACTCGCTGGATCTGGCCGATACCGCACTCAAGGTGGCATCGGACGACATAGACGTCATCCAGCATCTGGTTGAAACCGGTATGATCGGCAAACCGTCAGAGGCCAAGATTCGCTCATGGGATGACAACAAGCTGAAAAAATTCGCGATGCTGATTGTCAGTCCCTACGTCCTGTTCCAGGAGAAGGTTCCAACCTTTCACTGATTTTTCCGTAGGGCCGAAGCAGCCGTAAAAACAGCATCAGGGAGTTTTTTGTGGATATCAGGCTGAATGACATAGAGGTTCGCGTACTTGGCTCTCTGGTGGAAAAGGAACTGACGACCCCCGAATATTACCCGCTTTCGCTCAACTCGTTGACCAATGCCTGCAATCAAAAATCGAACCGTGACCCGGTAATGGCCCTGACGGAAGAAGAAGTGGTGCGGGCCCTGGATTCGCTCCGATTCAAGCAGCTGTCGGTAATCTCGGCCGACGGCGGCCGGGTACCGAAATACCGCCATCTGCTGGCTGAAAAACTGGGCTTGCTTCCGGCGGAACAGGCAGTGCTCTGCGAGTTGCTGGTGCGCGGCCCGCAGACGGCCGGCGAACTTCGCACGAGATGTGAGCGAATGTACCCGTTCGGCGACCTGTCGGCAATCGAGGAAGTACTGCAGGAACTGATGAAGCGCGAATCGCCCATGATCGCACTGATGGCACGCCAGCCGGGTCGCAAAGAGGGGCGTTATGCACAGCTCTTTTCAGAGCTGCCGGAAAGTGGTGCCGAATGTACCGAAAGCGCCGCTCCCGAGGCGGCCCGACAAAGAGTAATGGCGGAAAATGAGCGGATTGCAAAGCTGGAGTCAGAGGTTGCCGTATTGCATGAGGAGGTAGCAGATCTTCGTAAGCTGGTGGAGGAGTTCAAGAAGCAGTTCGAATAGAACCTGCAAGGGCGCTGTTTGTGGAAAACTGAAACTTGATTGAGGGCGAATGTCACAAATGCGGCATTCGCCTTTTTGTTGTTTTGGTGTCTCTATCCTGAATTAGATCCCCCCTCATATCCCAAAACAAAATCAAATGATATCGGGATCACCAACAACATACAAACCGCTGTAATGTAGTCGATTGAGACCCGACCTCGCCATTTTGAAAGTCTCCACATGCTTTACGATTCCAGCCGTGAATTCGATGAAAAACAGAGCTACAACGCCTTAATTGTACCGTTTGAAGTGTTTTTTAATTGGTGACGACAAAGGGTGCGTGATATATTGCCGCCGAAAAATCAGAGTTAACATCTGACGGCCACTCGGATAAAGAAGGTGGAACTCATTGTAGAGAAGAAGGAGTTGTCGTCCACTCAAAAAAAGTCTGAGGATGATAAAACTGTAGCTGTACAGATTGCTTTCAGTGAAACGGCATTGAAAAATGTGGCCAAAAAGATAGGTGGGCGGTGGGGTCCGGAAGTAAAGTTACGGTATATCCAGTCAAGTAAAATCAAGGATACAGTTTTGGTAAAGCATATAATATTAGATGCCGGTCCTAAGCGGTGATCTACGAGTTGGCTGAGGAATGATATGAATCTGCTTCCACATGACAAATTCAACTTATTAGTCCATTTGCCTCCATGGGAGGTTTGTAGAAAGCTTTTAGAAAATGTTTCTGAAAAGTCATTCTGGAGTGGTTTTCTACCTGGAGGCAACAAATTTGAAGGCAATGTTCAAGATACAACGTTCAAGATCCACCGCAACATTGCATATCGCAATTCGGGATTGCCCATATTGTGCGGTGAATTGGAAGAAATCGAAGGTGGAACAAAGATTAAAATCGAAATAAGACTTCATAGATTTGCACAACTGTTCCTCGCGTTTTGGGTTTTGATGCAATTAAGTTTTTTAACCAGAGGTATGGAAAGTTTGATACCAGGCCTTTTAATGATAGTTGCTACCGGAGCCATCGTTTACTTGGGTTTTCTGTTTGAGGCAAAAAAGTCGAAAGAGATGTTTATTGCAATTTTTGAAAAGGAAAATGGAACAGCCAACCACTTGGCGGCAGCAGGTCGGCGCGGATAACCACGCCGCCGCTGCGCCTCGCCACCGTTGAACACCATGAATATAGTAGGAGAATCTGTATGAATTATCAGCGTCGTCAATTCGAGCTGGTGAACAATATCGAACACTATCTTGCAGTACTATCGAAGCTGTATTCCAAGGAAGGTGAAGTTCCTAAACTTGAAATTGTCGTCAATGGGCAGGTTCGGATAGTAGAGGAATGGGACGTTGATAACTGGAATGGTGGCACCTATGGTCATGCACTGTATCTTGTTGTGCCAGAGGCACTATATCTGAGGATTGTGCGGGACAAAGAAAATTTTCGGGCTGAAATCTGCAAGGATCTCAACGAGGTCCATAATGTTCAGAGTGAATTTATAGCAGAAGTCTTTATTGAAATGCAGGTAGAAGAGGATAAGGACTGGCGGTCAGAATCTGGCGTCCTGCTGTCGGGAGAAAGGAACGTTCTTCATCAGGCCCAACACCGTATCTGGGGAGATGAAGGGTTTCGGCTGTTTCTGAGCCACAAGACAGAGGTGAAAAAACAGACTGCAATGCTAAAGAGTCGTCTCGGCCTCTTTGGCGTTTCCTGCTTCGTCGCTCATGAGGACATTCACCCGACGAAGGAGTGGCAGAATGAAATAGAGAATGCTCTCTTTTCAATGGATGCCTTTGTGGCACTGATGACAGAAGGATTCCATGATAGCCTTTGGACCGATCAGGAGGTTGGTGTCGCTATTGGAAGAGGGGTTCCTATCATTTCGGTGAGGCTTGAGAAAGACCCCTATGGTTTCATCGGGAAATTCCAGGCACTTTCCTGCAATTGGGATGATGCGGCTTTCGAGATCATGAAGCTGCTGATAAGGCATTCAGGAGCTGTTGCTTCATACACAAAAGCAGTTAAAAGGTGTGAGAGTTACGACAATGGTAATGTCATCTCGATGATCCTGCCGAACATAGAACACTTAACAGCAGCAGAGGAAGCAGAGCTTATGCAGGCTTTCAACGAAAATAGCCAAGTCCGCGACAGTTACGGGTTTAATGGAAACTGGTCAAGCAAGTACGGAGACGGCCTTATCTACCATCTCAACAGAATCACTGGGCGGAGGTATCGCATAGCCCACGGAGAGATCGAGGCTAGGTAATTTGCCTTGCCTTGAATCAATGTCCAACCATCGGCAAGACCCGCCGAGGGCGGGTCAGCCTCATCACCGTTCGCTACGCAACACACAACACCTCACTGAAACTTAGATCTCTGCCACACAGCAAAGGAGCTAGAATGATGTTCAAAAGAGTCGACCACGTGGAAATTGTGCCAAGGGATGCAGAAAAGACCATCGATTTCTATGTCAACATTTTGAGTTTTAGAATCAGAAGCCGGAATGAAGTGAGAATGCCGCCCATGAAGGAGGTTATTTATCTTGAACTAGGCGATACAGTCATTGAGATTATTTCCACAGATGATCCCAAGCCAAAATCCGAAGTTCCCTGGGAGGTAGGATATCGGGGCATTGCCCTTGAGGTGGAGGATATGGCTGAGGCCGTTGACTATTTGAAGGGCAAAGGAATAGCTATAGCTCGGGCACCGGTAGACTTGGGCGATTCATTCCGTGGTGAAATAAGAGATCCTGATGGGCTCATTATTGAACTCAGACAGTGGAAATAGTTGGACTCATGTTAATCAGCAAACCAGGCGAATGCAGCGGACAGCGGAACTGCGAAGAAAATGGAGACGGATCTATTTGGGGAGCACGGATTCCTTGGAGCAAAAAAATGCGTCGGATCCGTCACATTATCAGTTTGTTAGCTCTGTTTCTGCTGGCTTCGACCACCTGTGAAGCTGCCGGAAACGGGGTGCAGTCCTCGACAATCAACCTTCAAGTTGAAGTATCAACAGCGGATCTTGGAAACATTCTGTCTCAGTCGATCAAAAAAGAGGTGTACAAGGGACAAGGCAGTCTTGGAACTTCTGTAGAAGTCTTACGTGCCGGGGCAATAGCTGTAACTGCGTCAAACGATTTTATTTACCTTTCAATACCTGTACAGCTGACATTCGGCTATGGAATGTTTACTACGGGGCCACTCAAGACTGACCTCCGGTTCAAGGCAAAAGTTAACGTCACTCCCGATTGGCGCCTAAAAACGGAGCTGTACTTTATTGGGCTTTCGGACGGGTTTTCTGACACTCTCCGGCTTGGTATGATTACGCTGAACCCAAAAAGTATTGTTGAGAGCGTTGCGCAACCGGTTCAGAAACTCCTGGCTCCTATCATCGATAATAAACTCAATGACACCGTGAGACTCCGCGATAAAATAGCACCCTTGTGGCGCGATGCATTTACCCCGGTACTAATTGATAAAAAATTCAGCGCATGGTTAAAATTGTCCCCAGAGAAGATCGTCATGAGTCCGTTATCGGCCACTAATAATCGCATTCGCGTGTCAATAGGCCTCGTGACAGCTGCGGAAATAGTCATAGGACCGAAACCAGTTTCGTTACCGGTCAGGTCGTTGCCGCAGATTCAACCGCTCGCAAGATTCGCTAACCAGTTCCATATTCAGCTTACAACAAATATATACTTCGTGGATCTCGTTACTGCGCTGAATCCGATTCTGCTTAACCAAACCTTTGGAGACGACAAGAAAATCACAATCCGTAGCTTCAGTTTGAAAAGTGATGACGGCAGACTCGTTATCGATTTAGCCGCTACCGGAGACTTTGACGGCGAACTGACGCTAGTTGCCAAACCCGTATATAATCCTCAGAACAATTCTCTTACGTTTGACGATATCGAGTTTGATACCAGAAATGCCGGCTTATTGGTTGGTGTTGGCAGCTGGTTATTCAACGGTACGATTCGTGATGTTATCAAAGAAAAACTGAATGCGACGATTGTGGACCAGCTCGAAAGCGCACGCCTTAAAGCGTCTGCAGCTCTAGGGAAAATTCAGCTTGCAGATCATGTTGAACTTTCTGGCACAGTGAAATCTCTTTCGCTTGGAGAGGCTATTGTAGCAACTGATCGCTTGTCGCTTCAAGTTACTGCACAAGGTGAATCAGGTATCAGATTGAAATGAGTGACTGAACTTTATTTCAAATAGCCAACACCAAATTTGTCTCCATCCGGCAGTTCACGGGTTTACCTCGTGAAGGTTTTTACAGTATACTGCGCTCCGACAATCCGACCCAGGAATTGAAAGGCACCATCCCATGGCCAGATGCACCAACTGCAAAGCCCCCTTGCCCGACGGCTCCCTGTTGTGCGCTTATTGCGGCGACCGCAATGATGTGGATCTCAGGGGGATACATTACTATACCACCCATGAAACCGATCAACCCCGCACCTGCCCGCGCTGTGACAAACAGCTGAAAACCATCAATCTGAATCTCAACGGCACCTTTTTCATTGAAAGGTGCGATCAATGTCTTGGACTGTTCTTCGATCCGGCGGAGTTGGAAGCTCTGCTGGATGCCGCAGTAAAAAATGTATTTCTGATAGACCGAACCGGACTGGATGCCATAAATGCCAATCGTCCGCCGGACCAGCATCCGGTTGCCTACATCAAATGCCCGGTCTGTTCACAGCTGATGAACAGGGTCAACTTTGGCGCCAAGAGCGGTGTCATCGTTGATCGTTGCAAGAATCACGGGGTCTGGCTTGATGGCGGTGAACTGCGGCATCTGATGGAATGGATGAAGTTGGGGGGCAAGCTCCTTGACCAGGAGCGACAGGAACAGACAAAGAAGGAAGAACTGAAAATTGAAAACGAAAAACGCCAAAGTTTGGCAGGTTACCGGTCTGAGCCGTCTCCGTTCGATAACTATGGAAGTCCGCTGTTGCTGTCCGATCCTGACCTGTTCGATATCATCTACAGCGCCATCCGTTTTTTTACCAGGTAATTGAAGCAACAATTCAGGCGGTGTAGTTTGCCGCCAAGAAAATCAGAAATTTTCTTCCACTTCCTCCGGCCAGAAACGTCGCTGCAGCTCATCCATCAGCGGCGCCAGGCTCTTGCGATCACGGGCCGAGACCGTCACGCTGTTCTGGGTCCTGGCGGACTGCCGAACCCTTAGAAAACCAACCATGTCCTTCTTCCTCATCTCGTTCAGCAGATCCGCCTTGTTGTACACCAGCAGCTCCTGCTTATCACCAAGATCCAGCTCCTTCAGAATGGTCCGCACCTGATCAATCTGATCCTCGAATCGGGGGTGCGATGAATCGACCACATGCAGCAGCAGGTCGGCATCACGCAGCTCCTCCAAGGTCGCCTTGAATGCCCCCATCAACGATTTGGGCAGTGAACGGATGAAACCGACCGTGTCGGTGATGATCACCTCCCGCTCGCGCGGAAAACGAAGGCGGCGGGTAGAGGTATCCAGGGTGGCGAAGAGCAGGTCTTCCGTAAACACATCACTCTTGGTCAATGCATTCAACA
>CAYWJJ010000033.1:0-51469 GCA_964458105.1 uncultured Geobacter sp.
AAATTAACTTGGCGGCAACACCGTCCAAACTGGAAAATTACCATGGCGCTCGACAAATGATAACGCGAGACAGCAGTACGATCTATATATTGGCGAGTTCAAACATGGTGCGATGGATGTCGTTGAAAAAGTTGCAAAAGCTGCCAACAGGAGAGCACCTGAGCGCTATAAGCTGCTAATAACCTTGGCTTACACAGCACTAACAGTGACAGTTCTGACGGCTTTGCTTGCGATGAGATATGGCTACGATGAAAGTCACATAGTGGGGACATTGCTAATTGTCGGAATACTATCATTTGTAGGCGGAATGTACGTGAAGGAGTAAGCCATGGCGCGAAAAAAATCTCCAGGGATTCAAATTCAAATTCGGATACCGAAAACAGCACATGATGAATTGTCCTATGAAGCCAGAAAGAAAAGAAGGTTTATGGGACAAATAGTGTCAGATGCCTTGCATGAACATTTTCATCCATTTGATAAAGAAAATCATGAAAAATACACAAAAATGCAACTGGCCAACACCAAAAGAGACCTGATAGTTCTGAATAACAAATTGGATATTGTACTAGTTTTCCTAGAAGAGTTTGCAAAAACAGTATGTTATAACCCAACTGCTGTTGAGTTCAAAGACGAGGGGGCCAAGGTTGTCTTTGATATGCAAGCAACCGAAAAATATGAGCAAATGGTGGAACGCATGCTCAAAGGAATTCTGAGTGAATCACCGAATATTATAGACAGGTTGTGTCTATCAAAAGCAGTGGGGGAGTGATGGACAATCAGCTCAGCAAATAAATTCTAGTTGTTCTCTATTCAATTCAAAAACCCATAAAAGCACAGTGAATGAAAGGAAACTGACATGAACAATTATTCAGAATTTCTCACAACACTTCATGATGAAAAAAAACCAGTTGGTAATCTAGGGTGTGGCGCACACTACTCAGTATTAAGAACTGCAGCATGGTTTGATAGCTGCAGATTACATCTTGAAGAACCCAAAGCTCATGATTTTGCGATCATTTGGGATAAAGACCATAATGAAAGCGTTATTGATGTTGTTGAGCATATGTACCAGAAGAATCTATTGGCACCAGTTTTGTTTATTGGAGAAAGAAAGGGGCGGCTGAGTGTTATCGTGTCACAACAGTATAAAGAGATGTCAGATCGTCATGATTACGACGATTATGTTTCTTCAGTAGTTGAATTGGCTAAAAATAAAAATGAGCCTTGGACAGCAGCAGTCTGTGTCTTTGGGGAGATTGAATCAGACCATCAAATAATGGATTTATCTCAGGATCACGTTGAGCGGTACTTGGGATTTATCAACGATTTATGGGGATTAGGGTTAAAAGACTTCGGTGTTTATTTGAATAAACCTGATTTACTGGCCGATCCATTATTGATAGATACGATTTTGTAATTTGATTTGAGTAGATTGAGTAATAAGACTGCATCCCTCTTAGAAATCGGTCTTATTGCTCAATTTTAGGGATGAATTTCTGACAATTAACTATTTATCATTCCCCGTTTGACGCCCCCAGTTATTGCGCGTATACATAAGCCTACTTTTCATTGATTGCTATGAACAGAGCGGGAGGTGACTATGGGCGACCAGTTGTACCTGGAGCGTTTTGTCTGGTTTGACAATGAAGCCCGCCGGGAACGTTACCCCAACGCAACCAAGCTGGGAGAACATTTCGAGATTGCACCTAAAACCGCACAGCGCTCTATCGATCACTTTCGCGACCGCCTGCAAGCCCCTCTGGAATATGATAAGTGCCACAAGGGCTATTTCTATACCGACCCCACCTTTCAACTCCCAGTCATTCGCATCTCTGAAGAAGAACTTCTGGCCCTGCTGATCTCACAAAAATTGATCACAGATGCCTCGGCTGGTTTCCTGGCAGATGAATTGGGGCGTCTCTCCAAACGGCTCGGATCTCTGCTGGCCGCAAACCTGCTGGGCAGAGCCAGGCTGGAGGATGCCTTGTCCTTTCGCTGGAAAAGTATCAGTCCCACGGAACCGCTGACTTTCAAGATCGTCACATCGGCCTTGCTGCAAGGCAAACTACTCAGTTTCAGCTACCATTCCCCCACCGCCAGCAACTGCACCATGCGTACGGTCGAACCGCACCACATGGTCAACTACATGGGCAACTGGCACCTGATTGCCTATTGTCATCTACGTAACGATTGGCGTGATTTTATGCTAGGGAGGATGACGTTATGTTGCGTCGAAGGATATGTCTTCAAGATTCGTACTAAAGCTGAGTGGCAACCGTATCTTAATAACACCTTCGGCATATTCCAAAACCGGCAGAACTTCAATGTGGTTCTACGATTCACACCGGAGCGGTCACGCTGGATCAAGAGTGAAATATGGCACGAAGGACAAACTGAAGAGTTTCAAGATGACGGTTCGCTGGTGCGAAGTATCCCAGCCTCACACGAGCAGGAAATCATGATGGAGATTCTCAAGCATGGTTCTCATGTGGAAGTTTTAGAACCGGATTGGCTTCGGGAGAAGGTCATTTTAGAAATTACTGATGCGATGAAAAAATATTGCGTATAGGACACTGGATGGGGGAGGTTGTGTGGGAATATGAAACTCAACAAGGTAAGCCGCTGGTGTTGGAAGTAACATAGTAAATTTTATGGGACCATTTTAAGTGCGTGCCACACAGGAACTCTTCCTATGATTCCATTCACTAGCATCCCGGAGGCAGTAGCACGGGCGACCGGGCGTATGAGCAGGCTTTCGCTGGCAAGCTCTGATATTGCCTTTCTTGCCGCCATATATGCATACCTCGAGCTTGAGTGCGAGGCCGATCTGGACGAGTTTGATCTCAACGACCTGTTCATGCGCGCCATGGAGACTCTTAATGAGGAGGACAGTGCCTCACGTTTCAGGGAGGCACTGACCAGATTGCGTGTCCAACGCCTGGTTTCCTGTGTGAGCGGTGCAGACATCTCATCAGCGGATGCCCCACGCTATAGTATGACCCAGCTTGGCAGGGCTATCGCCAGTGACGCAATCGGTACCGATATCATTACGGCTCTCACTCTGGAGGTGATTCTCGGTAAAATCAATGGCGAGGTGCTGGAGATGTGCTCAATGGCAAGAGTAGGCGGGAACCGGCAGTTTTGGGAAACACAAATATCTGTCCCGCTGGATTCCAGGCACATGGCGCTTTTTGACGAAATAGATCGACGGCAGCACAACATGGATGAGACGCAGGAGGTTGCGAAACACCAAATCACCCATGAACTCGAGCTGTCCTGGGCAGACGGTATTGACGCCTGCGTCGCCAACCTCGATGTAGTCTTGGATAATCTTAAGGACATTACGCAGGTTTACGAAAAATATAATGATCGAGTAAGCGAAGCACTCAACGAAATTGCTGAGATCGCCCTGGTCGCGGGCGAAACCCACGCTGCAGGTCTAGCCAGGAGGGCTGAATCCAAGCTGGAACGCATCAAAAAATGGGCAGACCAGCGCTTTTCCGATTGGCACCGTTATTATCAGAAGATCGTAGTGGATGTTATAGAATTGGTGCGAAGTGATCCTCATAGATTAAAGATCAAGCACCTGATTGGTAGCGCCAAACACCTTATGGATCGGCCTTTGGGGATTACCTGTGTGGCTAACGATTCTTTTACGGGATGGAGAGAACCAGATAGAAAGATGGAACGGGTGGTGATTAACCCTGTGTCTATTGAAGAGGAGGACCCTATGGGTCGGCCTGACCAGCTGATCGCTGATGCTGTGGCGAAAGTTTTATCCGACAGCCTGCATGAGCCGACACTGGCGCTGACAGATCTCTCTGTAAATCTGGCTAACCTCGTTTCAAAAGAACTTTATTTTACTGCCCTTGGCGCACTTACGGAAGCTCTCTGCAACGAAGGCATGCCTCGTTCCAGCCATCAGGTAGGCTGGCACGAAGTGCCGCTCGGCATCCAGGTTGAAGAGATCATTGTAGACAGAACGGTTCAAGGAGACGACGGTGAATGATTTGATGGAAGTGATTGCCAGCCGGTTCTTTCCGGAAGTAGATACTCGTCTTCGTCGTGGATATCATCTGTCGAGCGACGACGGCAAGGGTTGGTTTGCCTTTGTTCAAGAAAGTTACCAATCCCTTCATGAGTTATACCGGCGCTATGGCATGAACCTTGTCGTAGTTCGCGACGGCTATGCCTATCTCGACAATCAGGGAGCTATATATGGACGGCGCACGCTGACCCTTCCAGAAATGCTTGTGGGGCAAGCGCTGACTATTGTCAGGCTCACACCGAGTGCATTGCGCAGTAGCGGACGATATCACGTGGAGTCCCTTTATTCAGCGGTAGCGCAGCTCACCGGACAGCAAGGACTGTCCCGCTTGTTGCATTATAAGTCACGGCCTAAAACACCAGAGGAGCTTATCCGCAAGGTTCAGGAGGCGATAAGGAACTCTCTTGGCGAACTTGACAGGCTGGGTTTCGTCGCCTTTGACAACGCAAGTGATGAGTTCGAGACTTTTCGCTGCAGTGACCGTTTTGTTGAGTCTTTTGGCAATCCCGAGTTGGACCCTGAAGCCTGTATAGACCAGCTGATCGAGGAAGGACATGCCGCCTATCTTGATGCAGATGATGCTGACTTGCTGCAGAACGGGATCTCTGAAAAAGCTGAAGATCCGGAGGAGGGACCGTGACAAACAACCGCACCTTTCCGGTAGCCTACACCCTTGTAAATTGGCTCTCGGCGAGCTTTCTAGAGATTGAGGCTGACAAGTTGCTGACCATCCTTGAGGGGCCCAACGGTGTCGGCAAGTCATCAATAATGATGGCGGTATATATTCTCCTGATGCCGGACCAGAGCACCTTCAGGTTTCGTGACCAGCAAGGATCTCAGACCGGCATCAGCGAGATAGTGGGACGTATCAATAAACATGGCCCGGTCTATTGTGCAATGACCCTTGTTTCCAGCACTAATGAGCGGACCATCATAGGTCTGCATCTTGCCCCACGCGGGGAAGCAAAGATCGACATATCCCCTTTCGTAATAAACAAGGTACCCGCAGCGGTAACAGCAGGAGGACTCTTCATCACACATGGCAAGGAAGGCGGCATTGTGAGGGAGCTTTCCGAAGTTGCTGCAGCGGCTGAAATGGCAGGGGCTGAATTCAAAAAGCACAAGGTCGGCGATTACCTTAAAGAACTCTGTGCCCTCGGGGTTCACGCCATCGACATGGCCTCAGACAAGGATCGGAAGAATTACGGCGAAGCGGCACTTTCCTGCATGTATGGCGGCATGTCTAAGGATTTCCAGTCGCGCCTGCGGGATTTCCTTCTCCCCGAAAAGCCTACTGTCGCCCAGCAGCTGGCAGGCATCACTGAATCGTTGCGCGCCTGCCGACGCGGCCGCATACAGACACGTGAACTGCAGGAGTCGAGTGCCAACGTGCAGAGTATCGTCGAGAAGAGCCGTGAGATGCTGCGTTTTGGGGTGGCGGGCACTTTCCAGGAAGCTGGGAGGCTTGTGAAATTAACCTGTAGGACACACTACGAATATATTGTTGCCAAGAAAGAGCTGAAGGCTCGCGAAGAGGTGCTGGCAAAACTGCAGCTTGATGAGGCGGAGGCACAGCGCAAAAAAGGCGATGCCGAGCAAGCCTGGGCCAAGGCAAGAACCGACTATGTACTTGCTAAGGAAGCATTTGGACTGGGTAAGAGACTAGCAGATTGCGAAGTGAAGCTTGTCGCTGCAGGAAACAAACAAAAACAGGCGGAGTTATCTTACTTGGAGGCGAAGGCTAAACATGAGCAGATAGCTGCTGTTTTGCACGAAAAGCGCAAAGAATCAACAGCACTGTCACTACAGATTGCCAGCTGTGATGAGGAATACAAAGCCATCCAGATGCGTGCGGCACGTCATCGCTCAGCAGTGGCGGCACAAACTGAATTCCTCAGCCTACGTGGAAAAAGGGTTGCCGATGTTGAGGCGATTGCAGAAGGCATCCTACATGAAGACAAAACGGTAACCGACTGCCGCAGTGAACTGGCGCACATCGCTGCTGTTGCTGGACGAAATGACGAAGTACGAAGCGCTTGGGAGAAAGCTCACTCTGCCGCTCTCACCGTATTGCACAAAGAACAACCACCTAAGTTGCTGCTGGAAAAGATTGAGATTCTTCAGGGTCTTTATGAGCGCCGAAGGCACATTTCCGATCAACAGACCTCCATAGATGAAGAGCTCTCCACCCTGGTTACCCAACAAGACCAATTGACCGAGTTAAAAAAGAAACTGATATCTGCAGGCGAAGCAGACATTGATTCAGTCGCAGCTTTCGAAAAACGACACGCCGAACTTTCCGGCACGGTTAAGGATCTTTCTGCCTTGATTACCGACAAGGAAAAGGAGAAGGCGGGCCTTGCAGACAGTAAAAAACTTGAGGCGGAACTTGCAATCCTCCGGGAGGACTTAAAGGCGTGGCATAAAGTTCATCAAGAGCTTGCTGCGCTGATCCTGCTCGTAAACAATCCCGATACCCCGCTTGCCAAAAGCGCTGATATACATCGTCTGTCAACAGCAACGACCGCAGAGGAAACGACCCTGCGCGCCACGGTAGCTTCCTTGGATACTGAAGCTACAGCAGTGCATATGGCCATCAGTGCAATCGCCACCAGCAATGATTCCCAAGAGGTGATTGATTCGGCGCGCAAGGTGGACGGGATTCTTGCCAGCAGTCTTTTTGAAGAGGTTTCACTCGAGGAAGCACCACGGCTACAGGCGTGGCTCGGGACGCTTGCAGGCTCCATTGTTGTTGCAGATCCGGTCGTCGCTGCAGAATCATTCACGGAGCCTCCCGTAAATGACATTTATCTGGTCAGCAGGGAAGCTCTGGAAGAGTGCGCTAACAGGTTGCCACAGGGAGAGAGCAACCTGGTCAAAGCGACAGATACTGCAGGCAGCATACGTATTTCACCGCTACCGGAAGCACCGCTACTGGGGCGACAGGCACGGGTAAAAGAACAGGAGAGGCTTCAGCTAAAGCTTGATACAATTGATAGCGACATCGCCGCATTAAGGATCAGAGAACGCCACCTGTCCGAGGTGGCAGAGAAAACGCGAATTTTGATGAACTCTGCCGCACTTATCGATGCTGGCACACCACAAACAAAAGTATCCGCCAAAAGTGAAGAGATAGCCGCCAACAATGAGAAAAAAAGAAGCCTTGATGCTGATCTGGCTAAGGCGACGCATGATCTTGCCGGTTTTGAGGATAATCTGGGGGAACTTGCATCACTGGCAACCAAGGCATATCTGCTCGATATTGAGTTTTTGCCGGAACGAATATCTTGTCTCAAGGTGCGAAAAGCAAAGTGTGCCCGCTACAAAAAATGGTCTGATAATGCCGGCAAGAGCCTTGTCGTTATCACTCCTGATGTGCGTCAGCTTCTGCGTAACCCGCCGCTAAGTGATGAGGATGAGCGCGGCCTCGAAGGTAGTCGTTTGTGTTTGCTGGAAAAGGAAGAAACTGCAATTTTAGCAAAGACGGCATTGGAGAGGCTTAAACCAAGCATTGAATCACTTGCTGACTCAATTTCGTTAGAGGAAGAAGCCCGTTGCGATTCAAATTCCAAACGGTTAACGGAGCTACTCAACGAGACTTGCAGAATAATAAGCGAAAAAATCGAACCGGCCGAATTGAGCGCTGCAGAGATATACCGCCAGCAGGAAGGCTCTTTGAATATAGCTAACACCGAGCAGCAAAGCAGCCAAACGGCTAAGAATGAGCTTGCTGCAGAAATTGCTGAGCATGCAGTAGGTACAGCAACGGAGGCAGAGGTTAATTCCAAAAAGAGCGAAGAAGAGAAAACCGATATTGCATTCGGCACAGCCAATACCGAACTTACCAATGCTGTTGGAGCTATTGCTGCGTGTAAGGCAGAATTGGAGCATACAAGGAGTGCGTCTGAGATGGCACAAATATCTCTTCGAGCTGCCAGACAAGTATCCGGCACTTACCGCAATGTAACACTCAGGTCGCTTCGAAAAACATTGTCTGCAATGTATGACAGAACCAGATTCCTTAAGGATTTACCTGCTGAGGCACCAGGAGAAACACGCGCCAGTATTGACCCCATGGCATTCTGCAGTCACGCTTCAGAACTTGCCGCAGGTTTGTTACTCCTGGCAAAAGAGCCTGCAATAAACGAGCGTTCACCTATTGACTCCGTGACAAACGAGCTGCTTGAACGATTAAAGTCAAACAGTAACAGCGTCATTAAAGGGGAGTCTTGGGCTATTGGCTTTCGTCTTGTCAGCGGTTGGGCCACTACATTATACCCTGAAGAAATGGTTGCCAGCAACGATCCGGATGCTGACATCGAAGCCATGAACATGCGACTGACTTCACTGCAAACAAGGCTCAAGACATCTGAAGCACAATTTGTGGGGCACTTGAGGCATACCGCAAGTCAGATCCGAGGTTCCATAAACCAAGAACGTCGCAGAATCAACGGTTTCAACACTAAACTCGAAAAACTTGCTTTCGGCAATGTATCCGGAGCAAGGGTCAACCCGGAAACGATCACCACTATGGAGCGGTTTCTGGTTACACTACAGAATCAGCCGGATCTTTTTAGCGACAGAAACATGACCTATGACACCATCGAAGAGTTTCTGGTTGCAATTTACAAGGAAATTACCAGGGGTAGCCTGTCCATAGAACAAATCCTGGATTATCGCACGTATCTAAACCTTCACGTACAAAACCGAAAAGTAACAGACATGACCTGGCTGCCAGTGAATGCTTCAACGGGGGAGGCAATCGCGGTTGGCACCGCTATATACATTATGGTTTTTGATAACTGGGAGCACCGGGCCGCAGTTGCTCGCAAAACAGCCAAGTCAATGAGACTTCTCATGTTGGATGAAACCGGACGTCTATCAGCGGATACGCTGCAGGCGCTAGTCAACATGTGCATGGATCTCGAAGTGACTCTGATTATAGCTGCACCATCTACACCGCCAGGCATTTTTGGAACTGCTTACCGTATGGCAATTGACATCAACGGCGGCGAAAAAAGCTTCAGGGTATTTCGATCAGCAACACTCAGCGGCAGACGGCATCTGCCGTTGGATGGCAATAATAGCATCGAAGTGATTTCATGAAGCTTGCGGATCGTACTAATCGCTATTTGCTGGTGGAACTTCTAAGAGCGGGACAGCTTACCGTCTCCAAAAAGACGTCCGCGTTGATCGAGAAGCTGGTGGCTGCGGGTTGGGTCTGCTGGGGAGACTCTCGACACGTCCTGATTGTTGAAAGCAAAAAGTTAGAGATTGTGGAATTCCTTGATCGGCACCATAGTGGTTGGAGTGAAGAGGTGGCACGCCATGGTGATAGCGATAAGGTACTGACCGAGCAGATGGCCAAGAATGCCGCGCGAAGCGACGTTCCTGTGTGTCTTCAGCCAGACGTTCTTTATAGCCAGAAAACTACTTCGGCAGTAATGCTTGCACACTCTAAAAGCCGTAGCACTACCAGCAATGACGATAGCGCGAGAGATTGGTTTGCCCGCATTCGCCCAAACGCTGGGCTTATTCTTAAGCGCTGCAGCGAGCAAGTCGATGCTGTTCAGCTCTCCCTGGTTACCGGTGAAATAGGAGTATCCGAGCGTGCCTTGATCTCCGGTACACATATGATCGGCAGCATCCCGACTTATATCGTAGTCTGTGAAAATTCCGCTGCTTTTATCGACATGGAGCATGAATCGGATTCCATGATTATTCTTGGAGGTGGCAACGCATGGCTTAGCGCTGGCCATATTGTCGACCTCTATCCAGACGTTCCGATCTTCTGGTTTGGTGACCTTGACCCGGAAGGAGTGGCTATCCGCCATCGTTTTGTACGGCGCACCAAACGCAAGGTCATTGCTGTAATTCCGCATTTTTGGTCGGAATACCTTGAAGTGTATGCTCTTCCAGCAAAAGGTAAATGGCATGGCTGCAATTTAGATAGAGAGGGCGATCTTGTACGGCAGCTGGCGGAGCGAGATCAGTGGCTTGAGCAGGAACCTTTAGCTTTAGATCCGAGATTACCGGGCTGGATTAGGTCGCAGTTGTAGAAGCAACAAGGCATAACACACCTTTACTGAATTTTGAATTCCACTTGATATAAAGGAGTGCTTAGATGGCTGATTATTGTGATCCAAAGGTTGGCAAAAAACTAGCTGAAAAAATTATAAATGAATGCAATCTTAATGGTATGGTTGGCGAATTTACCAAGCCTAAAGTGGTAGTAAAAGATGATGACAACATCCCATGGCAGTATAAAATGCCTAAAACTCCTGGGAGTAAAGATTTCTATTTATCAATAATGTTCGCTAATGGTTACTTTGACGGCATTAAAAAAGACGTAAAAGGTATTTTTGCAGGAATATTCAGATATAAAAACACAAATGTTGATATTGCTGATATTGGTATTTCCAAAATAACGAAGATACTTGAAACAGAAAGAAATGTTCATTTCACGCATACTTTATGTGGTAATTATATATTTGACAGTATCAAGAATACATACAAAAACAGCGAAAACAAATTTCAACACATGTGGTGTCAACGTTTTGAAGATAAAGAAATCAATGAGTTAGCCAAGGATATTTCAAATTACTTTAAAAGTATTGAACCGATTTTATTGAAATTTGAGAGCATTGAAGAATACTACTCCAAACAAGTTGTGCCAACTGATCCAGACCAAAAACGCTCAAGCATAGACCCCCCAAATTTTCTTACTAAACAAAATTCACTAGATGATTCGCTCCTTAATGAAATAACTGATGCTTTAGAAGTAAATCCAAACGTGATTCTTTATGGCCCTCCAGGTACTGGAAAGACGTATCGGTTGGAACAACTTTTTAAAATATATACAGATAAGACTGACGAAACAAAGCGTTACAATTTCATCACATTCCACCAGTCCTACAGCTACGAAGATTTTGTCGAGGGGTACCGTCCTGATGTATTAAATAAAAAAACTGGCAATATGTCATTCAAACGGCAAGACGGTGTATTTAAAAATATTTGTGAACGAGCAAAAGGAGATCCAGATAATGACTATGCCCTTTTTATCGACGAAATTAATAGGGGGAATATCAGTAAGGTATTTGGCGAATTGATTACCCTTATTGAAGATGATAAGCGCCTTATTTTTAAAAAAGAATCCAGCAATTCCGGAAACGGTGAGAATGAAAGCGGTGATTGGGAAGGTCGAATGATGGTTACGCTTCCCTATTCACAAGAACCTTTCGGCGTCCCGAATAATCTTCATATCATCGGTACCATGAACACAGCAGATCGCTCCATTGCATTAATTGATATTGCATTGCGTCGGCGGTTTGAGTTCGTTGAAATGATGCCGGAGTATGATTTGCTTAATGGTAAAATTTTTGATGACATAGATGTCATGAAATTACTTTCAACTATCAACGAGCGTATCGAATACCTTTACGACCGCGACCATGTTATCGGACACGCATATTTCCTTGATGTTGAAAACCTTGATGACCTGAAAAAGTGTTTCCTAAGAAAAATCATCCCGCTTCTTCAGGAATATTTTTACGGGGACTGGGAAAAAATCTGCATTGTGCTTGGCTGCCCACATGATACGAAAAGCGGAGATACGCTTAAAGAAGGCCAAAACCCAATTATTAAAGCAACTCCGCAAATAAAAGAGAATATCGTCGGACTTTCTCATGACAACTATTACGAGGATAAATTGAAGTATAAGGTTAACCCGGATTTCAAAAACGCCATAAAGCCAGATGAACTGTATGAATTTTTTAAAGGTATTATCAAGCCTTTTAAATCGGAAACACCAGAATCCAAAATATGAAGTCTGTAACTATCACAGAATATGAGAAGCTACATCCAACTGACGAGTGCGACATAGAGCAGAAGCCTGAAGGCAACTGTAATGTGCCGCGCCATCTGCTGGAGCGGTTACGCACGTTTGACATGCGTCAAGCCCTGAAAAACAATGGCGAGACCGTTTTTGACTGGAGCAGACGGGATTTTGCAAAAGCCAAAAGCTATGTCGGGGTGATTCAGATTCCAGGCCTGACGGTAGAAATACTCCCCAAAATATCTGATTCAATCGATCCTGCTGTCAGCAGTAAAAGCCTTCTGTTCATGCTGTCCTATATAAAAAGGATTCCGCTTGAGTGCAGGAATAGCGCTACGCTCCGGCTGGAGAAGATGACTTTTTTTGAAGCGCTTATCTCAATATTTGCAGAAAAACTGCATACGGAATTCTGGCGGGGGATAGATCATGCCTACTATTACCGGGAGGAAAATCTTAACCGTTTCAAGGGGAAACTGCTGGTAAACGAGCATATCCGGCACAATGCAGCTCATCAGGAGCGGGTGTACGTCGGTTTTGATGAGTTTGTTTCGGATACATGGCTGAACCGGATTATAAAAAACTGCTGCAGAATCCTGATCTCGATGACGACCAGCCAGGAGAACAAAAAAAGTTTGCGGATGGCGCTTATGGTTCTGGATGAGGTCAGTGATCGTGCAATCACAATGCATGACCTCGACAAAATAACACTGAGCCGCAACACAGAGCGCTTCAGCGAAATTATGAAATTCTGCCGCATGATAATCAGCCAAAAAGCGCCTGGGTTTGATCACTCAAGAGACAGTACATTTTCGCTGCTGTTTCCGATGGAGGTGATTTTTGAGGAATTTGTCGCGGCGGTGTTGAAGAGGCATTTTCTATTTAGAGACTATTATGTAGATATTCAAGTCGATGAGGACTTTGCCAGGTCAAGTAAAGATTGTTTTGGCATCCGCCCAGATATTGTTTTGAAAAGCAGGGTCGATAAAAAGACTTTGCTAATCTTGGATACCAAGTGGAAACTCCTCAATGATGACGAAAATAAACATTACGGCGTAAGTCGTGACGACATGTTCCAGATGTATGTTTATTCGGGCATTTTGAATTGCCCGAGAACGCTGCTTCTTTATCCGGATGTTGGTATCAAATATCAAATACGTCATGAATACCAGTTTTGTGATGGAAAAGAATGCCGAGTAAGAATTGCAACCATTCGCATGAATGTTACAAAAGACAATCTTGATGATTTCGCTAACAATTTAAAAAATATCATAGATCTCTTCTACAAATAGATCCACCCTTCAACTCATTTTAGGGCCTATTCAGATGATAATAATTCCCTATCTTCATTCAGACACATAGAGTCAGGATCAAAATTCATCGCTTCTTCCTCCACCAAGTCTCTTAATAATTCATCTGCCCTCTCATTCAATAATATAAGTCTTCTTAAATCAAGGCATTGTGCCGTAATCATCAATCCGGCAAGCTGATCCCTATTTTTATTTTCAGAGTCCGACATAGTTTTATAAAGTTTCTTTTCGTCCTCAAGACTCATTGGTGAATAGCCACGCAGCCATGTTACCGAAACACCAAAGTAATCAGATAATTTCTCAAGGGTTGATGTGGTTGGTTCACCGATTCCTTTTTGGTATCTGTGCAATGCAGAAATGCCGACCCCAGTGGCCTTGGATATTGAATTAAGGCTCTTGTTTATTAACTCGTTATTTAAAGCGCAAACCAGATTTTCCGGAGTTATACCACTTCCTGTTTCCCTCACAATTACCCCCTTCCACTATATGAACAAAAAGGCTTGACTTTCATATAGTGGAAAAGCTACTCTTCATTCAGTGGAAAGTCAAGTCAGAACAAAAAATATTCACTGCCCCGTTTTTAATAAATCTCAGATCAGATGCGGCTACCCGCAGAATAGGAGAACAAAGTGAGCGAACTGAATGTCAGAATACGCCATCAGGTACAGTATGAGCAGCAGCGCGCAATCGTTCGTTTCTGCGGTCCGGTTGATACTACGCAGATCTTTTGCCTGTGCGATGAAATTGATTCCTTCATCAATCACTACTACTACACACATATCGTTCTGGAGATAGATTCCAATGGAGGAGAACTGCAATCCCTTCTTCATTACATCCAGAAGCTCAAGTGGTGGAGAAAAGCGGGAGTAAGGATAGAAACTGTGGCATTGACCCAATGTGCCAGCGCAGCGGCATTGATGCTGAGTCTGGGAGATATCGGACATCGCTATGCCATGCCGAGATCGAAGATTCTTTATCATAATGCGCGAGTCTATGCTTCGAATCAGGTTCCGCTTACATCAGGCAGTCTGGAAAAGCTCCGTATATCACTCAGCAGGGCTGATGCGGAGATGCTGGTTGAGCTTCTGCATCACCTGTATCCGGGATTGGGGGAACACCATTTCAACTGCTTGGAAGAGCTTGTATGTAACCTGCCGTATCCGGAGTATACCGTTGACAGCAAGCCGCTCATGCACACGGGAACTCCGCAAATAGGCAGATACATCAAAGGGTTGGAACAGGCTAAAGGGGACGAGGAAAAACAACACCGACGCAACGAACTGTTCCGGGTCGTCAGGAATCACCTCAATAAATTGGCTACCGGTCTAAAAGATCTGAAGTCGGTGTCAGAGCTGCAAAAAATTATAGATGCAACATCTGTGGAAAAAAGAGAAGAACTGGCTATGGCCTGGCTTTATGGACGTTTCGAGCATTATCGAAGTATGTTTGAGCGTGACACAACCATGAAGCCGGATGAGGTGATCAAAGAAGGTTTGATTGACCTGATAAAGGAGTAGCAAATGAGCGGAAAGATAAACATGCCGGAATGGCAATCGATCAAAATGGGCAGCATTACCGATGCCGTGCTGAACCGGCATTTCATGTTTCTTGGTGAAACCGGTTCCGGCAAGACTGCATCGGGTATCATGCCGATATGCAGGGCCGCGTTCAGCCCGGAATCACCAAGAGCGGCAGCTCTTGTCGTAGACCCGAAAGGGGAGCTTGGAGATTACATTGAATCCGTCAGCGGTGAAGCCGGATCTTCCCGGCTCATCCGGTTGCGACCGGACACCTCGGGTCCCGTGCTGTGGCTGTTTGAAAACGAGGATATCGAAGGAACTGACAGACAGGGGCTTCTGGAAGGGATAATGAAGTTTGCCGACAGCTACAAGCGACAGAAAGAATCAGCACCTGACCGTTTCTGGGTGGATTCTGCCAGCCAGTTATTGGCATCGCTGGTTGATATCGATCTGGCACTTTACCGGCACCCGAATGGCAAGAAGAGCGCAAATATACGACAATTCTGGAAGCATTTCTGCTGGCT
Organism: uncultured Geobacter sp.; assembly: GCA_964458105.1. GTDB lineage: Bacteria > Desulfobacterota > Desulfuromonadia > Geobacterales > Pseudopelobacteraceae > JACRCG01. The sequence goes on from CAYWJJ010000033.1 coordinate 15,234, forward strand.
GATGGAGAATCTGGGGGAAAAACGCAAGGGCACAATCAACAATGGCAACAATACAAAAAACTCAGAGGAATGCACCTTTGTCGAAATAACGGATAAGACCAGTCCAGACGCGGACGATCTTGAAAAACAAACCAGTGACCTGCCAAAAAAACGTGGGGTTATCATCAGTAGCGACGAGCCAGAAATCGTACAAAAGTACAACTTTGTTGATATGATACAGAAACGCTGCCTTGATTCGGATGACCTCGAAAAGGCAATCAGTGAAAACCCTGATTGTGAAAATGAAGCACTTGTATATCGTCCAGACAATTATCTGCACCATCTTCATGCCATGGCAATGGAAGGACCGTACTGTCTGAGTATTTCGGCGCGGAGTGGTGTCGGCATGATGAATCTGGACTATGGTAATGAGACGTATGGCAAGTTCTGGGCGTTGCTGATCGCATTTCTTGAATCATACCGGATAAGCGGCAGGAAGGTTTTCGGCAGAGAGGGAAAACACTTCAGCCAGTTCGTGCAAATGTCGTCAGATACATATTCGAGCCTAATTGCAGTGTTTAGTTCAATAACACATGAACTCATTGAACCAGAATTTGTGGCACGGATATCGGTGAACCCTTTTGAGAGTCCCGTCAACCGCCTGGATGTCAGACGCATCATAGAAGAGGGCGATGTTGTTATTTACAATCCTGTCAAAATTTCCGCAGTTTCTATGAGCATCGGGAAGGTGCTCAAAGCCGGGTTCTTCAGGGCGCTTCTCACACCGGAACGTCTGAACACCCCTTCAGTCCCTCCTTTCTTTTACATCTGTGATGAGTTCCAGCGCTTTATAACGCATGACGAGGATAGTGGCGAACAGTCATTTCTTGACCGCTGCCGCGCCTACAGAGTTTGCTGTGCCCTGGCAACCCAGTCTATTGCCTCATTAAGGTATGTTTTTGATGACGAGCGGGGTAATCACTCAATAAACATTATTATCAACAATACCGGGACAAAGCTTTTTTTTCGAACAACCGACTCCAACACTGTCAACACCCTTACCGATCTCATCCCGCACCCTGTTAATAATGAAAAACCACACGTTGTACGTGTTCGACCACCCTCAACGCTACAAACCGGCGAGTGCTATTACATCCTGGCAAACGGCATGACAGGACGAGGACAGGTAAGGATATGAGTTGGAGAGGTTGTCAAAATCAACTGTTGCAACTGATCGGGGTGCATAATGGCAATTATAGTCGGTGATATACACGGTGATATCGAAAAGGCGCATGCATTTCTGGATTACAAGCCGGATGCCATGCATGTAGCCCTGGGCGATTACTTGGACAGCTTCACGGTGCCGTTTCAACAACAGGTTGAATGTTTAAACCTGCTTATGGATTCGGAAGCGGTGTTACTGCTTGGCAACCATGATTGTCATTATCTCCGCAAGCCCCTTTTTCACTTTGCCGGATACCAGCTAAATCACGCTGCTGAACTCCAAGATTTGATGGAGTACAATCTTTTTCGTTTCAAGGCTGCTTACTCTTTAGACGGCTATTTACTGACTCATGCCGGGTTACATCGAGGTTACACAATGCATTGTGCTGACGTAGACCAGATTGCAAACAGGTTGCAATTGAAGTTTGAAAAGTATCTGCAAAGCCGGTTTATAACACGTCATGCCACCTACAGATACAAGTCTATTTTTGAATTCAATTTCAGGATGTTCGTGGACGGGAATTTATTGCCAACTAACATTAAACAGATATTCGGGCATGTAGAGAATACAAGGCCAATTGTTGAGCCGAATTATATTTCGCTGGATACGACAAATCATACAAATAGTTGTTGGCTGTATGACACTGAATTACATGATCTGGTTCAATTGCCTTTGGAGCTGAAAGTAGGGCGAGTACGGTTTCAAGGAGGGGGGTGGTTTTAATGGTAGTGCGACATAAAATTATTGACGGTATGCCATACAAGATCATTGGCCGAATACCTATACAGGAAACACTAGAGGCGTTGATACCAGCAATCATGGAGATTGAAGGCGGGTATTATGCAAACGTCTGTGAGTTTATTTCGGATGCCAACAGGGGATTGACTGAAATTGGTTCTCCGTATCGCTTTGAATCAACATCCAAGATTTGCTGGCCGGGAGAGTTGGCCGAAGGCGTGTATGTGGATAATATTACCGTTATTGAGGTTACAACTAAAGCTGATTTAGAGGATCAAATTCCGTCAATCATGCGATATCATGATGGATGTTATGACTGTGTAACTGAATTCATTGAGGGCGAAAATGAACGATTAAAGTCAAAGGGAATTAAATTCAGGTTTGAAGCTACTCCTTCGTCTACCAAAGAATTTGGATTTGGCATAAGTGACAACCCACATGAAAGATGTGTTGATTCAATAATTGTGGTCGAGGTTGAGTAATGGCTATTGTTTGCGGAGATATTCACGGCAATGTCGAGAAGACTAAAGCTTTTCTGGCGTACAAGCCGGAAGAGTTACACATTTCCTTGGGCGATATTGTCGATTCCAATATAGAGCCTCCTAGCCGTCAAATCGAATGCCTGAATCTTTTATTTGATGCCGGGGCGGTTTTGCTGTTCGGCAACCACGATATTCAATATGCTGATTTTTTATATAAGTATTTGTGTTCTGGTCACATTCAAGACAATCCGGTGCCACAAATCGTGAGAGACAATCAACATCGCTTCAAGGCCGCTCAAGCTGTCGATGGTTATTTATTGACTCATGCTGGTGTCTGTACCGAAATATCAAATGGTTGTATTGATCCTGTTGAACTGGCGGAAAATCTGAATCAGCGGTTATTAAATCAGCCCCCCCGCAAACCGTTTAAAAATCCCGGCAACTTGAATCGGCATGAGTTGTTAAAGTTGGCAGATGAAGATGCCAAACTAAGGCGTTACACGATTTTTTATGTTTCAGAACATAGGGGAGGGTATGACCCGTTCGGGGGAATATTTTGGTTTGATTCTTTCTGTGAAAAGAATATTGATAAGAGCCTGCGGCAAGTGTATGGACATTGTGAGATTGACACAGTGCCGGTTTTAGATGAATTCGGACATATAAATCTTAACTACTTTGGCCGGGACGTTTGCTATTTATTTGATACTGCATTGAATGAGGTCGTCAAAATTGACATTGATCCAATGCCTGTAAAACAGGTTAAGAAGCTGTATGATCTGCAAGTAAGCCGGCGCATGAGTGGCAGTTTTTATCATCCCGATTGGCTCAAGGAGAGGGCTGGTGACAACAAATTTCGATAGCAACATTGATCGTTTCTATCAGCACTATCAAAAGCTGACAGAGTTGATACAGGCTCAATATCCTGATGATCCAGAATCAGAAATGTTTTGTGAGCTGACATGGCTGAAGCACTATTTTGATAGATTGAGAAGCGAGCTTGAGCCTGAAGAAAAGCCGTTGCCGTCTGAAATGCTGAGATTGCACCGATCAGAAATTTTGGTTTTGGCGACAAAATATCATCTGGTGAATTTGCGGGTTTTTGGATCGGTGGCAAAGGGTGAGGATACGGCAAACAGCGACATTGATTTTTTTGCTGAGTCAATCAAAGGGAAAACGACTCTTATTGGTCTTGGCGGATTCATTAATGATGTGGAAGCGTTGACAGGTGTGAGTGTTGATATAGTCACTGATGGCGACCACATTCCGCAAAAGGCTAGGGAAAAAATATTGGCTGAGTGTCTTGCTGTTTGTGATATTGACGAATTTTAGGAGGTAGAGATTTCAATATGGGGGATGGCTATGATAATAACAAAAAAAGAGGCAATAGCTTTATTTGATCTTGACGACACTTTAGCCGATTACCAAGGCCAAGTGCTTCATGACCTTAAAAGAATCGCATCACCTGGTGAGCCGCCTATTCTAAATGTGTTTTCAACTAAACCCTACTTATCAGCAAGGCGGAAAATAATTACCAGCCAACTTGGTTGGTGGGTAAATCTCCCGAAATTTCAGCTTGGTTGGGATGTCCTTGATGTGGTCAGAGAACTTGGCTATTCGGTTTCTATCCTTTCCAGGGGGCCGAAAAGTAACCACACCGCTTGGAGTGAAAAATTGCAATGGTGCAATAAGCACCTGGCTAAATATATCGATGGCGTAACCATCTGTCACGATAAGGGGCTTGTGTACGGAGCGGTGCTTGTAGACGATTTCCCGGCATACATTAAATCATGGCTGGATCACCGGCCAAGAGGCTTGGTTATCATGCCAGCCCACGATTACAACTCCGATTTCGTTCACCCTCAAGTAGTACGGTATGATGGTACTAATATTGAGGAAGTCAGGCAGCGGTTGTCAGAACGATTTGAAAAGGCTTGAACAATGGCAATAGTCGTAGGCGACATACACGGCAACGTGGAGAAGGTGCAGGCGTTTTTAGCCTATAAACCCGAAGAGGAACATATTGCCCTCGGTGACTACCTTGACTCGTTTTATGAACCGCAAGGCAGACAATTATTGGCCTTGCAACTGCTCCTTGATTCAAAAGCTGTGCTGTTATTTGGCAACCATGATCTTCATTATCTGTTTCCTATTGCACCGTTCATCTCTACCGGATTTCAATATGGAAAAGAGGATAAATATTTTGATGTCATAACGGCTCATAAAGACCGGTTTCTTGCTGCCTATGCCGTGGATGGCTGGTTACTCACTCATGCCGGTTGCCATATTCGGCTGGCAAAACACAAAACCGATGCTGTTCAAATTGCCGCAATGTTGAACAAAAAAATGACCGAATATCTTGTACATCCTTCTGCCAGTCCAGAGGGCATTTTTGCCATTGGATTGGGCAGGGGCGGCAACAACAGGATTGGCGGTATCTTCTGGTATGACTTCAAGCGTGAAACTGGCCTTGCACCTGTCCCTCAAATTTTCGGACATACGGAAACGGGGGAAGGGCCGGTAATTACGGAAAACTATGTTGCCCTGGACACGACCAATAATAAATCTACTTGCTGGTTCTATGACACGACCACAAATGAGATTGTCAAAATACAACTACCTCGCCGGATTGCTCTCATTTCAGATTTGCCGGAAGATGAACAGGAGCCTTTCAGGGAATGGCTTATTGGTCAGGCTGTCCCTGAAATCGGCGGCTATTTTGAGGGTGATTACATGCGGTGGAAACAAATTTACGGGTAAAAAAAGATGAATAGGGAAAAAATGTCTGGAGTGGACGCACCGCATCTCCCGGAGTGGTTCAAGAACCGTATACCGGGGTTAGCCGTCAATCGTTACCGAAGGACGTAACCACTGCCTCTTTGTTAGCTAAAGAGTCGCCCCGAACCGATCATAGGCCAGAAACCGAAGTTTCGCTAACGCCCACTCTAGAAGGGCTTGGCAACCAGACTTATAGCCATCTTACTCTATCCAGTTTATATGTCAATTAGGTGAATTATGGATTTTCGGGTAATGAGAGGGGATATATGACAGAATTAGAGCAAGTCCGGAAAGAGTTGGAAGCTTTGAAACAGGCGGTGCGGGAATATCTTGAGCGACCTTCCTTAGATGGTAAACCTGATAGGCAAGAAATGCGGCGTAAGCTGGCTTTGATGGTGAATGAATGAGTGAAAACAGACCACGACCTATTATTATTGAATTGCGAATTAAACGGTCTTTAGCCCTCCATCGGGCTGCTGTAAAGCGGTTAAAGGAAAACCCTGAGTTGTGGGATGTACCCTTGCGTAATATTGACCGCTGGATAGAACCAGACGGTTCATTGTCTATGGCCTATGTAGTTTGGAAAGAGATTTTGCAAACATGGACACATGAGGCGATCAATTAAGCTGCTTCTGTCTCGATCACAACGAGCGATACAACTTAGAAGCTCAAGCCCGTTCGTGGGGATCATCAGCCAAGAGGAACGGAATCGGATATTTGAAAAATACCGGAAGGTGCAGGAATGCGAAAACGTCAGCGAAAAAAGTACCATTTTGGATTGATCGGAGAGAATTATAAGTAATAAGAAAATAAATTTTGAGGTTGCACGAAAGGTTGCATGGGAAAATAAAAGGGGTTGGCCTTGTTGGCTAACCCCTTGGATTTTATGGAGGCGGCGAGCGGATTTGAACCGCTGAATAAAGGTTTTGCAGACCTCTGCCTTACCACTTGGCTACGCCGCCATTAACTACAGCGAATCGTACTTATATAAAATTGTTCTCCACTATGTCAAGTCCTATTTGAATTTAATGGCAATGCCTGTCGCGCGGTATTCGGTAGAGGGGAGCACTCCGTAGACGGTTGTGCGTCCGTTCACCTCAAACAGCGTAACTGCGTCAGCACCCATCTTGTCAGCTTCCCGCCTCACAGCATTGAGGCCCCATTCTTTGATGTCAGGCGTCATTGTGTAATCAGAGCCATAGGTTTCCCGTGTGACCTGTATCCTGCCGAGTTTGATGTATGGGCGGATCAATTCGTCCTGGGAAAGCAAGGGCGGCAACTCACCCCCGGAAACCGGCTTTAGAACATTGCAGCCCCCGATACACAGTGCAGTCAGGAAAATAAGTGCTAGAAATGCCATAATGTTGCGGTGTCGGATCATCATGTTCAGTCCTTTACATACGGCAATTTACCTCTGGACAGAGATATGCCTGCATGCTAATATTTGCCGCTTTTTATGGCAACAAAAAAACGATATTCATATATTTTCCGTGCCTCTGTGTACAAAACTAAATTAGTTAACGAAATCAAAAAGGAGCGGTATCGATGTCAGGTCATAATAAATGGAGCACAATCAAGCACAAAAAGGGCGCTGCCGATGCCAAGCGCGGCAAGGTATTCACCAAAATCATCAAAGAGATTTCGGTTGCTGCAAAACTTGGTGGCGGTGATCCGGCAGCCAACCCCCGCTTGAGAACTGCCATTGACAAGGCCAAAGCAGAGAATATGCCCAAAGACAATATTGAGCGTGCCATCAAAAAGGGTGCCGGCGGGATGGAAGGGGTCACATATGAAGAGATCGTCTACGAGGGCTACGGTCCCGGCGGCGCGGCTGTGCTGGTGGAAGTGCTGACAGATAACCGCAACCGCTCCGTATCCGATATCCGCAGCATCTTTACCAAATGTAACGGCAACATGGGCGAGGCAGGCTGCGTGGCCTGGTTGTTCGACAAGAAAGGTCTGATTGTCTATGACAAATCCGTCGATTTCGACCAGCTTTTCGAGGCGGCAATAGAAGTCGGCGCCGAGGACGTGGCCGAACAGGACGAGCAGATCGAGGTAACAACCGAGCCGGGCGCCTTCATCGAGGTGCGCGAGGCGCTTGAGGCCAAAGGTTTCAAGCACATTAACGCTGAAACCACCATGATCCCCCAGACCCAGGTTGTGCTGGAAGGTAAACAGGCCGAGAACATGCTCAAGCTTATGGACAGGTTGGAAGATAACGACGATGTTCAAAACGTCTACTCCAACTTCGACATCTCTTCCGAAGAGATGGAAAAGATGATGTAGCCGTTTTCAAGGGGCTCTGATGAGCCCCTTTTGCATTGCGGAGGATTGTATGACTGAAAAGGCGACATTTGCAGCCGGTTGTTTCTGGGGAGTCGAGGATGTCTTCATGTCGCTGTCCGGTGTCATCGCCACTCGGGTCGGTTATACCGGCGGCCGCACGGAGAATCCAACTTACAGGGATGTCTGCAGCCATGGCACCGGTCATGCCGAAGCGGTGGAAATCACCTTCGATCCCGCAACCATAACATTCCAAGCTTTGCTGGACAGATTCTGGGAATGCCACGATCCGACACAGCTCAACCGGCAAGGGCCGGATATCGGCGACCAGTATCGTTCAGCTATCTTTTTTCATTCCGGGGAGCAGAAAAATATTGCGGAGGAATCGCTGGAGCGGCTCGACCATTCCGGCCGCCTGCGCCGCAGGATTGTCACCGTAATCGTTCCTGCTGAAACTTTCTGGGAAGCTGAAGCGTACCATCAGAAATATCACGCCAGAAACGGCGGCGGCTGTGGATTTTAGATGAGAGTTCTCGGTATCGACCCCGGTTCGCGCATCACCGGTTACGGCCTTGTTGATCAAACCGGCAACAGACTTGTCCATGTTGACAATGGCGCCATATTTACCGACAAAGCCGATGACTTTCCCGGACGGCTGAAAAGAATATTTGACGGCCTCTCCGAAATAATAGCCCAATATCACCCGGACCAGGTCGCGATCGAGAATATCTTTTTTTCGACAAATGTCCAGAGCGCACTCAAGCTAGGCCAGGCTCGCGGGGCGGCCATCGTGGCAGCTGTCCATGCCGGTCTGCCGGTAGCCGAATATTCTGCGCTGCAGGTCAAGCAGGCCGTGGTAGGCCAGGGGCGCGCAGAAAAGGGACAGGTTCAGAAGATGCTGAAAGCGCTTCTGGGATTGCCCGAGATCGCCCAGGCCGATGCCTCCGATGCTCTGGCAGTGGCGGTCTGTCATATCAATTCGTACGGTCTTAAACAGAAAACAGGTGTCGCCGCGGCAGTCAAGCGCCAGAAGACTTCCTGGAGGGATATGAAATTATGATTGCACTGCTTACCGGACAAATCGCCTATAAATCACCCGATCACATCATCCTGGATGTAAACGGAGTCGGCTATCGCGTGTTGATACCGTTTTCCACCTATTATGAACTGCCCGAAGAAGGCGGCACGGCCTTCCTGCACATTCACACCAGCGTACGTGAGGATGCCATCCAGCTGTACGGCTTTCGCACCAGACTTGAAAAGACCTTTTTCCAGCTGCTGATTTCAGTCACCGGCGTCGGGCCCAAACTGGCTCGCGACATCCTTTCCAATATCCAACCCGGCCCTCTGGCCCAGGCTCTGGCCCAAGGAGATATCCACAAACTCTCCACGATCCCCGGAATCGGTAAAAAAACGGCCGAAAGGCTGGTGCTGGAACTGAAAGACAAAGTCGGCAAACTGGATCTGTCAACACTGCCGGCAATGGAAGCACGCCAGATGCCGACAGAAGACGTGGCGGAGGATGTTATTTCGGCGCTGCTCAATCTGGGCTACAAGGAGCCGCAGGTGCGCAAGGCATTGGCCGGTCTGGATGCCAGTGGCGGAGTGACTGTGGAGGGACTGCTCAAGCAGGCTTTGAAGATATTGATGAAGTAGCCCGACTACCTGCGGCCACTATCTTCGGGTATTAAACAGCAGTAACGGTGGTATCTATTCTGCCGTGCAGTGCTTTTTTGATGGTGGCAAAATAGTCGATAGGTTTTCCATGGTAGGATTGCCAGAGGGAGAAAGTTCTTTGCTGCAACAGCACTGAAAGTGCACTAAAAAATACTACAAAAAAACACGGTAATCTGCATGAAGTATGCTGGCCAGTTTCCGAGCCGTAACTTTACCAATGGGCCGCTTCCCGTTTTCCATTTCGCTAATGTGACGCCGGGGAATCCCGGAAAGTTCGGCAAGTTGTTCCTGGGTCAACTCTTCCCTGTAGCGAATGCCCTTCAAATACGTGCCGTGGGGATTCGTGACAAGCTCCGGCGATACTTCAGAAGCAAGAACGGTGTCATGGGCTTCTATTGCTCCTGTTGAACGAGCATATTCACGCAAGCGCCTGATCGTCTGGGGTGAACCGTAGAACTGTACGCTTTCAGTAGGGTGCTTTTTCGTGCGTGCCAACATATTTGATCTCCACTAGCTTGATTGTTTTATCAGTCACCTGCCATACAGCCACGTATGTCGGCTGTCCTTTTTTCAGGTGGCAATGATGATCTCCGTTTGAAAGTATTGAGTAATTCTTCCAGTTTCCGCGTATCGGGCCGCTTGTCATGATTTCCAGAATAAGCGCGTCAAGCAGAACCTTAACCCGTTCCGGCATCTTGTTACGTTGCTTCTCTGCCAGCCGGCTATATGTTACTGTCCAAGACATAAACTTATTGTACCTTTTTATGGTACAGAGTCAACGGCAATTTGATGTTTGATAGGCACAATAAAGCCAGGTGAATAACCCGGCCTTTTGATCTCGTTTCTACAGGGTGTAAAGCGCGCGCCTTTACTGTCTTTCATTTGATCCCCCTGGCCATGCACTTTTACTGTTTCCCCTGCCGATCTGTTTGTGCCCTTGAAACAGCATGTTTGTAATTAGTGTCCATCCAACCCCATCTTGAAACGGAAAACACAAAGGGGTTGGAGCTACAGTGCGGCCGGGTAAGGTTGCACTGTAGCCCTGACCCCAGAGGTCTCTGCAAAACTAAAAACGCCGTGGAGCCTTGTAGTATAGGGATTCACGGCGTTTTTAGTTAGTTCAGACGGTCTCTTGTCCGGGGCTGACCCCGCTTATTTACTTTACCTCTACGGCTTCACGTTCCTACTTTTTCTTTTCGCTAAAGCGTGCAACGCGTGTGACGTTGATTGACCCAGAAGACAGCCCTAAATGTCCGCGTGAATTCTTATCAAAGAAGCCTTCTATAAGAACAGATTTTCCTATCATACCCTTCAAAGACTTTGCCTTAGAAAGCATCTGCTTGCGCTGTTCAGGATCAGATGGCTCTTTTTCAGGGATGCCTAGTTTTGAGTAGTCTATTTGCAAAGAAATCGAGTTTTTTGAGACACTATTTTCTGCATCAGCTTTGGAAATGTAAATGGCATCACCCTCGAATTGCAACACCAGAACCCCATCAACACGAACCACTTTGCCGGAATAGCGCTCGGGTGTTGCAATCAAATTAATGATAGAGACATCTTCTGCAGCATTGTTGACTTGGCCAAAGTCGGATTGATCGGCATGGTGACTACATGATGTAAGGAAGAAAAGAATGCCGACAGCTATTTGTCTGAATCTAAGAATGTAATTAATATGCATATACTACCCTCGTTAATTGATTTGATATTGCAACATGTTTATCGTGGGGAATATATGTATAGGTTGCGCCAGAGGGGACGGGTTGCGCCAGAGAGGACGGGTTGCGCCAGAGAGGACGGGTTGCGCCAGAGAGGACGTTGTTTGCTGGTTTGCCATTACCTGAACACCTTCTCTATAACTCCAGGATTTTGCAACACAAACACCTCACCTCGCCGCGCTGCCAGACATACTCCCGATCTTTTCATGTTCAGCGCTTCACCTACCCTTACCCCGCTGTATTCCAGCTCCCTGACGGCAAAATAGCATGCGACCCCTCTTGCTTCGACTATTTGCAGAGAGATTATTTTTCCCAGCCTGTCTTGCAGCTTCTTGTCGTTTCTTAGATAATCGACAAATTCACCGCTGCCAAGGACCCGGTCATCGTAGCTTTCCGGTCGCTGCCCTTCTTCAAGCGCTCCCTGACTACGTCGCAAGCCACCGCCAATCAGGTCATTGCGACGGCCTTGTGCTGCCCCATCTTCCACAAATTGACAATACTTTTTTTTCGCAAGATTCTTTTTCTTCCCGAAATACCCAATCACCTCGGCAACCGATTGGCCTTCCATCTGAAGGTTTCCCATGATTACGGCGTGTCCGCTCCATGGGTAGCAATCAAGTTCTGCCAGGCTTTTTACTATTCGGGATCGTAGCGGGTTCAGATGAATGTAACGTACCAGCTCAAGAAGATACGGTTCTTCTTCGCAAACAATCGATTTGTAGCGATTCTGGAAAAGATGGCCGACACGGTTATGTCGCTTATTGAAAGTGATGGCGTAGCCGGTAAGCAGCCGCCTCATGAAGTTTGCTAGCCCGCTGCTGCCGGTCCGAAGAAGGAGGTGAAAGTGGTTGGGGATAAGCGCCCACGCCAAGCATTCGGTTTCTGTAGCCGCCAATAACTCCGTAAGACGTTTGACGAATAAATGCCGGTCCGTTTCATCGAGAAATATTTTGCGCTTCTCGATTCCGCGAACTATTACGTGCTGCAACACACCTGGAGCATCTAGTCTTGAATGACGTGGCATATCGGTTTATTAACATGTTAGCTGATGCAAGTCAACCAGCAAACAACGTCCCGTCAAGCCTATTCAACGTCCCGTCAAGCCTATTGGGTATTCCGATTTGTTATTTCATCAACTTTCTTATCAAATTCATCATCAGACTTAAAATTGGATGCTCCTTCAAGTAGATGGCCATTTGTTCCGTAAACCATCATATACAAAAGCTTATCATTTAATGTGTCTAACAAATATCTGTGTGTAAGCTGATTGTTGTGGACATATTTTTTTGTTACAAGGTTTACACATGTATTCAAATTTCTGCTGTAATATGATTTCCAAGATATTTCTACAACAGTAGGGTCTTGCTCTATTGCAGCTTTTTTAAATTCCTGATGATATTTATAACCAATTTCATAACAGGTAGCCTTATTTTCAAATAATGGTTGTTTGTCTTCTTTACCATTGCTGGAGCATGCAGTTGCGAGAAGCATTAACACGATAGCAACTGCTAAATTGAATTTGTTTTTCAATCTGTCACCCTCCTTTGGAAGTCAACTCGTATTTGATCAGACCCGGCCAACATCCCACTTAATCTGAAAGCCCATCCGTTTACTAAAAAACAAGAATGGTGTAACTTGTCGAAACTACAGTTAATATTGTAGTGATCAATAATCCGTCATAGATGTTGAAAAACGACTGGCCAACATGCCGGATATGTACAGCTCTGAACTTTTGTCGGCTGTGAGTCTAACTCGAAACTCAAGTTTTGTAGGTGTAAATTCATTAATGCGCAATATAGTTCAGCGTATACTAAATGTCAAAGATGATTCATTCTTCTTATTCCAGCTGGATGGAGCCGTTCGGGGGCGCGTCTACATGCTCCAAAAAATGGGAAGCTGTCGTTATCAAACTTGCAGGCAACCTACATAACCTTGATGACAACCATGGAAATGTCGTCCTGTAACGGGCGTGACTGGCAAAAGACGGTCATCGACTCCAGAACGGAATCGATGATCTTGTGGGGCGGTTCCGTATGATTCTCGGAAATGATTTTACAGAGCCGCCCTATTCCGAAAAAATCGCCGGAGGCGTTCTGTGCCTCGGTAATCCCGTCGGTATAGAGCAACAGTATGTCACCTGCCAGCATCAGGATGCTCTTGTCCTCAAAATCCACCGTCTTCCTTACTCCCAGAATCAGTCCTTCCGCGTCGAGTTCGATACATGCGATTTCCCCTTCCCGGAACAGGAGCGGTTTGTTGTGGCCGGCGCTTGCGAAGGAGAGCATGCGGCTGGAGACATTGTATTTCACATAAAACATGGTGATGAACAGTTCGGCGTTCGTCAGATCATCGTAGAGCAGTTCGTTCAGCAACGACAAAACATCCGGGGCCGTGGCGGCCGAGTATACCCTTGCCCGGAGCAGGCTGCGGGCTTCGGCCATGATCAGGGCCGCCCCCACGCTATGGCCCGAGACATCCGCGATGACGATGTCGATAACCTGGTCTCCCCGCAGGAAAAAATCATAGTAGTCGCCACCCACATGGGCGGCCGGAATGCAGATGCCGGCAAAGACAACTCCCGGCAGTTCAGGCAGGACCGACGGCAGCAGCGAAAACTGGATCTGCCTGGCTATCTCCATGTCCCGCGTAACCCGGGCGTTTTCCAGAAGCGCCCGCTCTTTTTCCAGGCGCTCCCGCTCTCTGGCTTCCATCTCCGAAACGATCGTCACCGCCTGGGCCAGTTGTCCGGTCAGGCTTGAGAGCAGATGGAGGAACTCCTCCGTAAAAACCCCCACAAGTGTTTTGGAAAAGAGCGACAGAATCCCCATCGGCGGTTCTCCGGCCCGCGCGATGGGGATATGGGCAAAACAGCTGATATCTTCACTCTCCATCAATTCCCTGGATTGGGTCCTGGTCATGTGCCTGGTGTCGTTCACAACCTGTATCTGCCGGGACAGGAAGCATTCCCCGGCGTAGGTGGAGTTGTCCGGTTTCAGCTCCCTTTGGGTAAGGGAACAGTAATCACTGCTCTGATAACTGCGTACCGTCAGCATGCCCTGTTCATCCTGAAGCCTGATGATGACAAGATCGAACTTGAACTCCTTGCGGATCAGTTCAAGCAGATCATCCATGATAATCCGCAGGTCAAGGGTCCGGTTCATGATTTCAGAGGCCCGCAGCCTGACCGAGAGGTTCTCCTTGCTCTCCGCCAGAGAGGTGCGTACGCTGCCGAATACGTCGTAGACCGATTCCATCCTCGACCCCAAATCCGAGAGGTAACTCTCAATAATGGCGCCGGCCGCGGCCGCACCTACCGACCCGGCCAGGGTCCGCTCCGCAAACCGTTTGAGTTTCGGCAGTTCAAACTCGGGCACCACCCCGTTTTCGTTCATCTCTCTGTTACCCTGGTACTCGCGTATGGCGGCAACCGCCTGAGCTTCGCCGATGAATTTGGAAAGGAGATTGACGAATTGCTGGATGGCAACCGGCTTGGTGAGGCGTTTGGTTTCCCATGGTGAGCTATTGGGCAGCGGATTGAAAATATCTACAAATTTATTGGCCTGATCCTCTTCCCGGGTACCCTGGCTAAAAAGTATGGAGCAGAACATGTATCCCGCTATATTCAGAAACATGCTCCAGAAAAAGGCGTGAGACAGGATGTCGAGGCCGGTCAAGCCGAACAGTTCGGTCGGTTTCAGTATTCCGATGCCGAACGGCCCTTTCGTGAGGATATCGCTGTGCCACCAGCCGGATTTTATTAATGATGGGAGCAGAAGGGTATAAAACCAGATCACAAAACCGAGAAAAATACCGGTTACGGCCCCCGCCTTGTTGCCCCTGCGCCAGTAAAGCCCGCCGAAAAGCGCCGGTCCGAACTGAATTACGGCTGCGAAGGAGATCAGCCCGATATTGACCAGCATGTAGGTTTCGCCGACAATGCGCTGGTAGATATAGCCCAGGAACACCACCAGAAATATCCCGACTCTTTTGAGGTTGATCAGCATCGTCGGGAACCAGTCCCGCGGCTTCAATCTGAGGACTATCGGCATCAGCAGATGATTCAGGAACATGGTGGAGATTGCCACCGATTCGACGATAACCATTCCGGCGGCGGCCGAAAAACCACCGAGAAACGCCAACAGGGCCAGCCAGGCATGGCCGCTTTGCAGCGGCAGATTGAGTACGAAATAGTCGGCGCCGGAGACGCCTTCGGTGTAAAGGATCCCGCCAAACGCTATCGGCATGACAAAGATGTTGATCAGGAACAGATAGGCCGGAAAAAGCCACATTGCCATCTTGATATGTTCTTCATCCGAATTTTCGATGACGGCCACGTGAAACTGACGTGGAAGCAGCAAAATCGCGCCCATGGAGAGCCAAAGTGTGGAGAACCAGTTCATATGCGAGCTGGCATTGCTCTCGTCGATTGTTGTCAGATGATCAAAGGCTGCTTCTTTCGCTTTCATCCGGGAGAAAATGTCGCCGAAACCGTCAAAAAGTCCATAGGAGACAAACAGTCCGATGACCATGAAGGCAATCAGTTTCACGATCGACTCCACGGCGATTGCTGCCACCAGGCCTTCATGCCGCTCGGACGATATCAGGTTCCTGGCGCCGAATATGACCCCGAAAACACTGAAAAACAGCGCCGCTAAAAAACTGGTATGGATCGACATGGGTGAAGCGCCGGGCATGAACGGCAACTGCATGTACGGGTAACCACAGATGATATCGAAGCTTGATGAGACCGCCTTCAGCTGCAGGCCTATGTAGGGCATGATCCCGACGATGGCGATGATTGTGACCAGCGCACCCAGCAGCTGGGACTTTCCGTATCGGGAACTGATGAAGTCGGCGATGGAGGTTATGTTGTTTTCCTTGCTTATCCTGATGATTTTGCGCAGTACAAACCACCATGAATATGTGGTCAGTGTCGGTCCCAGATAGATCAGCAGAAAATCGATGCCGGTTGTTGCCGCTCTGCCGACGCTCCCGTAGTAGGTCCATGTGGTGGCATACACGCCGATGGAAAGTGAATATATCAGCGGGTTTGATATGATGCTCCGGCCCAGTTCCTGCTTTTTGTCGGCGTAGTAGGCCACCATGAAGAGAACGATGATGTACAGAAGGGAGGTACCTAGGACAAGTTCAATGCTGAGGATCATCGGCCTTAACCCCGCTTCTGGAATATGCAAAGGTTGGATATAAATTAATATGCCAAATTCAGCAGCATGCGCTGCGTAAGAAACCGGGGGCTTTCCAAGGGATATTGATGCAAAATTGCAGAATATATGCGTCAATCCATTATAAAGTTAAATAATTGTAACATACAGTGGTATAATTCACATAGAAAAGTTCCGGAGAAACCGCATGAAGGCGACTCGACATGAGCGTGAATATTTCCAGAAATAATTTTACTGCTGTCTCCGTGCTGGTTTTGTGCGTAGTGATAACCAGTTGCATGTTTCTGTACTCGGTTATCAAAACCAACATGATCAACGACAGGATCCAGCACGAGACCGATCTGGCGGAGACCATCATCAAGTCTACACGCTATGCAATGCTCAAAGATGACCGGATAACATTAGGTAACATTATCAGCAATATCGGAGAGCGGGAGTTTGTGGAACATGTACGCATATTCAATAAAAAGGGGTTGATCATGTTTTCTTCCCGCGCTGAAGAGATCCGTCAAGTTGTTGATAAAAAGGCTGCGGGGTGCATTGTCTGCCACGCCGGACCGGTTGTTGCCTCACAAATGGGGCGCATGGAACAGGCCAGACGCTTTATCAATGAGCGGGGCAAGCATGTGCTGGCCATAACAGCGCCGATCTATAACGAAGCGGACTGCTCCAGCGCCGCCTGCCACTTTCATCCCGCCGGACAGAAGATACTTGGTACCCTGGACATCGGCCAGTCGGAAGAGCTGCTGGAAAAATCACTTTCCGCAATGAAACGGACGATAATTGCTTTTAGTGTTATCAATCTGTTGCTGATAGTCGGAGGGATCTCGTTTTTGTTCAAAGGGACCGGGCGTAACCAGACTGCAGGCAGCTGAATTATTTGGAGAACAGGAGCGTAACATGGCGGATTTGGAACTGTTCTGGAAGAGCGATGATCAGACGGCACGACTGGAGGAACTGACCAGCCGGGAACCCGAATTGAGCGAAGTCCCGCTCCGTCGGGATGTTCGTTCATTGGGGCGGCTGCTGGGTACGGTCATCAGGGAGCAAGCCGGCGAACAGGCTTTTGAGGCCGAGGAGGAACTGCGCCGCCTGGCGATCAAACATCGCAACCTGAACAATGAACAGGGGGAGGCTTGTCTCGATTTTCCGGGCGAGCAGGAGCTCCAGGAGAGAGCGGTGCAGATCATCGGCAGGATGACGGTGGCCGAGGCCTACCAGGTCGTCAAGGCTTTCTCCACCTATTTCGAACTGACCAACCTGGCGGAGACCAACCACCGCAAGCGGCGCAGGCGGGCTGCCAGTCTTGCCTGCGGAGATATGGAGAAGCCCGGTTCCATGCGCGGCACGCTGCTGCGCATGCACAATGCCGGGATCGGTGCCGATGCTGCCTTGAACTGGCTGCGAATGGTGCTGGTGGTTCCGGTCTTCACCGCCCACCCCACCGACGTGGCGCGCCGGGTGGTGCATTTCAAGCGCCGGCGTATCGCACGTGAACTGGAAGCGCTGGACAAGCTGCCGCTGACCGATGCGGAGGCGCAACAGGGGCAGACCGCCATGCTGACCGAGATCACCTCCCTCTGGCAGACCGATGAAGTGCGCCGGCGCCGGCCCACTGTACTGGATGAGATCAAAATGGGACTGGATCATTATCCCGATTCGCTGATGGCGCCGATCCACGAACTGTACGAGGATATGGTAACGGCCTTCAATGAAGCCTACGGCAGTGTCATCCCGCCCGACGCGCTGCCTACGGTGGTCCGCTTCGGGTCCTGGATCGGCGGTGACCGGGACGGCAACCCTTATGTCACCGCCGAATCCACTCGCGAGGCGCTGCAGAAGGCGCGTGAAACAATTCTGGGGGACTATGTTGCCTCCCTGGAGGAACTGCGCCGCCTGCTGACTCCTTCGGTCTGCCGGATACCGGTTGCCCCGGCGCTTGAAAGCAGCGTGAAAAACTACCATGAAACCCTCTCCCTCAGCGACCTGGAGAGTGAAGCGATTCCGGAATGCGAACAGTACCGGCGGCTGGCCAGCTTCATGCTCCATCGCCTGCGCCGGACCCTGCTTGAACCGAAACACCCGGATGCCTATCCCGCGCCCGCCGTTTTCGAGAGCGACCTGCGGCTCATCCGCGAGAGCTTGGCGGCCGAGAATGGGGAGCGGCTGGCCCGCGCGTTGATCGACCCGCTTCTGCGGCGGGTGGCGACTTTCGGTTTCCATCTGCATAGTCTCGATATCCGCCAGCATGCCAAGGTTCATGCCAGGGCCATCGCCGAACTGGCGGCGGGCGGCACAACCTGCGCCGCCACTTCCGTTGTACTGCCGGCGCCGCCCAGCCGGGAAACCACTGAACTGCTCGACACCCTGCGGGCCATTGCCGGACTGAAGCAGCTTTATCCGGCCGAGTCCATCAAGAGCTATGTGATCAGCGGCGCATCCGACGTGCAGGATACCCTTTCGCTGGTCTGGCTGATGGAGCTGTGCGGCGTGCGTGTCGCCGCCGGCAACGGCGATCCGGGACTGATGCCGGTCCCACTGTTCGAGTCCATTGAAGATTTGCGCCATGCCCCGAATATCTGCCGGACCCTGTGGAGCGCGCCGGAGTATGCGCCTTTTCTGGATTCGTGGGGTCGTAGGCAGGAGGTCATGCTGGGTTATTCCGATTCCAACAAGGATGGCGGCATGCTCACCAGCTCCTGGGAACTGCATAAGGCGCACCAGGAACTGCATCGGGTTGCTGACGAGTGCGGGGTGAAGCTGGTGCTGTTTCACGGTCGGGGCGGCACGGTCGGCCGGGGCGGCGGTCCCACTCACCGGGCGATCGTGGCCCAGCCGTCGGGCGCCTTCAGCGGTTCGCTGAAGATTACAGAGCAGGGCGAGGTCATCAACTGGAAGTACTCGGATGCATCGCTGTCACTGCGCAACCTGGAGCTGATGGTGGCGGCCTCGCTGGAGGCTCTGGCACGTTCCGGCCTGGTGGAGTCGACTCCCGATGCAGGATGGGAGCAGGCCCTGGATGAAATGTCGGCGGATGCCTACACCTTCTACCGGCAGCGCATCGCCGAAAACCCCGATATCATCCCCTATTTTGAACAGGCCACGCCGGTTCTGGAGTTTGAGCTGGCCAAGATCGGTTCCCGGCCGGCGCGGCGGGGCGTTACCCGCGACCTGTCCGATCTGCGGGCCATTCCGTGGGGATTCGGCTGGATGCAGAGCCGGCATGTGATTCCCGGCTGGTTCGGGGTCGGATACGCCCTGGAACGCTTTGCCGAAAGGGGACAGCAGGAAATGGCAATGCTTGGCGACATGATGCGCCGCTTCCCATTCTTCTACGACCTGATCCGCAACGTGGAGCTGGCTCTGACCAAGGTCGATCTGCCGTTGGCCCGCCTCTATTCGGATCTGGTGCCGGACCGGGAGTTGCGCGAACGGGTGTTTGCCATGCTGGTCGAGGAATTCCAGCGCACCCGCCGGATCGTGCTGGCAGTTACCGGCCAGTCGCGCCTGCTGGAGAAGAATCAGCCGCTGGCGCGCTCCATACGGCTGCGGAATCCCTATGTGGACCCGTTGAGCATGATCCAGATCGAGCTGCTGCGGAGAAAACGGGCCGGGGATGAAAGCGAGGAGTTGAACTACGTGCTGGCCGCCACCATCAGCGGTATTTCGGCGGGGTTGAGGAATACCGGGTAGCATCCGAGCTTGGTCCGGAGGAGCGCCCCCCTGGACCAAGTCGGATATTCGGGATAATTTATGGAACAAAGCAGAACTGAACAGCATGCAAGTCCGGCAGTTGAAGTTGTCGATTGCAATGCCTCAAAGTGTCAGAAATAGTCAACAACCAGCTGCGGGGCAAGTGTGTTGGTGTCATCTATTTCAATCAGGCCGGCAGGGACAATGCCCAGATCTTCCAGTACGCGAACCTGAAAGTTGGAATGTCCCCGGCGCAGAGCTTCCCTCATCAATTCGGTTACATCAACTAAAACCGGTTTTCCGACGTCAGCCTGTGAAATAGCAGGTATGATCGTGGTAAATGCCAGCGGCGGCAGAATAATGCGGTCAAAATCATTCGGCTGCAGAGGCGCCGCAAAGGATACCAGCTCGATGCGAACAGGAATGGAGCCGCTCGTCGTCTGTATGCTTCTGATCACGATATCGAGGGTCGCGGAAACTATACGGGCATCGGGAGGGACACCACCCGCACCTGACAGAGGAAATCCGATAAACGCCCGGTATTCGGCTCCAGTGACCGGGTCCAGGCCGGCAAACAGACTGGCAGTATTCTGGAACGATGTCAACGTGAGGGTGACCGGGTTTTCCACAACGTAGCCGTCCAATGCCAAGGAGCTTGAAATAGTTGTATTAATAGGAGGCGGACTGACATTGACAACCACATCTCCACTGCCGCATCCGCTCAAGGCAAGCAAGATGAACATAATGGACGCAAAAAATATGTTTTTCATAATTATGCTCCTTTTCCCGGTTACCGGGCCAGGCTGATCAGTCGTTTTCAGTTTTCAGGCAGCGCAGTGTTCGAACAAATTATACCATTTATTATCAAAAAATAATTCTCAAAATCCCAGCCGCAGTCCGAGAACGGCATTGTGGCTGAAATAGTCCATTCCGAATTTATGTCCATTGGCTTCGGTGAACTTGGGTCTGGAGCTGCTGAAAAAGCGATAGCCCAAATCCAGATTCAGATATTTTGTCATCGCAAAATCGATTCCTGTCCCCAACTGATAGGCAAATACGGAAGATGAGCCGTCGGCCAGGGGTTGTCCGCTCACCTTCAGGCCGGATGCCTCCATGCGGGCGGCTCCGAGACCGAGGCCGACGTAAGGCGCCCATGGACTATTGTTGTGGAAGACACCCCAAAAGTTGATCAGAAGGCTGTCCGCCACCACGTTCCCCCCGCCATTTAAGCTCCCTTCGGCAAACTTCACCTGGTTAAGCGGATTGCTGCGCCGGGTGTATTCGAGTTCGATGCGCCCCTCGCCGACCGGAAAATCGGATGCAAAGTCCCAGCCCGCGACGGCGCTTCCCTGCAGTCCCGGATCAAAACTGAGCTTGAAGCTCCCCAAGTCGTCGGAACTTTTGGCAGGCATCAGTACATTCCCCCCGAACAAGCCCCCCACATAGGGGCCTGAATGTTGAGCATTAACCGGTCCGCAGAGCACGAACGGAAGAGATAGGGCGATTAATATCCGGCTGATTCTATTCATGTAAACCTTTCCTGTCATCGATAATGTTCAAGCCCTGTTATGGATCAACGGTAACGACAGTCACCACGGATTGCCCAAGATAGGTGGCTGTAATGCTGGCTTGGCCAACAATTTTCCCGGTCAGCAATCCGGTATTGCTGACTGTAGCTATCAAGGTGGAGTTGCTTGTCCAACTGCAGCTGGAAGTCACATCCTGGGTTGAACCGTCAATAAATTTCGCTGTTACGGTTAGTTGTTGTGTAGGTCCGGCACTCAGACTCAAAACCGGGCTCTCCGGAGTCAGCAGAAGTCCGTTAGGGTTCAGGGCAAGAGCCGTCACGGTCAGGTTCGTACTGCCGCTGATACCGCCTAGAGTGGCACTGATTGAGGTCGTGCCGACTGCAACTGTTGTAGCGACTCCAGCTGTGGTAATCGTGGCAATACCAGTCTGGGATGAAGCCCAGGTAACCGTACTGGTTATGTCGGCAGTTGTTCCGTCTGAATAGGTTCCGGTAGCAATGAAATTTGCTGTCTTTGAGAAACCGGTGATCGAAGAGTTGGCCGGCGTAACCGTGATTGTTTGCAGTATCGCCGGCGTGACGGTCAACAGCGTAGTGGCGCTGATACCGCCAAAGGTCGCGCTGATGGTCGAAGTGCCTGCTGCCAGGGTTCGGGTGAAACCCTTGCTTCCGGCAGTGTCGCTGACGGTAGCCACGGTGAGAGCGCTGGAAGCCCAGCTGGCATCAAAGGTCAGATACTGGGTTGTTGAATCCGAGAAGGTGCCGTTTACCGCAAATTGGGTGGTCAAGCCGCTTGCGAGCGATGGATTGGCTGGAGTAATCGTCATGGAATTGATGGTAACCGCGCTTACAATCAACTTGAAAGTAGCCGACTTGCCAGCCACGGTAGCGGTCAGGATGGCGCTTCCCGGGGCGTATCCGCTTACCCGGCTTGGGCTCGTTGCCGTAACAAACTCCGCCACGGTTGGCGTATCGCTCGACCAGGTCGCCTGATCGGTAATATCGCGGCTGAACAGCCCGGAATAATTCCCGGTTACCGTAAGCTTTGTGGAAGTGTTCGCGGCAATGGTTGATGAGACCGCAGTGATCTCGATCGAAGTCAGCGGGACAAAATCATTATGGCGGGTCGGGGTGCCGTTCCAGCCGCAGCCGGATAATAGCAGGATTATAACAAAACCTGACCAAAACAGGTTCAACATGAATGCCCTCCAAAATACTTAAATTAAAATAAATACACCCCTTGAGTCGATGGCGTCAAGGGGGTAAATAAGAATACATGAAGGTCAGGCAAGAATGAACGGTATGATAGCTACATTGATTTCGATAATAGAAACCATGCCCGCAAGAGTTTCTGCAGATTCAATCCCAGAATATTCCGGTCGGGTCCGAGTCAACCTCCTGAATCAGCTTTTCAAGGGCATCCTTGTTTCTTCCGGTGGGATAGGGCTGGCGACGGTTTTTTCTGTCATACCAGTACAATGTCCAGCGAAGCAGCTCGGGACTGTACTCAAACTGGGCGACTTTGACTTCATTCCAGACTGAGGGGTCAATAAAGAGCGGACGGGACTCGGTCAGGGTCACTCTGTTGCCTCTGGTGTCATATTGCAGCTTCACCTGATCCGGGATCGCTCTTTGTTCACAAAGCTGCCCCACCAGTTTGTCTGCTCTCTTCTGCTCTGTTTCAGGTAACGCCATGAATCAGTTTATCCTTGTGTTTCCGGGAAAAGAGGTTTGACGGTAGTTTGAAGGTCAGTTGAGCGCTAATAAGCGTACAGCACGGTCACATTTGATTTTTCAATAGCATTTGTCTCTTTTTCACCCTGAACTTCAATACGATAACCAAATGGCACGTGCTGAATAGGAACGCCTCCGGCCCCTGTTTTGTTATATGCCGATCCGGAGCCGGATAAAAGACCTTCGCTGTCGCTGGTATTTAACATTGCTGATGAAGCTGTATCAGTGTTTCCGGATGACGTGTCAACTATTTTGGCATAAACCTTGAAATTTTGTGCACTCGAAGTTCCTTTAAGAAGAAATGAAAGGTCGGGGGATGATTTGATTGTAGATATATCCATCGATTTCTGATTCGAAGAACAACCGGTCCAATTGCCGGACGGAGAACTTAATTTCTGCGTAAAACAGTCATTGGGGGCAGAAACGGCGAGGTTGATGTTGCCGTATGTGCTGATAAGCTTGTTTGACATACCTCCTGCTGAAGAATAATTCTTCCAGGCATTGGCTATGATATCGAAAGCCATAAGTTCACCGCCGCCGTATGTGGCTTCAGTTACATTACGGTACCTTTTGGTCGCTGCTGAAACCTTGATGGACTGAGTCATTATATAAAACATTGCCAGTATAATCCCGAGTGTGATCATCGTCAGCATCAGAGACGTCACCAATGCAATGCCCTTGTTGTTTGATAAGATTGATTTCATCGTTTAGGCCTTGTTGTGAAGGTTCAATATATTAGGTTATACGGCTGTCCGACTACTGAATACACCTTCCAACGATATTTGTTCCACTCCGGACCAAAGAAGCTGATCATATCTGCTACCTTAAATGTACGCCCCAAGCTGGCTGTGCGATCATCAGAGACCGTAATTACATTGTTTGCATCGGTATATGGATATGAGTAGTTTCTGTCTTTGCCGCCCTCTTGAACAAGCAGATAGACTCGTATGGTTTTTAATCGGGTGCGGATGTCATCAGCGGTTAAAGTAGCGAGAGTATCTACAGTCATAGTCTTGTTGGCATCAGCTGGATCCTGCATGTCAAAGATTACCTGCATGTCCCCGACACAATCAAGCAGTGGATAAAGCGTTTGCTTGCCGCCACCGGTGGCCATATAATTGTTGATAACGGCTTTGTATAATATTCCGGTGCCAGGGTTGCAGCGGGAGGAGATTGTGTTGTCTGTGGGTCGCATTATGAAATAATCGGCACGGTTGTAAGGCATCCGGATAGTATCGGTGCTTGTCGAACTGAAATTGGTTACGGCATAGGTAACTAGTTTTTCGTTATTTATCTTTACGCCGAACGGATCAACCAGATTGCCCGAAGGCATGTAGTTGACGTGTGCCGGCAGAAAATGCCCGGCAGCATCTTTTGTGCTGAGTTTATATGAATAGTTCGCCGCATCCTGCATGGCAAGCACGTGCTGCGCCTGGTTTGAACCCGAAAAAGTATTTGTATGGGTAATTACCACTTCATTATCTGTCAGGTCTTCTGCCGAATTCCATTTTGCAATGTAACTGCTGTTTGATGTCTGATTGCCCGAGTAGTTGACATATCCCCATTTTCCGACGGAGCTGTTAAAAGCGACTACTGCGGATTTGATGACAAGATAATCAGAGCCGGGGTTGGAGTTCATTCCGGTGCCGGCATAAATCGGAGCCTGTGCTGTGGGTACGGTTCCGAGAACCACAGCGCGTGGAATGCCGGGCAGCAGCGGGGCTGCAGAAGTGGCTTTAGCCCGCGCGTCATTAAAATCATCAGCACTCAGGCCTTTGACTGGGATGTCTGTGCCAAGGTCGGCTTCCAGGATTTTTGTGGGGTCCGGCGTAGTTTGAAAACTCCAGGGCAGTCCGTATCCGGGGGAGTTCAGGTCTTTCCTGAGAATTTCCAGTCCTACGACGCCCTCCATCTGACTCTGGGCAGATTTAGTGATGCCGGAACTGAGTTTAATGACATTTTCAAATGCTGATGCACTGATCATCATCACAACCATGAAAATACCCATAACTATTATCAGTTCTACGAGTGTAAATCCTTTTGTATGTTTAACAAATGTGACCTTCATGGTGAACCAACCCTTTAATAGGCTTTCAATGTTGATAGCTCATGCTGTTTTGTTTTGTTTTTTAATTTCCAACTGACCAGCACCTGCAAAAGGTTTGAGTTCCCTCCGGTGGGAGAGGAAGACAGTGTTACGGTATATGGCGTTGATTTCGACCTGAGTTTGCTCATCTGAGTCGACGTAACTGATAAGTTCTGAAACGGGAGTGCAAATGTGGCCGATTTGTTGCTTTTAACCACTCGCATTTTCGCATCTGCAATCTGCACGGCTTCATCTCTTAATATGTTATCCAAATTCAGGGTTATTGCATCGGTTGCTGCCGACAATAACGCCATCATCCCGACCATGAGAATAACTAACGCTACCAGAACTTCCAGTAACGTAAATCCAGATTTTCTATTTAATGGTGATATTTGCACTATTGCACGCTCCTCCAAAAGCAACCTTGCCTAGAAGAATTCTTGTTGAATAAACGACAATACTGTCATATTGAGCCGATTCAAATGATGGCGCCACGCAGATGGCAGTATTTGCATTGCTTACATCAATATTAAAGGTGCCGCGTTCATCAAAAATCATTTGTGTTTCCGTATCGCCCGATAGTTTTCCTGACCATGTAACTGGTTTTGACAGTACTCTGGTTGTTCTTGAAGCAACTCCGTTTCCCAGCGCGGAAGACACAAACGTAAAAACAGTTGGTGTGACAATAACTGTCTTTGGACTGCGTTGTGTTACAGCTGCAGTCCTGGTTGTCATGAGGTCGGAATACAACTCCTTTGTTTGCCGCTCGATAGCCCCCTTGCGTACGTAATCACTGAATTGCAGTGTGGCTGCGGACAGTAGTATGCCGATCAATGCAATTACTATGAGAACTTCTAGAAGTGTGAAACCCCGGCGGTTCACTTGAATCGCTCCTGTATGTGCAATATCCGCTTGACTGGTGTTAACCCGGCAGATGTCATAAAAAGCCCGGGATCTGCAGATGCTTTGCCGTATGAGAGATCAGAACTTTCTCCCGTTCGGCGACCGCCTTTCTCTGTCAGGGCTGAAGAAAGATTCATCTCAGCAAAGCTTCCGGTGGATAATTGTATGAGTATTTTTCCTTTTTTGGCTGAAGCAGGCAAGGTGTCCCCGGTGTCATATTTTACCCCCCAGAGATACGATTTGCCGCCAAAGCCGCACACATCCGATGTGGGCTTGTAGGAAGTATAAAATACGGCGCCGTTTATCGTCGCCACGGTATCGGTAACAACCCTCTCACCGGCATCGAGATCAATATACCAGCCGTTTGCGACAGCGGTGCTGCTGGCGGTGCTTTTTGAAGTCAGATCCGATAAAGCCAGGGCTGCGACCGCAGAATTTGTCGAATCACAGGTTGTGATAATATCGGATTTCACATAGTTTCCACCGGCATCTTTGACCGGATAACACTTCTCCTTGACCATGAAAAGTCTGCGAGTTGAAGTCATGTCATCCTGCGGGTAGAAATATCTTCCTGTACCAAAAAAGAGGTACAGATTGTTTTTTGACATCAGCTTTGAAACAGTGGTGGTGACCGGACCGATTCCGTCTATCACTTTAGATGTTTTCCAGGCAGTCATATCCATGGTGTCAGGATTGGCGGAATCGGGGATTACCAGACGCAGAACCCCGCCATCCGTCCAGGTGCCGTCGGATGCTTTTTTGGTGTATCCCACATACAGAACATCATCCTGTCTGAGATTTTCATTTTTTGCGTCATTCATTTCTGCATCAACAACTGCATTATTGCTGATAGAACCGGCAAATGCCTCCGTAATGCCGGTATCAATAATCCACAACCCGTTCTTTTTGGGGTCTGTGTCCACCACCGGCCCTTTTTCTACATCAACAACAAACAGTTTCAAATTCTGATCCGATTTTCCCTTGAATTGTTTACTGGTGGTATCGATCGGGCCGGTAGGCCCGGATGCATACACGGCAAACCATCTGCCGTTTCTGGTCAGCTGGGGGGCAAATGGTGTGACCGTGTTTTTCGAGTTAAGACGAATAAGTGCCGGACCTGATGTGGAGTAGCCAAGCTCTGCATGTGAGAATTCCCATAACAAGGTCGGCTGGGTTCGCAGCAGGTTTGCAGAATCCTGGTTGAAATCCTGATCAGTCACATCCAGTGCAAAGTAAGAGGAAAAACCATGGACCGTGTCAAAGGGGGTTTTTACGCAAGTGCCGGCAGT
The DNA here is from genome assembly GCA_964458105.1 of uncultured Geobacter sp. Taxonomy (GTDB): domain Bacteria; phylum Desulfobacterota; class Desulfuromonadia; order Geobacterales; family Pseudopelobacteraceae; genus JACRCG01. The sequence goes on from CAYWJJ010000033.1 coordinate 42,527, forward strand.
GCTTCCAGCCGTACATGTGTTGTTGAAGGTCTTGGATGCGCCACCCAGACCCATGCCGCCTAACAGCACGGTTTTCCAGGTCGATGCGGTTCTGGTCTCATTCCAGTAGTCGTCCCTTGCGGCAGTGGTTTTTGTGGAAATATCAAAAAGTGAATTTGATCCATCAACCAGATATAGGTGATTGTTGTCGTAATCGGGCAGTGTCAGATATTTCAAATATGGCATCGCATGTTTGGGAATATATGCCCATTCCTCACGCCCCAGGTTTGTGCCGCTTAAGGTGGCTTTTTGCGTGCCAAGATTCTGGATGCTCATTTTCCCCAGTTTAAAGGCGTGCAGCATGCCGTCATTCGCACCCACGTAAACCATCCCGCGGTTTTTATAATTTGCCCCTTGATAAAAATCCTTATAAGTCGAGTCATCATATCCCAGAGGCGGTTTCTGGTCATATGACTGGAGCGCCACCCCCCCCTGTATTTTGGGTGTAGAAGAAATGATATCCCCCAATTTCCAGACATGGCTTTCGGTTGTACTGTCCGAGACTTTTATATCAACAGTTCTGTTTCTACTTTTATTGGTGCATGGCGACGATGCATCAAGACAGACATCCGTTCCGAGTGTGTAAGCAATCACTTTATCCGCAAATGCTGTCTTCGCAGTTGCATCAGCACCTTCCGCATTCAAGCGTGTGCTCAACAGGGCGGCGTTAGTCGAGTTGAAGTCCGTAAAGGTTTTGGAATCTATGGTTGTGTAGATCTTGCGGGGATCAGCTCCTGCGGATATATCCCGTTTCCACAGCAATTTACCGGCTGTCCAGATGGTCTTTAATCCTCCCGTCACATCGGCATTAAAATCCGCCTGCACAACAGACCCGTCAAAATTGGTTCGTTTTATCTTTGTTTGAGAATCGGTACTGTCAAAGTAGAATTGTATGCGTTTATCCCTGGCTATATCCATTATGTGGCTGCCTGATGAGTAATCTGTATCCTCGCGTATGGTGCTCAGTGCAAAAAACGGATCAACATAGTACCAGAGATTCATCAGTTCACCGGACCAGGTTGAAGAAGTCTGGTTGTCAAAAGTTTTTTTCGGGTAGAAAATTGCCTGCAGCAATGTTGCGCCACTACCTTCACTGTTGTTGAGGATCGAGGCGGCCGTGCCCGATGAGACACGTGCCAGGATTGCCAACAGCGAGTTCTCCAGCTGTTTGTCAAGCTCGAGAGGATTGCTGACCGGAAAGTAATTGTCCGGGTCGCCATCGTTGTCCTTGTCCCATTTGGCGGTTGTATCCGGTTTCCCGCTTCCGGTGAAGCCACCCCACTTGGCGGCGTACCAGAGCGGGTTTTTAAGGTTATTGGCAGAGGGAGTGCTTGAAGAAGTAAACACAAGTTTTGATTCCAGCGGCAGACCGTAGATTGGGGAACCGCTGCCGATATCCTTGTCTTTGACAACCAGATAAGTGCCATCGGATGTTGTTCCGGAAATAACATATCCAAGCACCTGGTCAGCTCCTCCTGCGGCATAACTGGAGGTGACCAGCACTTCAAATTCATTGGTTGTAAGTGACAGGCTGGCACAGGAACCATATCCGGCTGCGGCGGCTGCGCTGGTACAGACTTCGTAGGTGGCAATTGCATCCATGTCATGATCGGCGCCCTGCTCGACATCTTCGAAGTTCTGTCTGAATTTCATGTAAATGATCTCGTTGCCGGAGTTGTACTTGATGTCATTTATAAACAGGCCCACCAAGCTGTTTGTTGGACAGAAGGAGTCGGACGGGCAGCCGCTGAATATGAGTCTGCCGCTGGCATCAGTTGTGTAGGTGCAGCCTCCGTAGCCCAGGCACTTGCTTGTGGTGCCGCTGACCGTTTTTGCAACCGGCACAATCTTGACTTTGTTATTTCCGGCCTTGATGCTTATGTCGGCAAATGGTGATGAAAGCGCCACGACAAAGGTCGATACCGGGCTGAACCCGGTGACGTCATGGAATTTTGTCTTGCCGAAATAGGCCAATGCGGCCGCATAATAGGATCCCTTCTTGGTCGGTTCCTCCGGACATATGCCCCGCAGTCCGCGCAGATTCGCGGCATTTTTTGGAGAACAGATGAAGTCGGTTGAGCCGCCGCTTTCGCCAATGAACCAGCTATTGTTGTCGATTCCCTCTGTGGCGCTGATCGTGTCCATTAAATCGTTAAGCACTGTTTTACCGTTGGAGAGAGTGTCCCCCAGTCCCAGATGAGGGGGCAGAGTGTCCTCGGCAAGTGTTCCGGCATAGGAACTTCCCGGAATCTGGTCGGCATCGTAGCTGGTGTTGACATCGGAGAGCAGCAGGATAAACGGCTGTGAGCAGGTAGGGAAAATGTCATAGGGTTTGTAGACCGTGCTCCCTTTCGTGTAGCCCCAGTCCGGCTTGGAAAGATTCACGCCCGAGTCGGCAGTGGTGGAATAGGTATAGGCAGCGGTCGGGGCGTTCTTGCCGGCAAAATAGCGCAGTGTTTCATACATCATCTCGGCCAGGGGGTTGCCCCACATCCTGCATTCCCCTTCATTGATGGGGCGATCCCAGATCCAGCCGCAAATTGAGTATGAATGACTAGCGTAGTCGAAATCAATCACAACCATACGGTCCATACTGTGGATCAGATTGCCCCTGGTATTCTCCGAGGTCTGCTGAGTGCCGTTATTCATGTTGACTTCGTCGGATACAGGACCGGGATTTTTTCGCAGCACACCACCCGAGGTGTTTTTAGTGTAGGTAGTGGTCATGGCGCCGAAATACATCTGGGATTTGTCGAAGCAGAGTCCTTCGCCAGTACCGCAGTCATTATCAGTGCTGCAGGATTTACCCATGGTCTTGCTGCAGACCCTGGTAATGCCGCTTGGGTCGTTGGGATTGTATTCGCCATATTTTTGGAAAAGACCGATCGGCATCCAGGTGCCGCCGGAATAGGTGTCGGTGGATGCGGAATAAGTGCCTCCATAGTTTCGGCAACGCTCGAAAAGATTCTTTTCGGAAAGCGTCCCGACCCCGCTCTTACAGACCTCAGCCTGCACCGTAAAATCGGTGCGGTTGGTGGTGGCGCTGGATCCGTCCTCAAAGGTATCATCACAGACCGGCCGCTCCTTGAGTGTCCATTCCCAGATACGATGCTTTGAATCCGTGATCCTTCTCAATATTGTCGTCTGGGAAGCAGCGGCACTGGAAGGAACTCCGGCGGACAGGGTTGTGTTGCAGAACAGGTGGTATCCCTGACCGGTTGTTGTGCTGACCGCAGTCGGCACACCGGTGTCTCGAAATGTATCGTTCTTAAGGGCACAGGTATTGTCGCTGGCGCCGGAAGTAACGATTTTTGGTGCATTGACATCCATGATGGTTGATTGGCCGAAAATTTTCCAGCCGCTGTTTACCGGAGTCTTGTACCAGACCTTTACACCATCCTGTCCACCAGCTTCCGTGTGGCGCACAATCACCCGGTATTTGGTCCCATGGGCGAGTGTCCATGTTTTGTAACGTGACTGTCCGCCACTGGCGCCATGTCCTCCGTACCATCCAAGTTGGTTTGCCCCATCCGTGGCCTGCAAAATGTTTCCGTCTGATGTTTTTCTGATTTCAAGTTCAACACCATCATCACCATCAATGGCAAACTGCCAGCTCCCGCCCTGGTTTTTATCTGTACAGTTGTTATTGCAGCTGTTGCCGGTTGAAAATTCCGCCACTACTATCTGCGCATAATTGTCTCCATGGTCTTTAGTGGGGTCAAGGATGGTGTCGTTGAAGTCATCCACAAAGGCCGGGGTGAATCCTGTGAAAAACTGGGTGGTGTCAAAGCCTTGCAGCAGCGTGGCGTGATTTGTATCGTTGGTACCATTGGTGTTTGGGTAGCGCACGACCAGCATTTTTTTGTAACCGGGCTGAGAATTGCTGGTGGCATAACCGGGTGCCGTTGTGCATGGTGTTCCGGCCGTCGGGGCGGCAATGCCTATCAGATTAATCGATTTGTCCTGGCAGGTGTACCCGGTGTCGCAGTCAGCATCGGCTGTACACATCTGCTTGTAGGTGGAGCCGTTGCTGCAAAGCTTGCCGGTAAATTCCTTGCCCCAGCTGTGGGCATCCTGGGGAATGTAAGCACGATTGAGCAACACTTTCGGGCTTTCCTGGGAACGCTGTCCACCGTACATAACTTTCCTGATGACATCCATCCGGGACATGGTAAGCCAGTTGAGAATGTTGCCGCCCCATTGCCCGCTGGCGCAAAAACGGTCGGTGTTCGTTGCTGCAGGCGTAAAATAGTCGTTGCTGCCGGAACCGCCTGTGTGGGTGTAGCATTTGTAGGGATTGAAATAGCCGTAATATTCGATGGAGTGGTCGTACATGTTGTCAATGCGGCCGTCACCATTCAGATCCACGCCGTCATTATAGGCCTGATAGTACAGTTTGTGGTCCCTGCTGACGTCAAACATGACCATCGGAGGCACTGCCTGGGCGACAAAAGGGGGCATGATGCAGTAATCATTCATGGTCGCTGCAGGAGAAACCGAGGGAGATAATAGACAATAGGACACACTCAGAAAGAGTGCTGTAAAAAAAATGGTACGTTGTAGTGCCTGCAAAATTCCGGCGTTCATGGTACTCACCTCAGTACTTCGACTTCAAGAATGTCGTATCCTGTCACCTTGAGAAAGATCTTTTCTCCCACCCTCAGATCCGAAAAACGCCCCTTGTGTTCATAATAGGCGCCTTTGGCATCCTTGATTTTAAGAACTACCTTCGTTTTCGGTAAGACCTTGTAGGCTTTTCCGGACATTATAATCTCTGTATCCGAAATTGATGACATTGTCCCGGTGTCGTACCTGTGAGAAGTGGCCCAGGCGCTGATGCTTACTGCAAGGAATAGCCCCAGTACGGCTATTGCGAAGCCACTCCTGAAAATGTTGCGCATAAATTGACTCCTTTTGTATCCTACATCCCAAATAGTTTGATTTCGAACAGCAGCATTGCCCATTCTGCATGTCGATTGTTCTTTTCAATGCTGCAACATTGCGGGAACCGACTTCAGTTTTTCCATTCGCAATATAATGCAGTTGTTCCTTTTATCCCCAATGACTTTGCTAGTCCAACAGCAAAATTTGAGTTAACAGAGTTATAATGGATGGTTAATTGGTTTTAAGCAAGTCCACGAATCCACCGGAGGTATTAGTCATTTGACGGCTCATGGATAAGTAGGCTCCTCCCTGAAGTGAACTGTTAAGTACACAAAACAAGTTCATCTGGTTATTAAAGCAACTTATGCCTTACGAAACTAGATTGCAAGTACCACGATGTATGTATCCGAAATGACGTATATAGCGTTATTTGATCGAACCAGTGATCTGCTGTCGTTCAACCAGTTCACATATGGAAATAATCGGGTAGGTACTGGTCTCGGAAAATCCACAGAAGAGTGTCGACCCTATTGGTGCTTGTTGACTAACTGATGCCGGAAATGCGTTGACAGTTCTTTGTCTAACAGTGTATGCCAACACAGGTTATAGCATGCACAACCATCCGGGGGCGTTTCTCATTTGTCCACTCTTATCATTAAAAAAATACCCGTATTTGTCGTCCCCACGGCAATCCTGATTGCAACCTGGTTTCTTATCCCGCACATCAACGCTCTGGCACCCGCCCGGCAGGAACTGGTGCTCTTATCGCCATATTTTATTACTGTCCTGGGCATGTTCATTGCCATTCATTTTCACCGTGCTCGTCCCTTTATGGCCCTGCTTTTGCTAGGGCTCTTCTATTGGAGTTCCCGCACTTTTCTGTCAGGTGAACAGATCGAACCCAGCCTCAATCGGGTCTATCAGGCCTTTGTCATACTGATCCCGCTGAATATGGTTCTGTTTACCCTGATGCGCGAGCGCGGGCTTCTTTCGGTTGTTGGCCGTCTGCGTTTCGTTTTTCTGGCCCTGCAGGCGGCTGGTGTCGTGTGGCTTTTCCGCCGGCACTTTTGGGATCTATTGCCGTATATTGCTCGGAGCTATACCAGCTTGCCGCTGATCAGCGGTCTGATGATTCCGCAACCGGCCATTGTGTCGGGTGCATTCTGTTTCGCTGTCGTTGCCCTGCTGGCGCTGAAGCGCCAGACCCCCATCGACAGCGGCATGCTCGGGGCGCTGGCGGCGTTCTTCATCGCCTGCAACTGGCTGACCAACCGTGACATCCATTCCGCCTACTGTGCCTCCGGGGCTTTGATCATTACTCTAAGTGTGTTGCGGGATTCCTACAACATGGCTTTTCGCGACGATCTGACCGGCATCCCGTCCAGGCGGTCCCTGAATGAAAACCTGCATGGACTCGGACGGCGTTATACGGTTGCCATGCTTGATGTGGATCATTTCAAGAAGTTCAACGACACCTATGGCCATGACGTTGGGGATCAGGTGCTGAAGATGGTTGCGCGGAAGATGGCGGGCGTGGGCGGGGGCGGCAAAGCGTATCGTTATGGCGGTGAAGAATTCACGATCCTCTTCCCCGGTCGCCAGGCAGTTGATGCGTTGCCCCATCTGGAGGAATTGCGTTCGGCAATTGCCGACTATCGCCTGGCCTTGAGGAGTGGTGAGAGGCCGAAGGATCAGCGGCAGGGCAAGGGACAGCGCGGTAGTCGCGCCGGTAAGGGGGAGGGTGCTTATGCCTCGGTAACAATCAGTATCGGTGTGGCCGAAAGCGGTAAGGATCTGAAAACTGCGGCGGAAGTCATGAAGGCGGCCGACAAGGCGCTCTACAGGGCCAAGAACAGAGGGCGCAACCAGGTCAGTCGTTAGCAGATAACAGCTGATTTACTATGAGAGGTAGGATCGAATCGTCGAACTGCTAGCCGCGGCCGGACATTTTGTCGTACCAGCCCCAGGGATTTTTGCGCTTGATCCAGACCGGGATAACAAGAATCAGGATGATGAAGGCGAGTCCCAGGAAAATCTGCAGCAGGATATTACCGGAGAAGAAACTCTTGCCGTAGTAGTTGAGGATGATCGTGCCGGGGGCCATCCCCACCAGCGTGCTCAGGGCAAAGGCGCGCAGCGACATCCGCGTCAAGCCGGCGCCATAGCTGACGAGGGCAAACGAGAAGATCGGTTCGAGACGGGCAAAGAGAACAACGAAGGCCAGATGACGATCAGCGATACGGTCGTAGAAGGTGATCTCCCGATGCAGCAGGCGAGTGATCGCTTCTCGGCCGAGATAGCGGGCCAGGAGGAAACAGACTATCGCCCCGGCCTCGCTCCCGAGCAGGGAGTAGATGGTTCCCCAGAAGGGATCGAAGAGGATGCCACCGGCGATGTCCAGAGGAGCGTTGGGGACGACTGTCACCATGATCGCAACGACTCGTAACAGGATGTAGGCAAAGGGAGCCCACCATCCCAACTCCTGTAGATATATCGCGATCCAGTCAGGATCGAAAAGTTCCGGTGGCACCGCCCGCCAGACGAGGACGCCGAGTACGAGTAAAATCAGGACGAAAACTGTCGCCTTGATCCAGGGGAGGATGTTCTTAACGGAATTGCGCATCAATTCACCCCTGTCAACCTGATACCAAGTCGCAATCAAACGATTACTTCGTTGCCTTCGTCGGTGGCTCCTCAACGTACTGATAGTACGCCTCGGTCGCCACTCTCCTTGACGCCTTGTACTCATTTTGATTGCACCTTGGTATGAACAATTACCCTTGATTTGAAGTTGGAATCAGCTCCCTGAATCGCTTTAGCCGGAAGGAGGACTCCCGCTCCCGCTCCCCCAGAAACTGGGCGATCGTCTTCACCTGACGTTGCAGCTCGGGCAGGATGCGCTCCTCCAGCACCCGGATGCGCCGTGTAACCCGTACCACCTCCTGGCCGAGCCGCTTGAGTTTGCTTTCATAGGCAGCAATTTCCAGCATGGCCTGCAGGATCTGCTCGAAATGCTGCAGAGCCTCCTCCAGGCGGGGGGTGGTGATTCGGTAGTCGTAGCCGCGCCCGTCCAACTGCCGCAGCGGCGACTCTCGCACGGCTACCTCCCGGTAGCGCAGCCCCATCACGCTCCGCTCGCGGACCTCAATACCCAGGTCCCGCTCCGCCACGGCCGCAATCGAATCCAGCATATCATCCCCTTCGATGGCCAGGGAAAGCGCCAGCTCGCGCACGGCCTGGCCGTAGGCGGCCTGGACCGCATCGCGCGATGACAGAAACGGTGCGCTGGCGGCCAGTAGCTCCTTGATCAGCGCCTGGCGCCGGGCCTTGAGGATGCCGTTGCTGTTCTGTACCGAGCGGCTCTTCTCCTTGAGTAGCAGCAGGTTGGTGCGGGTGGGGTGGATCATGGCCGTTCCTCCCTCAACCTTCCAGCGTAAAACGCTGCAGCAGCGCCAGCCCTTTATTCAGGCTTTCCGCGACCGTGCGTCGTGTCTCCCCCTGGTGGACCAACTCCCGCTCGAAGACATCGGCAAAATCCAGCATCTGTCGATCCCGCTCCCCCAGGCCGTCCCGCCCCACGATGGCCTCCAGACGGCGCAGGTCCCGGCCGCGGGCGTAGTGTCGGTAAAGGCGGTTGGCCAGCTGACGGTGATCAGCACGGGTGCGTCCTTCGCCGATTCCCTGCTGCATCAGGCGCGACAGGCTGGGGAGTACGTCCACCGGTGGAAATGCCCCCTGCTGATGCAGTTCGCGCGACAGTACGATCTGCCCCTCGGTGATGTAGCCGGTCAGGTCGGGGATCGGATGGGTGATATCATCCTCGGGCATGGTCACCACCGGCAGCATCGTCACGGAGCCGGCCAGACCGCGGATCCGTCCGGCCCGTTCGTAGAGCGACGACAGGTCGGAGTAGAGGTAGCCCGGATAACCGCGCCGCCCCGGCAGTTCCTCGCGGGCGGTCGAGACCTCCCGCAGGGCGTCGCAGTAATTGGTCATGTCGGTGATCAGCACCAGCACGTC
>CAYWJJ010000034.1:0-18070 GCA_964458105.1 uncultured Geobacter sp.
CAGTTAATGGCCAGGCCAACGGCGAGCACGGCTACTACGACAACGAAATGGTCATTTTGGGTCGCGACAAGAACGCCTACACCACCGACAACGCCATCGTCTTCAATTCCAACAACAAGGATCAGGGAACCATCGGCGGCTACATCGGCTATGACCTGCCGATCAACGCCAAGCTGACCACCGCCTTCAATGCCGGCTTTGCCGCCGTTGCCAAGGACAATGCCAACAAGCCTCTAAATACCAAAACCGGTAAGAAAAACGAAAGCAACTACCTGGGCACCGAGATCAATGCCGAAGCCACCTATCAGCTGCTGGAAGGCTTGAGCGCCTCCACCCGCGTTGCCTATGTCATTTTGGGCGACTATTACAAGGACGTTGCTATCAACGGCACTCCCGAAAACCCCTACGACTTCAAGCTGATCTTCAAGTACGCATTCTAGTCTGACTGCCGCCCCGACATTCAAAAGTGGATGTCGGGGTTTTTACAACCATCTTTGTATACGGAGAGGAGAAATTATGAACTTCAAGAAGACCGCTGCACTTCTGTTGGCTGGAGCATTGGCACTGTCGGTGACCGCCGGCTGCAAGAAGAAGGAAGAAGCAAAACCGGCCGATGCACCCAAAGCTGCCGGCGACACGATCAAGATCGGCTTTATGGGCGCTCTGACCGGTGACGTGGCAATGTTCGGCAAACCGACTCTGGAAGGCATGAAAATGGCTGCCGACGAAGTCAATGCTGCCGGCGGCGTCAATGGCAAGAAGATCGAGATCGTTGAAGCGGACAACCGCGGCGACAAGCAGGAAGGCGCTTCCGTAGCCCAGAAGCTGATCAGCCGCGACAACGTCGTCGCCATCCTGGGCGATCCGACCACCGGTATTTCCAAGGTTGTCGCCCCCATCGCCCAGAAGGCTGGCGTGGTTCTGCTCTCAGCCGGCGCTACCGGCCCCGGCCTGGTTGAAATCGGCGATTTCATCTTCCGCAACACTCTGCTGGACAGCGTTGCCATCCCGGCCTGTATCGAATACTTCTCTAAAGACCTCAATTACAAAAAAGTTGCTGTAATCACCTCCGATAACAATGACTACAGCGTCGGTCTTTCCCAGACATTCCGCGATGCCGCCAAAGCCAAAGGCATCCAGATCGTTGCCGACGAGAAGGTCAAAGACGGCGACAAGGATTTCAGTGCCCAGGTGACCAACATCAAGGCCAAGAAACCTGATGTCATCTTCTACTCCGGCTACTACACCGAAGGCGCCCTGATCATGAAGGAAGCCCGCAAGCAGGGTATCAAAGCCAACATGTTCGGCGGCGACGGCCTGTTTTCACCAGAGTTCATCAAGCTGGGCGGCGAAGCTGTCGAAGGTTCCATGTCGGCACTGGGCTTTTCTCCAGAGCAGGCTTCCGACGAGACCGCCAAATTCATCGAAGCATTCAAGAAGAAGTTCAACGGCGCACTGCCCGGCCTTTTTGATGCCCAGGGTTATGACGGCCTGATGATGCTGGCTGATGCCATGAAGCGCGCCAACAGCACCGATCCGAAGGTATTCAAGGACGCTCTTGCCAAGACCAAGGACTTCAAAGGTGTTTCCGGCACGATTACGATCCGCGCCAACCGCGAGCCGATCAAGACCCCGCTCTGCCTGCTGGCAGTCAAGGGCGGACAGTTCGTGCTTAAGGCCAAAGTACCGGTCAAGATGGACTAAACTGCAGAACGTACCGTTTTACATTCGCACAAACGCCGTGCGGCCCTTACCGGCTGTACGGCGTTTGTTTGTTTATAGTTGACAAAGTAATCGGTTATCTGTATTTATTGAAAACGATTTTCAATAACTTTATGGAGGGGTGGCAGGATGCGCAAAATATTTATTACAGCTGCTTTTGTAATTCTGGCAAGTGTCGGGGTAGCGTTGGCGGAAGAGCCTTATCGAGAAATCGGGGACAATTCATTTCTGATGGAAGAGGCCTACAACCAGGAAGATGGTGTTATTCAGGAGATTCAGACCTTCCAGTACATGAAGGGGGATACCTGGGCCTATTCCTTTACCCAGGAATGGCCGGTTCCCAAGCAAGCCCACCAGCTCTCCTACACCATTCCGCTCGAAAAACTTGGCCGGGACGAAGGCCGGCATACCGGGCTCGGCGATGTGGCATTGAATTATCGCTACCAGCTTATTTTCAAGGAGGGTGTGATGGCGGTCTCGCCACGCTTTTCGCTGATTCTGCCAACCGGGGACGAGAAGAAGGGGTTGGGCAACGGCACGGTAGGATACCAGGTCAATCTTCCGCTCAGCCTGAGACTTAACGAGCGTTTTGTCACACACTGGAATCTGGGGATGACCTTCACACCCAACGCCAAGGAACCTGGCGGAGCAAAGGCGGACACCTTCAACACGAACTACGGCATGAGCCTGGTCTACCTTGTCAACCGCAACCTGAACGCGCTGGTGGAGTTTGTCGGCACGTCCGAGCAGTCGGTCGTATCCAATGGCGTTACCGAAAACAGCAACTCGTTCATCATCAATCCGGGGCTGCGCTACGCGTTTGACCTCAAGAATCTTCAGATCGTGCCGGGCATCTCCATGCCGATCGGTGTCGGCCCCTCCAAGGGAGAGTATGGGGTGATGGCCTATCTTTCCTTTGAGCATAAGCTGTTTTAAACATCCAACTGAACTTCAAACGCCCCGGACGTTCATCCGGGGCGTTGTTGTATCAATCCATATATATTCTTTATCTCTGTCAATCCGCTTCATTGCACCTTGGTATCAGGTCTTTGCCAGCGGAATCAGCAATAGCGGTACCCGGCTGAAACTGCAGACGCGGTGCGCCACGCTGCCTTCCCAGAAAGCCTTCATTCCGGTTTTTCCATGAGTCGCCAGGACGGTCAGGTCAACGCTGCCGACGTTGGCCGCATCCGCGATCATCTCTGCCGGGTCTCCGCGCAGTACATGCCCGCTGGCCGCAAATCCCTGGCTGTGAAGTGATTCACTCTCGGTCCTGATCAGCTCTTGGGCATCTTTGTCAGCCATTTCGAGGATTTTGGATGCGGTGACCGGAAACATGCGACCGGAAACTTTGGCATTTCCGGCCAGTGAGCTATAGCGGGGAACCACGATCGCCAGGTGCAAGGCGGCCTGGCAGGCCTTGGCGATCTCTTTTGCAACCGGGAGGGCCTTGGCGTGGTCGGGGTCGCCATCCAGGGGGACGAGGATATTGCGGCAGGAAAAGGGCGGGGGGCCCCCCTGCTGGTCGGGATGGGTAATCAAGACCGGAAGCGAGCCCAGGCCGATCACCTTCTGGGCGATACTTCCCAGGAACAGGTGCAGTGATTTGCCGCGGCCGTGGGAGCACATGATGATCAGGTCGTGCTTCAATTCGTCCGCGTGTGCAACAATGCTCCCGGCCACGTTGTCCACTTCCGCCTCATGAACATGAAAATCGACCGATATTTCTTTGGAGAATGCCCGCTGCGACAGCTCGCTGAGGTAAGCGAACGCGTCTCGCGCATTCTTCAGATGGGATTGGCCATGGACTTCACTGGGGGCGTTACGCTCTACCACATGCATAAGCGTGACGCGGCTGGCGAGTTTTTCCGCCAGGAAAGCGGCGGCCGGCAGTGCCGCTTCCGCCATTTTGGAGCCGTCCAAAGGGATCAGGAGATGTCTGAACATATGGTTCACCCTGTGATGAGAGTTTTATACAGAAGGTAGACGTTCAGCACGACGATGACCGCCGCGATCAGGCCGGCAAGGATGGTGGTGATGCGCCTGTTGACCAGTTCTCCCATGATGTCGGAGCGACTGGTGAACATCACCAGCGGTATGATTGCAAAAGGAAGCCCGAAACTGAGCACCACCTGGCTGATCACCAGGGTGCGGGTCGGGTCCAGCCCCATCAGGATGACAGCCATTGCCGGGGTCATGGTTACCAGGCGTCTGATCCAGATCGGTATGTGGCGTCTGAGAAAGCCCTGCATGATCACTTGCCCCGCGCTGGTTCCTACGGCCGACGACGACAGCCCTGAAACCAGCAGCGACAGGCCGAAGATCCATTTGGCGGAGCTTCCCAAAAGCGGCTCCAGGGTGCGGTGAGCCTCTTCGAGGGAGGCGATTTGAGTGAGCCCGGTTTTATAGAAAGTCGCAGCCGCCATGATCAGCATGGCGGCATTGACAAAACTCGCGATCCCCATGGCGATGACCACATCCACAATCTCGAAGTGATACAGGCTTTGCAGCCGGGACTTGTCTCTGACCACGATGCGCCCCTGGGTCAGGGATGAATGCAGAAAAATCGCATGGGGCATGACCGTTGCTCCGAGTATGCCCGAGGCCAGCAGCACGCTTTCAGCACCCGAAAACTGCGGCACAAAGGCATGATAGGCAATCTGTCCCCAGTCGGGCTTGACGATGAAGGTTTCGATCAGATAGCAGAGAGCGATCACCCCGACCATGGCGGAGATAACCGCTTCCAGCGGCCGGAAGCCATAGCGTTCGAGAGCCAGGATTAGCAGTGTCACGATGGCGGTCAGAACGGCGCCCGCAAAGAGCGGCACTCCCAGCAGAAGCTGGAATCCCAGGGCCGCCCCCAGGAACTCCGCCAGATCCGTTGCCATGGCCACCAGCTCCATCAAGACCCACATGGCATAGGCCACCGGCCTGGGGAAATTCTCGCGACACTGTTCGGCCAGATTCTTGCCGCTGGCGATACCGAGTTTGGCCGACAGGGTCTGGATCAGCATCGCCATCAGGTTGCTGGCCACAATGACCCAGACCAGCATGTAGCCGAATTGTGCGCCCCCCTGGATGTTGGTTGCAAAGTTGCCCGGGTCCACATAGGCCACGCTGGCTATGAAAGCCGGCCCCAAAAACGGCATCAGTCTCGCGAGCCGGTTCTTGCGCGTTTTTCCGCCGAGAATTTCCAAGGCGTCGGCAACGGTCCTGAAATCTGAAGAGCTCTTGATTGTTTCGCTGGATTTCTCGCTCATCATGGGTGCTCTGCCCTGACACAGCCGTCAGCTGTCACATGCTTGACGGCCTCTTCCTTTAATCAGTAGTGAAAATCGGTGCGGCATACTTCCGACGGCCACCCTCAGTGTGGTGACAACTTTACCACACTTTATGGTGACTGTTTTCCTCAACCTGCAACATCTGTTTATATGAGCCTTTTCAGGTCATGCCCAGGACTCCGAAAGCCATTCTTTAGGCTGTTGCATCGTCAGATCAAGATGCATCTAAATCGCATCAATTCTCCGTTCATTTGTCCGTATCTTCACTATCTCATCAACAGAGGACACGAAGATCTTCCCATCGCCGGTATTGCCGGTATGTGCATATTTCTGAATCACATTGACAACGTCATCAACCATTTCGTCATTTACAACAACCTCCAACTGTATGCGCGGAATGAACTCTACCATCTCATAGACGATCTTGTCTGCCGCATTTCTGGCCCTGCTTTTGCCGAAACCCTTTATTTCTGATATGGTCACTCCCGGCAATCCTTGAATCTCATGAAGTTCTTCGGTTACTTCCAATAATTTTGACGGTCTGATGATCGCTTTTATCTCTTTCATAGAATTCTCCCTGTAATGGTGCCCGTTGAGAATAATCCAAAATCCTACATTTCCGCATCAGCCTTCCTGCTTTCAAACCAGCTATATACCGATGGAATAATCAACAACGTCAGCAGGGTTGACGTCACCAATCCACCCACGACAACGGTTGCCAACGGTTTCTGTATTTCGGAACCGGCCCCGCCGGCAAACAGCATCGGTATCAGGCTGAAAATTGAAATTGAGGCGGTCATCAGCACCGGCCGCAACCGGTCGAGGCTGCCTTTTCTGATGGCCTCCTGCAGCTCAAAGCCCTCTTCGCGCAGTTGCGAGATGCGTGACACCAGTACCAACCCGTTCAGCACGGCCACGCCGAACAGCACCACAAAGCCGACCGAAGCGGGCACGGACAGATACTGCCCCGACAGAAAGAGGGCGAAGACGCCGCCGATCAGCGCGAAGGGCAGATTGGAAATGACCAGCAGCGCCAGGCGGATGGAGCGGAAGGTCGTGTACAGCAGCAGCAGGATCAGGGCGATCGCCACCGGACCGATGATCACCAACTTGCCCATGGCCCGCTGCTGGTTTTCGAACTGACCGCCCCAGGTCAGATAATAACCGGGTGGCAGCTTGACCTTTTCCTGGATCTTCTGCTTGGCTTCAGCGACAAAACTACCGATATCCCGGCCGCTGATGTTCATCTCGATGCCGATTCTGCGGATACCGTCCTGGCGGCTGATCTGCACCGGCCCTTCGACCATCTTCACTTCCGCCAGCTGTTCGAGCGGCACGTTGATTCCGGTTTTGGTGGTGATCAGCAAATTCCTGATCGCTTCCAGCGAGTTGCGTTTTTCTTCCGGCAGACGCACGGTGATGTCGAAATTGCGGTTCTGTTCATAGAACTGGGAGGCTGATTTGCCGGCCACCGCTATTTCAATCACCTTCTGCACATCGCTGATGTTCAGGCCATAGCGGGCGATCCTGGCCCGGTCGATGTTGATCGTCAGGTAGGGCTGGCCGGAAACCTTTTCCGCGTTGAGGTCGGTTCCGCCCCGGACGGTGGAAAGCACCCTGGCTATTTCGGTCGATTTCTGGCTGAGCAGATCGATGTCGTCGCCAAACAGTTTGACAATCAGTTGGGCACGGGTTCCGGCCACCAGCTCGTCAATCCGGCACTGGATCGGCTGGCTGAAACCGAAGCTGATCCCCGCCACCGATTCCAGCGAGGTACGCATCTCGTTGATCAGATCCTCCTTGGAGATGTCCCGTTTCCATTGCTCCTTCGGTTTGAAAATCCCCACATAGGCGGTCTTGTCCACCCCGCGGGTGTCCATGGCAACGCCGGTCTGGCCGGTTCGTCCCACGATAATATCCAGTTCGTCGAACTTTTTCAGCCTGGCCGCGGCCTGTTGGTTGACTTCCATCGCTTTTGCCAGGGAAACACCGGGCAGCATGGCGATATCCATGTCAAACGAGCCTTCATCCATGGCTGGGATAAACTCGGTACCCAGTTTTGTAACCAGAAACAGGGATACAATCAGGAAAACAGTGGCGATACTCAGAATTACCTTTTTGCTGTTCATTGCATATTCCAGAAGCGGCAGATACCACTTCGTGGCATGCTTCATGATGAAACTTTCCTTTTCCGGATGCGGCTTCAGAAACAGGATGCAGAGCACCGGAATGACAAAGATGGAGAGAAACAGCGAAGCCAACAGCGCAATGGCAACCGTAATCGCCAGCGGTCCGAACATTTTCCCTTCGATCCCTTCCAGCGACAGGATCGGAATAAAAGTGATGGCGATGATCAGCTCGCCGAAGATGCTCGGCTTACGGACCTCCATGACCGCCTTCAGCACCGTAAACAGTTTGGGATGCCTGCCCCCCTCCTCGCTCAAATGGCGCTGGACGTTTTCCACCTGGATAATGGTGGTGTCGATGATCATGCCGATCGAGATGGCCAGCCCCCCTAGCGACATCAGGTTGGCGCTGATGCCGGCCAGCTTCATGACAATGAAGGTGGCCAAAAGCGACAGCGGCAGGGCGATCAGCACCACTAGGCTGCCCCGGATGCTGTTCAGCAGCAGGTACAGCACGATCAGAACCAGGACCGAGCCTTCGATCAGGGCCTTGTTGACCGTGCCGACACTGGAGCTGACAATATCGCTGCGGTCGTAATAGGGGACGATCCTGATGCCGTCCGGCAGCATGTTGTTGCCGTTGATCTCCTTAACCTTTTCCTTTACCCGGCGCACGACGTCGCGGCTGTTTTCGCCGCGCAGCATCATTGCAATGCCGCCGACACATTCATCCTTGCCGTTCTTGAGCGAGGCGCCCATGCGCACCGCTTCGCCGACCTTGACCTGGGCCACGTCCCGGATATAGGTCGGCGTGCCCCCCTGGGATTTCAGGACAATCGTTTCAATGTCGCTGAGATCCTTGATCAGGCCGACACCGCGCACGATGTACTGATCCGTGCCCCGTTCAAGCACATTGCCGCCGACATTTTCATTATTACTGCCGATGGCCGAGTAGACGTCGTCGACGGTCAGGCCGTATTTCAGCAGTTTTTCAGGCGCTACGACCACCTGGTATTGTTTGAAGTAGCCGCCGTAGGAATTGATCTCATTCACCCCGGCCACGCTTTTCAGCTGCGGGGTGACGATCCACTCCTGAATCGTCCGCAGGTTGGTCAGGTAGGCGATTTTCTGCTGCGGATCATCCGGAATCTTCCCTTCCAGGGTGTATTGATAAATTTCCCCCATGGCGGTGCCGATCGGTCCCATGGCCACTTCAACCCCTTTGGGAACCTTTTCCTTCGCCTCGGCCAGCCGCTCGAACACCAGCTGCCGTGCAAAATAGATATCCACGTTGTCCTTGAAAACGATCGTGACGATCGACAGGCCGAATTTCGTGACTGACCGCATCTGCTCGATGTCCGGCAGGCCGCGCATGGCGGTCTCGATCGGGTAGGTTACATTGCGCTCGATTTCAATTGCGGACAGCCCGTCCGCGTGACTGATAACCTCGACCTGGATGTTGGTCACATCCGGGAAGGCGTCAATCGGCAGTTTCAGATAGGAATAGGCCCCGAAGGCGATAATAAGAAGGGAGAGAAAGATCACCATCCCCTTCTGCTTCAGCGAATAGGATATTATTTTCTCTAGCATCAGTGGTTATGCCCCTCCAGCTCGCCTTTTTTAATCTCCGACTTCAGCACGAAGCCCCCCTTGACGGCGTAACGTTCCCCTTCCTTGAGTCCGCCGGTCACTTCGACCAGGCCGGCTGCGGCACGCCCCAGTTCCACCGGACGACGCTCAAACTCGGTACCGTTCTCCGTGACGAACAACAGCTTTTTGCCATCCAGTTCCTGCACGGCCTCCTCCGGCACAGCCAGCACGGTTGCCGCACCGGCAGCCAGTGCCACTTCAGCCGTGGCAAACATCTCCGGCTTCAGCTTGCGGCCGGGGTTGGCGACCTCTATGCGGGCCTTGACCGTGCGGGTCGCTTCGTTGACCAGGTCGGCGATGTAGGTTACACGCCCCTTCAGTCTCAGGTCCGGGAAGGCGCCGACGGTGACAACGGCTGTCTGCCCCTTGCGCACTTTGGCCAGATCCTTTTCGTTGATGTCCACCAGCACCCAGACTGACGAAAGGTCGGCCACGGTGTAGAGACTTTTGGAGGGATCGGAAAGCTCTCCGACGATGGCGTGCTTCTCGGTGATAATGCCGCTGATCGGTGACTTGACCGGCAGGAGCGGCCTTTTGTGGTCTTCTCCGCGCAGGTCCGAGGCGGAGACGCCATAGAGTGACAAACGCTCCTGATCGGTATTCAGCTCGGATTGGGCCATTTTGTAATCGGTCTCGGCCTGGAGGATGTCCTTGCGGGCCGCGATTTTCTTCTCCACCAGGCTCTTGATTCGATCCATGTTGGACTGGGCCAGGGCCAGCCTGGTTTTTGACTGATGATAGCGCCCCAGGGCTTCGCCAAGTTCGACGCTGTCCAGGGTCGCCAGAGCTTGCCCGGCCGAGACGCTGTCCCCCAGAGAAGCCCTGACCGCCACGATTTTGCCGCTGATGCGGGGCGAGACGTGGGCGATCCGGTCGGCATTGGCCTCCACCTTGCCGGTGGCGCTGATCGTGCCGGCCAGCCGCTGTTTTTTTGCGGGAGCGACGACTATACCGTTTAGCTTCTGCGCCTCGGCGGACATCTTAAGCAGGCCTTCTTCGCCATGCTCATCGTGACCCTCTTTCTCTTCCTTGTGTTCCTTGCCTTCTTGATTGCCGCCGGGCTTTTCCTCCTTGTGGCCGGCTTCTTCCTTGTGTTCGGCATGTTCCCCGCCGCTGCTTTTCAGGTTGGCGGATCGATAGTAAAGGCCGCCCCCCAGGGCTACGGCCAGAATAAGTCCGATAATGATCGCTTTTTTGTTCACAGATTCCTCCGAATTATTCGTATGCGATGTAGGGGCAAACCTTGTGTTTGCCCGATAACTGGCGATCACGAGGATCGCCCCTACGGTCATTCCAGCGAGGCTCCCACGGCCGTTTCCAGCCTTGTCAGGGCTGCTTGGCGGTCATGCCGGGCCAGCAGATAGCTGTCGCTGATCTCGAAGAATTTCTTCTGTTCCTGGATGACAGCCAGAATACCGACTTCACCAAGCTTATAGGCTTCCTGGGTCAGCTGCAGGTTTTCTTCGAGCTGGGGAATGATGTCGGATTTGTAAAGCGAAAGGACTTTTTCGGCATTCAGCAGGCTGGCGTAGGCCGTCTCCACTTCCCGTTCGGAGTTTCTGATGGCGGCCGTCAAGCGGCTTTCACTGCTGCTCTTTTTGACCCGGGCTTCCTGAACCCCGGCCTGATTCCTGTCAAACAGCGGAATCGGCAGGGACAGCCTCAAGCCTATGGTATAGGCCGTGTCCTTGCCTTCCACCCCGCCGATCTCCATGGCGGTTGTGTCCCGCTTCAAAGCAAGGCCGGCCGTCAGGTTCGGAATTGCTTCGGACTGAGCAAGGATGATATCCGACTCGCCCCGGTCTTTTTCGGCTTGCAGTGCCTTCAGATCCGGTCGTTTGTCTTTGGCCAGCTGCTTGAGAGCAACCAGATTTTTCGCCAGGTCGTTTTCGGTTTCAAACGCTCCGGCCAACGCCGGTGCTTCGCCCGGCGATACCCCCATCAGCGTCCACAACCGGGCCTGATTCCGGTTCAACGCTCTTTCGACCTCAATCCGGGCACCTTGACCCCGTGCCAGCTCGACCTTGGCCAGGTTCATTTCCAGCTCGGGAATGTCTCCAGCCGCCAGGCGCTCCCTGGTCACATCAAAAAGCTGTCGATTGAGCCCAACGGAACGATCCGCCAGGGCAACCCGCTGCTCCGCCAAAATGACATCGTAGAAGACGCTCTTGACCTCTTCGCGCAGCATTCGCTTGCGATCGGCCAATTGCCAGTGGTACATCTCCAGTTCCCGCTCGGCGATGGCAAGCCGTTTCTGCCGTTTTCCCGCC
This sequence comes from uncultured Geobacter sp., assembly GCA_964458105.1. GTDB lineage: Bacteria > Desulfobacterota > Desulfuromonadia > Geobacterales > Pseudopelobacteraceae > JACRCG01. The sequence continues at coordinate 11,050 of CAYWJJ010000034.1, forward strand.
AGCAAGAACTCCTGCGACACCCCCAGCGACAGGTTGTTTTCGGAACTGCTGCCGGTCAAAGCGCCTGTGCCGCCTTCCAGTTCAAGAGTCGGGTTTGGCAGGAGGCCCGCTCTGACCTTGCCGGCGTCACGAATACCTTTCTCTTCACGAAACGATTTCAGGTCGCCGTTATTCTGCAGCGTAAGCTCGACTACCTGGGGCAGTGCCAGTTTTTGTGTATCTGCGAACAGCGGGGTTGACGATAGAACAGATACGATTCCGGGTACCAGCAGCAAAGCCCCTCGTAAAAATGCAGTTGTTCCCAATGGAAGAACCTCCCTTTATTCAGTTTTTATGTATTTGATGGATTGTGCATGGACCGCGATGGGGAATAAAGATAGAGCCGTCCCTCCGGGCGAGGGAAAAGCTTCAGCCTCATCGTGGTGTTTCAGGCCTGTTTTTGCGGGGGGATAAACTTGGTAAGATAGACTTTGGGTAGATGCTTGAATGGGTCAAAAGTGTTCAAGTCTGAAATGGTCGGGTTATAACTTAAATGAAACGGTTGGATGGTCAGGGGCGCATGACACACACAGTTGCTGCAGGTATCGCATCCATCATGATTATTGTGCTGCTCGACAGGAGAACAGGGGCATTGGTGAGACGCGGATATTTCAGCATGTGAGAGGTGCTCGTCTGCTGCTGCCGCCGCGTGATTTTGCATGGCATGTGCGCTTTCATGCACGCAATGAATTGTGACGGCCGAAATGACCGCAAGAAGAACCCAGGAAATGAATTTCAGGTGGATTGTTTTTCGCATAAATAATTCAGAAACAATGACGGACTCTATCTAAGCTGTCAAGAAACTATTGAATGCATGCAAATGTTGTCTGAGCAGAAGGAGCCGTTGGCTTTGTCAGAAAGCTTCCCGGCTCGAAGGCAAAAAACATCTAGTCCAGCTTGTTTATCGAAAGGGCCGTTTTCCCGGTTCCGAACAGCCCCGCTTTCTGAACAACCTCCAGCAGCACCACCTCGCGCGTGGCGGCGTCAAAGGCGTAATCGGCCAGGTAGCTCGGCGTCAGCCGGGTGTGCCAGGCCTCCCTGAGTATGGAGCCGCTCCACTGCAGGCCAAATATGGAATGCTTGTTATAGGAGCGATTGTTGCCGATGCTGAAGGTCCCGTCGTTGCGAGGGACGATCAAGGTCCCGTCAGGCAGTGCCGTGATGCGCTGTTCCAGGAAGTTCCAGCGATATTTGTCTCCCTTGGCCCTTAGCTGAGCAACGGATTCATAGTTGAAAAAAGTCTCCGATCCGCCGTACTTGTCGCTGCTCTTCCAGAGCTCGCTGCCGTCCGCCGCATGGATGATCAGGTAGCCGTCTTCGTCCATAATAACCATTTTTTCAGCACCGGATGCATCACGGAAGAGGCTGAAGTTGAAGATATTGCCGGGGCGGGGAAGCGTCCTGTTGTTGCGGGTTTCGAAACGGCTGCCTGATTTGACCAGTTCGGCAACGTCGTTGAAATATTCCCCGCTGCTGCTGACAGCTTGGGCAAAGATCATACGTCCCTTGAGATCGTGGCCAATGCCGCGATACAACCAGGGCTGGTTGCCGGCAACAAGTTCCAGGCCGGTCTCCGAAGGCTGATATACACGTGAACTGATGGTCTTGCGATCCACGATGGATACGTAGATTTCAGGTGTGCCGTCATGGTCCAGATCGGCTGAGTCGATGGCCAGTATCTTGGCGGAAGCCGGGACGGAAACTTCAGCTATCTGTTTCAGATCCGTGCCTTTGCGCAGGTAGCGGATCGAACGTTCTCCGGCCATAAAGATTTCACGCTCGCCGGAAGGAAGTGTTCGCCCCAGGGCGATAGAGGTGAACACTCCGCTCAGGGGATCGCTTGTCCAGCTTCCGGGGGTATTGCGGCTTGGAATGTTGGACTTGACTACATAGCTTTCTTCTGCTTTGGCAAGCGGGGCTTCAATCTTGTAGGCAGCGGCAGGAGCCACGGCAGCAGCCGCGACAGTCGCGGCCACCGGCACCGGAGCAGGAAGCGAGGGTGATGCAGCTACGGGCTGGCTCTTCGCAAGTTCCCGGTCGAGCTTCCGTGCCAGACGGCCGAAAGCCGGAATCAGGTCGTCCTGACTCTCGCCCTGCTCGAAGACCTTGGTCATGGTCCCGTTGAGGACGTTCTTGAGGAGCACATCGATGCTGAACATTTTCCCGAACAGGGCATAGCTGCCGGTCATCAGCAATTCGGCCTTATCCGGCTTCTCAACCAGCTGTATCTGCTCCGGGTTCAGGCGGGAGGCCAGCAACCCCTGCAGCGTTACTTTAAGCTCGTCCTTGTTTGGTGCTCCGGTAACGTTGAATTCGGCCACATATGTTTTTAGCGGCGCTGCCGTGGAAGCAAACGGCAATGCGATCAGCAGGACGGCCGAAATAACTGCAAACAGTGTCTTGGGCATACGTACTCCTTTAATAACAGATAAACGACGGGAACATGTTATACCTAACCATGCTTGTATCCGTAAATGAAAAAATGTGGACCAATACAATCACGTTGACGATAACTTGCCCGGAGTGATACTGTTTTTAATCTTGCAGCCGAACCATCGTTATCTTCTCGATAACCGGCTGAACATCCCACTGTATGGTCTAGGAGGAATACGATGAAAAAGAGTTTGGGCCTGTTAGCTGTCTTTCTGCTGGTTTCCATGACGTTGTTCTCAACCGCCTTTGCGGCGGAAGCCCCGAAAAAGGTCCTGATCGGCGTGTCCAAGATTGTCTCACACCCCGCTCTTGATGCCGTTGTAAAAGGCCTGCAGGATGAACTGGCAGCTGCGAAAATCAATGCCGAGTATGACCTGCAGAACGCGAACGGCGATATCAATGCGGCCGCCTCCATCGCCACCAAATTCCAGTCGGAAAAGGTCACCCTGGCCGTCGGTGTTGCAACTCCCACCTCCCAGTCACTGGTGAATACACTCAAGGGCATTCCGATCGTGTTCACCGCCGTTACCGATCCGGTCAAGGCCGGCCTGGTCGCATCGCTCAAAAAGGGAGACAAAAACGTCACCGGCGTGTCCGACATGACACCGGTCAAACAGCAGCTCGAGCTGCTGCTCAAGGTCAAGAAGGTCAAACGCCTGGGCCATATCTACACCAGCTCCGAAGAGAATGCGGTCGTGCTGGCCGGCATTGTCAAGCAGGTCTGCAAAGAGCTGAATATCGAATTCGTGGAAACCACCGTTTCCAAGTCCTCCGAGGTGAAGCAGGCGGTCCAGGCCATCATCAGGCGTGTGGATGCACTGTACATCAGCACCGACAACACCGTCGTGTCCGCCATGAGCGCGGTTACGGACGTGGCCATGAAAGCCAAGGTGCCGATCATGTCGGCTGACCCGAGTTCCGCGGAAAACTACCCGGTTCTGGCTGCCTGGGGCTTTGATTACTACAAGATGGGCAGAGCCACCGGCAAACTGGTTGTTGAAATCCTGAAGGGCAAGAAGCCGGAACAGATTCCGACCCAGTTCATGACCAAGACCAGCGATGTGGATCTGCTGATCAATCTGGATGTGGCCAAAAAACTGGGCCTGACCTTTCCCAAGGATATTGTCAAGAGTGCCGACAAGGTCGTGGAAAACGGCAAACTGACCAAGAAATAAGATCAACTGACGCCAGGTAGCCGACTCTGCTGCCTGGCTCTATTTTTATCACTAAAAGGATACACGGCGCGGCTATGATTGAAGGGATTCTGGTAGAAGGGCTGATATATGGAATTATGGTGCTGGGGGTGTTTGTCACCTTCAGGGTGCTGGATTTTCCGGATCTGACGGTAGACGGGTCGTTCCCGCTGGGCGCGGCACTGATGGTTCAATGCATACTGCTCGGCACCAACATCTGGCTGGCTCTGCTGGTGGCGTTCATCGGAGGGGTGCTGGCCGGCGTGGTCACCGCTCTGATTCACAATCACCTCAAGGTGCCCAACCTGCTGGCAGGCATCCTGACCATGACCATGCTCTATTCGATCAACATCCGCATCCTGGGCAACCGTGCCAATGTGCCGGTACTCAAGCAGGAGACCATTCTGTCCAAGGTGTCCGAGCTGTTCAGCGGCAGCCTGCCGGACGAGTATGTGCTGTTGATCTTCTTTGTGGTAGTAGTGGCCATCATCAAGATTCTGGTCGATCTGTTCTTCCGTACGGATCTGGGCATGACCATGGGCGCCATGGGCAACAATGAACAGATGGTCATCTCCCAGGGGGTCAACCCCAAGACCCTCAAAACCATCGGCGTCGGCCTTTCCAATGGCCTGGTAGCCATATCCGGCGCATTCGCGGCGCAATACCTGGGCTTTGCCGACGTTGGCCTCGGCCAGGGCATCATCATCTCCGGACTGGCTTCGGTCATGATCGGCGAGTTCCTGGTCATGAAGAGCAACCGCATCGGAGTCTTGACGCTCTGTGCGATCGCCGGCTCGATCCTCTTTCACGGGGTCATGTACCTGGGGCGCTATTACGGTTACATTATCGAGATGACACCCAACGATCTCAACCTGATCAAAGGACTCCTGATCATCGTGCTGCTGGTGGTAACCCAGAGCAAGAAGCTGAAAAAGGTCGCAATCAAGGCAATGGTGGAAAAATGATAGCACTCAAGAACGTATCCATGGTCTTCAATCCCGGCACCGTCAATGAGAACCAGGCCATCAACAACATAAACCTGACGGTCAGAGAGGGCGACTTCATCACTGTCATCGGCAGCAACGGCGCCGGAAAGTCCACGCTATTCAACCTGATCGCCGGCACAATCATCCCCAGCCGGGGTTCCATCTCCCTGAACGACCGCGACATTACCCGTGAACCGGAGTACCGGCGCGCCCGGTATATCGGCCGGATCTTCCAGAACCCGCTGCTCGGCACCGCTTCCAACATGAGCCTGGAAGACAACATGATGATCACCTATAAAAAGGGGTTCAAATGGCTGAAGCGCAGTCTGAACAACCGTATGCGCGACTTTTTCAGGTCTGAGCTGGTTCAGCTCAGAATGGGGCTGGAGGAGCGCATGAAGGAAAACCTGGCCATGTTTTCCGGAGGACAGCGCCAGGCCCTGACGCTGTTGATGATGGTTCTGTCGAAACCGGACCTGATTCTGCTGGATGAGCATACGGCCGCGCTCGACCCTAAAAATGCCCAGATCGTGCTGGAATTGACCCACAAGTTTATCAGGGAATACAGGCTGACCTCGATGATGATCACCCACAACATGAGCCATGCCATCGAGTTCGGCAATCGCCTGCTGATGATGGACAAAGGTGAGATCATCTTTGATGTGGAGGGCGAGGAGAAGAAAGCGCTGACCGTTGAAAAGCTGATCGAGAAGTTCCATCAGATCCGTCATAAAACCTTTGAAAACGACCGGACGCTGCTGTCGGAAGATTAGCGGGCCGGTCGGCTGCTTAGACACAAAAAAACGCCGTGCAGCTGAAGCTGCACGGCGTTTTTGCGTATATGGATATTCCGGATTTTAATCCTTCTTTTTCTCCATGTGGGCGTTGAAGCGCCTTACATGCGCCTGGGCAGCTTCCCGTGCCCGCTCCGCATCGGCTGCTGAAACCGCAGCCACGATCTCGCGCAGATCATTTACATTTTCTTTCAGCAGTGCCCTGTTCCAGGGCAGGTAATTCTCATAGTAAGTGTGGATATTGTGGTAGACACTGGTCAGCACGGTTATGAAAAGCGGGTTGCCGCTTATGCGCACCAGAGCCAGGTGAATCTGCTCATCGGCGCGGACAAAGTCGTCCCACTCCTTGCGGCCCGGTTTGAGATGCGCCTCGGCTTCCGTCAGCAACCCCTGCAGGAGTCCCACATCCTGTTTGCTTGCGCGCTGTGCGGCCAGGGCCGCCACGCCCCCCTCCATGCCTTCGCGGAATTCGGCCAGGTCGTGCAGTGACACCGCCCGGTTACGGATAAGCAACCCGAGGTTTTCACTGAGTTTCTCGCCATTGACTTCCCGAATGATGGAACCGCCGGCCACACCGGTACGAATCTCGATCAACCCTTTCTGTTCAAGCACCCGCAAGGCCTCTCGCAATGTTCCCCGGCTGATGCCGAACTTTTCTTTCAGTTCCCGTTCCGCCGGGAGCAGGCTGCCCGGTTTAAGGGTGCCGGCTATGATGGCCTCCTGGATCTGCTCAACCACATCCTGATAAGCCTTGTTCTGTTTAACCTGTTTGAACATGTCAAATGTCCCTTTCGCGAATGGTTGGCCCAACATACCATTGACGCTGAACGGTGACAAGTTATTCCATTTCCATATCAAAGCCCTATCTTCGTTGGCTCGTCTTCGGCTCCTCAACGTACTGAAATGTACGCCTCGGAGCCTCAATCCTCGCCGCCTCGATATCTTCTTCGATCTGGAATTGGAATGATTAGCATGCGGCAGTCCGCAATAATTACAGTGCCGCCGCCTTGTATAGAGCGGATATTGCAGTAGTATTGAAACGTATCTGCCTGCGCTCGCGGCCGGCTTCACTCCCGTCAGCGGTTTCCGTCAGGCTTGAAATTTTCTTGACAATCTGGCGACAGTATTTTACCAATGGTTAAACCATTAGCAAGCAGTAAAGCATTCCTGAATCGATAAGGAGCAATCAATGGACAGCGCAGCGCTCAATCAGAAAATTATCGCACGTGGCAAGGGCTTCTTCAGTACCGTTTCCGGTGAAAAACCATCCCTCTTCAACAAGGGGGCCTGGATGGGCAAGGTTATGGATTGGAGCATGCGGAACGAGCAGTTCAAGATCCAGATGTTCCGCTTCGTGGACGCCTTTCCGTCACTGACCACCGGCAAGCTGCTTACCGACCATATCCGCGAGTATTTCGGCGAAGAAAAGGATATGCCACCGGTACTTCAGAGCGGGGCAAAGATGGCCGGCATGCTGGGCTCTCTGGGTGGAGCGGTGCTCAACAAGGTTATTTCAGCCAACATCCAGGAAATGGCCCGCCAGTTTATCGTCGGCGAGAACACCCGGGAGGCGGTC
>CAYWJJ010000034.1:18125-51469 GCA_964458105.1 uncultured Geobacter sp.
GGGTTTTGCCGCAGTTGTGGACGTTCTCGGCGAAGCGACTCTCACCGAGGAAGAAGCCGAGGAGTACGTCGGCACCTACCTGGAGGTGCTGGAAAGCCTGAAGAAGGAACAGCAGGGCTGGAAGGGGCTGCCGGGCGCGGGGGGCGACAGCGCTCTCGATTGGGGACACGCCCCGCGCATAAACATTGCCGTAAAGCCGACCGCGCTCTTCGCCCTGGCCAATCCGCAAGATTTCGAGGGTTCGGTCGAAGCCATGCTGAAGCAGCTGCGTCGCATCGCCGCCAAGGTTGTCGAAGTGGGCGGCTTCCTCTGCATCGATATGGAATCGTACCGTCACAAGGATATCATCATCGAGTTGTATCGCCGCCTCAAGTCGGAATACCTCGACTACCCGCATATCGGCATTGTCCTGCAGGCCTACCTGAAGGACACGGACAAGGATCTGGCCGACCTGCTGGCCTGGGCCGATGAGCGGAAAACCCGGATTTCGGTGCGGCTGGTAAAAGGGGCCTATTGGGACTACGAAGGTGTCAAGGCAAAGCAGAACGGGTGGGCGGTTCCGGTCTGGACAATCAAGGCCGAGAGTGACGCAGCCTTTGAACGCCAGTCGAAGATGATCCTTGAGAACCACCGCATCTGCCACTTTGCCTGCGCCTCCCACAATATCCGCTCCATATCGGCGGTGATGGAGATGGCCCAGGAATTGAACGTGCCTGAATCATGCTATGAATTCCAGGTGCTGTATGGCATGGCCGAACCGGTCCGCAAGGGGATCCTCAAGGTTGCCGGCCGTATCCGCCTTTACTGCCCCTATGGAAATATGGTCCCCGGCATGGGCTATCTGGTGCGCCGCCTGCTGGAAAACACCGCCAATGAATCCTTCCTGCGGCAGAGTTTCGCCGAGGAGGCCCAGATCGAGCGCCTGCTGGAAGATCCGGCCGTCACGGCCGAACAAGAACGCAACCTGCGTTTGCAAAAAAAGCGGGAGATAAAAACCGGCCCCGGCGGACTGGCGCGGTTCGATAACGAAGCGATGGTGGACTTCACGCGGCCCGGGCATCGCGCGGCTTTCCCGCTTGCGATTGCCAGGATCCGGACGCAACTGGGCAAGACCTATCCGCTCTGCATCGACGGCCGTGAAATCGTGACGAGCGACACCTATAACACGGTCAACCCCGCCAACCCGGGCGAGGTACTGGGCAGGATCTGCCAGGCTGGAACCGGTGATGTAAGCCAGGCTGTCGCCGCCGCCAAAAAGGCCTTCCCGGCCTGGCGCGACACTAGTCCCCGTGACCGTGCGGGGTATCTTCTGAAGGCGGCCGAGGCAGCCCGCAAGCGCATCTTCGAGCTGTCGGCCTGGCAGGTTCTGGAGATCGGCAAGCAGTGGGATCAGGCTTATGCCGATGTCACCGAGGCCATCGACTTTCTCGAATATTATGCCCGCGAGATGATCCGCTATGGCGAGCCGCAACGCATCGGACATGCGCCGGGCGAAATCAACCACTATTTTTACGAGCCAAAGGGGGTCGCGGCAATCATTTCCCCCTGGAACTTCCCGCTGGCCATCAGCCTGGGAATGGCATCGGCCGCGATTGTCGCCGGCAATCCGGTGGTCTTCAAGCCCTCCAACCTGACCGGCATCATCGGCTGGCAGCTGGTGGAGATTTTCCGGGAGGCGGGGCTGCCGGCCGGTGTGCTGAACTACGTGCCGGGCAAGGGATCAGTGATCGGAGATTTCATGGTTGACCATCCCGATGTATCGCTGATCGCCTTCACCGGTTCGGTGGAGGTCGGGCTGCGCATCATCGAGCGCGCCGCCAGGGTACATCCCGGACAGCCCAACGTCAAAAAGATCATTTCCGAGATGGGGGGCAAGAACGCCATCATCATCGATGACGACGCCGATCTGGATGAGGCGGTGCCGCATGTGCTCTACTCGGCCTTCGGCTTTCAGGGGCAGAAATGTTCGGCCTGTTCGCGCGTGATTGTGCTTGATGCGGTCTACGACAAATTTGTGGAGCGCCTGGTCAAGGCGGCCAAAGTCTACCGGGTGGGACCGTCCGAGGATCCCGCGAACACGATGGGAGCCGTGTCGGATGCCGCGGCCATGAAGAGCATCAAGGAATATATCGAGCTTGGAAAGCAGGAAGGCCGGCTGCTCTATTCCAGCCCGGTTCCGGGCGGAGAAGGTTACTGGGTGCCGCTGACGATCATCGGCGGCATTACTCCCGAACACCGTATTGCCCAGGAGGAAATCTTCGGGCCGGTACTGGCGGTTATGCGCGCCAGGGATTTCGACCAGGCCATTGCATGGGCCAACTCCACCCGTTTTGCGTTGACCGGCGGCATCTTCAGCCGCAGCCCGGAGCACCTTGCCCAGGCCCGGCGCGAGTTCCGCGTCGGCAACCTGTATATCAACCGCAACAACACCGGAGCCTTGGTAAACCGCCAGCCATTCGGCGGTTCACGCATGTCCGGCGTCGGTACCAAGGCCGGCGGGCCGGATTACCTGCTGCATTTCATGGATCCGAGGGTGGTTACCGAGAACACCATGCGGCGCGGATTCGCGCCGATCGAAGAGGATGATGACTGGGTGGAGTAGATGCCGTGCAGAGCCGGGTGCTCAAACTGAGCACCCGGCTCTATTTTGACCTGCTTGAGGAGAAGGCGGAGCGTGACGGCAGCGAAGCGATCAGCACCGCCAACATGATAACGCCCCCGCCGATGAAGAAGGATGTCGTAAGTTGTTCTCCCAGAACCAGCCATCCCAGCACTGCCCCCACCACCGGCTGCAGAAAGAAGAAAACCGAGCCGGTACCCGCTTCCACCAGGCTGAGCCCCTTGTTCCAGAAATAGAAGGCGCCGGCTGTCGCAACTACCCCCAGATAAATTACGGCTCCCCATAACAGCGGATTGTCCAGGCCGGTTACCGGCAGAAAACGCCATTCCACGAACATGATCGGGGTTGTCATGATTGCGGCCCAGAATACGGCACCGGTCGTAATCACCAGCGGAGACAGGTTGGCGGAGAATTTCCGGGCCAGAACGGAAAGCAGCGCCCAGGTGACCGCGGCACCGATCAGCGCCAGGTTGCCGGCCAGCGCCCATTCGCCGCCGGTGCCGGTATCCCAGCCGACAACGATGATCACCCCCGCGGTTGCCATCAGTACCGAAAGCAGTTTGCGCGTCGTCAGCTTTTCACCCAGCATCAGCCCGGCAAACAGCAGTATGAAGGCCGGACTGGCCGAGGTAATAATGGCGCCGTTATGGGCCGATGAAAGGCGGGTGCCGATGAATTGCAGTCCTACCGAGACAACATAGCCCACAAAACCGATCAAAAGGAAAGCGCGGTGGTCATCCCGCGTCAAAGGAGCCTTCTGCTGGCGAGCGGCCAATGGGTACAGAACGCAGAAACCGGTGATGTAACGCAGCCAGAGCAGCGTAAAAGGAGGGATGAAATCCAGGGCATACTTGCTGACAACGTACATGCCGCCCCAGATCGAGGCGGCCGCGGCCAGTGCGCAATAGCCGCGCAGGCTCTGTTGCTGTAATCTGTTCACTTATTGTCTGCTCCTGTCATGATAATGAGAATCAGGCTCGTGTATAACATGCAGAGACGGTATCATGAAAGTTTAGTTTTAATTGGTCAAACAATTCGCTTGCAGTGATACAGTTTCCTGTGGTAGAAAACGGTGTTTTTCGAGCGATTTCATCAACAAAAAATTAGTTGTTTTTCAGTTACTTTGATCTGAACGCGGGTAGACACCATGTTTTTGCAACAGCTTATCAACGGGATAGCGCTTGGCAGCACCTATGCCCTGATTGCCCTTGGGTACACGATGGTATACGGCATCATCACCCTGATCAACTTTGCCCATGGCGAGATTTTCATGGTCGGTGCCTTTGTGGGGCTCTTGATGGTGGGGTACTTCAAGATGAACCTCTTTCTGGCCATGGCCATCGCCATGATTTTCTGCATGGTTATGGGGGTGGTGATCGAGTTCATCGCCTACCGGCCGCTGCGCAAGTCATCGCGGCTGTCGGCGCTGATATCTGCCATCGGCGTATCTATCTTTCTGTCATCACTGGCAATGATGGTCTTCGGCGCCAACGCCAAGGGCTTTCCCGACAGCGCCTTCCCGGCCCGGCAGATTCATATCGGCAATGCCGACATATCCACGCTGCAGCTTCTGATTATCGGCGTTTCAGCCGTATTGATGCTCTCCCTGGAATTCATCGTCCAGAAGACCAAAATCGGCAAGGCCATGCGCGCTACCTCCGAAGACTATAACACTGCCGCACTGATGGGCATTAATGTCAACTTCGTAATTTCATTCACCTTTGCTCTCGGTTCCGCTCTGGCGGCAGCTGGCGGAGTGCTGGTGGGGGTCCTGTTTAACTCGGTATCCTTCAACATGGGACTGATGGCCGGCCTGAAGGCTTTCGCCGCCGCGGTACTGGGCGGTATCGGCTCAATACCCGGCGCAATGCTGGGAGGGCTTCTGCTGGGTGTGGCAGAGGTTTTCGGGGTTGCCATCGGCTACTCTTCCTACCGTGATGCGATTGCATTCGCTATTCTAGTACTCGTCCTTCTGGTCCGACCCACAGGTCTTCTGGGGCAGAAGATTCAGAAAAAGGTCTAACAATGCTTCAGAACATGCTCAACTCCATCGATCCATACACCATGCAGATTCTGGTCAATATCGGAATCGGCATCATCCTGGCGCTGGGACTCAACATCATTGTCGGCCTGACCGGTCAGCTTTCGCTGGGGCATGCCGCCTTCATGAGTGTCGGTGCCTTTGCCGGTGCCCTGCTGACCATCAAGACCGGGATTCCGTTCTATATCACGATCCTGCTGAGCGGCCTGGTGACGGCGGCCGTCGCTGCTGCCATAGGCTGGCCGATTCTGCGGCTGACCGGCGATTATCTGGCCATCTGCACGCTCGGGTTCGCCGAGATCGTCAAGGTGGTCTTCCTGAATCTGGAGATAACCAACAAGGCCCTGGGCCTGACTGTCCCGACTCCCAAAACCATGCTGCCCATGCCGCTGATTGTGCTGGTCGTCGTCTGTCTGACCATCATCGCTTCGGCTTTCATACAGAATTCCCGTTTCGGCCGGGCGCTGAAGGCCATCCGCGACGATGAAATCGCCGCGGAATCCATGGGTATCAACATTGCCCGCTACAAAGTGCAGTCCTTTGCGGTCAGCGCCTTCATGGCCGGCACCGGCGGCTGCCTCTACGCCCACTTCTTGGGTTACATCAATCCCTCCGACTTCGGCTTTCTCAAATCGATCGATATGCTCAGCATGATCGTGCTGGGCGGACTGGGGAGCATCCCCGGCGCGGTTTTCGGCGCATCGATCCTGTCGGCGGCACCCGAGTTCCTGCGCTTCATGTCGCAATACCGCATGCTGGTGTACGGCGCCCTGCTGGTGTTCCTGATGGTTTTCCGTCCCAACGGGCTGCTGGGAGGCGTGAACTTTACCGAGCTGGTGCTGCGCAAGCTGGGAGTCAAGCCACGCGGCATAGCACACAAGCAGGAGGGGTCGAAATGAGCCTGCTAACGCTCGATAATGCCACAATCCGCTTCGGCGGTCTGGTGGCGGTCAACGGCGTCAATCTGGAAGTCGAAGAGGGTGAGATTCTGGCGCTGATCGGTCCCAACGGCGCCGGCAAGAGTACCATTTTCAACCTGATCACCGGCATCTATCCCCCGACCGAGGGGGGGATTTACTTCAAGGGTAAAAATATCGCCGGTTTGTCTCCACATATCATCGCCGGCGGCGGGGTCGGCCGTACCTTCCAGAACATCCGCCTGTTCGGCGGACAGACCGTGCTGGACAATGTGCTGATCGGCGCCCATACCCGCGGCAACTGGAACCTGTCCGGAGCGCTGCTGCAGTTCCTGCCGGCGGTGCGCAAGGAAGAGGGGCGGCTGCTGGAGCTGGCCATACATTGTCTTTCCAAAGTCGATCTGGCCCATAAAGCCTATGAACTGGCCTGCAACCTGCCCTATGGCGAGCAGCGCCGCCTGGAGATCGCCCGGGCCCTGGCCATCGAACCGGCCCTGATCCTGCTGGATGAACCGGCCGCCGGCATGAACCCGCAGGAGAAACAGACCCTGTTGGAGATGGTGCAAAACATCCGCGCCGACGGCGTGACGGTCTTCCTGGTGGAGCACGATATGAAATTTGTGATGGGGCTTTCGGACCGGATCGCGGTGCTGGACTACGGCAGCAAGATCGCTGATGGCCGTCCGGAAGTGGTCCGTGCCAACCCGGCCGTGATCGAGGCCTATCTGGGAAAAGGAGCCGCGCACTGATGCTCGCAGTCGAGAACCTATCCGTCAACTATGGCGCCATCCGCGCCCTGCACCAGGTGTCCTGCCGCGTGGAACAGGGGGAGATCGTCGCCCTGATCGGCGCCAACGGCGCCGGCAAGACCACCATCCTCAACACCATCTCCGGTATCGTTCCGTCGATCAACGGGAGCGTGTCATTCGAAGGTGAGGATATCACCCGCTTGGCCGCCCACCTGATCGTCCGCAAAGGCATCTGCCAGGTGCCGGAAGGGCGGCGCGTTTTCGCCCGCATGAGCGTGCAGGAAAATCTGGAAATGGGCGGTTTTATCCTTTCCAGCAAAGCCGATATCGCAACCGGCATCGAACGGGCCTTCACCCTCTTCCCACGACTGGCGGAACGGCGTAAACAGGCCGCACGAACCCTTTCCGGCGGCGAACAGCAGATGCTGGCCATGGGACGGGCGCTGATGTCCAATCCGCGCCTGCTGCTGCTGGACGAACCCTCCATGGGACTGGCCCCGATGCTGGTCGAGAAAATCTTCGAAATCGTGGTCGAGATCAACAAGGCCGGCACCACCATCATGCTGGTGGAGCAGAACGCCTCCATGGCGCTTTCGATCGCCCATCGTGCCTATGTGCTTGAAACAGGCGAGGTTGTGCTCTCGGGCGATGCCAAGGAGCTGGCCGAGAATCCCGAGGTCAGAAAGGCCTACCTGGGCGAATAATTCCGGTTTCAAGCCGGAATAGCGGAAAGATCCCAATGCACGATAAACCAATTGTAAACCCCTACCTGGCGGTGCTGGTAGGGGTTTTTGCCATCTCCTTCTCGGCGCTTTTTGTTCGTCTGTCAACAGCGCCGGCAATGATCATTGCCACCTATCGCCTGCTGTTCACCTTCCTGCTGCTGGCCCCCTTCACGCTATTAAAACATCGCCAGGACCTTCGGGCGCTTCCCTGGCGGGAGTGTGGCCTGGCCGCCGCCAGCGGGGTCTGCCTGGCTCTGCACTTCGTGACCTGGTTCACCTCGCTGCGCTATACCAGCATCGCCAGCTCGGTCGTGCTGGTCACAACCCAGCCGGTTTTCGTCGTGATCGGCTCCTGGATCTTCTTCCGCGAGCGGATCAGCCGTCTGGCCATGCTGGGCGGGGCGCTGGCGCTGTGCGGCAGTTTCATCATAGGCGCCAGCGACTTCCAGCTGGACCTGCGCGCTTTCCAGGGTGATATGCTGGCCCTGGCGGCGGCGATACTGGTTTCCGGTTATCTGCTGATCGGCCGGCGGATGAGAAGCACCGTCAGCCTGCCGGCCTACACCTTCTTCACCTACGGCAGCAGCGCAGTGGTGCTGATTGCAGGCAGTCTCATGGGTGGAACCCCCTTCTACCCCTACCCGCCGGTCGATTGGTTGATCTTCCTGGCGCTGGCTCTGGTCTGCACGGTGCTCGGACACACCCTGTTCAACTGGGTGCTGCGTTATGTCCAGGCTTCGGTCGTCTCCGTCAGTGTTCTGGGAGAACCGCTGGGCGCGATTGTGTGGGCTTCGGTTTTTCTGCATGAGTATCCGACGCTGAGACAGACTATCGGGGCATGTTTCATCTTTGGCGGGTTGTTCATATTTACCCGCTATTCAGCCGTGAAGAGTGGCCGTAGTGACACGTAAAAGCGGAGTTGGCAAAGGGGCGCTGCAACACCCTGAAGCGGGGGCGGGACTAGCCTGCGGTATACTGGCGTACCTGGTCTGGGGATTTTTTCCGGTCTATTTCAAAGCCCTGTCCGCGGTTCCCGCGCTGCAGGTGCTTTCTCACCGGATTGTCTGGTCGCTGTTGTTTGTCTTTGTCCTGATCGTGTGGCGCGGGAAAATCGGGGATATACGCTCTGCATTCGGCAATCGCAGATCGTTGGCGCTGCTGGTGGCGACTGCGCTGCTGATCGCGACCAACTGGTTGGTCTTCATCATAGCCGTGGGGCATGCCCAGGTCATCCAATCCAGCCTCGGCTACTTCATAACGCCTTTCGTAAGTGTGCTGTGCGGATTCCTCTTTCTGCAGGAACGTTTGCGCCGGATGCAGCTGGCCGGACTGCTGCTGGCGGCGGTCGGTGTGCTGCTGCTGACAATCCGGCAGGGCCATTTTCCGTGGACGGCGCTGATTTTGGCGCTTACTTTCGGTTCCTACGGCCTGCTGCGCAAGATCGTATCGGTTGATTCCCTGACCGGTCTGACCGTGGAGACGATTCTGCTGGCACCGGCCGCACTCGCTTACCTGATTTATGCCGCCTGCAGCGGGCAGGGTGCCTTTCTCTCGCTTGGATCCCGGACAGACATACTGCTGGTGCTGGCCGGTGTCGCCACCACGGTGCCGCTGCTGCTGTTTGCCTCGGCGGCCCGCCGTCTGCGCTTGGCCACGATTGGCTTTCTTCAGTACATAACACCGACCATGCACTTCCTGCTGGCGGTGCTGCTGTACCAGGAGCCTTTTACCAGGGCTCATCTGGGCAGCTTTCTGTTTATCTGGAGCGGGCTCTGCTGTTATTCCTATGACGCCTGGCAATCGCTGCAGGTTGCCAGGCGGGAATCCTAGGAGTCTGTCGGACTTAGGAAATCGTAACGAAAATTCGGCTGGGCGAGGACAGATTTTGCCGATTTTGAAGGTCAATAGTTGTTCTATTGACCAAGAAAACGGCAAAATATGGACCGTTCAGACGGATTTGCAGTAGATTTCTCCTAAGTCCGACAGGCTCCTAGCAGGAGGCAAATGCTATGATCGAGCCGTGCGCAATTGAATCGGCCGCCAGCGCTTCACCCAGGCAGAATTCGGCGCCTTCCAGCGCTTCAACGACAGCAATCTGCCGGGGCGGTATTTCAAAGCGCTTGCCGGCAGGCACCAGATAATCCGCGCCATTGCCGGATGTGATCCATACGGTCCCGGCGATGCAGCGCAACACCAGTCCGCCGTTTCCGCCACCCAACCTGATCAGTTCACCTTTTGCTAGACAACATTCCATGATTTTCCCTCCTGTTCATGATGCTGTCACATTACTCCGGTCCCGTTAAAAAAAACAGATACAGAAAATCGTTTTTGTAACCATAACAGTTCCGTGATATACAAACTGTACCCATACAAAAGAGCGGCAACTGTATCTGTCAGATGCCACTGTCCCGGAGTATGCTATGCCAATGATGAACGGACAAAAAATCAACGGTGGCGATTTACCGCTTTACGAACAGGTTGCGCTGGAGATATCCGGTCTGATCGAGCAGGGCACTTTCCGGTCCGGAGATCGTGTTCCGTCCATACGGCAGCTCAGCCGGCGCTTCGACGTCAGCATCAATACGGTCATGCAGGCCTATACGCTGCTGGAAGACCAGCGGCTGATCGAAGCCCGCCCCCAGTCGGGCTACTATGTGCGCAGCCGCGTGCCGGAGATACGCGACTCCGAACCGCAGTCGCGCTCGCCGATTGCACCGGCTACGGTCACGATCAGTGATCTTTGCCAGCAGGTTATGCGCAACATGACCAACAGCGATCTGCTGCCGCTGGGCAGGGCCGTTCCCAGCGCGGAGAATCTGCCGATCGACAAACTTAATCGCATCATGGCCAGCGAACTGCGTCGTCACGGCGAACAGGCGGTGCAGTATCACATGCCGCTCGGTTACGAGCGATTGCGGGGTCAGATCGCCCGGCGTGCCATCATGGCCGGCATCAGCACCGCTCCTGACGATGTTCTGGTTACCTCCGGCTGTGTCGAAGCCGTGCTATTGGCATTGCGGGCAACCTGCCGAACCGGCGACACGATTGCGGTCGAGTCGCCCTTTTACTTCAATTTTCTGCAGATGATTGCCGAACTGGGGCTGAAGGCGCTGGAAATTCCTTCCACACCACGGGAGGGGATCAGCATCGAGGCGCTGCGTTATGCGATCGAGCAGAGCAAAATCAGCGCCTGCCTGGTTATTACCAACTTCGGGAATCCGCTGGGAAGCCTGATGCCGGAGGAACGCAAGCGGGAGTTGGTCGAACTGCTGGCGAGCCACGAAATTCCGCTGATAGAGGACGATATTTACGGTGATCTCGTCTTTGGCAACGAGCGGCCAAGTACCGCCAAGTCTTTCGACAGTTCCGGTCTCGTGATTTACTGTTCGTCGTTTTCCAAAACCATTGCGCCGGGCTACCGGGTCGGCTGGGCCATTGCCGGGCGCTATCAGGGCGAGATGGAACGTCTGAAGATGATGATGAATATCGCCACCGCTTCGCCAACGCAACTGGCCCTGGCTGAATTCCTGGCTACTGGCGGCTATGACCATCACCTGCGCACGATCCGCCGCCTCCTTGCCCGCAATATCTCCCAGATGGCGGATGCGGTTGTGCGCTGCTTCCCGGATGGAACCCGCATGACCCGCCCGGCCGGCGGATTTATTCTCTGGGTGGAGATGCCGGCCGGAACCGATGCGATCCAGCTGTATCACCTGGCCTTGAAGTGCGGAATCAGCATCGTGCCGGGCCCGCTCTTTTCACTCTCCAACAAGTACGGCAATCACATCCGCCTGTCGGCGGCCCAGTGGGATGAGCGGATCGAGCGGGGCATAAAGACGCTGGGGGAATTGGCGCATGAGCTGCAGCAACAGTGATGGGCGGGCCGGCTGACATGCAGGATTCAGGCACGGCAGCGCGGGCGGTCGCCATACGCGCCGGTCTGGCGGCAGCCTGGCCGATCTGCCTCGGATTTCTGCCGATCGGCCTCTCCCTGGGGGTGCTGGCACAGAAGGTGGGGCTGCTGCCATGGCAGATAGCGATCATGTCGGTTCTGGTCTTTGCCGGCGGCTCCCAGTTCATTGCTGTGGCGATGATCGGGGCCGGTGCTTCCCTGCCTGCGATCGTTACCACCACTTTCATGGTCAACCTGCGGCACCTGCTGATGAGTTCGGCCATGTCGGTCCATTTTCCGGGCGCGTCCCGCCGCTTTCTGGCCCTGTTCGCCTATGGCGTCACCGATGAGAGCTTTGCCGCAAACATGGCCCGTTTTACGAGCGGGGAGTGGGACCGGTGCAGCGCCCTGACGCTCAACCAATCAACCAACGCGTTCTGGATCATCAGCACCGTGGCCGGAGCCTATCTGGGGCAGTTCATCCCGGGTGGCGCTTTCGGTATCGACTATGCCCTGACCGGCATGTTCATCTGCCTGCTGGTGTTCCAGCTGCGCAGCCGGATCTTCGTTGCAACGGCACTGATTGCCGCTTTCTGTTCGTTGCTGGCCTACGTCTGGCTGCCGGGCAACGCCTACGTGATCGTGGCCTCCTGTCTGGCGGCCACCGGCGGTTTCGCGCTGAAACGGATCCGGAAACGGAAGGCTGCGGCATGAGCGCTTGCGACTATATCTGCCTGATACTGGCGATGGGGGCGGTGACCTACCTGCCGCGCATGCTGCCGCTGGTGCTGCTCTCGCGGCGGAAACTGCCGGAGTGGCTGGCCGAATGGCTGGAACTGATTCCGGCGGCGATTCTGAGCGCGCTGATCGCGCCGACCCTCTTTGCACACAGCAATCCGCGCGTTATCTTCTTTGGCAAACCGGAGTTGATCGCCGCAATTCCGACCCTGCTGTTTGCGCTCAAAACCCGCTCCCTGGCCGGAACCGTGCTGGTCGGCATGCTCTGCTACTGGCTGGCGGTGAGATTTCTGTGAGGGGAGTTTGAGAATGCAGTAATTGACGGCTTCTGTTTATCGAAACCTAAGCTGTCGAAGGGTTTTAGGGGGGGGCACAGGCTTCACAACCACAGCTATTCAACCTAGCTGTTTAACTCATGGCAGTACATCATTACCAGCCTGGCCCGGTTCTCCAGGCAGAGCGGGCATAATTCCCCGGCATCCTGCCAGACCTCGCCCGCCAGCCATTCGCCGGCCTCGGCATATTCCGAATGTTCCGCCGATTCATCGAATTGTTTTTTGCACATCGTACATGTTTTCACTCGGTTCTCTCCAGAGCCCGGTCGTATTCGCGGCGCAGCACCGCCGTTTCTGCCGTGCCGATCACGCTCCAGGGCAGGGTTTCGTCGGCAGCGATCGTGCGATGGACATAGCGGTCCGTATCAATGCCGCAATGCCGTGCCGCCTTTTTCAGGTTGCCGCCTTCGGCCATTGTCGCCAGCAGCGGTGCCAGGCGCCGGTCTCCACGCGACAGCAGCGCCTGCAGGTAAGATTCGCGCAGGCTCTCTATTTTGAACTTGACGTTGGAGAGCGGCCGCAGGCGGCTTTCCAGCAGTTTAACCTTGCGTTCCAGTGATGGCAGCGGTTCCATGCCGCACCATTGGAAGGGGGTGAACGGCTTGGGTATGAACGGGTTGACCGACAGCGTGATTTCGCCCAGCCGTTTGTTGGCGCGGGCCCGTTCGATGACACGTTCGCGAATAGTTTCTACCAGTCGCACGAGTTCGTTGAGATCCTGTTCGGTTTCGGTCGGCAGGCCGATGATGACATACAGCTTAAGATTGAGTATGTCGCGGGAAATCAGCATCTCGCAGGCATCCAGGATTTGGGCTTCACTGAGATTTTTTCGAATCAGGTCGCGCAGTCGCTGCGAGCCTCCTTCCGGCGCCAGTGAAATCGTCTTGTGGCCGCTGGCCAAAAGCGCCTCCAGCATGTCCGTGTCAATCCTGTCAATGCGCAGCGAGGAGACCGAGACCCTGGCCCCTTTGACGACGATGTAGCGACAGAGTTTGCCGATATCGGCATAATCGGATACGGCGGCCCCGACCAGGCCGACCTTGTTGCGATGCTCAAGCCCCTTGTCCACCACGCTGACAAGATGATCGTAGGGCTGCTGGCGGAAGGCGCCGTAGATGAATCCGGAGCTGCAGAAGCGGCAGCCGCGCGGGCAGCCGCGACTGACCTCCACCAGAAACATGTCGCCGAATTCGGTATCTTCGGTCAGGATCTGCGATGAAGAGGGGGGGTGCTGTTCAAGGCAGGCGGAAATGCGCGAAACCGGCAGGGGCGCGCCGGATGTGGCTTCGTAGCCCATCAGCAGATCTCCGTCATAGTGCGGCTGATACAGTGCCGGAACGTAGATGCCGGGAATGCTGCTCAGTGCGGCAAGCAGCCCTTGCCGGCCCGACAGCTCCGGCGACAGCAGTGCCGAGACGAGGGGAGGAATAATATCCTCACCCTCGCCGATGCAGATCGCGTCGAAAAAATCCGCCACCGGCTCGGGATTGATGAAAAAGGCTGCCCCGCCGGCAATCAGCAGCGGATCTGATTCGCTCCTCTCAGCGGAATAGAGCGGCAGGCGGGCCAGTTTGAGGATAATCGGGATGTTAAGGTAATCCGGCTCGAACGAGGTGGAAAAGGCGATTACATCGAAATCGCCCAGAGGGCGCTGAGATTCCAGTGAGAGCAACGGCGTGCCGCTGCGGCGGTATTCGTCCAGTTCATCGCGCTCCGGCAAAAAAGCCCGTTCACAACGTATATCCGCCGACCCGGACAGCAGGGCATAGACGGTCTGGAAACCGAGGCTGCTCATGCCGGTACGGTAGCGACTGGGGGAAACCAGGCAGACCGAAAGCTGGCCGCCATGCCCGCGGGCGGATGAATTCAGATTTATTTCGGCCGCCAGGCGATTGCGCTGATTCTGTCTGAGGGCGCGTGTCATTCGGATGCGGTGGGGGCGGACTGCTTGCCGCTGTTATTCATGATCTTGCACCGGTTCCCTGTTTTATCGGATCAATCGCATATTGTCACAGTGGTCAACCATATCACGTTTCCCTCAAATAAAAAACGCCGCTGATCGCGGCGTTTTCAGATACATATTTCAGAAAGTCGGCAGACTAGCCTTTGGCCAGTGAAACAGCCTGCGGCGAGGATGCCGATCCCGAGAGGAGGTTAACCTGCGGGTCCCTGAAATGGGAAGGCACAAACAGATCTCCGCGCTGCTGGTTGGCAGAGGGGCGCGCCTTGAGGCTGATACTGGCGCTGTCGCTGGAGATTTTCAGCATGTCGCCGGCGGCAACTCCCAGAGTCGCTGCATCTTCGATGGACAGTTCCACATAGGACTCACCCGCCACCAGCATGTTGTTATCCGACCAGGTGGACATCGATCCGTTATGGTGCAGCAGTGAACCGATCTTCAGTGTGAAGGGGCGAGCCTGCTGCGGCAGAGCGAGCGGTGCCAGCGGAGCAAAAACAGCCTTTTCGGTGCGGTTCTTGACGCGTCCCATCCGGCAGCCGGCATGGTCGCAGGTTTCGCTGTATAGGCCGGTCAGTGTTGTGATTTCGTGATGCAGCGCATCGGAGGTTATCGGAGTCATTGCAACCACCGGTGCGACCAGTGAGTGCAGTTTAGTCAGGATGTCGCCGTCTGTGCGTGAATCGCCGGCCGGTTTGACGGCTGCCTTGAAGCATTGTACCCGGTTGTCGGCCGATGTGAACGAGCCGGCTTTTTCGGCGCCGGTCGCGGCCGGCAGCAGGATATGAGCCATGCGGGCGGTCTCGGTCAGAAAAACGTCCTGGACCACCAGCAGCTCGAGCTTTTGCAGGGCCTTGATGGTGCGGTTGCGATCGGGAAGAGTATGGATCAGATCGCTGCCCATCACGTAAAGCGCCTTGATCTGGCCGGCTTCGATCGCTTCGATGATCTGGAACAGATCCTTGCCCGGTGTGGCGGGAACGGTGCAATTCCAGGCGGAGCCGAACTTTGCGGCGGCGTGATCGTAGGTGCGGTAACCGGGCAGGTATTCGGGGCAGACGCCCATGTCCAGCATGCCCTGGGTGTTGTTCTTCTCGTCCAGCGGGTAGATTCCGGCCCCTTCGGAAGCGGTTGCACCGGACAGCAGCGCAAGATTGATCGAAGCGGTCACAGCGTTTTTCATGTCAGTGGAGCGAATCACATCAAATCCGTACAGTACGGCCGTGCGCCCGGCGTTGCCGATCAGGCCGGCAGCTTCGCGCAATTGCAGCTCGGAAACGCCGCTGACTTCGGCAATCCGCTCGAACGAAAGCGTCTCCAGCGATGACTTGAGAACATCCAGGCCTTGGGCATCCCCGGCGGACTTGCTCTGCAGCCCTTCCGCCAGAATGGCCTTGTTGAGGCCGGCCACCAGCCAGGCTTCACTGCCCGGACGGCACTGCAGGAAAGAGTTGGCATACTTGTTCAGCGAGGTGCCGCGGCTGTTGACCAGCACCAGCTTGGCATCGTTCTTGGTTACGGCCTGGATGACGCGGTAGGCGAATCCGGCCGACTCACCCTTCAGGTCGGCTCCGATCACTACGACGGAATCGGCTTTCTCGATCGCATTCATGTCGAAAGTGCCGCCGCTGTAGCCCAGCAGCTCCCACTGCAGGATCTGGGAGGGGAGATAACCGAGGCGGGCCTCGGAATCGATGTTGTTGCTGCCCAGCGCTCCGCGGAAGAGCTTCTGGAACAGGTAGTTCTCCTCGTTGGTAACCCTGGGTGAACCGATACCGGCCACGGCAGTCCCGCCGGAAGCTGCGGCAATCTCCTTGAGTCGGGCCGCGGCATTGCCAAGAGCCTGATCCCAGGTGACTTTCCTCTGGTCGCTGCTCCCTTCCCGCATCATCGGCACTGTAACGCGTCCGGGCGAGTTGAAGGCTGCATAGCCGAAACGGCCACTGGCACACAGGTTGCCGTGATTATAGGTTTCATCGGAACTGGTCACGCGCTCGATACGGCCGTCTTTGGCGTGGTATTCGAGCTGGCATCCTGAAGAGCAGAAGGCGCAGACGCCCGGTGTTACTTCAAATGCCCAGGGGCGGCCGCGGAATTTGAACGGCTTGCTGATCAGGGTGCCGGTCGGACAGGCGTTGATGCAGTTGCCGCAGAAGTCGCAATCCAGCGGTTCGCCGCTGATCGTATCGATGATGGTGCGGTCGCCGCGGTCGACGATCTCGATCGCTTCCCTTCCGACGATCTCGCGACAGACCTTGACGCATTTTTCACAGAGGATGCAGCGGTTGGGGTCGCTTTCCAGCAGTTTCCAGTCATAACGGATCGGCAGACGCTCCAGCTCGGCCCCGAACTTGTTCCGGTCAACCTGCAGGCTGTAGCAGCTGTCCTGCAGGTCGCACTCGCCGGCGGCATCGCAAACCGGGCAGTCCAGCGGGTGGTTGACCAGCATCAGCTCCAGCGTGTCCTTGCGGATCTTCTCCAAGGCCGGCGTGGAAGTCGTGACGTTGATGCCGTCCTTGACCGGGGTGTTGCAGGCGGTCATCGGCCGTTCAACACCTTCGACATCGACCACGCAGATGCGGCAGGCGCCGGTGGTGGAAACCTTTTTCAGCCAGCAGAGGGTCGGGATCTTGATCCCCAGTTCCGCTGCAGCTTCCAGGATGGTGGTGCCGGCCGGTACCGTCACCTGTTTTCCGTCAATTGTCACTGTTGCCGATTTCTTCTCGCAGGACTCTGTATGTGCCATGCCGTTATATCTCCATTACTGCATCGTTATTTTTGTTGTGCAGGATGAAACGAGCTGTTTCCGCCTGATCAGACCGCCACCATCGCCATGCGGTAGCAGCGCAGGCAGCGGTCGGCTTCGGTCTGGGCCGTGCTGTCGCTGAAGCCGAGCTCGACTTCGCGATAATTCCCCTTCGCGGCCCGCTCGCGGCCATGAACTTCCTTCTGACCGGCGCGGTCGCAGGAATCCAGCCAGGCCACCTTTTCGTTCTTGTCGTAGACGCCCAGATAGGTCAGCAGGTCGTCGAAGATATCCTGCTCGCTCAGATAGGCCTTGCCCTCTTCCAGCCAACGCTGGATGACCAGTGCGGCGCGGTGGGCATTGCCGACGCAGGCCACTACCGTCAGCGGCCCGATTTCGGCATCGCCTCCGGCAAAGACACCGTCGCAGTCGGTGATCAGCGAACGGGACAGCATGTTGCCCATGCCGTCTTTAAGATCTTTTCCGGCGGCATCCTTGAGCGGCAGATACTTGGTGACAACCGTATTCCATTTGGTGATGTCGATGCCCATGTCGGGCGGGATAAAGCTCAGATCCGGATCCTGGCCGATGGCCGGGATGACCGTATCGCACTCGACCACGAACTCGCTGCCCGCCACCGGTTCGGGACGACGGCGTCCGGAGGCATCCGGCTCTCCCATGGCCATCCGTACGCATTCGACGCCGATTACCTGTTCCTTGTCGTCGACAATGATCTTGGTCGGGAGTACCTGGAATTCAAACCTGACCCCTTCCTCGTCGGCGCCGTCAACCTCCCACACATCGGCCGGCATCTCCTTGCGGGAGCGGCGGTAGAGCAGGATCGACTCCTCGGCTCCCTCGCGCAGGGCAACGCGGACACAGTCAATGGCGGTGTTGCCGCCGCCGACCACGCAGACTTTCTTACCCATGCCAGTCGGACGCCCCATGTAGGCTTCGCGCAGGAAGTCGATACCGCCGGAAAGGAAGCCTTTGTAACCCTTGTCCTCTCCCTCGACGCCCATCGGCTTGGAGCGGTGGGCACCCGGAGCCAGGAAGACCGCATTGTACTTCTGCTTCAATTCGGGCAGCGAGATATCCTTGCCGACCCGGCAGTCGTAGATGATTTGAACACCCATCGACTGGATGATGTCGATGTCGCGCTGCAGGATCGGGCGCGGCATGCGGTAGGCCGGGATGCCGACCGCGATCATGCCGCCGCCGAAACCATCGGGCAGCGCTTCATAGATCGTGCATTGATAGCCTTCAAGGGCCAGGTAGTAGGCGGCGGCCAGGCCGGCCGGTCCGGCGCCGACGATCGCCACGGTCTTGTTCTTTTTGGCCTTGGGCACCATCGGCGGCTGCAGATTGTGCATACGCTCATAGTCCGAGGCGGTTCGCTTCAGCACCATGATGTTGATCGCATCATCGACGTTTTTGCGGCGGCAGGCGGTCTCGCAGGGATGGGGGCAAACCCGGCCGCAGACCGACGGCAGCGGCATGTTTTCGCGTATCGTTGCCAGCGACTCGCCGTATTGATAATTGCGAATCTCTTCGATGTACTTGGGAATGTCGATATGGGACGGACACTTGTCCATGCAGGGAGCGGTAATCTTGTGGATATATTTGGCCGGCTCTGTATTCGGTCCGCAGGCGCTGTTGATATAGGCCAGGAAATCCGCCCGATAATGCTTGACCGCATCGAAAACCGGCACCGTGGCGCTCTGACAGAGCGTGCACTTGCAGTTTTTCAGCAGTTCGGCCAGATCTCCAACCTTGTCCAGGTCCGCTTCGCTGGCCTTTTTCTCCAGCACATTCCGGAACAGGTCCATCAGCACCTTGGTGCCTTTCTTGCCCGGCGTGCAACGGCCGCAGCAGTACAGGGTCTGCACGCGCTTCATGTATTCGGCCGTCATGGCCGGAACATCCACGTACTTGTCGAACAGTATGATACCGTCCCATCCCATGAACGCGCGCAGCGGACGTTCACCATCAAAGGCAACCGGCAGGCGATAACTGACCGCCTTCGGCTCTCCGGAAACATTTCTGTTGTCTACTACATCTCCGCCCCACGTGGAAAAGATGACCTGTGCCACATAAACCTCCGAAACCAACCCTGAAACGCCGGGTTAAGTACTTGCAATTATTAAACAAAACCATCGGCAGCAATTGTATACAGTATGCATGATTATCACAATAACATCCCAAAAATCAAGGAAAAAACTGTTGATAATCCAATGTACTCACAACTAATTTCATATTTTTGACACCACCGATCAGCTGAACAAATGCATTAGAGAAACTAAAAATTGTCCGGAAAGTGCAGAAAATAGCTTCTAGCTTACTAATGTGCCATGTATAATGACCGTCGCATGTTCACATCCTAGAGATCGGGAGACTTTAAAACCATGGCAGCTATTCCTTCCCTTGAGGCAGCATTCAGTTCACTTTTTGAAACCAACATGGGAATCCGGCCTGGAGAACGGGTGCTGGTATTCAGCGACATAATCCGGCCTGATGAGGATGTCTCTCCATCGGACCTCGACCGGCGTACCAGATTGAATGCCACCGCCCGTGCCGCGGCAGAATATGCCGGTCGCAATTACGGAAACAGCAGTTTCGTGGATTTCCCCTCCACAACGGCCTCGGGAGTTGAGCCGCCCCTTGGACTCTGGAACGCGACCTTCGGCGACGAAACCATTGCAGAACTGGAATCGGCCGGACTGCTGGCAAAACTGCTGTGCAAATCCGCAACACCCGACGAAATTGCCAAGGCCAGGGAAATGGTCCTTTCCCGTAAGGATGCTGTCGCCGATATCATCATCGCACTGTCAAACAATTCCACCAGCCACACCCGCTACCGCGCCCTGGCCTGCGCCGCCGGATGCCGTTTCGCCAGTCTGCCCCATTTCGATCCGGACATGTTCCATACTTCGATGACCGTGGATTGGAGCGCGCTGGCCGCACGTACCGCGCGGCTGGTGGAGGCGGTCAACAGAGCCGAATGGATCCGCGTTACCACTCCCAACGGTACCGATATGAATATCTGCAAGCAAGGGAGGGACGCTGGAGGAGATGACGGACTGCTGACGGCCGCCGGCAGCTTCGGCAACCTGCCGGCCGGCGAAGCCTATCTGGCGCCGCTGGAGGGGAAGAGTCACGGCGTGATGATCATTGAATGGGGGCCGACCCGCAAGCTGGAAGACCCGTTGCGGGTGACGGTGGAGAACGGCGTAGCGGTGAAAATAGAGGGCAACGACATCCACCGTGAAAAGCTGGAAGCAAGATTTGCCGAGAATTCAAACTGCCGCAACATTGCCGAGCTGGGCATCGGCACCAACGACAAGGCCAGCCGTCCCGATAATGTACTGGAAGCCGAGAAGATCTTGGGTACGATTCACATCGCGCTGGGAGACAATACCGGTTTTGGCGGCATTGTCAGCGCTCCGTTCCATGAGGATTATGTATTTTATCAACCAACCCTGACGGCAATCATGGCCGATGGAGAGGCAAAGATAATTATCGATGGCGGCAGGCTGCTGGTCTAGTACGCAATTGTCCGCAAGCGTTGGATTTCATGGAAATCCAATCTCTAAAAGCGAAGTTTGTCGCGGTTGTAGGTGTGCGAGTTTTCCTTTGCCTTCATTTCCCTGGCAAAGTCATGGAACAGGTTCCAATAGGTCTCGTCCAGAGTCAGGTTGGCCCAGAAGTCCTTGCTCTCCAGGCATTTGACCGTATAGTAGCCGAACATGTAGTGAGCCAGTTCCGGCCTGATAAGGCCGGAGTTGACCTGCAGGGCCACCTCTTCCAGCAGGCCGATAAAATCACGCTTGTCCTGGGCATCGATCTCGGCCAGTCGTGGGTCATTGGCAAACATCAAGGAGCAGATTTCCTTGAAGACCGGGTTTTCTTTCAAACGGCGCCGCAACAAGGTGAAATGCTCAACCCGTTTCTGAGCCCCCTGGCGCCGGTATTCCAGCAGGCCGTTGGCGAAGGCGAAGATCGTTACCAGGCCGCCGACAATTATGGAAAAGTCCTTTAAATACGTTATGTTCACGCAAGATCCTCAGATGTTGAATATTATACCGGCACGGACAGGTCGAAATAGAACACTACTGTTTTACTTCTGAACCCATTTGCCGTTCTGTAGCTGAATCCACCAGCCCGCTTTAGCGGATTCACGTTTTGTTTCGGCATAAGTAGCGGCTGCTTTGCCCATGGTCTGATCAAGCGCAGCCTTGGTCGCTTCCTGTTTGGTTATTTTCAGTATTGCTTTTGCCATGCTTCCGATGACCGTCTTGCGGCTCTTGTTTTCCGCACTGACTATCGCTTCATCCTGAGCGGTCACTTTCGCTTTATCCCGCACAGTTATTAGGCCCTGGCTTGTCAATCCGACAGCGCCGCTGTTAAAAAGAGCGTCCAGAGCAGGCAGTCTCCGGCTCATTTCAGCATAGGCACTGGTAACCTCCGGCATGCTTCCCAACTCGATCGCAAGGTCATCTCCATTTTCGGCGGCATGGGCAACGGAGGTTAGTGAAAAGCCCGGCAATACGAAAGGCAGTCTGGTCTGCGGTCCCGGTTCAGGTAACTTGGGTTCTTCAGTCGGTTGTTTTTCAGCGTCGGGCAATTTTGCCCCATCTTTTTTCAGGAGCATTTCGTCAAGCGATTTATACGCCTCCTTGACCGCCTTTTCGGGGAAATAGACATTGACGGTGATAATCGCACAGGAGACCAAAAGTCCGCATACCCCGGTCAGCAACCATTTTATGAGTTTCATTTTGCTATCCTCCTCCTTCTTGATTATTTTTAACTATAGCTCATCCAGCCAATAAGTAAAGTCATTCGGCCCACTTGAATTCGGTCGCAGGCGGAGTTGATGCCGGTTCATCCTTGCTTGCAGCACCAGCGGCGCCCTTGCCGCGCACCGTGGCCTCCTTGATGGAATTAAGCAGATGGTCTATGGCAATCCGGTTCTGGCTGGGGGCGATGGTGACTCCCAGATCGCGGACCCCGAAAAAGTTCGTGTGTGATATGTCCAGGCTGTCAAAGGTCAGAAAACCGTTTTCAAGGGCCGCCTTTATCCCGGCATGATCGTAGGGGCGATCAGCGCTGAAAAAGAAACCGCTCAGCTTCTTTCCGGACAGTCGCTGGAGAAATTCCTTGCTGACCAGCATTTTTTCACCGGCCGCCTCCCGTGCCCAGAATTCGGTAAAGCCCGAGATGCCCGTCAGCTGCTTGCCCTTCCCCTGAAAGCTCAATATTCCGTCTATTCTGCCTGATATATAGCCTGTAATGGCCGGAAAGGCTTTGCATAACTGCACCAGGCTGAGATCGTTGAAGAGCATGTCTCCACGGTAGAGTATGCCGTTTTGTGTTGTAATGAAACCTTTTCCCAGCAGGGCGCCGCCAAAAATCGAGGAGTCGAGGGATATTATTCCGGTGACACCCTTGGCCGCTCTTAGCCGCAGTTTTATTGCCCCCAGGCTTAAACCGCCGAAACTGCAACTTTCGATGGTAATGGTATCGGCTTTTTCTTCGGTCTGGCGAAGCTGATGCAGAAGAGTGTCGTAGTTCTGCCTGCTGAAACTTGAAGAAGTTGGCAGCTTGACGGCTGATTTGCCGGCAAGATCAAGCGACAAAGGCAGTATGCCGTTTATACCAGCTATATTTATTTTTTCGGTGGGGACATCAATACCGATATCAACCAGAGTTACGGCGCCATCAACAAGAATTTTGCCTTCCAGCAGGTTGACGGCGCCTTCAGCCGCAAGACTCCCGACAAGCGCAGCCTCCTGAATCGATCTTGGCAAAACATTGAGGAATGAATCAGCAGCTGCAGCCAGAGACGTTTTTGGAACCTTGAAGGAAATCTGTCCCTGGCGAGCCGGAACAAAAACATTGTCAAGAGTGCCGTTTGCTTTGGCGGCGAGATCCTTTCCGACTGTCAACAATGCTTCGTTGATAACCAGCTTTTTGCCGGACAGGTCACTGTTGATTTTGATTCCGCCAGCCGAGAGCACTGTTTTGCCACCTTTGCCCGTCACCGCTATATTTTGCCCATTTGCTTCAATATGGCCGAACAGCCCCTCGGAGCGTGAGTAACTGCCGTTGCAGCCGGCATCCAGAACACCTCCCGATAATGCCGTGTCCCCTTTCAACCCGGCATATTTAGTGATTCCAGCCAGTTGGATTCCTTTCGTGCTGATTTTGAATCCCACCTTCTCCTGCAACGCGAACGGATTGAAAGCGGCGTCTCCGGTAACTGAGCCGCCCAGCAGGGATGTTTTAAAACTTGCATTGCCCCCGGATTCAGAAAACAGTGCCCGAACCGTCGTAGCGCCTGACTCTTTCCCCTGCCAGGCTGCCTTTTCAACAGAGAGTTCTGCCGTTCCCTCCAGCCACTTTACGTGCGGATTGTAGGCATATGCGCCGCGAATGCTTCCGGAAAGTTTTTTGATCAGCGCATCGCCACGGCGGATATCACCTCCGGAAAAATCCGCATTCAGCGGATAGCGGACTGTTGCCGAGGAAACCTGTTTCAGCGGTATGCGTGCCGAAAGTCGACCAAGCGTCGCCGATAAATCTTTGGTCTTTATCGCGGCATTCTCGATCTGTCCGGTACCATCCGCATAGGAGAGGCTGCCGGTAAAAGAGACCCCCTTTGCCCTTGCTGATAATGACGGTGCTTGAGCCTTGACGGATTTAAGATGCCTGTTGACAGTAATCTTGTAGGGCGCATCAAGGGCTTCCAGAATCGGTTCGCCTTCTGATTGCGTCTGCGATGCTTTTCCGGAGGCGGTCAGGGAGTCGCCGCTGGCGGAAACCGCAGCTGTAACAGACAGATCATTGAAAATAAGGCGTTTATCCTGTCTCAGCATGCCATGTGAAAATACCAGTCTTCCGCTGGCAGCGCTAAAACCGCCAGCGGCATTGCCGGACAGATGCAGTGAACTCCGTTCCAGCTTGCCGCCGATTAATATTTTTCTGCGCTCCAGTTCCGGAATCAGCGGGGCGATCTTAGCGATATCAATTTCATCCGTCCCGACATCGATCACGAAAAGTCTTGCCCGTTTCAGTTCCCTGACACTTCCGGAGGCCCGGACCGCCAGCAGCTTGTTCAGATGCAGGGCGAGATTTTCGATGGTGAAGTAATCCTTTTGCAGATCATAGCCGGCCGAAAGAGAAAGATTGCCGTTGAAGATCCCACCCCTTCCAGCCGCGGGCATAACCGCAGCGTTGAAACTCATATCTGTCCTGACTCGAACAATCCCTTTCCGCAGAGCTGCCGACAACAGCAGATTGGCATTTCCCTGCTCGGGCATGTAACCGCTATTAACCTTCAGCACGTCGGAGAGGCTTTTCAGGGATATGGACGAAGACGACAGAGATACCTCAAGCTCGGGGTCCTGGCCGAGACGCGCCTTGCCGGACAGCGCGTAATGGTTGCGGCCGGGATCGTCAAACTGCAGATTAAATCCTGATTGGTCAGATCCCTTTGTTGCAAGATTTGAAATATTCAATGCCAGGCCCGCAATTTTCAGGTCATTCACCAGCACTGTTCCATTTGTCATTTTAAGCTGGCGGATAATAACTTCCCCGGATGAAGGTTTCGGCGAGGAGAAACGGCGCTGCAGTTGATTGAAGTTCCAGATACCGGCGCTGTTGCGGCGCAGGTCTGCGGTAATCCCCTCCACTGTAATCCTGTCAATCGTTCTACTGTCGGACAGCAGTTTGAGCCATACCGGTTTAATGGTTATTGAATCGATCGACAGCAGTTTTGACGGCGGAAAACCGTCCGGATTGGCGAGAGAGAATCCCTTCAGCTGCAGAGCGCCGTCCGAAATTCCGGCCTGATTAATAACAACAGCCTGGCCCAGGGTGCCGGACAGCATCCGGGATATCTGCGTTGCAGCAAGGGGAGTGGCAAGATATTTTTTTATAGCGAAGGGGAGAAGTAAAGCCAGTGCAATAAAGGCGAAAAAGAGATAGAGCAGGACTTTTTTATATGTTCCGGAAGTTGTTTTTTTCATGCGGAAATCAGTCCTGGAAAAAGTTGCTTTTTGAGTCAGTGATCATGATATCCCAGCACGACCAGCAGGCAGCTGCCGTCGGCAATCACATTGATCCCGCGCTGGCGACAGAGCGCCACCGCATCGGGATGCTCCGCGCCCGGTTGCATCCAGATGTTCTTTATTCCCTTCTCAATGGCCAGCGGCACCAGCTGGGCGGTAACAGCCGGCGGGGTGATCATCGAGATGCTCTCGACCTCCGCCGGCAGGTCGCCAATCTTTGCCGCGCAAGCTACACCTTCTATCTCGGTCTCACTGGGATTGACCGGAACGACCGTCTTGCCGTGCTGCTGGTAGCAGCGCAATATCTTGTTGCCATACTTGTGGCGGTTGGTGGATGCGCCCACCACGCCGAAAGCGGGTGAGGCCAGAAATTTTTCGATCTGCTGCTGAATTGCCATGATGTACTCCTCTCTGTTTTGTGTTTCGACGAGCTGAATAAAATGCATCCTGGCTTACGGAGTGATCAGTTTCAGTGAAGGGAAATAGGTGCGGTAGCGCGCGGCATCACGAGTTAAAAGCGTCAGTCCTGCAACCGCCGCATGGGCACCGATGAAGAAATCCGGCAATGGCGAACTTTTTGTTCCTCCAAGCTTGCGGTAGCGTATAAAGCACTTACCGGCCAGAAACGCTGCTTCCCATGGGAGAGGCGCTCTTTGAAAAAAATCCAATGACAGAGCTTCTTCCAATTCTTCAATACGCTGAAAACCGACTGAAACCTCAGCATAGATGACCGGATTAATGATTAAAGAACCGCTGTCGGCTGCTTTTTGCAACTGTATGGATGACCACTCGTACCAGTGGATATCCTCCTCCAGCACATCAAGCAGCACGTTGCTATCCACAAGCACGTTGCTTGCCTTCACTCTTCGCCTCTTGTAAGCGCCATTATTTCGTCGGTTGTCATCCGTACAGTGGCCCGTCCGCGCAGAGTTTCAATCAGCCTCTTCCCCCTGCTTGCCTCACCGGCAACAGTACGTAAAACAACCGTATTACCCTCCACTACAAATTCAACCTCGCTTTGGGGAAATATTCCCAACTGCTGGCGGATGTTGCTGGGAATCGTTACTTGTCCCTTGCTGGTTACCCGCATGATTTCGTACTCCTTTGCAATGTAATACTTTATAAAGTATTACATTAGGATGAGGATATGTCAATCCAATACACAACGCCCGAAAGAGGCTTCTTCAGGCGATTCCGACATATATTCCTGCTTGTTCACACACTCAAATATCTTGCGGTATTTCCAATAGATTTATATAGTGATGTGCCTGCAATAAGTGAGTCGGAAACTGCTTATAACTGCCTGTACTTTTCTGACTGCAGTGCGGTTTCAACAACTAAGAAGGAGCACTGTATGACTGCAATGGCAAATCAACTTGATCTTTCCCCACTCCCACCCGCTTCGCGTCGCGAGGTGCGGGATTTCTATCAGTTCCTGCTTTCCCGCCGTGGAAAAACAAGTAAGCCCAAGACAGCAAAATACGACTTTGCCGACCTCTGCGGAACTCTCTCCTGGAGAGGGGATGCAGTAGCAACCCAACGGAGTCTGCGAGATGAGTGGTAACCGCCGGTTTGTTTTAGATACCAACGCCGTCGTTTCGTTGCTGGCCGGCAACCGGGAGTTATCTGTACAACTTGAAGCTGCTGAATATGTGGGTATCTCGATTGTTTCGTATCTGGAGTTTCTTGCCTTTGATGGACTTTCCGCCAGTGATCGCAACTGCTTCGCTGATTTTTGCAGGCGGGTTGAAGTAGTGTCTCTGGCACATGAAGACGAAATACTTACGAAGCTGGTGCTTGATCTGCGCAGTAGCCATCGCCTGAAACTCCCCGATGCCATCATTGGTGCCACGGCTCTTTCACGCAACGCACTTCTCATCACCAATGACTCTCATTTTTCCGGCATTGCTCCGCTTGCTGTTCAAGGCTGCTGAATCAATCCTCCTCAGATAGAGGCAACAAACACAACGCCCCGCCGGAATAACTCCGACGGGGCGTTGTGTTTGAAATCAATCATATGGTTATAATTTTACAAGGGCAATCTAGCAAAAATACTAGACACATCTAGTAAAAACAACAGCAACAGGGAAGTTGGCTACCCCCGTACCTGCCCATCCCCATAAACGATGAACTTGGTGGTAGTCAGATCCTCCAGCCCCATCGGGCCGAAGGAGTGCAGCTTGGTGGTGGAAATGCCGATTTCGGCCCCCAGTCCCAACTCCCCGCCGTCGGCAAAGCGGGTGGAGGCGTTGACCATCACGCAGGAGGAGTTGACTTCGCGGATGAAGCGTTGCGCCCGGCCGTAGTCGCTGGTGATGATCGATTCGGTATGCAGCGAACAGTAGCGGTTGATATGGTCGATTGCGGCATCGATATCGTCCACGACCCGGCAGGCCAGGATCAGCTCCAGATATTCGGCGTACCAGTCTTCTTCTGTGGCAGGAGAAGCCGCCGGCGCGTATTTCCTGAACTCTTCGTCGCCGCGCAATTCGACCTTCAGGGCGGACAGCGTTGCTGCGATTCTGGGGATGAACTCGGCAGCCACATCCCTGTGAATCAGCAGCGTCTCCAAGGCGTTGCAGACGCCGGGACGCTGGGCTTTTGAATTGACGATGATCTGCTCGGCCTTGTCGAAATCGGCCGATTGGTCCACGAAGATGTGGCAAACTCCCTTGTAGTGCTTGATGACCGGAATGCGTGAATTTTCCACGACAAAACGGATCAGGCTCTCGCCGCCGCGCGGAATGATCAGGTCGATCGATTCCTCCTGTTTGAGCATCTCCAGCACCCCTTCGCGTTCGGTGAAGGGGATCAGCGACAGTGCCGCCTGTGGGATGCCCAGTTCTTCCAGCACACCCTGCAGTACCGCCGCTATGGCCAGATTGGAATGGATCGCCTCGGATCCGCCCCGCAGAATCACGGCATTGCCGGCCTTGAGACAAAGCGCGGCTGCGTCGGCGGTCACATTCGGTCTGGATTCGTAGATGATGCCGATCACGCCCAGCGGAATGCGCATCTTGCCGACCATCAGTTCATTGGGTCGCTTCCACATTTTTGTGACCTCGCCAACCGGGTCGGGCAGGGCGGCGATCTCGCGCAGGGCGCCTGCGATGGAGCCGATCCGTTTTTCGTCAAGCATGAGACGGTCAAGCATCGCAGCGGAAAGTCCCTTGGCCCGGCCGGCCTCCAGATCCTTGCGGTTCTCCGAGATCAGTTGCGGCGTTTCCGCTTCCAGCGCGCCAGCCATCTTCAGCAGCATCGTGTTTTTTGTGCCGCTGGAAAGGCGCGCCATGGCCAGCGAAGCCTGGCGGGCCTCGTCGGCGATTTTTTTGATTTTATCAGCTATATTCATGTTGGGGGGCTCCTGTAACAATATCAACCGGCAACAAACCGGTCCTGCGCAAAGTTTACGCAAAAGCGTGCCCGGCGGCAAGACACTTTTATCTGTCCCCCCCTGATAAATTCGGAATTAGTGATTATAATGTACGGAATGAACGCTGAAGAAATGGATAAATGGCATGAAACACCGGCCTGGCGACCGGTTTTTCTTGAAAACGGAGAGGTCCCCGGCAAACGCCGGGTCCATATCTGGGCACTTGTGCTGGATTCGCGCTCGATCCCGTGCTGTATCGAGCACGACGGCTCAAACTGGCAGCTGCTGGTCCCGGAGCCGCATTATGACACAGCCCGAAACGAGCTGAGCCTGTACGAAGAGCAGAACCGCAACTGGCCGCCGCCGCTGCCTCCCGCCCGTATGCTGGTTGAAAACACCCTGCCGACCGTATCAATCCTGATCCTGCTGGCCACATTCCACAACCTGAGCCTGCTCGGTTTGTCCATGCCGGATCGCGGAATCATAGACTTTAAAGAGCTCGGCATGGCTCATGCCGAGGAAATACTTAATGGTCAGTGGTGGCGGCTGGTTACAGCCCTGACCCTGCATGCTGACCTGACCCACCTGCTCAGCAACCTGACCATCGGCGGCATATTCATCATATTGTTGTGCCGCGAACTCGGTTCCGGCCTGGCCTGGAGCCTGCTGCTCGCATCCGGTGTTCTCGGGAACCTGCTCAACGCCTGGATACAGTCACCGGATCATAGATCCGTTGGCGCTTCAACTGCAGTTTTCGGCGCGGTCGGCCTGCTGGCCTCCATCAGCATGGTCCGCCACCGGCATCATCTGCAGCGCCGCTGGTTTGTGCCGATCGCGGCCGGTCTGGCTTTGCTGGCGATATTGGGCACCGAAGGAAAGCAAACCGACCTGGGCGCCCATCTGTTCGGTTTCGGCAGCGGTATTCTGCTGGGGCTGGCAACGGAATATCTGGTCGGAAAACAGGGCCGTCCCGGCCGGGTATTGAATGCCGCTCTGGCTCTTGCCGCGGGAGCCGTGGTTGTGGCCGCCTGGTGGTTTGCGGTTAGTCTGGGCTGATCTGCTCCGACCGTCTCATCGCGGTTCAGGACTGAACCGAATCTTCCTTCAGAATTCCGTCCGCCACCTGGCGCAGACTCTTGCGCTTGTCCATCGCCAGCTTCTGCATGACGCGATAGGCATCGGCCTCATGCATCCGGTTTTTTACCATCAGCACTCCCTTGGCCTTCTCGATTACCTTGCGGTTGTCGATGGTCTCCCGCAGGTCATCGATACGCTCTTTCAGTTCTTCAACCTCTTCAGCATGGCTCAGGGCAATCTCGATGGCCGGTAAAAGATCCTGATTGCGGAGCGGTTTGGTTAAAAAAGCGGCAATTCCGCATTCTGCTGCACGTTTGGCAGTCTTGCCGTCGCAGGCATTGGTCAACAGCAGGATCGGGATTTTCAGCTTCTTTTTTATCTCGCCGGCGGCAGTTATTCCATCCATTTCCGGCATCGAAACATCCAGAATCGCCATGTCGGGAAAACTTGCCAGAGCTGTTTCCACGGCCCTTTTGCCATTGCTGCACTCCAGTACTTCGTCAAAGCCCAGTTCGGCCAGCATGGCTTTCAAATTGGTTCTGATGATCGGCTCATCATCACAGATAAGTATGGTTCTGCCCATAATATTCCCTCCTTTGGGTTGAGGCTGATACCATATGTCTAGCACTTGCCATGCCAGCGTCATTACAAAATATCCGGGGCGCTTGTAGTTGGTAAATCCTGAAGTATAATTCTGCAGTTCACGCCGGAGAAAGCAGGCGTTTTAAATGAAACCGGCCCGCATTGGAAAAGCATTGCCAGCCGACCATGCCGGGGGCTGCAAGAACCCAGGAGCACCAAACCACAATTACACGGACCAGACCGGAGCCTGAAGCAATGGTAACCCCTATCCGCCCATTTCAAATGCGTCTGATGATGACGACTTTGCTGGTAACCTTTTTCGGCATAGCAATCACCGCGACAATCGATATCAGAGCCCGCAACGCGGCCGGCATCGATTCGATGAAGCACATCGTCACCGCTCTGACCGGCAACATCGCGGACGGCTGCGTAACTTATCTGCTTACCAACGATTATCGCGGCCTGGCCAACCATGTCCAAAAATCAGCAACCCTGCCCCATATAGCCCGCATCCAGATCATGGACATAGATGAAACAGCGCTGATTGACATAACTCGAACGTCCGGTGAAACAAGCGGTACATTCAAAATTACACCGGAAAAGTTCCGGATCCCGCCAGATGAAAGCAGTGCGTTGACTATTGACGACGCAGGCATGGTCGTGCTTCGGCCCATCAAGGGAACCGGACTGCTGGGATGGATAAAAATCCGCTACCGAACCGAGGAAATTGCAGAAATGCAGCAGCACGCCATAAAAAACAGCGTTGTTTTCACACTGGTCTGCATGCTGACAGCGGTCATCCTGATATTCTGCATAACCCGTCGCCCGGCACGTGTCATAAGGCAGCTGGCTCAATTTGCACACAACCTTCCGACCGGGCGGGGCGAGCAGTTGCAGATCGATAGATTCTCCCAGGAAACCGAGCAGTTGGGTGAAGCTCTCAATTATGCCTCTCGTGAACTCGAACGGATGCGGAGCAACCTGATGGACGAGCAGAACAATCTTCTTAAGGCGCTCAAGCAGAGAATCCAGGTGGAGGCCGAGTTGCGGCAGTTCAACATCGGTCTGGAGAGGCGTGTCGCCGAGGAGGTCGAGCGGAGTCGCGAAAAAGACGCCATACTGATACAGCAGGCGCGCTTCGCGATGTTGGGAGAGATGCTGATGAATATCTCGCACCAGTGGCGGCAGCCGTTGAACAATATCGGGCTCAAGGTACAGGAGATGGTTTTTCTGCTGAAGCATGGTGAACTGCTACCAGGGCAGGCTGATCAGTATTCCGAATCAATCATGGAACAACTGGTTGATCTGTCCCGCACCATCGACCGCTTCCGCAAGCTCAATCAGCCGGCCAACCTCCAGGCCAGCGCCATGATGCCGATCAAAGTCATTCGTGACACGGTCGATCTGGTCAGCAACGCCCTGGCTGAGCAGGGCATCCGGATTGTAATGACCGGGACATCAGAGGTTCCGGTCAACTGCTCTCCGGGCGATTTCTCGCAATGTCTGATCAATATTATCAACAACGCCCGTGACGCCATACTGCAGAAGGGAATCTCCGACGGGTTGATCGAGATAACCGTAGAGGCGGCCGGTCAGGCTAAAAACCGCATCCGGATCGCCAATAACGGCGCCCCGATACCGGTTGACATCTTCGATCGGATTTTTGATCCGTATATAACCAGCAAGTTCCAGAGTCAGGGGGTCGGGTTGGGGCTGTTCATCGTGAGGCAAACGGTGGAGAAAATAATGCAGGGAAGCATTACCGCACATAATACCGAATTTGGGGTCGAATTTGTGATGGAGGTTTGATCGATGTCCACCGGCGCTGTTTTGAAAAACTTGACTGTCCTGTATGTCGAGGATGAAGAGTTTCCCCGCGAGTCAATTGCCAGGTTTCTTTCCACAAAGGTCGCTGCCGTTCATCTGGCTTCCAACGGCCGGGAAGGATTGGAGGCATTTCTGCGTCATCAGCCCGATGTGGTCATAACCGACCTGGAAATGCCGGTTATGAACGGCATTGAGATGATCCGACGCATACGCGGACTGGAAAACGTCATCCCGATTATTATCACCACCGGTTATGATGACGATCAGCATCAGACCGATCTGGCCGACCGGACCCTCATCAAGCCGATCATTTTCAGTGCGCTGCTGGATGCGCTTGAATCATGCGTCATGCGGCGAGAGTACAGCAATAGTTTCCATCGGGCAGCTATGCAATATTGACACTAACCGTCGCTGATGATACTAGATTCACCATGCATACTATTTCATTGTCTGATATTTCAGCCCGCAATCTTACAGCGCTGCTTCTTGCCTGCATTTGCCTGCTGGCCGGTTGCACCAGCCATATCCCTCGCGAAAAGCTCCCTTTTCCCCTGACCAACGAAACCTGTGACAACACGGTCAAGGTGGTGACCGTGCCGTTGCCGGTAATCGCCTCCAGTCCCAATGAGGGTATCACAGCCGGGGCGCTGACGGCGTTCCTGATCCACAATAAAAACGACGAGATCAGCACTCTGCTGGCCCCGCAGGTTAACCACAACAGCAATTTCGGCATAACAACTTCACTCTACGGGGCTTTTTATCCGACTCCGGAGCGTTACCTGGAGTTCAACCTGTCACAATCCAGCAAGGTGAATCACGCTTACGAGATTCGTGTGAGAGACATCTCTCAAATGGATAAAAAACTGGAGTTGAACGCCAATTTTTTCAAGCTGTCAGACGGATCTTCCCGCTTCTTCGGTTTTAATGCTAAGAGTCCCCAGCAGCGTGAAACAAATTATGCCAACGACGAAATCGGATACAGCATTTCAGCAGGTTATCAGATTGGCAAGTACTACCAGGTCGCGATCGGGGACCGTTTCCGCGACGTGGAGATCAAGCGGGGGGCGGTAAAAAAGATTCCTTTTACCAAGGACCTGTTTCCGGCGTCGAGCGTTCCGGGGAGAGACGGCTTTACCACACACGCACCCCGCATATCGCTCACATACAGCACGCTCAACAACCGCGATACTCCCACCTACGGCGGCTACGCCCGTTTCACCTTTGAACCGACCATGCAGGCAGTGGGCGGCGCCGGGGATTACCGGCGCTACGAGGTAGAAACCAAGGGTTTCATTCCATTGGACAATGCCCGATACGTAAGCGTCTTCCGGTTGATGTACAGCCAGACTCTTGGGAAGCAGGTGCCATTTCTGGAACAGAGTATTCTGGGAGGGGAAACTACCTTGCGCGGCTACGGCCGCAACCGCTTCATCGACAACAGTTTTTTTCTCTGTAATCTCGAACAGCGCATCCGTCTCTTCCGCTGGGAAGTCTTCAACGTGGTCGCGGACTGGGAAGTTGCGCCCTTCGTGGACCTGGGCGCGGTAATGGAATCGCTGGACAAGGCCAACGGCTCCAATTTCGAGTTCAATCCCGGAATCGGTTTCCGGGCGATTGTACGTCCCAACATTGTGGGCCGGGTTGATATGGGTATCGGAAGAGACGGACCGGCCATATTCGTTGGGCTGGGGTATCC
>CAYWJJ010000035.1:0-50660 GCA_964458105.1 uncultured Geobacter sp.
TCTTGTCGAAACGGGCCTTCTCAACATTGAGAATTTTTCCCTTAAGCGGCAGGATGGCCATATTTTTACGGTCGCGCCCTTGCTTGGCAGAGCCGCCGGCCGAATCACCCTCGACCAGGTACAATTCGCAGAGCGCCGGATCCTTTTCCTGGCAATCGGCCAGTTTACCCGGCAGACCGCCCATATCCAGGGCACCTTTGCGGCGGGTCAGGTCGCGGGCCTTGCGGGCCGCTTCGCGGGCACGAGCGGCTTCGATGGATTTATTGAGAATGTCCTTGGCAATCTTGGGGTTTTCTTCCAAAAAGACCGCCAGACGCTCATTTAGCAGCGATTCGACATAGCCCTTGACCTCGGAGTTGCCAAGCTTGGTCTTGGTCTGTCCTTCAAACTGCGGTTGGGGAATCTTTACCGAGATGACACAGGTCAGACCCTCGCGCAGGTCGTCACCGGAAACGGTAACTTTCTCGTTTTTGAGCAGGTTGTTGGCAGCCGCGTAGGCGTTCATCGTACGCGTCAGAGCAGCCTTGAAGCCGGCCAAGTGGGTGCCGCCTTCGTGAGTATTGATGTTGTTGGCAAAAGCGAAAATCTTCTCGTCGTAGGAGTCGTTGTACTGCATCGAGACTTCCATCTCAACGCCGCCTTTTTCGCCTTTGAAATACATCGGTTTGGGGTTGATCGCGGTTTTATTGCGATTTAAGTATTCGACAAAGGAGTTGATGCCACCCTCGTAGTGAAATTCGTGTGACTTGCCGTCTACCCTTTCATCGGTGATTTTGATACGCACACCTGCGTTAAGGAAAGCCATTTCCCGCAGACGCTGTGAAAGGACATCGAATGAAAATTCCGTAGTCTCAAAGATCTCCTCATCCGGCATGAACGTGACCTTGGTACCACGCTTCTTGGTTTCGCCGGTCATCTCCAGCGGTGCAAGCGGGTCACCACGACGGTAGGATTGACGCCAAACCTTGCCGTCACGGCGGATTTCAAGTTCAAGCCATTTGGAAAGCGCATTGACGACCGAGACGCCGACGCCGTGCAGACCGCCGGAAACCTTGTAGGAGTCATTGTCAAACTTGCCGCCGGCATGCAACACGGTCAAAACGACTTCAGCGGCCGACTTTCCTTCGGTGGGATGCATATCGGTCGGAATACCACGGCCATTGTCGACCACGGTGATGGAACCGTCGGTGTTGATTGTTACACTGACATTGTCACAATGCCCAGCCAGAGCCTCGTCGATGGAGTTGTCAACAATTTCGTACACCAGATGGTGAAGACCGGCACTGGAAGTTGATCCGATATACATGGCCGGCCGTTTGCGTACTGCCGATAGACCTTCCAGAACCTTGATATTATCTGCCCCATACTCTGGGGAGCTTTGTGTAGCGATTTCCTGTTCACTCATGCGGTTAATTTCCCTCGAACGTCAGATTGCCGTCTTCCACGCGAAAGACGGCGCAATGTGGTGCGGCCTCCAGCAGGGCTGGAGAGCGTTCCGTGGTTGTTATAAAGACCTGGATATCCCTTGCAATAAGGTATTCCATCAGGTTGCGGTTTCTGCCGGCATCAAGTTCGGAACTCATGTCATCCAGCAGAAGCAGCGGCGATTCACCAAAAATTTCCCGGAGGTTATCCATCTCCGCCATTTTCAATGAAAGTACAAAACTTTTTTGCTGACCCTGCGAACCAAACGACTTCAGCGGCCGCTCTTCCAGCAGGAAGGTCAGATCATCACGATGCGGTCCGGCAGTCGTTGTACCGTAACGTTCGTCGGATCGTTCATGACGCTGGAACAGGTTCATCAATTCATTACGGATCTGAGCGCGCTCTGTTGACTGCACGCCATCCGGACGGTAGATGATCCCGCAGCTCTCGCTATGGCCGGATATGGTGCCATAATGCTTGCGCAGCTTGATATCCAATACCGCAACAAACCTGATGCGGCGTTCGATTACTTCGGCCCCGGCTTCGGCCAGCTTTTCGGTCCAAACATCCAACCCGCTTCTGTTCGTACTTTTCAGCAGAACATTGCGCTGTTTCAGAATCCGCTGATAGTTGTGCCAACAGTGCAGATAACCGATATCACCCATGTAGACAGCCCGGTCAAGGTAGCGTCGCCTGGTTTCAGGCCCCATTCTGACCATGCCGGAATCATCCGGGGAAAAAACAACCGCATTCAATTTGCCATGCAAATCCGAAGCGCGGTGAACAGCTTTACCGTCAATTTCCACCCTGCGGCCACCTGCCTCCAACAACAGGCGCAAGCGGCTCTGTATACCGCTCGACTCCACAGCTCCATGAACCTGAGATCTCGGTTCACCATGCCTGATTAATTCCGGCATTCGAGACGTTCTGAACGAACGGGGACTTCCCAGAAGATGGATTGCTTCCAGTAGGTTGGTCTTTCCATGCCCATTGAGACCGTAAAACAGATTGAATCGCTCACCCGGTTCAATGCGTACGGCACGGATATTTCTGAAATCACTAACCGCCAGATGTCGAAGACGCATCGACCGTTTTTAAAGCCTCATCGGCATGATAACAGCCAGAAAGCTTTCTGATTTTTCAGGAACTATGATCGATGGAGACAACTCATCCTTGAATTTCATATCGACTCTTTCAGTTTCTGCTACTGAAAGGACGTCCAGTAAATAGCGGGCATTAAACCTGACCGAAATCGGATCACCTTCGTAGTCCACATCAATCTCTTCCATCGCATCGCCAAGTTCCGGGTTGCTGGATGATATTTTGATGCCTCCTGAAGATATTTCCAGCATGATTCCTTTGAATTTTTCGCTTGACAGAATTGCCATACGACGTACCGAATGACTGAAATTATCCTTGTTTACGGTAACGATCTGAGTGTTTGAGGTTGGTATGACCCTGTTGTAATCAGGAAACTCACCATCCACAAGTCGCATAACCATGTATGAATCGCCACGTTTGATTACCGCGCTGTTATCCATGAAACCAAACAGAAGCGTGCCGCCTTCTTCATCGGTTATTTTCTTCATCTCATAAACGCCTTTTTTAGGCAGTATGACACCTTTTAAAAGCTCCGGGCCGGGAGTTCCCTTAAAGTTACCGGAAGCAATCGAAAGCCGGTGTCCATCTGTTGAAACCAT
Source organism: uncultured Geobacter sp. (assembly GCA_964458105.1). GTDB lineage: Bacteria > Desulfobacterota > Desulfuromonadia > Geobacterales > Pseudopelobacteraceae > JACRCG01. Next base: position 3,126 of record CAYWJJ010000035.1, read on the forward strand.
TTTAAGGCAGTTAGTACCATCCTGACCCACTTCGACTTTGGCAAAGATGCCGTTGAGATTGTATTTGGTTTCATCAGTACAAATTGCATATGATGTTTTATCGATCATACTTTTCAACAACGGACTTTCGATTTCAAAGAGGCTCTCTTCTTTAACATCCGGAAAATAAGGAAATTCATCCGGTGAAAGTCCGACAATATTGAACTGAACCTTTCCACATTTTATTTCAACCCAGTCGTTGTCTTTAGTGGAAAAAATAATCTGCTGGTTAGGTAATTCCTTGACTATTTCGTACAGTTTCTTGGCAGAAACCGTTATTTTGCCTGTAGTTGTCACCTCTGCGGAATAACTGCTTTTCATGCCTACTTCCAGGTCTGTTGCAGTGACAAGCAATGACGAATCGGTGGCCTCCAGCAGAACGTTTGACAAAATAGGCATTGAAGTGCGTTTTTCAACGATGCCCTGTATTTTTTGAAGTGCTTTGAGGAACTGATCTTTGTCTATTCTGAATTCCATTTTCCACTCCTTATGACAGCTAGAATTATATTTATATAAAAGATTTAAAAACTGGTAGTACTTTGTAGGTCCTGTGGAAACCGGTAACAATTACATAACTTATTGAATCAGCAATTAAAAGTACTGTGCAATGCCTGTTGATAGTTTATGGCATGGCAGACAGTTTTAAACAGGTTGAAATATTTTCAACAGTTTTCCACAGCCGGTTAACAGGTTATCCTTACTTCAGAATAATATATCTGATTTCTTCAATGATCTTAGATGTTTTTATATCATCCGCGATGGCTTTATCTATCTTTTTAAACGAATGTATTACGGTAGAGTGGTCTTTGCCGCCAAATTTCAAACCTATGTCCGGATAGGATGATTTTGTCATATCTCTGCAAAGCCAGATTGCAATCTGCCTGGCCAGTACGATATTTTTGAGTCGTTTTTCGGATTTCAGATCGGCCAATTTCATGTCGAAGTAGTCGACAACTGCTTTCTGTATCAGCTCAATTGTTACTTCCTTGCGTCTGTCACCCAGAATATCCTTAAGATTTTCCTTTGCCATATCCAATGTTATGGGAATATTCTGAAGACTGCTGAAGGCACCTAACCTTATCAGCATTCCTTCCAGTTCACGGATATTTCTGGTATCACTCGAAGCCAGGAAATAATAAACATCTTCAGGAAGCTTGATGCGGGTTATTTCGGATTTTTTCTTCAGAATTGCTATTTTTGTTTCCACATCCGGAGGCTGAATATCGGCAATCAGGCCCCATTCGAATCTGGATCTGAGACGTTCCTCAAGATCGGAAATTTCACGCGGGAACTTGTCAGAAGTGATTACGATCTGTTTGTGGGCATCATGGAGAGCATTGAAAGTGTAAAAAAACTCTTCCTGCGTTCCGGTCTTACCTGAAATAAACTGAATGTCATCAATCAATAATACGTCTACATTTCTAAAACGATTCCTGAATACATCCATCTTCTTCAATCTCAGGTGATTAACCATTTCATACATGAACTTTTCTGCTGAACAGTAATATACATTCGATTCTGGTGAATTTGCGCGAATTGTATGGCCGATTGAGTTAAGAAGATGGCTTTTTCCCAATCCAACACCGCCATAGATAAAAAGCGGGTTGTATGTATCAGCGGGATTGTTGGCAACAGCCATTGCAGCGGCGTGTGCAAATTGATTTCCGGTTCCGCTTACGAAGAGGTCGAAAGTATACTTAGGATTGAGATTTGTAAAAACCGGTTCAGGAAGTGCAGTTTGTGTTACGGTCTGTTCCTGGCTATTCGGGATTAACGAATTTTCTGATAAAGGGCGCTGTTCTTCATCATCCCTGATAACGAATTCCAGGGTTACCGCCTGTCCGGATGCAGCCGAAAGGGCATTGGATACAATGCTCTGATAGTGGTCTTCCAACCACTCTTTTATGAATGAGTTGGGTACTGACAAATAGACGGATGAACCTTGATGATGACTGTAACGAACCGGTTTTATCCAGGTTACAAAATCACCTTCAGATACGATCTTTTCGATATTTTCAGAGGCTTGCTGCCATGCTTCAAACATTTGGGTCTGTATCACATTCACGTTAAAATAGTGTTTATCAACAACGGTGTTCAGCTATAACTGATAGTGCAATGTAACATTTATAAATCCAAACCACACAGTTTCGATAGAGTTATCAACAAATTTTTCAACAGCTGTTGAAAACTTATTATATAAATAATAACAGTGTGTTGTATGTTGTTTAAGACATAAATAGGTTTGTTCCAGAGTGGCAGGGTACCAGAGCCGCCAACGTTTTTCAAGTCAAATCAATTTTTCATAAACATGATAGTGACATAACAAAAACCTTGACACAGACAGGCAGTTGTGTTTAATAACCCATTTCCTGAAAAATAATTGAGTAGAGGTAAACAGAGATGAAAAGAACTTTCCAGCCCAGCAATATCTGTCGCAAGCGTACCCATGGTTTTATGGTTAGAATGGCCACCAAAAACGGTCGTCTGGTAATAAAGCGTAGAAGAGCTAAAGGGCGCAAAAATCTGTCGGTAAGAATTTCAACCAAGTAATAGCACTGCGGTGTCTGTCGAAACCGGAGGCGCAGTATTTCCCAAAGCGGTACGTTTGCGTAAGCGGACGGAGTTCCTGCGTCTTTCCAATTCTCAATCCAAAACTTCCGTAAAGGGTTTTTTGGTGGTGTGGTGTGAAAATGGCGGTCTGTCAGCACGAATGGGTATTACAGCGAGCAAGAAGATTGGCTGCGCCGTTGTCCGTAATCGTGTAAAGCGTTATCTCCGTGAAGTTTTCAGGCACGATCGTATGCTGCTTCCTCCTGTCGATGTAAATATCATTGCCCGCCGAGAATCAGCACTGATGGATTACTCTGATGTCCGGCGGGAAATAACAGAGGCTTTCAGGCTTATAGGCACAACTACATGTTCAAGAGCATCATGCTCCTTGTGATCAGGGTCTATCAGAAGCTCATTTCGCCGCTTCTTCCCCAGGCCTGTCGTTTTTATCCCTCCTGTTCCGAGTATTCCCGAGAATCAATAACAAGGCATGGTGCTGTAAAAGGTGCACTTCTTACCATCATTCGAGTAGGTAAGTGTCATCCGTTTCATCCGGGCGGCTACGATCCGGTGCCATAATCCTGATGACGGGATGGTGTGTTCAAGTGCACTTATTTCCAACAGACAGGCGCATGAGATAACTGCATAAATTATTAAATAAAGAGTATAATCAGGAGCTTTCATGGAAAAGCGTGCGTTTATTGCAGTGGGTCTTTCAATCGCGGTATTTTATATATTCTCCATGATATTCGGTCCGGAGAAGAAACCGCTCGAACCATCCAATAAGTTGGCTGCGACCTCTGTTTCGGACAGTGCCAAGGCAGCACCGGCTACATCGCCTGTCACATCAAATCAAGCGGTTGTTTCTGCCGACCAGTCATTGCCCACAAGTGTCCCTCAGAAGAATGTCACTGTTGAAACGGATCTTTATTCGGCCGTTTTTTCATCAAGAGGCGGCAGTCTCAAGAGCCTGACGTTGAAGAAATATCGCGAGCAGAACTCTCCGACAGCCAAACTGGTTACTTTAGGCAACGATGCCGATCCAAATGTTCTGTCTTTTTCAACCCGGGCCTCCGGCATTGCTCTCACCGACAATACAGTTTACATGTCGGATACCGATAGCGTCACATTGAACGGTAACGAATCGAAACAAATTACATTTAATTACGTTTCCGGGCAGGGTTTTACCGTCAGGAAAATATATACAATCTCTGCAGGTTCATATGGCATCAAGCTGGAAACTCAGATATTCAACAACTCAGCGGCACCGTTGACCGGCTCCATTCAACATGTAATGACTTATCCGGCCGAACCGAAAGTCAAGGATAACCGTTACGATACTGCCGGAGCATATCTTTTCTCGGACAACAGCATTCAATCCAACAAGATCAAGGACGTGGCAACTTCTTCCAAGCGTTATGAAAAGAGCGTTCTCTGGTCCGGTTTTGCCGACAAGTATTTCTTGAATGCAATACTTGCTGAGAAGAACAGTATCGCTTCTGTTGAACTGAAGAAAAACGCAGCCGGTTTTTTTGAATCGGTTGTCTCTGCTCCGCAATTCGTGGTTAACCCCGGGTTGTCAACTTCTGTAACGCATCGCCTTTTTGTTGGGCCAAAAGATATCGACATATTGAAATCCCAGGGTAATTCTCTGGAGCAGTCGCTCGACCTGGGCTGGTTCACGGTGATTGCCAAACCGCTCTTGTATACAATCAAGTTCTTTTACAAGTACGTCGGCAATTACGGTGTTGCCATCATAATCATCACAATCATTCTTAAAGTACTGTTCTTTCCGTTGACTCACAAAAGCTACAAGTCGATGAAGGGGATGCAGAAAATTCAGCCCGAGATGACAAAGCTGCGTGAAAAGTACAAGGATGATCGCGACACCATGAATAAGGAAGTCATGGAATTATATCGCGAACACAAGGTCAACCCGATGGGGGGCTGTCTGCCGATGGTTGTGCAGATTCCGGTCTTCTTTGCGCTCTATAAATCGCTGATGTTTTCGATAGAGCTGCGTCATGCTCCGTTTTTCTTGTGGGTAACAGACCTGGCTGATAAAGATCCTTACTATGTGACACCGGTAATCATGGGTGTGACCATGTTCATTCAGCAAAAGATGACTCCATCACAGATGGACCCAATTCAGCAAAAGATGATGCTCGCTTTGCCGGTCGTATTCACATTCATGTTCCTTAGCTTTCCATCCGGTCTGGTTCTTTACTGGCTGGTGAACAACGTATTAACGATCGGTCAGCAGATGTACATCAACAAGCTGGTCAAGGACTAACCGGCAACTACGGAGTCATCAATGTATATCCGCGATACAATAGCGGCAGTCAGTACTCCGCCTGGCAATGGTGGAATCGGCATTGTTCGGGTGAGTGGTAATCAGGCTGCCGCTATTGGAGTAGCTGTTTTTAAACCGATACATGACGGTGGCCTTGAGAGCCACCGTTTTTATTTTGGATCCATATCCGATCCGGAAACCGGCGAAACATTAGACGAAGCCATGGCCGTACTGATGCGTGCGCCGCGTTCCTTTACCAGGGAAGATGTTCTGGAACTGCATTGCCACGGTGGCTGGCTGGTTGTGGAAACGGTACTGGCAGTCGTGCTGAAATGCGGAGCGAGGCTGGCCGATCCGGGTGAATTTACCCGGCGTGCTTTTCTGAATGGAAGGATTGATCTTGTCCAGGCGGAAGCTGTCATGGATATTATCGGTTCAAATACCGAAGCCGCTCTGCAGCTTGCTCAGAAGCAACGCGAGGGAGTTCTTTCCCGTCGTATCGAGGCCGTTCGCATGATGTTGATCAAGGCCTTGGCGCTGGTCGAGGCCTACATCGATTTTCCCGAAGACGACCTTGGCGATGCGGACCTTCAACTGATTCAGGAGAATGTGGACCAGGCTCTTACAGCCATTGATGGACTGTTGGCCAGTTATGAAGAAGGACGAATTCTGCGTAATGGAGTTTCGGTACTGATCATTGGTAAACCGAATGTAGGAAAATCCAGCCTGCTGAATCTGCTGTTGAACGAAAACCGGGCGATTGTTACGCATATTCCGGGAACAACACGCGACATCATAGAGGAAACGGTTATCATAAACGGCTTGGCTGTCGGGTTGCTGGACACGGCCGGTATTCGGCATACCGAGGATATGGTTGAACAAGAAGGAATCAATCGCGCAATGGAAAAAATCCCGTTGGCTGATCTGGTCCTGTTTGTTCTGGATGCATCACGTCCCTTCAGTGCGGAAGACCAGCATATCTTTGATGCTTTGTCAGGCAGCAGGGTCGTTGCCGTGTTAAATAAATCGGACATGCCCCGTCAACTAAGCATCCCTGAGTCAATTTTTTTCGACGTCCAGATTGAAATGACTGTGCGCAGCGGTCAAGGTCTCGAACTTCTCAAGCAGGCTGTCTGCAACCATTTCCAGAGGAACACCACGATTGATCGCAGGGAGCTTGTTGCCATATCCCGTTCCCGGCATCGTGATGCGTTGCTTACTGCTGACAGCGCCTTGCGCAGATTCAATGCAGGAATGTCAGAATGCAACCTTGAACTGCAGGCGATTGATCTGCGGGATGCTCTTGAATCGGTTGGATCGGTGACCGGGCAGACTACTGCCGATGATGTTCTTGATCAGATCTTTTCGTCGTTCTGCATCGGCAAATGACACCATTGTTTCACGTGAAACATTACCATAGGACAGGCAAAACATGATGACATACGATTTGATTTATGACGTGATTGTCGTAGGCGCTGGCCATGCCGGCTGCGAAGCTGCTCTGGCGGCTGCCCGTATGGGGTGCCGCACGATGCTGCTGACGATCAATCTCGATGCTATTGCGCTGATGTCCTGTAATCCGGCTATCGGTGGCCTTGCCAAGGGGCATTTGGTCAAGGAGATTGATGCACTGGGGGGCGAGATGGCTAAAAACATCGATGCTACCGGCATTCAGTTTCGTATTCTTAATACCCGCAAGGGACCTGCAGTTCGCGCATCGCGCGCTCAAGCAGACAAGCAGCTCTACCGGCTCAGAATGAAACGTGTTCTTGAGCAGCAATCAAATCTCGACCTGAAGCAGGGCGAGGTAACTGCACTGTTTGTTGAAGGCAATCAACTACGTGGTGTCGATACCCGTTCCGGGATTCGTTTTCTTTGTAAAACGGTCGTAATTACTACCGGAACTTTCATGCGCGGATTGATCCATATCGGGCTCACGAATTACCCTGGTGGACGGGCGGGCGACTTGCCTTCAATCGGACTATCGGATCAACTGCGTTCGCTCGGGTTTGCGGTGGGCAGGCTCAAAACAGGCACTCCTGCCAGATTGGATAGCCGCACCATCGATTTTTCGAAGCTTGAGACGCAGTATGGCGACGACCCGCCGGTTCCGTTCTCGTTTTCGACCGAACTAATCACAATGCCGCAGGTCCCTTGTCACATTGCATATACGAATCAGCGCTCCCATGAAATCATACGCTCCGGCCTTGACCGCTCTCCGCTTTATTCAGGCGTGATCGAGGGGGTTGGACCCCGTTACTGCCCCTCGATAGAGGACAAAGTTGTTCGATTTCCGGATAAGGATCGCCATCAGACCTTTATTGAGCCTGAGGGACTTGAAACGGTGGAGGTGTATCCGAGCGGCATGTCAACATCCTTGCCGATAGATGTGCAGATACCTTTTTATAGGTCGATGGTTGGCTTGGAACGTGTCGAAATAATGCGTCCGGCTTATGCTATTGAATACGATTACGTGGACCCGGTTCAGTTGCATTCGTCACTTGAAACAAAGAATGTCCGCAATCTTTACCATGCCGGGCAGATTAACGGAACCTCCGGTTATGAGGAGGCGGCCGGGCAGGGACTATTGGCCGGCATCAATGCCGCCTTGCGGGTCAAGGGCAGGGAGCCTCTGGTGCTTGAAAGAAGCCAGGGATATATAGGCGTGATGATCGATGATCTGGTTACTCTTGGCACCAAGGAGCCGTACCGGATGTTCACATCGCGAGCGGAATACCGTCTGTTGCTCCGTGAGGACAATGCCGATCTTCGCTTGCGGGAGATCGGGCATGGGCTCGGTCTTGTGCCGGATACCGAGTATGCTTCCTTTGTCAGGAAACGCGAAATGATTGTCAGCGATCTGGAGCGAATTGCAACAACTCGAATCTCGCTTTCTGATGACGAAAATGAAGTACTGTCCCGTCTCGGCATTGAGGATGTTCAGAAGGGGACAACACTGGAGCATCTGCTCAGGCGCTCTGACATATCATATTCGGAGCTGGCCGAAATGGACCATGTTTCACGTGAAACACCTGCCAAGGTAAGGGAACAGGTCGAGATTCAGACGAAATATCGCGGCTATATTGACAGGCAGTTGGAGCAGGTTGAACGGGCAAAAAAAATGGAGACAGCCATAATTCCGGCAGAAATGGATTATGGGTCAATTAAGGGCCTGACAACCGAAGTGCGTGAGAAGCTGGAAAGGGGGCGGCCGGATACGCTTGGGCAGGCATCGCGAATTCCCGGTATGACTCCAGCTGCCATATCGATACTGGCAATTGCGATAAAGGCTGGCGCCTGGAAGGGTAATTCAAAATGATGCATCAGGGTCTAAGACAATGATCGGTGATCTTCTCGCGCGGGAAAGCGCAAATATGGGAATGGCTCTTTCCTGTGAAAATATACGGGCATTTGAAGCATTCGCAGCAGAGTTGATAAAGTGGAACCGCAAGGTTAATCTGACCGCAATAACGTCGGAAAACGAAATTGCAATCAAACACTTTATCGACTGCCTGCACCTCGCCCCGTATGTTTTAAACGAAGACGTTCTGCTTGATATCGGATCGGGTGGAGGGTTGCCGGTAATTCCATTGAAAATAGTCAGGCCTGAAACAATGATGGTGTCGGTTGATGCTGTCGGTAAGAAAATTAATTTTCAGCGGCAGGTCATTCGTCTGCTTGGACTGCAGAAGATTGAGGCGCTGCATTCTCGTATCGAAGACCTTCACAAAACCCATGCAGGCAAATTCAGCCTGATCACATCGCGTGCTTTTACCCGCCTGGATCATTTTGTATCGGTGGCAGCCCCGCTGTTGGCTGAAAACGGACGAATCATTGCGATGAAAGGTTCTGCGGCGGATGATGAGATTGCAATCAGCAATGACCATTTAAGGTCACTCGGCTTCTCAATTACATCACAGCACTCCTATAAATTGCCGGATAACATGGGAAACAGAATGCTTGCGGTCATGATGTCGTGTAAACCCGCATAAAAACTGACCTGGAAGGCGCGTGCTCCAAAAACGCCCCCTAAGGCTTTTTTGGGGGCTGCACCATGTCTTCGGCACTGTTTTTTGTGATTGGCTGTTGGGCGGCGTTTTCGTGGTTTTGGGCTGCCAGTTGCCCATTTGAGCCAAATAAATCAGAGAATGAAGTTGCAGATGAGCTGAATCTGCTCTAAAGTGATCTATTATTGTCTATTAAAGCAGATGGAGGTGCCATGTGAAAAAATTGATCTGCCTTCTGATTATTGCAACTCATATTTCTGCCTGCGCCACATATGAAAACAGATCGGTGTCGTTCAGGCCCCCTCAAGAATATGCTAATTATCAGGATGCTGATGGTTTGATGGTCGGAGCCGAATCTTTTGCCGATAAAAAGCAGGCGGAGGATGCATTTGGTTTCGATATCAGGTCAGCGGGCCTGCTTCCGATCCAGATTGTCATGGACAACCGCAGCGGACAGGGTGTTGAGGTCGTGTCAGGTCAAACCTTTCTTGTGGACGGATCCAACAGATACTGGAAGATCCTGTCGAACAGCGAGGCGGTTGAACGGGTTGAAAAAGCCACCGAGGCCGGGGCCATCATGAGCGGAGCGGGTAAGGGGGCCGGATGGGGCGCCGCCGCCGGAGCAGTTCTGGGATTGGCGCTTGGAATCGTGTCCGGGCGGAATGTCGGAGAATCGGTAGTCAAGGGTGGAGTGCTTGGTGGAGCTGGTGGAGCTGTAATTGGCGGAGCCAATAAAGCCGGCGATGACCGTCAGCGGGAATACAAAATTGCTGACAATATTCGCGACAAGGGTATTGAAGGCAAAGTCATGGCGGCCGATAACCTTGCAAACGGATTTATCTTTTTTCCAGGTGAAGCCGAATCGGTCAAGGATCTGCGTCTCCAGTTAAAATACCGGAAGAGCGGCACAATCAAGACGATCAATCTGAGGCTGCGCTAGGCGGTGGATATCCGGATCTATTATGAGGACACGGATGCAGCCGGGATTGTATATCACGCAAATTTCATCAAATACATGGAAAGGGCTCGAACAGAGTTTTTTCGCGCTCACGGTTTTCTTGTAGCCAAGCTTGCAGAAGAAGGGTGCATTTTTCCGGTAGTTAGAATGGAACTGGATTTTAAATCTCCCGCCCATCATGATGATCTTCTCTCTATTGAGACAACTCCCGTGCGGACAGGTGGTTCGTCGTTTACGTTGCTTCAAAGGATTGTCCGGCACGGAGACGGGCGATTGCTTGTAGAAGGAGTGGTTAAGCTGGCCTGCATAAACCATAACCACAAAGCGCGACGCATCCCCCCGGCAATACGCCAATTGCTGATGTCAGAGACTGCAGTGCAGTCATGACTGCCTGCGGTGATTGGATTACCGGCCTGACATCGCTGATTATTCCGAGATCATCCGTGGTTGTTTTTCTGCCTTTATAACAGAGGTGTTATGGATTCGAATTGCATTGACTTGCGGGGACAGATCTGTCCCTCCACATTGATATCTGCATTGCGCGAGATTAACCGTCACAGGAACGAGTTAAAGACTGAAGAGCTGACCCTTGTCTTTCTAACGGATAATCGCGACTCAACCGTTACAATTCCTGAAACGGCCGGAAGTATGGGCTACAGCTCCAAAATAACCAAGGAACAGGAACATTACCGGATTGAGATATTTGCTGCAAAGCATTAAACAGGATGTCTTAACTGATGAAGTCAATCATTAATAAAATGTTTGGTGAATCTGACATAGAGCGGCTTACATCTGAAAACAGATCGCTGAGAGAATCGCAATTTCGTCAGATTGAATATATTCGCAGAAAAACAAACCAAATGCTTCTGTTGTTGGGGACTTTACCGGTCCGTCCGGATGAACTGGATGACGAGTCCCTGATTAATGAAGACATGATTGGTGTGGTTGCGGATTCATTTGTCCAGATACTGGAGCACGAAAAACATCTCAATGAACGTCTTCGCGCCGCACACGAAGAAACCCAGGCAATTCTGGCGTCTGTCGGTGTTGGAATAATGGTGCTGGACAGCAACATGAAAATCAAGATTCACAATCAGAGCTTGCTTGACATGTTCGGAATTACAGAAGCGGAGCTGGCAGGAAAAACCTGTTGTCAGGCAATCTGCCGAACTGACGCGTATCCGGCCAACTGCGCCTTTGAGCGCATCATGGAAACGCGTCGCCCGGTCCACCAGACTGACTGGCTCATGAACGGGCGGCATTTTGAGGTGTCGGGAGTACCGGTTAAAAACAAGTTTGGCGAAGTTACCAACGTGGTGATGGCATATACGGATATAACCAAGCGTACCGAAACTGAATCAGTTCTGCGCGCGCGAGAGCGGATGTATCTTGACGTTTTTGAAAATGCCGCTGATATCGTTCAATGCGTCGCGCCTGACGGAAGCTTTATATTCGTCAATCGGGCCTGGCGCGCGAACCTGGGCTATGCATCCGATGAAATAGCCGGGCTTAAAATATGGAACATCATTGCTCCCGAAAGTCGAACCGCCTGCATGGAGCATTTTAACGCTCTGATGAAGGGGGAACTGTTATCGGAGGTCGAGACGGTCTTTTTCAGCAAGGAATGCAGGGAGTTGCCGGTAAAAGGGCACGTGACGATAAGTTACTCAAACGGCAAACCGATGGCAACCTTCGGCATGTTTCGAGCTGTAAATGCGGATAAGGGCGCGTAGACCAGTGACAAGACAAGAGGTATAAATAACTACCGTGCCTGTGATAGATCGAAATGAAGCCATGCGAATGTTGACCGAAGGGGACCTCCTGACCCTCGGCGCCGCTGCTGACAAAATACGGAAGAACAAGCATCCCGAAGGCAGAGTGACATTTGTTGTGGACCGCAATGTGAACTACACCAACATATGTGAGTCCAAATGCTCTTTCTGCGCCTTTTATCGCGACAGGCAGGCCGACGACGCATACCTGCTGTCCAATGAGCAGATTTTTGACAAGATTGCCGAACTGGTTGAACAGGGTGGCACCCAGCTGTTGATGCAGGGTGGGCTCAATCCGGACCTGAAGATAGATTATTTTGAGCGCTTATTCAGGGAGATCAAGGCCCGCTTCCCATCGGTCCGGAATCACTCGCTTTCGCCGGCCGAGATAACATGCATAGCTGCAAATTCCGGGTTGAGTCTGGATCAGACTTTGGCCCGCTTGAAGGCGGCTGGGCTGGATTCCATACCAGGAGGCGGCGCCGAGATACTGGTAGATGAAGTGCGAAACAGAATCTCACCCAAAAAAATCGGTTGGCGGCAATGGGGTGAAGTCATGTTGAAGGCGGCCGCCATCGGCATGCCGACAACGGCCACGATGATGTTCGGCAGCGACGAAAAGCCTGAAGATATTGTCGAACACCTCTTCAGGGTCCGTGAGATTCAGGATCAGGGCGGTTCCTTCACAGCCTTCATTCCATGGACTTACCAGCCCGGCAATACCGAACTGGGGGGCACAACCGCCACCGGAGTCGATTACCTGAAGGTGCTGGCTCTGTCGCGAATCGTGCTGGACAACATACCGAACATCCAGGCCAGCTGGGTAACGCAAGGCGCCAAGATGGCCCAGACAGCGCTCTTTTTCGGGGCCAACGACCTGGGAGGCACGATGCTGGAGGAAAATGTTGTCGCTGCTGCAGGCTGCAGTTTCCGGATGTCGCAGGACGAGATGATACAATTAATAAATGGCGCCGGTTTCCGGGCAGCCCAGCGCACCACAACCTATTCCATTATCAGGGAGTTTGCGGTTTGAGTACTTTATACAAGCAGGCTGTGACCTGCGAAATCATCACCAATGTTGCCAGACTGGCCGAAGTTGCTCACATTCTCAATCAACAGACCGAGATTGCTGTGGATCTGGAAATGGACTCGCTTCATCATTATCAGGAAAAAGTGTGTCTGATACAGGTTTCAACCAGGCAGGAGAACTGGCTGATCGATCCGCTGGCATGCCGGGATATGAGTCCGTTGGCACGGCCGCTTGGCGACCCGTCCATCCTGGTTGTCATGCACGGTGCCGATTACGATATTCGCTCGCTTCACCGCGATTTCGGCATCGAGGTTACCAATCTGTTCGATACGATGATCGCTGCCCGTTTTCTCGGAATTTCGGAATTTGGTCTGGCAGCGCTCCTGAAAGCGCGTTTCGGCATAGAGCTGGACAAGAAGTACCAGAAGGCTGACTGGAGCAAACGCCCATTAAGCCCCGAGATGAGCGCTTACGCCGTGGCTGATACGTCCGATCTGCTTCCGTTGTATGATCAGTTCCGCGCTGAGTTGCAGCAGAAGGGGCGGCTGGCCTGGCTTGAAGAGGAATGCCGTCTGGTTTGCCAGGCGCGGGTGACGGAAAAAGAAGGGCCGCTGTTTCTTTATTGCAAAGGGGCCGGCAAGTTGAGGGGGCGCAGCCTGGCTATCCTGGAGGAGTTGCTCCAACTGCGGGACGCTCAATCGCAGTTGCTGGACCGTCCGCCGTTCAAGGTTCTGTCCGCGGAAACCCTGCAGGAAATAGCCGAGATCAGGCCGCGTACAATGAGCGAACTGGCGACTATCAAGGGTATGACCCCGGGGCAGTTGAGCCGCCATGGATCGGCCCTGTTGGCAGCCGTTGCCCATGGTCTGGAAATTCCGGAAGAAAAGTTGCCCAGTTACCCGCGTAACCGCAAAAACGACCTGGTGGAAGGCGCCAAGGAGCGACTCAGGTCACTTAAAGTCTGGCGTGATAAAAAAAGTGCTGTACTGGGTCTTGAGCCGGGTGTGCTGGCTCCCAACTGGATGCTGGAATCCGTGGCGGATGTTGCGGACGCGACACCCGCAACGCTGAATGATATTCCCGGAATGCGGGATTGGCAGAAGCAGCTCTTCGGAAAAGATCTCATCGAAACCGTTGCCGCAGACATATAACAAGGAACATGGCATGGAACAACCATATTTAAGCATCGTAGTACCGGTCTACAATGAGGAGGCCAACCTTGTCCCCCTGATGGAGCGGCTGTATCCGGCTGTTCTGGGCACGGGCCATTCGTTCGAGATACTCTTTACCAATGACGGCTCCCGCGACCGGTCGCTGGAAATACTGCGCCGTATGGTTGCCGAGTTTCCCGGTGTCAAGGTGATTGAATTCAACGGCAATTTTGGACAGCACATGGCCATTCTGGCCGCATTCGAGATGTCCAGGGGGGAAATTGTCATCACGCTGGATGCCGACCTGCAGAATCCGCCCGAGGAGATCCCACGCCTGGTGGCCGAGATCGAAAAAGGGCACGATGTGGTCGGCACGATACGCCAGCAGCGTCAGGATTCCGTATTCCGCAAGCTGGCATCGCGAATTGTCAATATCACCACCAACAAGATCACCGGCATGCAGATGCAGGATTACGGTTGCATGCTGCGGGCCTACCACCGTTACGTGGTCGACAATATCAACCGCTGCCGTGAATCCACCACCTTTATCCCGGCCCTGGCGCAGACCTTTGCCTCCAACCCGAGCGAAATCGAGGTCGGCCACGCCGAGCGGGCCATGGGAGAGAGCAAATATTCATTTTACAACCTGATCCGGCTCAACTTCGACCTGATGACCGGTTTTTCAGTGGTACCGCTGCAGCTGTTTGCGCTGTTCGGCATCATGACTTCCGTGCTTTCGGTAGCATTTGCGATCTTCCTGCTGGTGCGCCGTTTCATCGTCGGAGCAGAGGTGGAAGGGGTCTTCACGCTGTTTGCGATCCTGTTCTTCTTTATCGGCATCATCATCCTGGGGATCGGCATCGTCGGGGAATACGTGGGCAGGATTTACCAGGAAGTGCGCAAGCGGCCAAGGTTTGTGGTCAGGAGGACCTACGGGTTTGAAGAATAACCGGATCGTCGTCTGTGCCTATCATAACGTCGGCTACCGCTGCATCGAGGAACTGCTGCGACAGGGGGCCGAGATTGCGCTGATCTTCACCCATGAAGATTCGCCGACTGAGGAAATCTGGTTCGCATCGGTGCGCGAACTTGCCGATCAACACGGCATACCGTACCTGACCAGCGACATCTCCCTGCCTGAAAACATGCAGCGGGTGCGGCAGCTCGCGCCGGACTTCATTCTATCATTCTACTACCGCAACATGATCAAGCCGGAAGTGCTTGAAATCCCGCGTTTGGGTGCGCTAAACCTACACGGTTCGTATCTGCCTAAATACCGCGGGAGGGTACCGGTCAACTGGGCGGTGATCAATGGTGAAAGCGAAACCGGTTCAACCCTGCACTACATGGTCGAAAAGCCGGATGCCGGCGATATTGTCGATCAGGAAAAGGTTGCAATCGAGTTCAGCGACACGGCCCATGATGTCTTCGGCAAGGTTGCCGATGCGGCCGTGACAGTCATCGCCAGGGCATGGCCGCTATTGCGCGAAGGCAGGTCGGCCCGCATTCCGATGGATCTCAAGGCCGGGAACTACTGCGGCGGGCGCAAGCCGGCCGACGGCCAGATAAACTGGACCGGCAGCGCAGTGCAGATCTACAATCTGATTCGCGGCGTGACCCATCCCTATCCGGGCGCATTCACGCATTTAAATGGCCGGAAAGTTATCATCTGGCAGGCCTGGCCGGTTGAAGGGAGTGCCGGGCCGGGGCAGATAGTGTCGCAAAATCCGTTGCTGGCTGGCACGGGCAATGGTTTGCTGGAGATTCGCTCGCTGCAGATCGAAGGCGATGCGGAGCAGAGTTCTGAACAGTTCGTACAGCATCATATTGGCGTAATGTCAGTATTCGTCTGAAAAATAATTGAAAAGAACAGGAGCTACAATGAAGGTACTGATATTAGGCGTCAACGGTTTCATCGGCAATGCCCTTACTAACCGTATCCTGACCACCACCGACTGGGAAGTTTTCGGCCTTGATATGGCCTGCGACAAACTGGAGCGCTCGCTGGGCGATCCCCGCTTCCATTTCCTGGAGGGGGACATCACGATCAACAAGGAATGGATCGAGTATAACATCAAGAAGTGCGATGTGATTCTGCCTCTGGTGGCAATTGCCACCCCGGTAACCTACGTCAAGGACCCCTTAAGGGTTTTCGAGCTGGATTTCGAAGAGAACCTCAAAATCATCCGCCTCTGCCACAAGTACAAGAAAAGGGTCATTTTCCCATCTACTTCCGAGGTTTACGGCATGAGTCCCGACGCCCAGTTCGACGAAGAAAATTCGCCGCTGATGCTGGGTCCGATCAACAAGGAGCGCTGGATCTACTCCTGTGCCAAACAGATGCTGGACCGGGTGATCTACGCCTATGGCAACCATGAAGGGCTCAAATTCACACTGTTCCGCCCCTTCAACTGGATCGGCCCCAAGCTTGACAGCATTCATACCGCCAAAGAGGGCAGCTCCCGTGTTCTGACCCAGTTTCTTTACAATATCCTGGCTGAGGAGCCGATTCTGCTGGTGGATGGCGGCAACCAGCGCCGTTCCTTCACCTTCATCGAGGACGGCATCGACTGCCTGATGAAGATCATCGCCAACGAGAACGGCTGCGCCGACGGCAAAATCTTCAACATCGGCAACCCGGCCAACGACCTTTCGGTCAAGGAACTGGCCGAAAAGCTGCGTGACATGGTGGCTGAATTCCCGCTCTACAAAGATAAATCAGCCAAATGCCAGATTGTGGAAACTTCGTCCGACACCTTTTACGGCAAGGGGTACCAGGACATGCTGACCCGCGTGCCGTCGGTACAGCGGGCCAAGGAATGCCTGGGGTGGGAACCGGTAACCACGATAGATGACGCGCTGCGCAAGACCCTGGAGTTCTACCTGGTGGATGAGCGGGAAAAGCTGAGCGAGTTTCTGTAGGGAATGAATGTGGCGGAGCAAACGGAGAGAATCTGAAATTCAATGCCTGATTCTGAAGACACAATACGTGATTTTGAACGGAATGATTTCTCCGTTGCTTCGTTTCTCCGTGTTTCGAGAAACCGTTCCGGATTTACGCTGATCGAAATTGTTGTAGTGATGGTTATCATCGGCATGGTGATGCTGCTGGTGATACCGCGTCTGCCATCCTCGGACAGCGAAAATCTGAAAATATCGGCCCGTACCTTGGCTGCCACGCTGCGTTATCTGCAGGAGCGGGCCGCAAACGCCGGAACTGGTTATTATCTCCAATTGGCGCCTGGAACCGATACGATCAAACTGTTCCAAATCGGCGCTGACGGAAGCGGCCGGGATCCGGCTGATCCACTGCTGCAGAGACCGCCGCTGAAAGAAGGCATACAGGTTGCCGATGTGGTTGTTCCACGGCTGGGAAAAGTGGTTGACGGCCAGTTGCGGCTGGATGTGGGGATGGCCGGTCTGAGGGACTTCGTTACAATTCATCTGCGTTCTCCCGAGGGAAAGTTCTGGACCGTGATGGCGTTTCCCGCCGGCGGCAAGGTTAAGTTTTACGAAGGATATCAGGAGGAACCCAAGTGATAACAAGCGGTATGAGAGGTTTCACGCTGCTTGAAGTCATGATCGCTCTGGCCATTATGGGCGGGGTTGTCATAACCCTGCTGGGGGCTGTCAACTACCACATCGGAATAGTTGCAGACGAGCGGGACAGCACTGCCATGACGCTGCTGGCGCGGACCCGCATGGCGGAAATCGAACAGTCGCCGGCCAAGGGTGAAGGCAGCTTCGCACCGTCCCATCCCGATCTGAAATGGAAAGCGGATCTGCTTCCGGCAACCTTCCCTGGGCTGCGGAAGCTGGTTGTCCGGGTCCAGCGCACGGGTGACAGCAGGGAGGTGGAGCTTGTGCGCTATATCCCGCAATAACGGTTTCACGCTGCTGGAGGTTCTGATCGCGGTGGTCCTGATCGGTATCCTGTCCGGGGCGCTTTACGGGAGCTATTTCGGTGTTGTGAGGGCTCGTGAGCGGTCGGCAGCGGGGATGGAATCGCGCCGTGAGCTGGGGGCCACTCTGGATCTGATTCGACGGGAAGTTTCTTCTGCGATGTACAGCCGCAATGACAAGCGCTTGCGTTTTGTCGTGGAAGACCGCGACAATTTCGGCGCTCCATCGTCAACGCTGGAATTGACGACCCTGGCGCCGCCGGCGGACTCGTCGCGCAGCGAGTCTGGCATCGTTACGGTCCGTTACCTGATGGCGGAGAAAGATAAAAAACGCACCCTGACACGTCAGGAACGCGATCTGGTATTTACCGGACCGGCCGTAGTTCCCGCCTATCCGCAGATGGAACGGATCAGCGCCTTTCTGGTGGAATGCTATGACGGATCGAAGTGGGTCAAAAGCTGGGATACCGCGATAAACGGCACCCTACCCAAGTCCTTGAGGGTTACGGTGCAGGTTGAGGAAGAGGGGCGGCCGGTTGAATTTTCGATGCTTGCCATCCCACGACTGAGCGGTTCATGATGCGAAAGCTGCAGGATAGATCCGGCTTTGCACTGGTGCTGACCCTGGTGGTGACGGCCCTGATGGTGGCGGTGGTGGTCGAGATGATTCACCAGGTATATGTGGATGTATCGCTCAGCCGCGGATTCAGGGATGGGCAGCAGGCCTCGATCCTGGCCGAATCCGGTGTAACCGGCGCAGCCAAACTGCTGCAGATCGGAGTTTCCAACCAGCCTTACACATCGCTCTCGAATAAATGGTCGGAGCCGATCAAGCTGGATGACGAGGTCGGGACGGTCACAATCGTCATCAGCGAAGAGAGCGGCAAGATCAACCTGAATGATCTGGTATTTGCTGACGGACAGTACAAGGATTTTATTCTGCCTGCCTTGAAGCGTCTTGGAAAGCGGCTGCAGTTGCCGGATGAGTCCTGGGGAGCTCTGGCAGATTGGATTGACAGCAATGACCAGCCCCGCTCCGGCGGTGTTGAAAGCCCCTATTACCGCAGCCTGAAGCAGGGCTATGACGCACATAACGGCCAACTGGCCACGTTGACGGAACTGTCGCTGGTCAAGGGTTTCACACCGGAACTGCTCGGTAAATTGCGACCGTTTATCACGATCTGGTCGGATCAGCCCAGCGCGCCGTCGTCGAAGATCAACATCAATACCGCTCCGAAAGAGGTCATTGCCGCGCTGGATGACGGCATTGACGATCGTGCGGCGGAGAGCATCCTGGAAAGGCGGAGGTTGACGCCGTTAAAAGCGACGGGTGAGCTTTCCCAGGTCCCCGGAATTGATGCGGCTGTGGCCGGCCGCCTGTCAGGTTCGCCCTGGCTCGCCGTCAAAGGCAGCCTGTTCAGAATTACAGCCGTTGCCAGGGTAAAGGATGCCGGGCGCACGGTTGAAGCGGTGGTACGGTTGGGCGGGGCTACGCCGGAATTCCTGTCGTGGCAGGAATATTGATAGTTTAGGGCACATCAAGTCCAGGTGAGGTATGGCAGACCAATGGATTATCTGATACTGCAGGTCGAAGAAGAGCGGGTGACGGCTGCCCGGTTCAGGATGTCGGGGCGTTCGTCCGAACTGCTCGGCGCATCCATGTTGGAACTGGACGGTGAACATTCACTGAATGGCGCCTTTGCACAGATTGCGAATGGTGTGGCCGGAAGTCCGCGCGTCATACTCTGTCTGCCTCCGTCAATGTTTGCGATGCGCACGGTTTCGCTGCCGCTTGATGACCTCCGCAAGGTGCGTGAGGTGCTGCCGGCCCATTTGCAGGGAGAGCTGTCGCTTCCGGTGGACGAATTGGCGCTGGATGCCATTTCAGCCGGAAACGGCTCATTCCTGGCGCTTTGGGCAAAAAAGAGCGATATCGGCAACTCCATCGAACTGTGCCGCGCTGCGGGTCTCGAGCCCCAGGTGATCAGCTCGCTCCCCTTCGCCGACAATTTTATTCAAGGGGTGCCGGCCGAC
This sequence comes from uncultured Geobacter sp., assembly GCA_964458105.1. Lineage (GTDB taxonomy): Bacteria > Desulfobacterota > Desulfuromonadia > Geobacterales > Pseudopelobacteraceae > JACRCG01. The sequence continues at coordinate 22,862 of CAYWJJ010000035.1, forward strand.
TGCGCCCTTTACGACGGAAATGCGCTGACGGTAATAAGTTCGGGAAAGCTGACCTTCTTCCGGGCTCTGGATTCAGCGTCGGCGCAGTTGATGATTCCGGCCACTCTCTCTGCGCTGGAGCTGGCCGGAGCGAAACTTCCAGCTCGAATCTGTCTGATCGGGCCCGAAACTAGCCAGCTGGCCGGAGCCGGAATCCTGCCTCTGCCGGCAGAGCATCTGCGGGCGCCTGACGACACGGGCCATCTCTTCAAAAACGAAGCAACCTTTCAGCAACTGGCCGGATTGCATGCGGTTGCCAGGGCTTGCCAGGCCGGTGCGCTGCCCGATTTCCGCCGGGGAGAGCTGGCCTGGACCGCCGGTGATGCCAAGATCCGCAAAAAACTGGTGCTGACCTGTGTTCTCGCCGCGCTGGTGATTGCCGTGATGTTTGTCAGCAAGGGGCTTCAATACCGGTCGCTCAGCGCGGACATCGTTTCGCTGAACAAGTCGATTTCCGGCATGTACCGCGAAATATTTCCAAACCGGGCCAAAGCGGTTGACGAACTGGCGGAAGTCAAGGGCGAGATCAAAAAACTGGCGGGAGCTGAGAGCTCCACCGGTTACCTGGATCTGCTGAAAAAACTGGCTGAAGCCAAGGGCAGCACGATCAACGGCCTCTATGAAGCCGAAGCCGAGGGGCGTAATCTGCGCATAAAAGGGGACGCCCGTTCCGCCCAGGCGGTCAACGAATTCAAGTCGGCGCTGATGCCGCTGCTGGCGACCGTGGAGCTGGGTGAAGTCAAGAGCCGACCGGACGGGATGGTTACATTCAGCCTGACCGGAACACTCAAGGAGGGACCTAAATGAGACTCCTGGAGCTGCTTCGTACAATCTGGAATGACCTGGACCAGCAAACACGCTTGCGGGCGGGATATGCCCTGATCGCCCTGCTGGTGGCGGCGCTGGGCTGGTCGCTGCTGGCCGGCAAAGTTGCCGGACTGGAGCAGAAACGCAAGGCCCGTGAAAACGTGCTCAAGGAACTCCTGCCGCTCAAGGTGGCCTACCGCAGCGCCAAGCAATCGTCCGATCTGCTGGCCGGGCGGATGGCTTCACTGCGGCCGGATGATTCGCCGGCCAAGATCATTGAAGAGATCGGCATCAAGGGTAAGGCTGTCAAGATTTCGCCGCTCAAAGGGGAAGAGCGGAGCGGGATCATCGAGGATGCCGCCGACGTGCGTGTTGAAGGTTTGACGTTCAACGAAGCAGTCAACCTGATCTACCGTCTTGAAAAGGGAAGTCGCCCGGTGGTGATCAAGAAATGCAACCTTCGGGTCCGTTTTGACGACCCGTCGCGCTGTGACCTGTCGATGATCCTGGCCCTGCTCAAACCGGCTCCGGGACAGGCAAAATGACCATCAGCCGCAAGTTTTTGCGTGCCGCTGCGCTGCTGCTGGCTGTTGTCATGCTCTTCACCGGATTTTTATATCTGTTTTTCCCAACCTGGCGGATCGATAGCGCCATGGAGCGGATGCTGGAACCACAGGGACTGAAGATCTCGCCAGCGGTGCACAAAACGCTGCTGCCCGGCCTGGCCTGGGATAATATGCTGCTTTCGTCCGCGCAAGGCTCGCTGGTGCGCTGCGACCGGCTGCGGGTCAGACTGCTGCTGCTGCAACTGCTGACGGGACGCGCGGTAATTTCCGGGTCGGCCGCTATCGGAAACGGTCATCTGGATCTCAGGTACGCGCTGAACGGCAAGGATGCGCTTGATCTCTCTTCTGACGGTATCAACCTGGCCGATATCCCGTTTTTCAAGACCGTTCTGGACGCCAGGGCAGCCGGTTTGCTCTGGATCCAGGGGACGTTGCTGCGTGGCTCCGGGGGGCTGACTGGCGACCTGAAGCTGGAAGTGCGCCAACTGGATTTCTCCGGGGTAAAACTGGGGGCTTTTCCGCTGCCGGACGCAAGCGGCCTTAAAACCCAGGGAATGGTCAGGGTTGTCAATAACAAGGCCCGTCTGGAGAGTTTTACCCTGGAAGGTGACGGCATCTACATGCGCCTGTCCGGTGATCTGCCAAGCGGGCCCAATGCGGGACTGACTCCGCTGAATCTGACTCTGGAAATCATGCCGAAAGCGGAGTTTCTTGAAAAGCAAAAGCTGGTATTCATGCTGCTGGCCAAGTTTATGGCTTCACCCGGCGTTTACAAGGTGCCGATCCGTGGAACGCTGTTGAAGCCGGTGATACTGTAGCGGACAAGGAGTTTTCTGTGGTGGCGCTAAAGTTAGGCGAATTACTGATAAATGAGGGACTGTTGACCCATGAGCAGCTTGAAGAGGCGCTTAAGTGTCAGGTTATCTTCGGTATCAAGCTTGGCAGCAGCCTGATAGAACTGGGCTTCATAGACGAGAACAAGCTTGTGAAGCTGCTCAGCAAAAAGCTCGGCATGCCGGCAGTGACCAGAAAAGAACTGATGGATATTCCCCACAGCATTTACAGCCTGCTGCAGCCGGCGCTGGCTGAGCAATATCGGGTGCTTCCCTTCAAACTGGAGAACCGGCGTCTGAGTGTGGCGATGAGCGACCCGACTGATTTCAAGGCGATTGAAGAACTTTCCTTTGCAACCGGCTACATAATTCAGCCCTTCATCGCGCCTGATATCAACATCTCCTTTGCTCTGGAAAAATATTATCAAATAAGACGCGACATGCGCTACATAAGGGTCTCCGGAGGGGGATTCAAACGTCCGACCCCGGCGAATGCGGAGGAATTTGTTCCGCAGGCTGGTCACCCCCATCATGAACAGGTGCATGACCCGATTGCGGTGACGTATCAAAAAGAAGATGGAGAACTTCTCAATATCGAGATCCCCGCTGAGTTTGAAGGTTTCGGTTCCTTGCCGGATCTGCCCGAGCAGTTATTCACTCCGGCGGACAAACTGGAACGATACACCATTGATGCTCTTTCGCTGGATTTTGCCTCCGCCAGGGAACGTGACGACATTGCCGATGTGTTCATAAAATACCTTGGACAAGAGTTTGCCAAGGGGGGATTGTTTATCATGCGCGGTAACCAGGCGGTTGGGTGGCGGGCCATAGATAACGGTAAAAAGGTCGACGGATTTGAATCGGTCTCAATAGAACTCAAGTCCCAGTCGGTATTGAGCAGCGTATTGGATGAATCACGGTACTTCATGGGGCCATTGGCCGCCACTGCCGGCAACGAACCGATAATCAAGACATTGCAGCTATCGGCCAGCGACATTATCCTGGCGTTGCCGGTGATCATGCTCAAAAAGGTGGTAGCGGTGGTGATCGTATCCGCCGAAATGGAGGCGCTGGGCAAGCGGCTGCAGGAGCTGCAGAAGCTGGTTTACAAAGCGTCACTGGCGTTCGAAATGCTGATCATCAAGAACAAGATTCTGATGACATGAAAATAGGCCTGATGGGGGGAACCTTCAACCCGATCCACAACGCCCATCTGCGGATTGCCGAGGATGCGCGAATCGCCTGCGGCCTTGACCGGGTAATCTTTATCCCGGCCTCCGATCCGCCCCACAAGAAACTGGCCGGAGAGGTGCCTTTTGACCTGCGTTGCCGGATGGTTCGCCTGGCAATATCAAGCAATCCGTTTTTTGAGTTGTCTCCGCTGGAAGGTGAGCGGAGCGGAAAATCATACTCAATCGATACGATTCAGATTTTCCGGAAACAGATGCCTAATGACGAACTGTTCTTTATCATCGGCGGTGATTCGTTTCTGGAAATTGGTCTCTGGCATCGCTATGCCGATATATTCCGTTCGTGCCATCTAATTGTCTTTGAGCGCCCCGGCTGCCTGATCGAAGACCCTTATGGCGCCCTGCCTGTTGTCATCAGGGGGGAGTTCAGCTATGATGAAAGATCGCGGCGCCTGTTGCATGTCTCCGGCCATACTGTGAATTTTGCGCCGGGCGTTTTGCAAAATATTTCATCCACTGAAATCCGTCGGCTTTCCGCCGCCGGAGAGAGCATCGATGGACTTGTACCACCAGCAGTAGCAGCATACATCTCGCAGCAAAGGATCTACAACGAATGCCAGTAAAAAAAACCAAACCGGTCGAAAAAACGACCCTGACCGCCAGTGAACGCGCCCTGAAATGCGCCGAGCTGGCTTATGACAAAAAAGCCTTTGATATCTGTGTGCGCGACATCTCCAGGGTTTCATCGATCGCCGATTACATGGTGATCATTTCCGGAGCGTCGGACAAACAGAACCAGGCCATTGCCGACAACATCCGCACCGGATTGAAAAAATACGGCAAGGTAAACGATATCGAGGGCGCCAGCGACGGCAAATGGATCGTTATGGACTACAGCGATGTGCTGGTGCATATCTTCCATGACAATCTGCGCCGTTACTATGACCTGGACGGTTTGTGGGGCCTGGCGCCGGAGATGGAGTTGCCGGCCGAGATCAAGGCGGCCCGCAAGGAAACCGATTTCTAATATAGAATTCAGAGGAGCATCATCACATAGAAATGGTGCTGCTATGCGATGTTTGAGTTCGGTATAGATTCTTTTTTGATGGAGTTTGTGTTTCCTTGAAACAATGAAAAATAGTCTAATATGTGTTTGTGACATTTTCTGTCATGACATGCGGCTATGATCTCTTTTGGAAACAAATTGTTTTAAGCGCGAGCCAAGGTGAGTAAATGAGTCATACCACACATAACTCACTAGCCCCTTCCGAGGCCATATGCGGTGGACTGGTTTATCTTGCTTCCGTCAATGAGGCAAAAGCCAATAGCTCCCTCCTGGCATATGTGCGCATCATCGAACGCGCCTGGGAAGATTTTGCATTGACGGGTGTGTTGTGTGTGGATGCCATTCCGACCATTTATTTCAAAGAAGTTGCACACCCCCTCCCCGAAAAAGAGTTGAACGATCTGCATCGACGTTTCTGGAACCAAGGGGTGGCACAAACCCTGGTGGTTGCCGATCCCAGAACGGTTCGTATCTTTTCCGGCCTTGCCAAACCACAAAAGGACGATGCCCCGCTTACTGAGAAGACAACGCTTGTCAAAGAACTTGCTCGCCTTGAATTCGCACAGCAAATCGATTCATTCTGTCAAGCCAATGCCAATGGCGCTTGGTATACGGAACATGCGCAACACTATCAATCCGGCAGCAGTGTTGACGCTTACCTCCTCGACAATCTGGTCACCCTGCGTGACCTGTTGACGAAAGGGAAGGAGGGCAAACACAAGCTTCCGCCGCGCACGGCTCATGGCCTGATCGGACGGGTGTTGTTTGTCTGCTATCTGGTTGATCGAAGGATCTACCGCTTTCCCGAGGAAGTACGTGCCGATAGTCTCAACAAGGCCCTGAAGGATCGCAACGACCGCGATGCCATTGATTTCCTGTATGAGCTTTTCGGACGGTTGAAGGAAGAATTCAACGGCAGCATGTTCGATGAGGATCTGGTTGCCGAGAGGAACCAGATCCACCACTTCCACATTCAAATTCTTAGAGATTTTCTCGATGGTCAGAAACCGATGTCCCCTCAGCACAATCTCGGTTTCTGGGCCTATGATTTCAAACTGATTCCCGTTGAAACCATCAGCGCGATTTACGAAGAGTTTCTTGCGCACGAAGATCCAGCGCGCAAGCGTGAAATGGGAGCCTTCTATACACCGCGTTTCTTGGCGGAGATGACCATAGATGTGGCCGTGGAGGGGAGGGCGGATTGGCATACCCTGCGCTACCTCGATCCCTGTTGTGGCTCTGGAATTTTCCTGGTCACTTTGTTCAATCGTCTCGCTACCCGCTGGCTGCTGGACAATCCGGGCGCTGATAACGATCCGGATGCCTATCTGCGCAAGGCCAAGGGGCTTGTCTCGATCCTGACCAATAACCTGCGTGGTATTGATGAAAATCCTACCGCCTGCCGCCTTGCCTGTTTCAGTCTCTACATCGCCCTGCTCGATTGCCTCTCTCCCTCCGATATCCGGACTTTTGTTCTGCAAACCAGAAACAAACTGCCTCGCCTGCTGGCGGATGATGTCACCAAACCGGGTGCCGGATACATTCCCGTGGTGCGCGAGGCCGATTTTCTTAAGAATAACGGGCTTACCGAAGAATCAATAGACTGCATCATCGGCAATCCCCCTTGGCAGGGTAAAGGCTCAAAGCAGATTGCACTGTATATTCTGAATCATGCAGAACAATTCTTGGTTGATAACGGGGAAGGGTGTCTGTTGTTGCCAAGCAGGATATTCTTGAATAGTTCGGGCAATCAATTCCAAGCCCAATGGTTCAGACGTATAACTATCGAGAGAGTTGTACAACTTGCCGACTATCGGAAGATACTATTTGAGCAAGCGAAATGTCCCAGCATGATTGTCCGCTATCGCAAGAGAAAACCAGCAGACCTTTCTCATCAGATTGTTTACGACACCCCTAAATTTAATCCAACTTCAAGACGTCGTGGTCTGGTCACTATAGGCAGCTTGGATCATAAATGGCTGCAGCAGGCGAAACTGCAGGAGGCAGCAGAAAATCATGAAGCACCGGCTATTTGGAAACGATGGCTCTGGGGGACTGGGCGGGATCTGCGTCTACTAAATTATCTTGATACAATGCCTAACTTGTTGAATCGAATAGATGTACTTAGTGATCTAAGAAAGACAAAAACAGAGCGCTCTAAACCTTGGGCAATAGGTCAAGGTTTTAAGCCCTTCAAGGGAGGGGATGACAAATCAGATAGGCCTTTAACACCGATGTCTTGGAATTTGAAAACACCGATTGTCTCATCTGAAAATTTATCTGGAACTAAATTTGCTTTCCTAACAGATCTCGTGAGCCTTGGCGATCATCTACAAGCAGAAGATTATCGCATCGATGCTCTTTATAGTTCTCCACCAAAAGAGTTATTTTCTCCTCCTTTTGTCCTTATCAATCAAGGTTATACAAATGTTGCTTATTGTGACTTTGAAGTTACATTTCGAAGTTCTTTGCAATCAATTATTGGCCCGAAACAAGACGAAGAATTATTGTTGTTTCTCACTGCATATCTGCGCTCAAATTTAGCTAAATATTTTTTGTTCCATACTGCTGTTTACTGGGGAACCGAACGGGAAAAGGTACTTCTTGATGAACTCTTGTCTCTGCCGTTCCCATTGCCGGAAGATGCTCCGGCGCCGAACGCCTGCGAAATTGTCGAAAAAATTGCCGCGAGGATGCGCGAGGAACGAACAGCACAAGAGAATCTGCTGGCAGAGTGTCGGCAATGTTGCCGTACGCTCACTGATGAGTGCGATGAAGAGCGTGCCGTCAAGGAATGGCACAAACTGCGGAAGACAAGAACTGAAGCGCTGCAAGCCGAACTGGAACCTTTAGTTTACGATTATTTCGGCTTGCTTGCTCCGGAAAAGATGCTGGTGGAGGATACGGTGACGGTGTTTATCCCCAGCTCAACGCCGCCAAACGCCGAACGCCTTGAACTGCCGACATTGCAGCCGGTTACGAAGTCGAAGGTTGCAGGGTACGAGTCAGGATTGACAGTGTACGCGGAAACTCTGGCTGATACCCTCAATGAATGGGCTGCCGAGCGTGGCTCCAACTTTCGGGTTAGTCCTACCATTGGAGCTGATCCGCTATCCGGAATGGCCATGGTAACGCTGAACGTGGGAAGTGATGTAACAGCGTTGGCCGCTCATGATCTTGACGGCAAACTTGCCCATTGGCTGAAGCGCGGCTTTGACGCCTTTGCCCGTGAAACGAAGACGCTTCGCTCAGAGCGGGAGTTGTTCTGGTTCGAGGGGAAGCAGTTGCATATCATCCGCCCCTTGACGTTGATTCACTGGACCCGCACCGCCGCGCTCAACGACGCGGTTACCATCTATGGCGAGATTGCCCAGGCTCGGAGAGGTGTCAATGCCTGAAAGTCACGTCGCTACCGATTTTGTCAATCTGTTCCCTGGCGAAGACATCAGCCGTATCCTCCAGAATCTGCAAAACTGCTGTGGGATACTGATCCGGCAAACTCCATTCGAACTGGAAAACGACCTCACGAAGCGACTGGTTAAACTCCTTAGCTGCTGTCCTGAATATCGAACCGGTCCTATTGAGCCGCACTGGGAGTCTCATGTCGTAGCCTTTGACGAAGATAAACCAGAGATTACCGGTCGTGTGGATATCAAGTTTTCCTGCGGCCGGGGCATTGAAACCTATTTTCCCGTTGAGGCAAAACGGCTCTACGTAACCTACCCCAAAGGTGCCAAAGCATCTCTTGTAAAGGATTATATTGACGACGGAATGATGCGCTATGTGACCGGTAAGTATGCATCGAAAATGACCGAGGCAGCCATGCTCGGCTATGTTTGCGATAGCACTGTTCCAGTGGCAAAGAAAGCCTTATCAGCCGACGTTGACAAAGAAGCTGGAAAGCTGCGGCTGGCAAAGAGCGGGGCTTGGCAGACTTCATCCCTTGCAGTGACGCCTTCCGTGGATGAAACCTACCATGACCTGGATGGTCGCAGCTTCACCATGTACCACATTCTGACAAAAGTGTAAGTTCTGCGAGGGGAAGCATGATCACAAAACGATATCGGGTACGACTTGTCCGTCCGGTGTTTCAGGTTGCAGTTGTTGAGCTTGAAGCAAACGATGAAAATGACGCGATGCTTGATGCTCTTCATCAAGCGGAGACCGTCCCTGAAGAGGTCTGGTCTGGCAATTTCGACCAAGCAAACTACGGCTATGATGCCCAGTATGTCGAGGAAGCCGGGGAGTCCGGCGAGGACGATTATATTTTTACCGGCATCGATGAAGAGCGTCGTTACCTATTGCTGAAAGCGAACACCGGCACCGGCGAAGGTGAGCTTCTGCCTCAGCCATGGCTGACAGAAATCAGCGACCTGATGATTGCCGATCTTGGTATGGATTGGCGGGGACAGGTGGAAGAACTGGAAGCAGAGGGGTGTGCCAGTTTTTATGAGTCGTTGGAAGATCAGCTGGCTCGTAAAGACAGAAAACCGGGGAAAGTGATTTCGTTCAGGCGGCCAGCAGATTCGAGCAAAAATTCCCAATAAAAGTAATTCAATTGAATATTTGCGCTTTTCAGTAATGCAAATTTAAAATGTTACTTTAAATTTGCATTATCGCTTTTTGCGAGCTGTTCACGCAACTCTCCCCACTGCCGGGAATTATAGTGTCGCTTACGGAGACCCTAACGTTACCGCGTTCACACTGGACGATTATTTTTCACGGCTGGCCCAGATGGCCCGAAGGGGATAGGAGCAAACATTAATGGGCTTTACAGAGGAACGTTTCGCAGGTAAAGTTCGGACTCACCATGAAATTAGTGCCGGATAGCATGATATGAAAATCAAGGTTTTGTGGGTCGGCAAGAGCCGTGACCCGTGGGTCAAGGATGCGGTCGATGAATACGCCGGCCGCATCCGGCGCTACTGCCCGCTGGAGCTGATCGATATCCGTGACGCGAAGGGCGCCGAAGCCGAGGAGATGCGCCGCCGGGAATGCGAGCGTCTGGAGAAGCAGGTTCCGCCAAACGCCACGCTGATTCTGCTGGATGAACGGGGCGAGCAGCTGGATTCTCCGGGCCTGGCCGCACTGGTCGGCAAACAGCGTGACAGCGGAGTGGGGGAGATGGTTTTTGCGATTGGCGGTGCCTACGGTTTTTCGGAAGAGTTCCGCCGCCGCGGCAAGCTGCTGGCGCTCTCCCGCATGACCTTCACCCACCAGATGGTGAGGGCTTTCCTGTTGGAGCAGATCTACCGCGCCTTTACGATTCTGAACAAAGAGCCTTATCATCATTGATCCGAAAGGGCGTACCGATGAAAAAACCACTCCTGCTGATGATCCTGGATGGCTGGGGAATCAACCCCAATCCCGCTCATAACGCCGTAGCTCTGGCAAAAACCCCCAACCTGACACAACTGCTGGCCGAATATCCCCATGTTCCGATCCGCACTTCCGGCATGGCGGTCGGGCTGCCGGAGGGGCAGATGGGCAACTCCGAGGTCGGACATCTCAATATTGGCGCCGGCCGGGTGGTCTATCAGGAGCTGACCCGGGTTACCAAGTCGATTGATGACGGAGACTTTTTCAGCAATCCGGCCCTGCTGGAGTGCATTTCCAGGACCAAGGCCGCCGGCGGCCGTCTGCATCTGTCCGGGCTGCTGTCGGACGGCGGTGTGCATTCCCATAATACCCATCTGTATGCCCTGCTGGAACTGGCCAAACGCGAAGGGTTGAGCGACGTGTATGTCCATTGCCTGCTGGATGGCCGCGATACTCCCCCCCAGAGCGGCATCGAATACCTGGCGCAGCTGGAAGCTGAGATCGCCCGCATCGGCGTTGGCAAGATAGCGACCGTGATGGGCCGCTACTATGCCATGGACCGCGACAACCGCTGGGAGCGGGTCGAGAAGGCCTACAACGCGATGGTTCACGGACTGGGAGAGCTGAGCGTTTCAGCGAAGGACGCCATTGAGCAGAGCTACGACTCCAAGATCTACGACGAATTCGTCGTCCCGACCGTGGTTTGCGAACAGGGTGCGCCGGTCGGCCAGTTGCGGGACGGCGACGGATTCATCTTCTTCAATTTCCGCTCCGACCGGGCCCGCGAAATCACCCGGGCCCTGGCCCTGGAGGGCTTCGATGGTTTCGAGCGGGGCTATTGGCCGAAGCTGGCCGGTTATGTCTGCCTGACCGAGTATGACGCCACCTTCGGGTTGCCGATCGCCTTCGCTTCCTCTGAACCGGTCAATATCCTGGGCGGAGTGCTGGCCGATGCCGGTCTGAAACAGCTGCGCATCGCCGAGACCGAGAAGTACGCGCACGTGACCTTCTTCTTCAACGGCGGGGTCGAAACCCCCTTTGCCGGTGAGGACCGGGCTCTGATACCATCTCCCAAGGAGGTGGCCACCTACGACCTGAAGCCGGAGATGAGCGCCAGCCAGGTAACCGACAAGCTCCTGAAGCTGCTGGATCAGGACACTTACGACGTGATCATCCTCAACTTCGCCAACTGCGACATGGTCGGCCATACCGGCATCGAGGCGGCGGCCATCAAGGCGGTCGAGGCGGTGGATGCCTGCGCTGGCCGGGTGGTGGCCAAGGTTCGCGAAATGGGCGGGGCTGTGTTGATCACCGCCGACCACGGCAATGCCGAGCAGATGGCCGATGAAAACGGCGAACCGTTCACGGCCCATACCACCAACCCGGTCTGGCTAGTGCTGGTTGACGACAGCCGCAAGAGCGTCAAGCTGCGTGAGGGCGGCCGCTTGGCCGATATCGCACCGACCATGCTGAAGATGCTGGGAATCGAACAGCCGATGGAGATGGCCGGGGAGAGTCTGTTTTGATGGCGGGAACGTCATTACGTTGGTAGATTAAAGCCGCCCGGTTCAGCGTTTGCCTGACCGGGTGTTTTTTTGTTCAGGTGGCGCCGGTACATTATATCGATTGCAATCAGTTTGGCTATATGTTATCAAAAAACATATAGCCAGTGAGGTAACAGTGGGGACGGCACGAGAAATAATAAGATACAAAAAGGTGCGTGGAGGGCGAATTATCGAGGTTGTCGTCTGGCATCTTTCCGAACCGCTACCCGGCAGTTCGCATTCCTACAAATATCGCCTGTTTTACGGCAATGAAGACGGAAGCTGCATTGTCCGGTACGACAATGAACGTGGCAAAGGCGATCATCGGCATGTGAACGACCGGGAAGAGTCATATTCATTTACTACTCTGCGTAAATTAATTGAAGACTTTGAAGCAGACACCGAAAGGACGTGATCGGTATGAAGGAAAAACGAGATCTTAAAGTCGGGATCAAGAGTGATAAAGAGTTCTTTGACGAATTGAAAGATTTGGCTGGACGGATTGACGATGGCTGGCTGCCGGAAAAGCCGGTTGAGCGCCTCTATTTCGATGATCTGCCGTCACTGCTCAAACATCTGACCCCCAAGCGGTTTGAGCTGCTGGCCGAGTTGCGTGGTATGGGGCATAGCAGTATTAATGCCCTGGCAAAGCATCTGCACCGGCAATACCGCAATGTTTTTGATGATGTCAAGACCATGGAGCGTTTGGGGCTTGTAGAAAAGGATGGCAGCGGACATTTTTATGTGCCGTGGGATGAGATCGATGCGACCTTTAAGCTTGCAGCATGATGTGATGAATGAAGTTTTAGGGGGAACTTATGACAAATCAGGATATACGTTGGAAACAGCGCTTGGCAAACTATAAGAAGGCCTTGGCCCAACTGAGAAAATTCATAGAAAAGGGAGAGCTGAACGAGCTTGAGGAGCAGGGGATTATCCAGGCGTTTGAGTATACATACGAATTGGCGTGGAATGTCATTCGGGATTACTTGCGTGAGCAGGGCAACCAGAACATTCACGGTTCACGAGATGCCATTCGCGAGGCTTTTAACCTGGAGCTGATCAGCGATGGCGAGGGGTGGATGGATATGCTGAAAGATCGCAATCTGACCTCGCATACCTACAATGAAGAAACCGCGCAAGCCATTGCCGAACAGATCATGACGCGCTATTTCTCGCTGTTTGAAGCGTTTCACCGCATGATGCAGGGCATTGCCGATTTGAGGAGCGGGGATGAGTGAGCTTCGGTTTGGCCTGCAAGATAGCGCCATCGCAGAAATAAACGGCGTTTTTGCCGCCTGTCCGCATCTGGAACGGGTGATCCTCTATGGTTCCAGGGCCATGGGGAAACACCGCCCAGGCTCGGACATAGACCTTACCATCGTCGGTAATGGAGTGACGCACGCGCAACTGCTGCGGATTGCAAATCAGCTGGACGACCTGCTGCTCCCCTACAAGATCGACCTGTCGCTGCTGCGGCAGATCGAAAATCCTGATCTGCTGGAACATATCCAGCGGGTGGGAGTGGTGTTTTTTGAACGGGATGCATAATGTTGCTCTCAAGTCTCTCTATGTTTACTCAAGAGTTTATTCTCAGAAGAAGCTTTGTTTGACTGGAGAAATGTTCTGTTTGGGGGGATGAGCGGTTCACGCGCGCATGCGCGCGAACCGGTGAATAACGAGTTAGCAGTAAAGGAGCTCATATGAAATTCAGCGAAGTCGTCTCACGGATCACTGGCCTTAGTGTTCCTATATTTGGTGCTCAATGGAATCCACCCGAGGCCGAATGCGCCGTAGCGCGCCGAGTTCTCGCATTCCTAGAAGACCGTCGTGTTTTGTACGTTCCATCCGAAATGGAAATACCGCATCACTGTGTTGACTCTGTTCTTCGCATTCGAGAGTTTTTGACGACTGAGTTAGGAAAGCTCGATTCTGAGAAAGAAATTGCCCGAAGTCTTCACGCTATGCGTGCTGCATGTCGGAAATTCCTTACGACAGTTGAGGCGGATGATCGCCGCATCATTCAGTTCGGTGCGGAGTATGGGCACTATGCAAGCTGGATATTCAACAGTGCAGTTGGCGAACTTCGTGGAGTCATCGGTATTCATGTCGCAGCACTTGCTGCCTCCCACGGTCTAGACGTTGAGGGTGAACTCGCCTCTATCCTGCCAGCTCCTGTTGATAATCCATGAAACAGAATCTCGACAGTCAAATGCTGCTCTGGGCCAAGCGCACGATAAAGGAGTTGAAGCTTGATCTGATGCAAGCAAACAAACTCGGATCAACAATTGAATCGGAAATACACTCGCTGCCGCTCGAAAACAAAAGGGCTTTGATTGAGTTAAGTCGTGTTACTCCACAAAACAGGTTCGATGAGCTTGTCGCATTCCAGGGCTGGATGGATTATGCAAATAAGATTCGTGGCAACCCTTATGTGACAAGAGCGCAGGTCATAACTCAGAATTACATTTGCTTCGTTTATCTTGGCGATGCACTCTTCAAGTCTTTAAAGGAAGCTCTTCCGCCACCATTTGTTACCGGACGTTGTTGTCGGTTTCTTCTCAACAATCCTGTTCGTGCTTTTAGAAACGCAGTCGCTCATTCGAATTGGCAGTACAAATAAGATTTCTCCGGGCTAGAGTTTTGGGCGAAGAAAGGCTCCGAGCGTGATGAACCCCTTGTACATTTTGAAGTTTCGCAAGAAGAGCTTGGTTACTGGCAAGCGCTGTCGAGATGTGTTGCATATTCGGCATTTGTGGTGCTGACAAAAATATCTGCTAACCAGCCACAGGAGCCGATTCGCTGACGCTATCGACTCAGTGGCCACGACGTTGAGAAAGATATATCTACTACGGTTTCTTGTTCCTGCTTCAAATGCCGCCGAACAGCGAAAGTACGGGTAATGAATAAATCAACATCAAAGGCCAAACCATGACACCCCAGCATCTCGAACAACTGATACGGCAGGGAGAAGGACTGACGCTTGAATTCAAGCAGTCCCGCGAAAAACTGAACCGTGATGTTTATGAGACCATCTGCGCCTTTTTAAATCGCCAGGGTGGTACGTTGTTGCTGGGAGTTGCCGATAACGGTACGGTCAGCGGTATAGCGCCGGATGCAGTGGCACGAATCAAGGCCGACCTGGTGACGGCGCTTCACAATACCCAGAAGATCAATCCCCCCATGTACCTGGCTCCGGAAGAGGTTGTGCTGGATGGGCGTACCATCCTGGCGCTGTCCGTGCCGGAAAGTTCCCAAGTACATACCTGCAACGGCCGCATCTTCGACCGCAACGGAGATGGTGATTTCGATATCACCAGCCATTCAAAGCAGGTGGCGGAACTGTTCCTGCGCAAACAGACCGCCTACAGCGAGAATCGCATCTATCCGTTTGTCGAGCTTGGCGATCTGCGTGTCGACCTTCTTGAGCGGGTCCGCAAACTGGTCCGCCTGCAGCGCTATGACCATCCATGGGCGCAGCTTGATGATATGGCACTGCTCAAAAGCGCCCGGTTGTATCAGAAGGATTACCTGACCGGCAGAGAAGGTTTCTCCATGGCCGCGGTGCTGCTGTTCGGACGGGACGAGGTTATCCTGAGCGTTGTACCTCACCACCGCACCGACGCCATTTTGCGTGTACACAACCTCGACCGCTACGATGATCGCGATGATATCCGCACCAATCTGATCGAAAGCTACGACCGCCTGATGGCGTTTGTAGCCAAGCATGTTGCCGATCCGTTCTATCTTGAGGGAGATCTGCGAATCAGCCTGCGTGACCGGATTTTTCGTGAAGTGGTTGCCAACATGTTGATTCATCGTGAATACTTGAATCCGTTCCCAGCCAAGCTGATTATTCACCGAGATCACGTAACCACGGAAAACAGCAATAATCCTCATGGTATGGGATTGATTGATCCGATGAACTTTTCGCCTTCCCCGAAAAATCCGGTGATTGCCCGGATGTTCAAGGAAATGGAGCGGGCTGAGGAACTTGGCTCCGGGGTGAGGAATCTTTTCAGATATGCCAAGGCGTTCGCCGGTCACGATCCTTTGCTGCAAGAAGAACAGATTTTCCGGGTGACGGTCTCTATTCCCAGTTTTGCGTCCATCGAGGGTGAGGTGACCCCACAAGTTACCCCACAAGTCACCCCACAAGTCACCCCACAAGTCACCCCACAAGTCACCGAGCAAGTTAAACGGGAACTGATTGTCCTTGAATATTGCAGCATTCCGAGAAGCAGAAGCGAGATTCAGCTCTTTGTCGGGATGAAGGATCGGAAGTATTTCCGATCAGAAGTACTTCAGCCGCTGCTTGAAAAAGGGCTGCTGCTGATGACTATCCCGGACAAACCCAATAGCTCAAAACAGCGATACATCACTAAGATGGGCGGGGAACAGACCACGCCATAATGGAGGATTTGATGGTTTCAAGAAAACTTATAGGCACAAACCAACGATTCACAATCGGCAAGATCGTCTGCCTGGCTCGCAACTATGCCGAACATGCCAAGGAGCTGGGCAACGAGACCCCGGCCGCGCCGGTGCTGTTCATGAAGCCTGCTACTTCCGTCATCGGCGATGGCGATACGGTGCGGATTCCCGGCTACTCGCAGGAGTGCCATTACGAGGTCGAACTGGCGCTGTTGATCGGAAAGACGGCGCGCGCCGTACCGGCGGAACAGGCGCTGGAGTACGTGGCCGGCTACGGCGTGGCGATCGACATGACCCTGCGGGATGTGCAGAATCAGCTGAAATCAAAGGGCCTGCCCTGGGATATAGCCAAAGGCTTCGACGCATCCTGCCCGCTTTCGGATTTTGTACCGGCTGACCAGGTGCCCGATCCGCACAATCTGAACCTGAAATTGTCGGTCAACGGGGAAACGCGGCAGAACGGCTGCTCGTCGGATATGATTCATCGCGTGCCGGAGATCATCGCCTATATCTCCGGCATCTTCACCCTGGAACCGGGCGATGTGATCCTGACCGGCACTCCGGCCGGAGTCGGTCCGGTGCGGTCCGGAGATGTGATGGATGCAGTCATAGAAACAGTCGGAAATATGAAGATAGATGTCCGATAATTCACGACGGGGCGGGCCATGAGCTTCGCCCCGTCGTTTTCGTTTATCTCTCTGGAAGAAGTGCTTTGTGCAAAAGAATCCTGTAAAAAAGAAAAAGCGACTCACCAGAATTCTGCGCCTGCTGCGGAGGCTTCGTCCATCCGAGTTGCCGGTTACGCATCGCCATAACCACGTTCAGCTTTTCCCGGAAGGGGCGCCGTTTTTTGAGGCGCTGCTGGCTGCAATCCACTCGGCGCGGCATACGATCCTGCTGGAATATTACTCGATTCACGATGATCAAACCGGCCGGGAGCTGTCTGTTGCACTGGCGGCCGCCGTGCGGCGCGGCGTCAAGGTCCAGGTTATCTACGACTATATCGGCTGTGTTGACACGCCATCCTCCTATTTTAACGATCTTGCCCTCCAGGGCATAGAATTGTTCCTTTTCAACAAACCATCCTTCAAGCGCGGCCTATACTGGTTCGACAAGCGCGATCACCGCAAGATGACAATCGTTGACGGCCAGCTGGCATTTCTGGGAGGGTTCAATATCGGCGACGAGTATTCCGGACGGATGGACGGCGACCGCCGCTTTCGCGACCTGGGACTTAGCATCAGCGGCGATGCGGTCAGCGAGCTGATTGCCATATTCAACCGGGCTAAAAGTCTGGAGCATGAAGAGCCGATCAAGCCGCTTCGGATTCGCAAGCCGCGTCGCTCCGACAAAGGCGCCGGCCATGCCAGCGTTGTCATTATCAGCGGCGGCCCGCATCAGCGGCGTTCCTATATCCGTGAAGCGTTTCAGGTCAATATCGCCTCGGCCGCCGAAGAGATCCTGATCGCCACCCCCTACTTTGTTCCCGGTCCCCGCATCATCCGCTCGTTGCTGCGTGCCGCCCGGCGCGGAGTGCGGGTGCGTCTGCTGCTGCCGGCCCGCAGTGATGTCGGGCTGGTGCTGCTGCTGGGTCGCAGTTCCTACAGTACCCTGTTGAAGGGTGGCGTTGAAATTTTTGAGTTGAAGCGTGAGATTCTGCATGCCAAGGTCATGCTGATCGATGGGGAACGAACCGTGATCGGATCGGCCAATCTTGACCAGCGCAGTTTTCATCGTAATTACGAGATCAATTGTGTTGTGGATAATGCCGATTTCGGCGGCCAGATCAGGGAGCTTTTGCGCCAGGATATCAGCAGTTCCCACCGTGTCAGGCTGGACGTACACGAGCGGCGCGGTTTGCTGACGCGGGCGATGGAGCGGGTGGTCAAACTGTTTGCCTGGTTCCTCTGAACAGCATCCAGCGCAGCCAGATACGAACAGCCAGTTGTGCCGTGAAAGCGGCCAGGCGGCTTTGGAAGAACCGTTCCAGCCGGCGCTGATAGAAATCAAGCCAGCACGGTTGCACTTCCCTCGGATTCTTGCCGGTCCGGAACGCACGGCGGACGTCCAGCCAGTAGAACAGCTGCCAGGCGTTGGAGGCAACATGCTCCCCGGTGCTATGCCAGAAGCAGGATCGCCACTCGGCCGGAGCCTGTTCCAGCAGCCTGTTGATGCCGTCCAGAATTGGGTAAAGCAGCAGTTTCCCGCTGGCAGCATGACTGTGATTACTGTACAAGCCGGGCAGCGATTCGAAAAAAACGCTCCAGCCCGCCAGGAAGTTGTTGGCGATGATGGCGTTCAGGATCTGGCGCTCCAGCAGCCCATCTTTTTCAAACCTTCTGGCCGAGGTGCTGATGGTTGCCGGCAGCAGCCGCCATTGCAGCCGGGGCGATGTGTCAGCGACCAGACGAAGATCCTCCAGGAAAGGGAGTGATTCGTCGAAACCGCCCGCCTGCGTCAAGGCGCCGCGCTTCAGCAGAAAACCCTGGTCTCCGCGAATGCAGTCCCGGCGCGGCAGACGCGCCTTGGCCTCATAGTAGAAGTAGGCCAGCGAGCGGGCCGTATCGCTGCGCCGGAACTGCAGGCTGAAGCGGCCGGCGAAGCTCTCCGCGCCGGATGTTGACGTGCGGAAGCAGTTGACGGCTTTCAGCATCGCATCGTTTTCCTCGAAGCGCGAGTCGGCGTGCAGGAAGAGCAGCAGATCTGAAGCGGATGCTGCGACACCGGCATTCATCTGTTTGCCGCGGCCGGATTCGGTCCGGATCAGCTTGACCGGAAAGCCGCACTGTGCAGTCAGCGCTGCAACGAGCTTCTGCGAGCCGTCGCTCGATCCGCCATCGCAAAGGATCAGTTCGAAAGTCACACCATTCTGGCGGGACAGCGAAGCCAGCATCTCCGGCAGTTCGCCGGCCTCGTTCAGAATCGGAACAATCACCGATATATCGGGTGCAGTAAAGTTCATGGGCGGGTGACAGTGTATCCAAAACAGCCGTATTTGCAAACTGAAGATGACAACGGCATGATCGACAGCCACTGTCATCTGGATCTGGAGCCGCTGGTTTCCAATTTGCCGCGGATTCTGCATGAAGCTTGTGCGGCGGGCGTCAAACGCTTTGTCGTGCCGGGTGTGCATCCGGACGGCTGGCAGCGCATGGCAGAGCTTGCCACGCAATATCCCGCGATTCTACCCGCTTTCGGCATCCATCCCATGCATGCGGCCGTTGCGGACCAAGACACTCTCCAGCGCCTGCTGGAGCTGGCGCCGACCGGTGTCGCGATTGGCGAAATCGGCCTCGATCCGGCCTACAGCGTGCCGCTGGAAGTTCAGGAAGCGGCTTTCCGGGCGCAGATCAGAATAGCGCTCGGGTTGGGGCTGCCGCTGCTGGTGCACTGCCGCAGGCAGTTCCAGAAAACGCTGTCCGTGCTGAAGGAAGAACATGCCGAACGGATCGGTGGCATCATGCATGCTTTTTCCGGTTCGCCGGAGATGGCAGGCGAGTTCATCCGGCTTGGATTTGCGATATCGATTTCCGGCACCGTCACCTGGGCAAATGCCGTAAAACCGTTGCGAACCGCTCGTGAGCTGCTGCTGGATCATCTGCTGCTGGAAACCGATGCTCCCGACATGACTCCCCAGCGCTATCGCGGCCGCTTCAACCGTCCGGCCTGGATGGCGGAGACGGCGGCACGGCTGGCCCGGGAGCGGGGAATTCCGGTTGAAACCGTTATGGCGGTGACGGCTGAAAACACCAGGCGGGTATTGCGATTGCCGAAAAATAAAGTATGAAGCCCCTCGAATGACGTATAGTGTCACATCTCCGTGTTATCCTTTACCCATCTTGCTTGTCACCAAAATCACATTAATCAAAATTTAAAATCATGGTAAAAGGTTGTAAAACCTGCTATGGCAAACAGACCTGAATCGGATGGATTAAGGGTGGGTATTTGGAGATTGTTGAGGTCTGAATAGGTGAAATATGTCAATGCCTGAGTGGCCCATAGAAAAAGCAACTTTGTAACCTAATGTTACCAAGAGGGAGCAACATAAAATGGAAGACCTATCTCCTTCAGATCTAAAAACGATTTTACACTCCAAACGGGCAAATATTTACTACCTCCAACACTGTCGCGTATTAGTCAACGGCGGTCGGGTTGAGTATGTAACCGAGGAGGGTAAAAACTCGCTTTACTGGAACATTCCGATTGCCAACACCACTTCACTATTGCTCGGCACCGGCACTTCCATTTCACAGTTGGCTATGCGGGAGCTGGCGAAAGCCGGTGTGCTGGTCGGTTTTTGCGGTGGTGGCGGCACACCGCTGTTTGCGGCAAACGAAGTTCAAGTCGATGTCTCTTGGCTGACGCCGCAAAGTGAGTACCGGCCGACGGAATATCTACAACACTGGGTGAGCTTCTGGTTTAACGAAGAAAAGCGGCTCGCGGCTGCCAAAGCATTTCAACTTGTACGGCTTGAACAGATTGAAAAACAGTGGCTAAGCTCCCGCACGCGGCGTGAGGATGCCTTTACGGTCAATCCCGATCAATTGGTTTCACTGCTGAATGGAACCAGGGCTGCGTTGGATCATTGCCACAACAACAACGACATACTGGCGCAGGAAGCCAAGCTTACCAAAGCACTCTACAAAATAGCGGTAAACACGGTCAAATATGGTGACTTTACCCGCTCCAAACGAGGTTCGGGCTCTGATTTCGCCAATCGTTTTCTGGATCACGGCAACTATCTTGCCTACGGACTGGGCGCTACGGCGGCATGGGTACTTGGGTTGCCACACGGATTAGCGGTGTTACATGGTAAAACACGGCGAGGCGGCCTGGTATTTGATATTGCCGACCTGATCAAGGACGCCCTTATTTTGCCGCAGGCTTTTGTTGCGGCAATGCAGGGTGAAGATGAGCAGGAATTCCGTCGGCGCTGTACCGAAGGCTTTAACCAGGCTGAGGCGCTGGATGTGATGATCGATACCCTTAAAGACGTCGCTGTGTCGCTCAGCGAGGTGGGCAGATGAATGTCATGCTCGTTTCTCAGTGCAGCAAACGGGCGTTGGTGGAAACTCGCCGCATTCTGGATCAGTTTGCGGAACGCAAGGGCGACCGCACTTGGCAAACGGCCATCACACAGCAGGGCCTGGCAACTCTGCGTAAAATGTTGCGCAAAACAGCCAAACGCAACACCGCTGTTGCCTGCCACTGGATAAAATCCGCCAATCGAACTGAGCTGCTGTGGATAGTCGGCAGTCTGAGTGCATTTAACGAACAAGGCACGGTTCCTACCAATACCACCCAGCGAGACATTCTTAGATCACAACACGAAAACCAGTGGCATACGGCAGAGGTCGTATCGCTATTGGCGGCCATAGCCGGGCTTTTTCATGATTTTGGGAAGGCGAATCTGCTGTTTCAGGAAAAGTTGCGAGGGAAGCGGCAATCATGCGAACCGTATCGCCATGAATGGGTGTCTCTGCGGATGTTTGCGGCATTTGTCGGTGAGATGTCCGACCGGCTGTGGCTGGAGAAGTTGCGCACGATCAGTGAGAGTGATGAGCAGGGTTTGCTTGAAGCTTTGATTAAAGATGAGCCGGGCACAAGCGGAAATCCATTTAAGGCCCTCCAACAGTCATTTGCGCGCACAATTGCCTGGTTGATCGTAGCGCATCACCGCCTGCCGAAATGGGATAAAACTCCCGGCAACTCCGATGCCCCGCGTCTCAACCAGATCGACAGCTGGCTGGACAGCAACAAGTACTTTGGCCCTTCCTGGAATTCGCCTCAGTGTTGCCGCGAAAAATGGGAACCAAAGGATAGTAACTCTGTGTGGGAATTTGCGGGCGGCACTCCACTGCGCAGCAAGACCTGGCGGGCCAAGGCACATGCCGTGGCAAGCCGGGCTTTAAAACAGCCGGAGATTATCCGTGGCAATAAAGAGTGGATGGCCGACACTTTTACTGTGCATATGGCGCGCCTGTTTCTGATGCTTTCCGACCATCATTATTCTGCCCATGAGGTAACACCGGCCTGGCAGGACGAGAGTTATGCGGTGTACGCCAACACTGATCGCAAGACCCAAAAGGTAAAACAAAAGCTCGATGAACATCTGGCCGGTGTCGGACACAACGCTGTCGTACTGGCAAAAGGGTTGCCGGCACTCAGGCAGTCACTACCTGCGATCACTCGCCACAAAGGCTTCAAGAAACGGAGCGAGAATCCGCACTTTCGCTGGCAAGACAAAGCCTATGATTTGGCCTGCGGTATCCGGGAGCGCTCAGTCGAGCACGGTTTTTTCGGCGTCAACATGGCCTCAACCGGCTGCGGCAAGACTTTTGCCAATGGCCGCATCATGTATGGTCTGGCGAATGAAAAAACAGGCTGCCGCTTCAGCATCGCCTTGGGGCTGCGTACCTTGACACTGCAGACGGGTGACGCGTTGCGCGGCCGGCTTGGGCTGGATGAAGACGATCTGGCGGTGTTGATCGGTTCGCAGGCCGTGCGGGGGCTACACAGTTTCAATAATGAACATGAAAAGTTTCCCGGTTCTGAATCGGCGGAAGAACTGTTTGCCGAACACCTGTACGTCAGCTACGAAGGGGCGCTTGATGACAGCCGCCTCAATCAGTGGCTGAAGAACACTCCAAAACTGCACCAACTGGTTAGTGCTCCGATTCTGGTCAGCACTATTGACCACCTGATTCCGGCGACAGAAGGTGAACGGGGCGGCAAGCAGATTGCGCCCATGCTGCGGCTACTCACTTCCGATCTGGTGCTCGATGAACCGGATGACTTTGATCTGGCCGATCTTCCCGCTTTGAGCCGTCTGGTGCACTGGGCCGGACTGCTTGGCTCGCGCGTGTTGATCTCCTCCGCTACCTTGCCGCCAGTGCTCATCCGGTCGCTCTTCGACGCCTATCGCTCCGGTCGCCGGGCCTTTCAGAATGCGTGTGGCGAGCCGGGTCGGCCACTAAATGTCTGCTGCGCCTGGTTTGATGAAAACGGCGCAGAGCAGAGTGACCACGGTGAACTGGCAACATTTGCCGAATCCCATAATTGTTTTGTCAAAAAACGGGTAGAGAAACTGCTGAAAGCTGACCCGGTTCGCCAGGCAGAACTGTTACCGGTGAAAGCCGAACAACCGGCGGCTGAAGAAGCGATCAAGGCACTGGCTGATGTGATCCATGGCACACTGCACCGCTTGCATGCCAACCACGGCCAGCTTCATCCCGACAGCGGCAAGAGGATCTCCATTGGGCTGGTGCGCATGGCCAATATCAATCCGCTGGTGGCGGTGGCCAAACGTTTGATGGGCACCCAGCCCTCCGAAAATCACCATATTCATTACTGCGTCTACCACAGCCGCCATCCCCTGGCGGTGCGTTCAGCCATGGAGAGGCGGCTGGATGGGGTTCTCACCCGGCACGACGCCCAAGCGATCTGGCAGCAACCGAGCATTCAAAAGGCGCTGGCTGAATATCCAGAAGACAATCATATTTTTGTCGTCCTCGCTACGTCGGTAGCCGAAGTCGGGCGTGATCACGATTATGATTGGGCCATTGCCGAGCCTAGCTCCATGCGGTCGCTGATCCAGTTAGCCGGCCGGATACAACGGCATCGCAACCAGATTCCTCAGACTCCTAACCTGATGATCCTCTCCCATAACTATCAGGCCTTGATTGGCAGAGCCATCGCTTTTGAAAAGCCCGGTTTTGAGTCAGGGCAGTTTCCTCTGCAGTCCCATGATATGCACGACCTGCTTGAAAAAGGACAATTTCAGGTCATCAACGCAATCCCCCGAATCATGGAGCGTAACCAGCTGAGTGCTGATACTAATCTGGCAGACCTGGAGCATGTGCATCTTGGCGCCAAACTCTTCGGCAGTGAACAGCCGTTTGTCACGGAGTATGCCGCCCGCTGGTGGCAGCACACCGCCCAGTGGAGTTTTGAGCTGCAACGGCGCTCTCCGTTCCGCCAATCCCAACCTGAAACTGAATATGTACTGTATTTCGAGGAGGAAGGCGAAACGCCGCAATTCAACAAGTTTGATGATCGCGGTGATTTGAAGCTCTGTGACAAGGAGTTCGAGCGAGTGGAGATTGTACTGAGCCCAGGTGTATCGCTGTGGGGAGACAATGATATTGTAAAAATCACGGTCCAGCTTGCTGAAGCACAAGATATTGATATTGACCGGGCCAGCAGGAGATTTGGGGTGCTCAGGCTGCGGGAGGATCGCTGGTTTTATCACAGCGCCTTGGGCGTGTATGGGGCACTATCGGATTAAATCAAAAGCGTAACCCCTCCTGTCCTCCCCTTAGTTAAGGGGAGGGACGTGCTGCCGAAAGTTGTGGTGATTGAGGTTTGATTTTGCTTCGTTTTGCTTTTTGCCTTCAGCTCCCCCTCTTAAGAGTAAGAGGGGGTTGGGGGGCGTTATGAGTCTTTGATTTATGTCGGGGGTATTATGAGCTTTTTAAAGAACGATGCCGCCCTTAAAGAGCGGCGAAGAGAATTACGTCGGAACCAAACTGACGCCGAAAAAGCTTTTTGGGCAAAAGTCCGTAACAAGCAGTTTTTGGGTATGAAGTTCTTTCGTCAGTACAGTTT
Organism: uncultured Geobacter sp.; assembly: GCA_964458105.1. Classification (GTDB taxonomy): domain Bacteria; phylum Desulfobacterota; class Desulfuromonadia; order Geobacterales; family Pseudopelobacteraceae; genus JACRCG01. The sequence goes on from CAYWJJ010000035.1 coordinate 47,267, forward strand.
TGGCCCCTATATTCTGGATTTTTACTGTCCGGCGATAAAATTGGCGGTAGAGCTGGATGGTGGACAGCATAATCTGCCCGAGGGCAGAGAATATGATGCGGAGCGCACGAATTATTTGAATGCCCATGGCGTTGAGGTGGTGCGGTTTTGGAATAATGAGGTGTTAGGCCAGATGGAAAGTGTTCTTGCCTGTTTGGAATTGAAGATAGTGGGTCAAAAGCATAACCCCTCCTGTCCTCCCCTTACATAAGGGGAGGGACGTGCTGCTGGAAGTTGTGGAGTTTAAGGTTTGATTTTTAGCTCCCCCTCTTAAGAATAAGAGGGGGTTGGGGGGCGTTATGAGCCTTTGCCTTTGATTCTTATGAAGCAAGAATTATGGGATTTTTATGTGCAAACGGAATAACAATAACCCATTTGGAGGTTAATTATGGAACATCTTGGATTGTCAGCACTCCTCGCCGACTATATTGCGGGCAGGGCAGCGAAAGCCAAACTCGAAGAAAAAGATAAAGCCAAAATAGATGACTTCGATAAAGACGCGGATAAGCAACGCAAAGCCTCTCAAGACAACAAGGAGCAATTAACAGAACTTGAGCTGACATTAACTGCGGAACGCCAGAAACTGGTACGTCCGTTAATAGCCAACTGGTTAAATAATGCGGCACCTCTCGCAAAACAACTTCAAATGGTCACCCATGCAATAAAATTTACTCACTCAGATATAACGACAAAAAACAGTTGCAGCTTTTACTCACCGAGCGGGGCAACACAACCAGACGGCATGTTGAACGGTCAATTGTTATGCACTGCCTCATTGGCTAACCCGATGAGAGATCTGGCTGGTAATGCGGCTGTCATGAATGTCGCTAACTTCCTACAGATCGGGCATGAAGGAAAAACGTTACTTGAATACATCGAACAAGATGATTCATCACCACTCCGACCTTTTGCACAGGACGAAAAACAGCTTACCGAGTGGCTTGAAGCGTTTAGACAGGTTTTAACCGGGAATGAGTTGAGTTCTCATAAACTGGCAAAACAGCTTTATTTCCCCGTTGCCGACGGCCAGTATCATCTGTTGGCTCCGCTTTACTCATCGTCACTTGCTCATGCACTGAATAGCCGGATTGCCGCAACCCGTTATCCCGATGAGGTGAAACTGGTCCGCAAGGCAAAGAGAGAAGGGCGTTTCAACGCTGTTCCCTTGGTCGATTACCCCGGTACCGCGGTTCGTACCCACGGCGGCAACAAACCGCAAAACGTCAGTCAATTAAACAGCAGCCAGGGCGGCAAATCATTTCTGCTCAGCTGTGCGCCGCCAAGCTGGGAAGCCATGTCAAACCCGCCGCTGGGGGTGAAGTCGGTATTCTCCCGCAATCACTTCGGCTTCCGGGTGCGCAAGGAAGTGTGGGCACTACAAGAATATTTGCTGAAACAGGTGGACAAAGACAGCACCAAGCCTATACGCGATCAGCGGGCGGAGCGTGTTGACGGCATACTCGATCAGCTCGTTCAGTATGCGGCAGAGATCCAAAATCTTGCCGGCCACGTAGGCTGGAGCGCCCTGCCCGGCTGCAAACTCTCCCGCGCAGAACAGCTATGGTTGGATCCGCAACGCGGCGAGCTTGATGAGGCGTTTGCTGCAGAGCTCAAAAACAACGATTGGCAAGCGGTGATCGCCGGCCAGTTTGCCCGGTGGTTTAACAGCCGTCTCAAACATGAAAAGCTGACCATGGGTGATGCAGAGCACGCGGAATGGAAAAAACTGGCACTGGAGGTGATTGACTAATGGATGCACTACTGATTTTACGCAACATTCGGGTGGAGAACGCCAACGCAATTGCAGGACTTACCTGGGGCTTTCCGGCAATCTCCAACTTTTTGGGCTTTGTCCACGCCATCTCCCGCAAGATCCCGGCAGATCTCGAATTGAAACTGGAAGGTTGTGGCGTGATTTGCCATAACCGGCAGATTCAGTCCTATCAGCCGCGCGGCCGAGGAGATCATGTCTTTGCCCTGACCCGCAACCCGCTGACCAGGGAGGAGAAATCACCGGCCTTTAACGAAGAAGGGCGCATGCATATGACAGTTTCCCTGCTGATACCGGTTACAGGAATGCTTGACGACCGCTGTGAATCGAAGGATCTGAAACAATTGATTGAACAACTGGCGCTTTCCCAGCGTCTGGCTGGCGGTACGATTATCAGCATTGGCGCTGTAGAGATGCTGGAACCGCCCGAGGATTACGAAGGCTTGCAGTTATTCGAACGAAAACAGCTCAGAAAGCTCTTGCCCGGTTTTGCCCTTGTGCAGCGTTCTGATCTATTGGCAGAACATACTCGACAGCGTATCGAACACGATCCCAACGCCGAACAGTTGGATGCTTGGCTCAATTTTTCAGCCATCAAATTTCAGGCAGAGCGCCCAGATGGTGCGGTTGACGAACAGACGCAAGCTAAATGGCGCTATGTCCCCAAACCGGGCGGCGGCTGGCTTGTCCCCATGGCTACCGGATATCGCGGGATTTCCGATCTTTATGAACCCGGCCAAGTGGCCCGTAGCAGAGATTCCACCACTCCGTTCCGTTTTGTGGAATCGGTGTATAGCGTTGGCGAATGGCTCAGCCCGCATCGTGTCACCAACTTGAATCATTTGATCTGGCGCTATTATGCCGAACCGAAAACAGGGTGGTATCTGTGCCGAAACCTGTATCAACCGAAAACTAAAGCCCTTAAAGCAGCATAAACTTACAAAAATAAGGAGACCATCATGGCAATTAAAACCGCATCAGTTCTGGCATTTGAGCGCAAACTGGCAAATTCAGATGCAGTGATGTACGCAGGCAACTGGCAGCATCGTAATAGTAGTAGCAACTGGCAACCCATCGCCATACAAAGCAAAGAAGTTAGAGGCACAACCTCTCACCGACTCAAAAATGCAAATCAGAGTGATCCGGCCAAGCTGGATGCAGAAAGACAGAATGCAAATTTACAGCGCGTTGATGTGGCGGCATTACCCTTTGATGTCGATACACTCAAGGTAACATTCAGTCTGCGCGTGCTGGGCAATTTGGCACAGCCATCTGCTTGTAGTGATCAAGACTATCAGACAGCATTGGCTGCCGTTATTAACGGTTATGTGAGTGAGAACGGTTTCAATGAATTAGCGGTTCGCTATGCAACCAACATTGCCAACGGTCGCTTTTTGTGGCGTAACCGTGTTGGCGCGGAAGAGGTCGAGGTTCACGTTAAACACATCAAAAACCAGGTTGTTCAGAATGATTGGGTCTTTGCCAGCGAAGATTTCGATTTGCGCCGTTTTTCAAAAGCAAAAGGTTCTCTAGCCCATCTTCCGCAGTTGTCTGTTGGTAACTGGCTAAATTGAACATTTTGAT
>CAYWJJ010000036.1:0-48982 GCA_964458105.1 uncultured Geobacter sp.
GAAGTCACCGGGGAAGTCACCGGGGAAGTCACCGGGGAAGTCACCGGGGAAGTCATGCGATTGATAGCGTTATGCCGTGAGCCAAAAAGCAGGAAAGAGCTGATGAAACTCCTGGGATTGAAGCACGAAGAACATTTCAGAACGGCCTATCTGCTGCCTGCGTTAGGGCTGGATCTGCTGAAAATGACAATACCCGGAAAACCCACCAGTCGGTTACAGAAGTACCGTTTGACGACACAGGGGAAAGCCTTGTTGGCAAAAGGAGAAAAGGGATAGCGTGAGTGACAAGTGCCACGACCCCATTCTTCACATTTGATATTTGGAGACGCGACCCAAAGCGATGTTTTCAACTAATTAAAGGAGCGATATCATGCCGAATAGCCAAATTCCCAATTTGTTGACGGAAGCAACCACTGAGGAAATGAACGCGGATTTTGATATCATGCGAATCAACCGCGCCAGACAACTGAGGGAGCACCCCCCGACATCAGGTCAGATGGCAGACTTCCAGCAGGTTTACAACGAATTCATAAATCATCGCAAGCGGCCGTATGTTCCGTTCCAGGAACATGATATGAAGCTGTAGGCGATTACTACTTAGTTTATCCATGTTCACATAGAGGTAGATCACCGGTTCACGGGCGAGAGAGCCGGTGATCTAAGAATTACACTTTTCAGCTATTTACGTCTGTTTTCCTGGTCAACAGCCCAAAAGTCATGTTGGCGCAGTCTGGTGAATGACGAGTTATTGGCCTACATTCGGACTGCTCGCCTTGGTCATAGAATATTGGTCGAAAAGTCTTAGGCAATTCCGCTTGCAACAAGTACTTTAATTTGTGCCAGCTTGCTGTCAGGCAAATAGCCATTTAAACTGAAATCATACAGGAGTATCATAAATGTCGAGTATCCAACAACGAGCCGAGCTGCAAGCCCAAATCTGGAAAATTGCCAACGATGTCCGCGGATCCGTCGATGGATGGGATTTCAAACAATTCGTTTTAGGCTCGCTGTTCTACCGCTTTATCAGCGAAAACTTCTCCATCTACATCGAAGCCGGTGATGATAGCGTAAATTATGCTGCCCTCAAAGACAGTGTTATCACCCCGGAAATCAAAGACGATGCGGTTAAAACCAAAGGGTATTTCATCTACCCAAGCCAGCTTTTTTCAAATGTAGCCAAAAATGCCAACGACAACGAAAACCTGAACACTGATTTGGCGGCTATCTTCTCCGCCATCGAAAGCTCCGCCAACGGCTACCCGTCCGAACACGATATTAAAGGTCTCTTTGCCGATTTTGACACCACCAGTAACCGACTCGGCAACTCCGTCAAAGACAAAAACAGCCGTCTGGCGGCGGTTCTGAAAGGTGTAGCAGGGCTGAACTTCGGCGATTTTCAGGATAATCAGATCGACCTCTTCGGCGATGCCTACGAATTTCTCATCTCCAACTATGCCGCCAATGCGGGCAAATCCGGCGGCGAATTTTTCACACCCCAACATGTTTCCAAGCTCATTGCCCAGCTTGCCATGCACAAGCAAACATCCGTAAATAAAATCTACGACCCGGCATGTGGTTCCGGCTCCCTGCTTCTGCAAGCGAAAAAGCACTTTGATAACCACATAATCGAAGACGGTTTTTTTGGGCAGGAGATCAACCACACCACCTACAACCTTGCCCGTATGAATATGTTTTTACATAACATCAACTACGACAAGTTCGATATTGCCCTTGGGAATACTCTGTTAGACCCCCATTTTGGCGATGAAAAACCCTTTGATGCCATTGTATCTAACCCGCCCTATTCGGTGAACTGGATCGGTAGCGACGACCCGACTCTCATTAACGATGAACGCTTTGCCCCTGCCGGTGTACTTGCTCCAAAATCCAAAGCCGATTTTGCCTTTGTACTCCACGCCCTCAGCTATCTCTCCGGCAAAGGGCGCGCGGCCATTGTCTGCTTCCCTGGTATTTTTTACCGTGGCGGTGCGGAGCAGAAAATACGCCAATATCTGATCGATAACAACTTCGTTGAAACGGTTATCTCATTGGCTCCAAACCTCTTTTTTGGCACCACCATTGCGGTGAATATTCTGGTGCTCTCCAAACACAAAACCGATAACCTTACCCAGTTTATTGATGCAAGTAGCTTGTTTAAAAAAGAGACCAATAACAACACCCTCACCGATGACCACATTGCCCGGATTATGGAGGTCTTTGACACCAAAACCGATGTTGACCATTTTGCGAAATCAATTGATTCCGATGCCATAGCCAAAAACGACTACAACCTCTCCGTAAGCTCATATGTGGTAGCCGAGGACACCCGCGAGGTGATCAATATTACCAAGCTCAATGCTGAACTGAAAACCACGGTGGCGAAAATCGACAAGCTTCGTACTGATATTGATGCCATTGTTGCCCAGATTGAAGGGGGTGCTCAATGATATTAGAAAACAAACTAAACATCACCAATCAGGTTGAGCTGGCAAAGGCTGAAGAAAAAATCAGTAAACAGAAAGCCAAACAGCTTTTTGACTCTGGTGATATTGCCAAGGTGGAAGTCGGCACATTTGCCGGGCTCGCTTTCATTCATGCCTATCTGTTTGCAGATATATACGACTTTGCCGGACAAATCCGCACGGTAAATATAGCCAAAGGCAATTTTCGTTTTGCTCCACTGATGTACCTAAAGCAATCTCTTTTGCATATCGACACCATGCCCGAAGGCAATTTTGACTACATCATCGAAAAATATGTGGAGATGAACATTGCCCACCCTTTTCGTGAAGGGAATGGCCGAGCCACCCGCATCTGGCTTGATCTCATCCTCAAAAATGAGATAAAACAGGTGGTTGATTGGAATCTGGTGGATAAAGAAGAGTATCTCTCTGCCATGGAACGCAGTGTGGTCAAAGACATTGAAATTAAAGTCCTTCTGAAGCAAGCGCTGACGGATAAAATCCATGACCGTGCCCTGTTTATGAAGGGGATTGATGTGAGTTATTTCTATGAAGGCTATAGCGAATTTAGAATTGAGGAGCTGTAGCATGAACAGTCTGAACTATATGGAGAAACTGCTTGATGGGGTTGATGTGGAGTGGAAGCCGTTGGGGGAAATTGGTGAGTTGGTTCGTGGTAACGGATTACAAAAAAGAGATTTTACCGAAACAGGCGTGCCTGCCATTCACTATGGCCAAATTTATACATATTACGGTTTATCTACGACAGAAACTAAATCTTTCGTTTCACCTGAGTTGGCCAAACAATTAAGAAAGGTCGACAAGGGTGACGTTGTAATTACAAACACAAGTGAAAACCTTGAAGATGTTGGCAAAGCTCTAGTTTATCTAGGCGAACAACAAGCGGTCACCGGTGGGCATGCCACCGTTTTCAAACCAAGCCCAATTATCCTAAGTAAATATTTTGCTTATTTCACTCAAACAGCCGAATTTGCCAATGAAAAGAGGAAATATGCAAAAGGGGCAAAGGTTATTGATGTTTCAGCAACGGATATGGGTAAAATCCCAATCCCAATCCCATGCCCTGACAATCCAGAAAAATCGCTTGAGATACAAGCAGAAATCGTCCGCATTCTGGACACCTTCACCGAGCTTACAGCCGAGCTTACAGCCGAGCTTACAGCTCGCAAAAAGCAATACACCTACTATCGCGACCAGTTGCTCACCTTTGAATATGGTCAAGTGGAATGGAAGGCGTTGGGGGACCTTGCAGAGAATCTTGACTCAATGCGTAAACCAGTTACGAGCGGTTTAAGAGAGATTGGCAATATTCCCTATTACGGAGCGTCTGGGATTGTTGACTATGTAAAAGACTATATCTTTGATGGTGATTTTTTGCTTATTTCAGAAGATGGTGCAAACTTGGTCGCGAGAAACACGTCGATTGCATTTAGCATTAGCGGAAAGAGCTGGGTAAATAATCACGCTCACGTACTTAAATTCAATACTTATGCTGAACGAAAATTTGTTGAATACTATTTAAATAGCATTGACTTAACTCCGTATATCTCTGGTGCAGCTCAGCCGAAATTGAACCAAAAGAATTTAAACGGTATTAAAATCCCAAATCCTTCGCCCACAGAAAAAGCCCGCATCGTCGCTATCCTGGATAAATTCGACACCCTAACCAACTCCATCAGCGAAGGTTTGCCATGCGAAATTGAATTGCGCCAAAAGCAATATGAGTATTACCGTAACCTACTACTGAGTTTTCCCACGCCGGAGGTAACTGCATAGCATGAGCAAAACGCTAAGTGAAATAGCGCAGCAGCTGAAGGATGCCAATAAAAAAGTACAGCTGATTTATGCCTTCAATGGCGTGGGTAAAACTCGGCTATCTCGTGAGTTCAAGGAGTTGATTTCGCCAAAAACTGATTCTGAAGAGGCACAACAATCAGAGCTGGCACAAAAGAAAATCCTTTATTACAGTGCGTTTACGGAAGATTTGTTCTATTGGGACAACGACTTGGCGCTTGACGCCGAACCGAAATTGAAGATTCAGCCTAACGCCTTCACCAAATGGGTACTTGAAGAGCAAGGCCAAGACCAGAACATTACAACCACTTTTCAGCACTACACCAATGAAAAATTAACGCCGCATTTTAGTTCGGATTTTTCGGAAGTCAGCTATTCATTCGAGCGTGGCAATGAGCAACAAGAACCAAATATTAAAATATCAAAAGGTGAAGAAAGTAACTTTATTTGGAGTGTGTTTCATTCGCTGATTGAGCAAATGATCTCCGAATTAAATATTGCTGAAGTTGCTAATCGATCAACTGAAGTTTTTAATAATCTGGAGTACGTATTTATTGATGACCCTGTCAGCTCACTGGATGACAATCATTTGATTGAACTGGCAGTCAATTTGGCTGGCTTGATCAAATCCAGTAAGTATGATTTGAAGTTTATCATCACGACTCACAGCCCGCTGTTTTATAATGTCATCTTCAATGAGCTAAATAGCAAAACCTGTTATCTGCTAGAGCGCTTTGAAGATGGCACCTTTGCCTTGACTGAAAAGCAGGGCGACTCCAACAAGAGCTTTTCCTATCATCTATATTTAAAGCAAACCATTGAAAACGCGATTGCAGAAAATCATGTGCAAAAATACCACTTCACGCTATTACGTAACCTGTATGAGAAAACAGCCAGTTTTCTGGGTTACCCGAAATGGTCTGAGCTCTTGCCAGATGATAAACAGACTTATCTAAACCGCATCATTCAATTTACGAGCCATAGTACCTTGTCCAATGAAGCTGTCGCCGAGCCAACTGCGCAAGAGAAGCAAACGGTTAAGTTCTTGCTGGATAACCTGATTGATAACTATGGCTTTTGGCAACAGGAGCAACCAAATGGTTGATTACACCAAACCCATCGCAGAATCGAACAACTTTATCGTTCTGGATAAATATATCAAGGAATGGAAGGTTGCTGAAAGCTACCAAAGCGAATACGACCTGGAGCGGGAGTTTATTCAGGATTTGCAGAATCAGGGCTACGAGTTTTTGCCCGATGTTAAAACCCCGAACACATTGCTGAAAAATGTTCGTGTACAGCTCCAAACCCTTAACAACGTACAGTTTTCCGAAGGTGAATGGCTCCGCTTTGTGGAGGGTTTTTTAGATAAGCCCAGCGATAACAGCATCGACAAAACCCGCAAAATCCACGACAACTACATTCACGATTTTGTTTTTGATGACGGCCATATCCAAAATATCTACCTCTTCGACAAAAAAAACATCACCCGCAACAAAGTGCAGGTAATTTCACAGGTTGAACAGACCGGATCACACGCCAATCGCTACGATGTGACCATCTTGGTCAACGGCTTGCCCTTAGTACAAATCGAACTAAAAAAACGGGGTGTCGCAATCCGTGAAGCCTTCAATCAGCTGCACCGTTACAGCAAAGAGAGTTTTAATACCGACTATTCTCTCTTTAAATATCTGCAAATTTTTATAATTTCAAACGGCACCAACAGCCGTTATTTTGCCAACACCACCAAGCGGGATAAAAACAGTTTCGATTTCACCATGAACTGGGCAAAATCAGACAACACCCTCATAAAAGACCTCAAAGATTTTACCGCCACCTTCTTTCAGAAAAAAACGCTGCTCGAAGTCCTGCTTCGCTACTCCGTTTTTGATACAAGCAACACCCTGTTAGTGATGCGTCCCTACCAGATCGCCGCCACCGAACGAATTTTATGGAAGATCAACAGCTCACACCAGGCTAAAAACTGGAGCAGCACAGAAAGCGGCGGTTTTATCTGGCATACAACCGGATCGGGGAAAACCCTTACCAGCTTCAAAGCGGCACGACTGGCAACAGAACTCGATTTTGTGGATAAAGTCTTTTTTGTGGTTGACCGTAAAGATCTCGATTTCCAGACCATGAAAGAGTATCAGCGTTTTTCCCCCGATAGCGTCAATGGTTCAGACAGTACCGCAGGGCTGAAACGCAACATTGAAACCGATGACAACAAAATTATTGTCACCACCATTCAGAAACTCAACAACCTGATGAAGAGCGAAGACAACCTGCCTATCTACCAAAAGCAGGTGGTGTTTATTTTTGATGAAGCGCATCGCTCCCAGTTTGGTGAAGCACAGAAGAATCTCAAAAAGAAATTTAAAAAATTCTGTCAGTTCGGGTTTACCGGTACGCCTATTTTCCCGGAAAATGCCCTCGGTGCTGAAACCACCGCCACTGTCTTTGGTCGTGAACTGCACTCCTATGTCATCACCGATGCTATCCGCGATGAAAAGGTGCTGAAATTCAAAGTAGACTATAACGATGTACGCCCGCAGTTTAAAACAATTGAATCGGAACAGGACAAGAAAAAACTCACCGCATCCGAAAACAAACAAGCCTTACTGCACCCCGTCCGTATTCAGGAAATTTCGCAGTACCTCTTAAATAACTTCAGGCAGAAAACACACCGGCTTGGTGCCACTGGCAAAGGCTTTAATGCAATGTTTGCCGTGAGTAGTGTCGATGCGGCAAAGATGTACTATGAAACCTTAAACAACCTACAGAAAGAGAGCGACAAACCGCTCAAAATTGCCACCATCTTCTCTTTTGCCGCCAATGAAGAACAAGATGCAGTAGGGGATATTCTTGATGAAAGTTTTGAAACCTCTGCAATGGACAGCAGTGCAAAAGAGTTTTTGAGTTCCGCAATTAACGACTACAATGCGATGTTCAAAACCAATTTCAGTGTCGAGAGCAAAGCGTTCCAGAACTATTACCGCGACCTCTCTTCTCGGGTTAAAAAACAGGAAATCGATTTGATTATTGTTGTCGGTATGTTCTTAACCGGCTTTGATGCTCCCACGCTGAATACGATCTTTGTTGATAAAAACCTTCGCTACCACGGTTTGATACAGGCATATTCCCGCACCAATCGTATTTATGATGCCACCAAGACCTTTGGCAATATCATCACCTTCCGTGATTTGGAACAGGCTACCATTGATGCGATCACGCTATTTGGAAACAGTAACACTAAAAATGTTGTGCTTGAAAAGAGTTATAAAGAGTACATGGAAGGTTTTGCCGATGTAGCTACTGGTGAAGCCCGTCGGGGTTATCTGGATATTGTGGCAGAGCTGCAACAGCGGTTCCCCAATCCCGAAGAGATTGAAAAAGAGAAAGATAAAAAGGACTTCGCCAAACTGTTCGGTGAATACCTTCGTGTCGAAAATGTGCTTCAGAACTACGATGAGTTCGCAGGGTTGCAAGCCGTGCAGAACTTAGATACTACCGACCCGATAGCCGTTGCAGAGTTCAAGGCGAAACATTATCTGAACGATGAAGATTTAGCCGCAATGCAGGCAATTCCTGTTCCCGCCGTGCGCACGATTCAGGATTACCGTTCAACCTATAACGATATTCGCGACTGGCTTCACCGTGAAAAAGCCGGCAACGATAAATCCACCTCAACCATTGATTGGGATGATGTTGTTTTTGAAGTTGATCTTCTGAAATCTCAGGAAATCAATCTTGATTACATTCTGGAACTGATTTTTGAAAACAACAAAAACCGTAAGGATAAAGCGACCTTAGTTGAGGATGTGCGCCGTATCATCCGTTCCAGCATCGGCAACCGTGCAAAAGAGAGTCTGCTAGTTGACTTCATCAACCAAACCGACCTCGACACTATCCAAGATAAAGCCAGCATCATAGATGCCTTCTTCTCCTTTGCCCAAGCGGAACAACAGCGTGAAGTTGTCGAATTGATTACTGAAGAAAACCTGAATGAAGAGGCTGCGAAACGGTATATCACCGCTTCACTAAAACGAGAATTCGCCAGTGAAAACGGTACTGAGTTAAACGCGATTCTCCCAAAAATGAGCCCGCTTAATCCGCAGTACCTCACCAAGAAACAAAGCGTTTTTCAAAAAATTGTAGCTTTTGTTGAGAAGTTCAAAGGTGTGGGGGGTAAGGTTTAAAATCTAAGATGCGTAACAACCAGTTCAACCCACGGCAGCACCGGTCAGCGGGAAAAAGCCCCCACCGAGCCGGTGTACCTTATCACGTTGCAACTAAAATACTTATTAAAGGAGCACCACACAATATGCGCAACACTTTTCTCCCCTTTTCCACCCCCACCCTCGAAGATGCCGAAATCAACGAGGTGGTTGACTCGCTTAGATCGGGCTGGATCACGACCGGTCCCAAGGTCAAGCGCTTCGAGGAGGCCTTCAAGGCCTATGTCGGTGCGCCCTATGCCGTGCCGCTGACTTCGGCCACGGCCGGTCTGCACCTGACGCTGCTGGCGCTCGGCATCCGGGAAGGGGACGAGATCATCACTACCCCCATGACCTTCGCCTCCACCGTCAGCATGATCATCCTCTGCGGCGGCAAGCCGGTACTGGCCGACATCGAGCCGGGCACGCTCAACCTTGACATCGGCAAGGTTCGCGAAAAGATCACCCCCCGTACCAGGGCGGTTATCCCGGTCCACTTTGCCGGACAAGCCTGCGATATGGACCCGCTCTTTGCCCTGGCCAAAGAGCACGGCCTGACCGTGATCGAGGACGCCGCCCACGCTGCCGGCACCGAGTACAAGGGCAAGCGGATCGGCTCGCTGGATTCGATTTCGATCTTCTCGTTCCACCCCAACAAGAACATCACGACCGGCGAGGGGGGCATGGTCTGCACCGCCGATGAAAACCTGGCCGAAGAGATCTCGCTGATGAAATTCCACGGCATGAGCCGCGAGGCCTGGAAACGCTTTGCAGCCAGCGGCACGCCCAACTATGACATCCTGATGCCCGGTTTCAAGTACAACATGATGGATATCCAGGCCGCCCTCGGCATCCATCAGCTGCCACGGCTGGACGGCTTCATCGACCGCCGCAGGGAGATCGCCGAATTCTACAACCGCGAGTTTGCCGATCTGGCCGAACTGGCCCTGCCGAGCTACGCACCCTACCAGCAGCGCCACGCCTGGCACCTCTACACCCCGCTGGTCCGGATCGAAAAACTGAAGATCGACCGCGACCGCTTCATGGAAGAGCTGAAGAAACACAACATCGGCAGCGGCCTGCATTACAAGGCCATTCACCACCATGCCTGGTATCGTGAACATCTGCCGATGGCCGACCAGGAACTGCCCAACGCCAGCTACGCCTCGGAGCGGATCCTGTCCCTGCCGCTCTTCCCCAAAATGTCCGACGACGATGCAGCCGATGTGGTGGCGGCAGTCAAGCAGGTCATTGCAGATCATATACGCTAAACGGAGCATCTCTTTATGAGCAGCAACACTGAACACAAACTGCCCCCCCAGAACCTGGACGCCGAAATGTCGATCCTGGGTGGTATCCTGATCGACAACGACGCCATCAACCGGGTGCTGGAAATATTGGTGGCGGAGGATTTCTATCGCGAGAGCCACCGCAAGATTTTCCAGGCCATGATGGCGCTTTCCGATGTGCGCGAACCGTGCGACCTGATCACGCTGAGCACGATGCTCCGCAAGCAGGGTGAATTGGAGGAGGTCGGAGGCGCCTCCTACCTGGTCACGCTGGTCGATTACGTCCCGACGGCGGCCAACATCGCCTACTACTGCAAGATCGTAAAGGAAAAGGCGATCAACCGCCGGTTGATCAGCGTCGCGACCGAGATCGCCACGCTCGGCTATGATGAGAAGTCGGATGTCAATGAACTGCTGGACATGGCCCAGAAACAGATCTACGAGATTTCCGAAAACAAGCTGCGCCCCCAGTATGTGCAGGTCAAGGACATCATCAAGGACACCTTCAAAATCCTGCAGAGCCTGCATGCCAAAAAGGAGCTGGTTACCGGCGCCCCCACCGGCTACGTGGACCTGGACATGATGACGGCCGGTTTCCAGCCGGGCGATCTGATCATCCTGGCGGCCCGCCCTTCCATGGGCAAGACGACCCTGGCATTGAACATCGCCGAATACGCCAGCGCCGACCCGCGCAACAAGAATCGGGTCCCGTCGGTGGTCTTCTCGCTGGAGATGGGCAAGGAGCAGCTGGTGATGCGTCTGTTCGCATCGATCGCCCGGATCGATTTCGGCAAGATGCGCACCGGGCATTTCCAGGATTCCGATTGGCCGCGATTGACCAGAGCGGCCGGCATCCTGCACGATTCCAAGATCTTTATCGACGATACGCCGGCCATCACGGTGCTGGAACTGCGCTCCAAGGCCCGCCGCCTGAAGAGCGAGCACGGCATCGGCATGATCATCGTCGATTACCTGCAGCTGATGCGGGGCGGCGCCAACGTCGAATCGCGCCAGCAGGAAATCTCGGATATCTCCCGTTCGCTCAAGGCGCTGGCCAAGGAGCTGCATGTGCCGGTAATTGCCCTTTCCCAGCTCAACCGCGAACTGGAAAAGCGGGCCGACAAGCGTCCGATGATGAGCGACCTGCGTGAATCGGGCGCCATCGAACAGGACGCCGACGTGATCATGTTCGTTTACCGCGAGGCGGTCTACTGCGACAACTGCCGCAAGCGGGACGGTTCCTGCACCCAAGGGCACGAGCGCAACGCCGAGATCATCATCGGCAAGCAGAGAAACGGCGCCCTGGGAACCGTGCCGCTGGCATTTTACGGCGAACATACCCGCTTCGAGAACCTGAGCGACCGCAGCGAATAGTATTTGCACCAATTGACGTCAACAACGGAGGTCAAACATGGCAGAGCAGATCAAGAAAGGCTCACTGGGCGAAATTCTTCTCGCCTCGCAGATCATCAGTGAAGCGGATATTTCCCAGGCGCTGGAGGAGCAGAAGCGGAGCGGCGCGCGGATCGGGGAGGCGCTGGTCAGCCTGGGCATAGTCACTCAGGAGGACATTGACTGGGCTCTCTCCAACCAGCTCGACCTGCCCTACATCCGCCTGAAAACCGACATGATCGATCCGGATGCTGTCCGGCTGATTCCGGCTGCCATGGCCAGGAAATTCAATCTGATTCCGCTGATCAAGGCCGGCGGCGAACTGAACATAGCCATGGCAGATCCGCTCAACAAGATTGCGATTGAAGCGGTAGAACAGCATAGCGGCTGCACTGTCAATGTTTCGGTGGCGCTGATCCGCGAAATTCGCGAGATGATCGAGGCATGTTACGGCAGCGCCGACCGCGAGAGTATCGGGTTTACATCCGCCGCTTTCGCCGAGAAGGCATTGGATACGATCAATGCCGATCTGAGTGGCGGCAAGCTGCTGGACTACCTGCTGATCTTCATCCTCCAGAATCGCCTGTCTTCCCTATCGCTGCAGCCCCTGGGTGATACCGTAGCCGTCAGTGGCCGGCGCAGCGGCGTTTCCCGCCCGATCGGATACTTAGCCAGCAATTACTACCCCGACATAACCATGAAAATCCGCAGAAGCGCCGGCATCGGCCAGAGCGGCGACCCATGCGATAACGGCCTGCTGACTTTCAGCTACCGTTCACATCCGATCACGTTCCAGATTTCCGTCATGGCCGGCTACGGCGGCGATTTCATCACGATCAGACCGCATGTGGCGGCCAGCGTTCCGGCCAGATTGGCTGAACTGCACCTCCCGGCACATCAGGAAAACAGTTTTGCAGGCTTGGCCCGCGCCCGGCAAGGCGTCACTTTCTTCGCATCGCGCAACACCCAGGAGCGCGACCGCTTTATTGATCTGATGCTGGAAGAGATGGATACGGCCGGCAAAAACGTCATTATCCTCGGCGAAGGGCCGGGCAGGATGAACAAGCGATATCCGCGAATCCACATGACCCGGAATGAAACCGAACGGGCCGGCGTAATCATGTCCGCTCTTGACCATGCTCCGGACATCCTGGTGATCGAGAGCGCCACCGAAGCGATGCCATTTGCCGCCGCCTGCCGGGCCGCCATGCGGGGCAAGCTGGTGCTGGCCGGCCTGGAAATCCGCGGCACCCGCAACGTGCTGCGGCAGCTGCTGCTGTACCAGCAGAAGAACTACTTCCTGCCGGTCTTTGTAAACGGACTGGTATCATTCAAGGGAATCCAGATCCTATGCCCGGAGTGCCGCACCACCTACACGCCGCCGGCCGAAGAGCTGATAGCAATGCATCTTCCGCAACCACCCGGATCTTTTTTCCGCACAAGCGGTTGCGACTCATGCGGTCACAGCGGATTCAGCAAACGCCGATTTATGCTGGATGTTTTGCGGTTCGACGACGACTTCCTGCGGGTATTCGAGCAGGCCACCGATGTGACAGCACTTGAAGAATATCTCGGCACCAGTGGCTACCGGGGAATTGCCGAAGAAGGACTGCAGCTTCTGACGGCCGGGGAGGTTTCCCCGGAAGAATATATCGCGTCAGTGGTCCTATAAAAACTAGAGAGGAAAATCTCATGGCACGTATAGATGCATTATTCAACATGATGAAGGAACAGGGTGCCTCCGACCTGCATCTTTCCAGCGGGAACCCACCCATCTTCCGCCTGCGCGGCGAGATGGTGCGGCTCAATTTCAAAACCCTAACACATGAAGAAATAAAAGCGATCCTGTTCGAAATTTTGAGCGAGAAGCAAAAGGCGCATTTCGAGGAGACCAAGGACCTGGATTTTGCATACGAGGTCGCTGATGTGGCCCGCTTCCGCGGCAACATCATGATGCAGTACCGTGGAATTGCCGCCGTATTCCGCATCATTCCCAGCAAGATCCTCTCGGCCGATGACCTTGGTTTGCCGGAAGGCGTGCGGCGCATGACCCACTTTAAGAAGGGGCTCGTGCTTGTGACCGGGCCAACCGGATCCGGCAAGTCAACCACGCTGGCCGGCATGATCGACCTGATCAACTCGACCCGCCAGGAACATATCCTTACTTTTGAGGACCCGCTGGAGTTCATACACCAGAACAAGATGTCCCTGATGAACCAGCGCCAGATCGGCGAGCACACCGAGAGCTTTGCTTCGGCCCTGAAAGCTGCGCTCCGTGAAGATCCGGACGTAATTCTGGTGGGGGAGATGCGCGACCTGATCACGATCCAGCTGGCCATGAGCGCCGCGGAGACGGGGCACCTGGTCTTTGGAACCCTGCACACCAGCACCGCCGCCAAAACCGTTGACCGTATCATCGACGTCTTCCCGACCGACCAGCAGGAGCAGGTGCGCGCCATGCTGTCCGAATCCCTGAAGGGGGTCGTCTGCCAGCAGTTGCTCAAAACCGCCGACGGCAAGGGGCGCGTTGCGGCACTGGAAATCATGCTCGGCACTCCGGCCATCGGCAATCTGATCCGCGAGGGAAAAACCTTCCAGATCCCTTCCATCATGCAGACCGCCAAGAAGGACGGCATGCAGCTGATGGACCAGCATCTGCTGGATCTGCTGAAAACGAAAAAGGTCAACCCGGAAGAAGCCTACCGCTGCGCCATCGACAAGAAGCAGTTCGAGCAGTATCTGACACCGGCCTGATATTCACCGGCAGCACTTGGATATCGGGTACTCATTTGAATCGACAGGAACAACCATGAACAGACTGCAATGTAAATTGCGCTTTACACAAATCATCTTGACAGTTTTGCTTATGGTCGGTGCCCTGTCCACGGCTGTGCAGGCAGAGGAAATAATCCGCGTCGGAGGTGCCGGTACCGGGCTGGGGGTGATGAACGTTTTAGCCGCGGCATTCGAGAAGTCCCATCCGGGAACAAGGGTTAAAATCCTGCCGAACCTGGGCAGTTCGGGGGGCATCAAGGCACTTTTGCACGGAGCAATCGACCTGGCGATCAGCGGGCGCTCCCTGAAGGCGGAAGAATCGAAGGATGGGGCAATGGCGGTGGAGTGTGCCAGAACGCCGTTCATATTTGTTACGAATAAAAATGTCAACAAAGCGGATCTGACGAGTCGTGAACTGGAAATGATCTATAACGGCCAGTTGCAGAAATGGGCCGACGGAACACGTATCCGCCCGATTCTCAGGCCATTGGGCGATACGGATACGGCCATCGTCAAAACTGTTTCAAAGGAGATGGAGCAGGCGCTAAAGAGTGCCAATGGCAGACCGGACATGATCATGATGGTTACCGATCAGGAAGCTGCCGAAGCCGTGGCAAAAATCCCCGGCGCAGTGGGCAGCTCAACCCTGGCCCAGATCGAAACCGAAAAACATCCGCTCAAAGTGCTTTCATTCAACGGCATCAAAGCGACCCCGGCCGCCCTTGCCAATGGCAATTATCCGTTAAGCAAACCGCTCTATCTGGTTTCGACCTCAAAAACAACGACAGCAGCCCGGCAATTCATCCGATTTGTGCAGTCGGCAAAGGGTCGTGCGATCCTGACTAAATCCGGGTTTCTGCCAACGGCCGGGGATACCGGAACCAAATGACCTTCGACAGCTTCAAAACCGCCTGTATCGCCACCAGGTTTACCCTGGTTTTTTCTGTTGTGTCCGCGCTGATTCTGCCGGTTGGATACTTCGTAGTGTCATACGGTCATCTGCATGCAACCCTGGAAACGGAGGCGGAAATCAATGCGAAATTTGTCTCCCGGTTGATCAGCACCAACCCGGAACTGTGGCGTTACGAAACGGTTCGAATTGAAGAACTGCTGGGACATCGGCCAAGGTCGGGAGCGGCTGAAACACGACGCATATATGATCAGAAAAACAGTCTGGTCGCTGAAAGTGTCAACCGTCTTCAGGCGCCACGAATAAAGGCCACATATGAAATCAGGGACGCTGGAGAGGTTGTCGGCCGAATCGAAATCAGCCGTTCGCTTCTGCCTATTCTTCTGAAATCCGGGATACTGGCGATTTTCGGCCTGGGTTTTGGCGGATTGCTGTATCGCTGGCTCCCCTTCCGGGCTGTAGTCAAGGCCGGTAAACAGCTGCAGGATATGAACGAGTTTCTAAAGAAGATTATGCAGGGGAGCAGCAACTCCCTGGTCGTCCTCGATCTCTCCGGAAACATCCAAATGCTTAACAGGCGCTTCGAGACGCTCAGCGGATGTTCACGAAAAGAACTGCTGGGCCGCCGTTTTTGCGACCTGTTCGCCGGTAGCGCCCTGCCCCAGGTCGAAACCGAATTATCGAAAGTGTCAACGGAAGGAGCAGAGAGCGTCACGTTCGAAACGGTGCTTTGCCGTCGGGATGGAGTTGCGCGGAGTCTCGTCTGTAGCGCTGAACCTCTCTCAACGGAAGGAACGATCAGCGGTGTCGTCGTTTCGCTGGACGATGCCACCGATCGAATCAAGGCCGAAGAAGAACGATTGGCTCTGGAGCGGCATTTCCTGCAGGCCCAGAAACTGGAGAGCCTGGGGGTGCTTGCCGGCGGTATCGCCCATGACTTCAACAATATTCTGGCGATAATCATGGGCTACTGTTGCGCGATCAAGGACGAGATCGATCCAGCCTCGGCCAATGCGGATTATGTTCAGAAGATTGAAAGTGCGTCCAACCGTGCTGCCGACCTGTGCCGACAGATGCTGTCGTACGCCGGTAAAGAAGAGCTGCGGCATTCTGCCGTCAACATGAAGTCACTGGTGGATGAAATGGTACAGATGCTCCATTCCGGCATCAAAAAAAATGTAAAGATTGATCTTGATCTGCATGACGTCCCTGCTATTACTGCCGACAGCAGCCAGATTCAACAGATTGTCATGAACCTGATCATTAACGCAGTCGAAGCGATCGGAGACGGTAACGGCACAATCAGGATTATTCTAAAACAAGCGGACGTTACCGAAGGACACTCAAAGAATGAATTTGCCGACAGGTCCATCCACCCCGGCAAATACGTCTGCCTGGAAGTGTCAGACAGCGGCTGTGGAATGGACGAGGAAATTCAAAAACGTATTTTCGAGCCATTTTACACTACCAAATTCACCGGCCGCGGTCTGGGCATGTCCGCTACGCTTGGCATAATCAAATCACATGACGGCGTACTGCAGCTGTCCAGTCAGCCAGGTATCGGCACAACCTTCAAGGTTTATCTTCCAGTGCCTGCCATACCCGTCATATCTGATACAAAGCCGGCAACCAGCCGGACTCCCGCTGCAAAGTTCAAGGGTACAATTTTGCTGGTGGACGACGAGCAGGAACTGCGGACGCTCGGCGCCATCCGGCTTAAAAAAAACGGGTTTTCGGCAATAACCGCTGCCGATGGCCTGGAAGCCCTTGACATTTACCGACAGCAGCAGGGTGAAATAGATCTGATTCTCCTGGATCTGCTCATGCCGGAGATGGATGGTACCGAAACCTACCACCGCTTGCGTGAAATTTCCCGAACCGTCCCGATTGTTTTCTGCAGTGGTTGCAGTATCAAGGAACTTTCCGTTAATATCCTGGATGATGAACAGACCGGATTTTTGAAGAAGCCGTACAAGCCGGATCAACTGCAAACTATCCTGTCGGAGATACTGAAGTAAATTACGGAATATATCGGCAGGAACCGCCACACAACACCAAGAACCGTCTACAATACGACAACACAAATCAGGGGTAAATCATGAACTTCAATCATTTCGACGAGCGCGGCCATGCCATCATGGTGGATGTCTCCGCCAAGCAGCCAACCTTGAGGACCGCCGTGGCCCAGGCCCTGGTGCAGATGTCGCCGGAGCTTCTGGCGGCCATCAACTCGGGCGGCGTGGCCAAGGGGGACGTGCTGGGCGTCGCCCGCCTGGCCGGTATCATGGCGGCCAAGAAGACCTGCGATCTGATCCCGCTTTCCCACCCGCTGGCGATCCACAATGTCACCGTCGATTTCGAACAGGAATCTGATCCCGGCCTGCTGACGGTGAAATGCACCGTCAGGGCCCTGGAACGCACCGGTGTCGAGATGGAAGCGATGACCGGCGCGGCATTGGCGGCGCTGACTGTCTACGACATGTGCAAGGGGAGTGACAAGTCGATCACTATCGGCGAAATCAAGCTGCTTTATAAAGAGGGCGGCAAGAGCGGCGTCTATCGCCGGGAGGAGGCGCAATGAGAGCAGCGATACTGACACTGAGCGACAAGGGTTCCCGCGGCGAGCGGGTTGATGAGAGCGGCCCGGCCCTGGCGGCCTGGCTGGCGGAACGGGGGGTGCGCACGGTGCATGCCCACGTCATTCCGGACGAGTACGAGCAGATCGTGGCAGTTCTGAGCGACTGGTGCGACAGGGACATCGCCGATCTGATCCTGACCACCGGCGGCACCGGCGTATCGCCGCGCGACGTCACCCCCGAGGCGACCACGCAAATCTGCAGTCGCATGATTCCGGGCCTGGGTGAGCTGATGCGCATGAAGAGCCTGGAAATAACACCGATGGCGGCACTGTCACGGGCCGTGGCCGGTATCCGCAAACAGTCCCTGATCATCAACCTGCCCGGCAGCCCCAGGGGAGCGGTGGAGAATCTGGAGGCGGTCTGGTCTACTATCGGACACGCGGTGGAGAAGATTCGTGGCGGGCAGGACGATTGCGGTGGCAAATTCCATCATAATCAGCATCCGAAGCACTCATGAAGCACCTGATCCTCGGCACGGCCGGACATATTGACCACGGCAAGACCTCGCTGGTCAAAGCGCTGACCGGCATCGACACCGACCGACTCAAGGAGGAGAAGGCGCGCGGCATCACGATCGAGCTCGGCTTTGCCCATTTGGAGCTGCCGGGTGGTCTTTGCTTCGGGATTGTGGATGTGCCGGGGCACGAAAAGTTCGTCCGCACCATGGTGGCCGGCGTGGGAGGCATGGATCTGGTAATGCTGGTGGTCGCCGCCGACGAAGGGATCATGCCCCAGACCCGCGAGCATCTCGATATCCTGCGGCTGCTGGGGGTCAAGAGCGGGCTGGTGGCGCTGACCAAGCGCGATACCGTCGAGCGTGAGTGGCTGGAGCTGGTGACGGAGGAGGTGCGCGACTTCGTGGCAGGCAGCTTTCTGGAGGATGCACCGATTGTGGCGGTTTCTTCCCGCAGCGGCGAAGGACTGGACGAACTGAAACTGCAGTTGGCGAATTTGGCACAAAAGGCGGTCGAGAAACGCCGCGAAGGCCCTTTCCGCCTGCCGGTGGACCGGGTCTTCACAGTGCCGGGCTTCGGCACGGTCGTAACCGGCACGCTGCTTTCAGGAGAGATTTCCGTCGGAGACGAGTTGGAGATACTCCCCTCCGGACGTGAGGGGCGGGTGCGAGGCATCCAGGCCCACGGCATCAAGGGAGACAAGGGACAAGCCGGACAGCGGCTGGCGGTCAACCTGCAGGGGATCGATCTGGACCAGGTTCGGCGGGGCGATGTGGTGGCGCCGCGCGGCATGTTCCAGGCTACCCGCACGGTGGATGTGCGCCTGGACTATCTTCCCTCGGCCCCCCGCGAACTGAAGCACCGCGCTACGGTGCGGCTGCACTCGGCCACCTACGAGGTGCCGGCCCAGGTGATTCTGCTGGACCGCGACAAGCTCCAACCGGGAGAGAGCGCCTATGCCCAGCTGCGATTGAAAGAACCGGCCTTGCTGCTCTCGGGTGACAGCTACATCCTGCGGGCCTTTTCGCCGCAGATCACGGTCGGCGGCGGCGTGACGCTGGACCCCTTCCCCCCTCGCCGCCGCAGGCGCAACGACGAGGCACTGCAACTGCTGGAGGCGTTCGGCACATCCGACCAGCAGCGCACGATTCAGCTGATCATCTCCCAGAGCCTGCTCTCCGGAATAGCATTCGATGACGTTCAGGTGCGTTGCGGACTACCCAAAAAAGTGGTGGAGGCATCCCTGACTGCGTTACTCTCATCGGGCGAAATTGTTCAGATGGCCCGTGAACCGAGGCTGTTCCTGGCGAAGAGTGCCGTTGACACACTGAAGCGCGGACTCGTTCAGGAGCTGGCAGCCTTCCTGGCGGCCAATCCGCTCAAGGAGGGCATGGGCAAGGAGGAACTGAAGACGCGCCTCCCTAAGCGGAGTGACTCGCGTTTTTTCACGCCGCTACTGACAGCGATGGAGAAGGATGGCCTGGTAGTTCCGGATCGCGACATCGTCCGGCCGGCCGGACAGGCGGCCCGTCCCGCTACAACCACCGGCGGTCCGGATCTGAGCAACAGGATATCCTCTTTTATCGCCGAGGGAGGCATCGAACCTCCCACTGTCAAAGAGATCATGGAGCGTTTCCGCTGCGACGAAAAAAACGTCCGCGACAACCTGGCACTGTTGACCCGCAGCGGCCAGATTGCGCGCATCTCCACCGATCTGTTTTACTCCGCCCCGGCACTGGACGGCTTGCGTGAAAAGCTGATCGCGCTGATGCGCGACAAAGGGGAGATCACACCGCCCGAATACCGCGAACAAACCGGCCTGTCGCGTAAATTCCTGATCCCGCTGCTGGAGTACTTCGACAGCGAAAAGGTTACGATCAGGGTCGGCGACAAGCGGGTGCTGCGTCGCAAGTAGTTTTCACTAGCAGAATGACCTGAATCAGCCCTTCCCGTCCACTGTCGTCAAGGAGCAAGATCATGACGGAACCGCTCACCATCCTGCCCGACACCCCCGAAAACCGGGAACTATCCGCCAATGTCCACCCGGCCGACTGGTGTAATCCCCAACCTGAAGGCCGCTACAACCTGGTTGTTATCGGGGCCGGCACGGCCGGCTTGATCTGCGCCGCCGGAGCCGCCGGACTGGGAGCAAGGGTTGCCCTGATCGAACGGCACCTGATGGGGGGCGACTGCCTGAATGTCGGCTGCGTACCTTCAAAGGGGGTTCTGCGCGCCGCCCGGGCCCTGTTTGATGCCCGCCAGGCCGGCCTGTTCGGCGTACAGGGAGCAGATCAGCTGTCGTTTGACTTCGGCGCCGCCATGGAGCGCATGCGCAGGCTGCGAGCTGAGATCAGCCGGCACGACTCGGCCCGACGTTTTCGGGATGAACTGGGAGTGGATGTTTTCATCGGGGAAGGTCGTTTCGCCGGGAGCGACTGTGTTGAGGTCGGTGAACATAAACTCCTGTTCAAAAAAGCCGCCATCTGCAGCGGCGCCCGGGCCGCCGCCCCGCCCATACCGGGTCTGACGGAAGCCGGCTATTTCACCAATGAGACAATCTTTTCGCTGACCGAACTGCCGCCCCGCCTGGCGGTGATCGGAGCCGGCCCGATCGGCTGCGAACTGGCACAGGCATTTGCCCGCTTCGGCAGCCGGGTGACATTGATTGAGCTGGGCAGCCAGATTCTGGGACGAGAAGACCGGGACGCCGCCGCCATACTCCGCAGCGCCCTGATCCGCGACCGGATCGAACTCTGCCTGGGGGTAAAGATTCTTGACGTTGAGCGGCAAGCCGCTGGAAAGATCCTGCGGCTGGAACGGGACGGACAAGTGAACGAGGTGGAAGCGGATGCAATCCTGGTCGGAGTCGGGCGGGCGCCCAACCTGGAAGGCCTGGATCTGGAGAAGGGTGGCATTCGTTACGACAAAACCGGCGTCACGGTCGGCGACACGCTGCAGACCTCCAACCCGAATGTTTACGCCGCCGGAGACATCTGCTTTCCCTACAAGTTCACCCACACCGCCGACGCCCTGGCCCGCCTCCTGATCGCCAACGCCCTTTTCAAAGGGCGGCAGAAGACATCGGCCCTGACGATTCCATGGTGCACATACACCGACCCGGAGATTGCCCATGTGGGAATGTATGAGCAGGATGCGCTCCAAAAAGGAATTGGGGTTACGACCCTGACCGTTCCACTGGGCGACGTGGATCGGGCGGTGCTGGATG
This sequence comes from uncultured Geobacter sp., assembly GCA_964458105.1. Taxonomy (GTDB): domain Bacteria; phylum Desulfobacterota; class Desulfuromonadia; order Geobacterales; family Pseudopelobacteraceae; genus JACRCG01. The sequence continues at coordinate 21,181 of CAYWJJ010000036.1, forward strand.
GCGAAAGCGAGGGCTTCGCCCGCGTTCACCTGAAAAAAGGAAGCGACCGGATCCTGGGCGCCACGATCGTGGCCCGCCACGCCGGTGAGATGATCAACGAGTTTTCAGTGGCGATCACCAACGGACTGGGACTTGCAGCGATCGGCAAGACCATTCACCCCTACCCGACCCAGGCCGAAGTCATCAAACGCCTGGCCGATGCCCATAACCGGACCCGCCTGACACCTTTTGTGAAGAAGCTGCTCTCGGGCTGGCTGGAATGGCAACGGCGCTGAAGCTGGTCATAAGCGCAAGCACCAATTCCCCCTTATTTTCAAGAGCCGCCCGTTGCCCTGACCTCCACCGCCACATCATACAGGGTACTCCCCCGCCCGCCGTCGGTCAGGCGCTGCGACGTCAACGCATTCACACCACGCCTGCCGGAAGCAAACTCGCTCCACCAGACCCCTTCGGTCACCACAGTCCCCGCCGGCACCCTGTCCGTCACTGTGACGGTAAATTCGACCTCGCCCAGATGATTATAGACCGCCGCTGAATCGCCCGATGCAAGACCCCGCAGAACGGCATCGGCCGGGTTCATCAACAGTTCCATGAACTTTTGGCGACCGCGCAGCTCGTCCTGCTCGTAGAAGCTGGAATTGAGAGCATAGAGAGTCACCGCCGGCTGCAGCCGCAGCGGAAAACCGTCACCTGCGGCGTGAGTCGCCAGCAGGCGCGGCAACGGCTCCGGGTCGCGCTGGTTGAGGATCTCGATCTTCCCGGACGTGGTCAGCCAGTCGCGCTTGGGATTGGTGGGCGGCGTCAGCAGAACCGGTTCTCCCTGCCGGAGGCGCTCCGTGACAGCGGCATCGCGCCAGGGGGTGTCATATTCTATCAATTGCCCAATCAGATCACCGGCCGACTGCCGGAAGAAGGGTTCGTTCCATCCCATACCCTCTGCCATCAGACAGAATACGTCCCAATTTGATTTTGATTCTCCCACGGCCGGAATTACTGCGCCGCAGGCCTGACTGTGGTAGCCGCCATAGCAGCGATACAGATCCGGATGTTCCAGAGAGGAGGTTGCCGGCAGTACGATATCGGCATGTCGGGCGGTGTCGGTCAGGAAGCGCTCGTGCACGACGGTAAACAGATCATCCCGCAACAATCCGCGGATGACGGTATTCTGGTCCGGCGCGATCGAAGCCGGGTTGGAGTGATAGACGTAAAGACTCATGACGCGGGGCGAATCCAGCTCCGTCAGTGCCGCGCCCAGTTGATTCATGCTGACCAGCCGGGTCGGCTGCCCGATAAAGTCCTCACGGGTCACTTTCTGCAGCGGAAAAGCTCCCCCGGTCGAGGTGCCGGTCAGGATTCCACCGCCCAATCGCTGCCAGGCGCCGGTCAGGGCGGGCAGGCAGCTGATCGTGCGTACCGTCATGGCACCGTTGGCATAACGGGTCAGCCCGCTCCCGAGGCGGATGAATGGCGCCTTGGCCCGAGCGTATTCCCGCGCCATCCGTTCGATGGTTTCCGGCGCAAGGCCGCAGACATCGGACATCCGGGCCGGAGTACAGTCCAGCAGCGTTTTTGAGTTGAAGTCATCGAACCCAAGTACGTTAGCATCGATGAAGGCCAGATCCATCAGCTTCTCCCGGACTATGACGTGCATCATCCCCAGCGCCAATGCACCGTCTCCTCCAGGCCGGACGACAAACACCTCGTCAACCGCCTCGCAAGTCAGGGTGCGATAGGTGTCGATTGCCCACAGACGCGCCCCCCTCCTTCTGGCATCCTGCGCATCGCGCATGGCATGGATGCTGGTGGCGGCGGCGTTGATCCCCCACAGAATCACCAGATCGCTGCACCCGATTTCGGCAGGGTCCATTCCGGCTGTTTCACCCATCAGCGCTTTCCAGCCGGCATCCTTGGCCGGAGAGCAGATCGTTCGTTCCAGACGCGAAGCTCCCAGCCTGTAAAAAAAGGGGTGGCCGCTGTTGCGCTGCACAAGCCCCATCGTACCGGCGTAGGAGTAGGGCAAAATGCTTTCGCCACCATGCTGCGAGACCAGATCCTTCCAGCGGGAACAGATATGTTCAATGGCCTCATCCCAGGAAATCGAAGCGAACGCCCCTTCCCCCTTGGCGCCGGTCCGCATAAGCGGCGTAGTCAAGCGGCGCGGCGAATGTACCGTCCGCTCGTAGTGCAACATCTTGGGGCATAGCAAGCCGCGGGTAATGGGGTGTTCTGGATCGCCGCTGACTCTTAAAGCGCGATCATCGGCAACCTCCACCAGCAGGCCGCAGGTATCGGGGCAGTCGAAGGGACAAACGGAACTGAGTGTGATTGGGGCCATATTTGCTCCTCGTCATTCAGCTTCATACTTTTGCTGAAAAGTTTATGTCAAGATTCGGAATCGACAAGCACTACGATCGAAAACAGCTGCTATTCACAGACATATCCATCCGGATCACGACCCGCCCGGCAGCAGCTTGCGGAAATCGATGCTGACCCTTTCCCGTTCTTCCTGCAGCCTGAAGCCCCTCTTAAGAACCTCCGTTTCGAGCTCCTTCATGTGCAACGCGCCCCAGGGGATGACGACATTATCATAGTGAACAAGGGACTTGTCCAGATGGCGGATCACTTCCATGTTGCGCCGGTGCAGGATGTCGTCCATGATTATTTCCTGCATTTCCGGTGTTATGTTCTTCTCCCCCCACGAGTTGAGTGCCATAATCCCTTTCACGAAGGAAGGGCTATCCTGCAGATGCTTTCCGAGGGCGTCGAGAAGCAGGATGGTCGGCGGCCGGAAGACGCTGACATCCACATCGGCCCTGAGGATATCGGCTGTACCCAACAATTTATTATCTTGATTGCCAGCGGAGCCCGGCCCGGCTGTTTCGAGCTCTTCCGCCTCAATCAACCGGCCCCGGAACTGCATCTCTTTCTGGGAGATCAGCCCCAGGAAACCAGCCATTTTACCGTAGTCGATGCTGTTGTGCAGCAGGTTCCCGCCGTCGCTGACCCCTTCGGCCAGCACGATGGTCCGGCCCGGGACGAGCGACCCGGCCAGCCCGTCATAATATTCCCTGTTCCCCACGTGAATCATGGCTGACAGCCGGATTGTGCGATTATCGCGACGGTAGACCCGCTCGCTCATCCTGAGCCCGCCGGGATCAAGGCGCATGAAGCCCGATGTATGTTCGGACAGATACGCGTCCGCCGTGGAGAGGGCCAACAGCGCCAGGACAAGCGGGACAATCAGCAGGTTTGCCGCGCTGAAGACCAGGGTGTTCCTGAGGCTGAAAGACGGGACGGCAAACATTTCGGGCGGCATTGTCAGGCAGCGCAGACCATCATCCTTCCGGAAATAGTAGAGCGGGAGCATGCCGAGCATGACCTGTGCGGACGCAGCCAGCAGCCCGTATGTTTGGACTCCGGCCAGAACCGGAAATAGCCAGGTGGACAGGGGGCAGAAGAAAGTGAAGAAAATCAGCGGCAGAAAGAGCTGTTTGGGCAACCGCCGGTCGATACCGAGACAGAGGTAGACAACAGAGGCCATGACGATGACGGCACCGGCCAGAAGGAGCCTGAATTCGGTAAAGGGCGCCAGCGGAGTAAGCAATGGCACAAGCTCGTCAACAAGGGAAAAACCCCCATCGGCAAGAAACAGTATCAGGAACAGGTTGGCAAAGACTCTCATCGGTTATTTCCCGTTATTAATGCTTCTCATGGCGGGCCATTGCGTCAGCGCAGGCATAATTTGTACTGATCATTGAAAGTAGCAAGTATTATTTAGCCGGGCCGAGAAAGCAAGAGCTTATATTTGATCCAACATGCATATAATCCCTACAGATTCAACACACACGCTTCGTTATGCAATTCAAAAAACGTTTGCAGATGAAATCGAATGATGATAACCACATACGGACTATTTTTGCTGGAGGTTTATCATGACAGCACAGCCTGAAGTACTGCATTATGCCGTTTCGGTTGTCGGCAAGGACCGCCCGGGGATCGTGGCCGGCATCACCGAGGGATTATTTCGACTGGGGTGCAACCTGGCCGATTCCAGCTGCACGATGCTGGGGGGCGAGTTTGCAATGATCCTGATCGTTTCGCACCAGCGCCCCTTCAGCAAAAGCCGCCTGTTCGACGAGCTGAAACCGATCTGCGAAACAATGGGGATGTCGCTGGCGGTGCGCACGCTGCATGCCGACGAGATAACCCGAAAGGAAACCGACGGCGAGATCTGCATCATCTCGGTCTACGGCGCCGACCAGCCCGGCATTGTCTACCGCGTGACCCGCGAACTGGCGGGGCGCAGCATCAACATCATGGATCTCAATACCAAGCTGATCGGTACGCCACAGGAACCGGTTTACGTATTGATGCTGGAAGTGGCGCTACCGGAGGGTGAAACGCCGGAAGGAATCGAGAAACTGCTGGAGAATCTAAAGAAAGAGCTGAACGTGGAAATCGGCGTTCGCGTCGTGACAGCGGTGGCCTTCTGACCATGCCAGTTCAACCGATTTTAAAATATCCTCACCCCATTTTGAAAAAAGTCTGCAATCGGGTCGAAATTGTCGATCAGAGCATCATTGATCTCGTCCGGGATCTTGTTGATACGATGCGTGCCGGTCCAGGTTCGGTAGGTGTGGCCGCTTCCCAGATCGGAGTCACACTGCGGGTCTGTGTGGTGGATGTCTCCAAAAACCGCCTCGGCAAAGAGAACAACCACGGCCTGCTCTGCATGATCAATCCGGAGATCACCGCCCGCAGCGGCGTGGCCGTCATGCGCGAGGGGTGCATGAGCGTACCGGACTACACCGGCGACGTGGATCGCGCCACCGAGATCACGGTTCGTTTCAGCGAACTGGACGGCATGCAGCGCGAGATCAACGCCAGCGGTTTTGAGGCGGTCGCCCTGCAACATGAGATGGACCACCTGGACGGGGTACTGTTCCTCGACCGGGTTATCAGCATAAAAACCGGCTTGTTCCGAAGGAAGAATTATTCATAGGTCATGCGTGCGGCGGGGGTATTATGGCGGAACTTTTGACAAAAAAAGAGCAGAAACAACTGTTGAAGATCGCCCGCGACACGGTTGTTGCTTACGTTTCGAGCGGAAACATACCCACCTTTGAAACGGCATCGAAGGGTCTGAATCTCCAATCCGGCTGTTTTGTGACGATCAAGCAGAAAGGTCAGCTGCGGGGCTGCATCGGCAACTTCGTCTCCGATCAGCCGCTTTTCAAACTTGTCCAGGAAATGGCAGTTTCCGCGGCAACCCGCGATCCTCGCTTCTACCCGATGAAGACCCATGATCTGGATGATTTCGAGATTGATATTTCAGTGCTCTCGCCACTTGAGAAGGCTGCATCGATCGAGGATATCAAAGTCGGCACGCATGGCATCTTCATCGTCAAGGATAGTTATCGAGGTGTACTGCTGCCGCAGGTGGCTACCGAATACGGCTGGGACCGAGACGAGTTCCTGCGGCACACCTGTATCAAGGCCGGTCTGCCCGAAGAGGCCTGGAAGGGTGGATGTGAAATTTACATCTTCAGTGCGCTTGTGTTCGGGGAAGGTCAAATCGTTCCTGAATAATAGCGGCATCATAAAAATAAAACGAAAGGGGCGATCCAACCGGATACGCCCCTTTTTTTTCAGAATGCCTATGCCGGTCAGGAAGCCAGTGCCGCGTGGGCCGCTGCCAATCGTGCGACAGGCACCCGGAACGGCGAACAGGATACATAATCAAGTCCGATTTTGTGGCAGAAGATCACCGACTCCGGATCACCGCCATGCTCTCCGCAGATGCCCAGCTTGATGTTCTGGCGGGTGGAACGTCCCAGCTCACAGGCCATCTTGACCAGCTTGCCGACCCCGACCTGGTCGAGTGAGATGAACGGGTCTTCCGGCAGGATGCCGTTATCGACATAGAACGGCAGAAATTTGCCGGCGTCGTCACGCGACAAGCCGAAAGTTGTCTGGGTCAGGTCGTTGGTGCCGAACGAGAAAAACTCGGCCTCGACCGCAATCTCGTCCGCGGTCAGGGCGGCACGCGGCAATTCGATCATCGTGCCGATCAGGTATTCGACCTTGACACCGTACCGGGCGATAATTTCGTCACAGATAGCCACGGCATTCTGTTTGAGAACCGACAGTTCCTTGACCGTGGCAATCAGCGGAATCATGATCTCCGGCACGATACTGAAACCCTCGTTTTTGACCAGTTCGCAAGCCGCTTCCATAATGGCGCGCACCTGCATATTGTAAACCTCCGGGTAGGTGATACCCAGACGGCAGCCCCGGTGGCCAAGCATCGGATTGAATTCGTGCAAAGACTCGATCTTGTGCTTGATTGCGTTTACCGGCACTTTCATGGTTTTGGACAGTTCTTCGATATCCCGCTCTTCCTGCGGCAGAAATTCGTGCAGGGGCGGGTCGAGCAGACGGATCGTAACCGGCAACCCCTTCATTTCGCGGAAGAGACCGATAAAGTCCCCTTTCTGCATCGGCATGATCTTGGCCAGCGCCAGTTCACGCCCCTCCACATCGTCGGAAAGGATCATCTCACGCACGGCAGCTATGCGTTCGGCATCAAAGAACATATGTTCCGTGCGGCAGAGGCCGATTCCCTCGGCGCCAAATTCGCGCGCCACCTTGGAATCATGCGGAGTATCGGCATTGGTGCGCACCTTCATCGTGCGAAATTTGTCGGCCCACTGCATCAACTGGGCAAAATCACCGGTCAGCTGCGGCGAGACGGTCGGCACCGCTCCCAGAATCACCTCACCCAGCGAGCCATCCAGGGTAATGATGTCACCCCGTTTCACAACCGTACCGTTGCGTGTGGTGAAACTCTGGCTGGCGTAGTCGACCTTGATGTCGCCGCAACCGGCTACACAGCACTTGCCCATGCCGCGGGCAACCACCGCAGCGTGTGAAGTCATGCCGCCGCGAGCTGTCAGGATCCCCTGGGCGGCGTGCATGCCATGTATATCTTCAGGTGATGTTTCAACCCGGACCAGTATGACTTTGCGGCCGCACTTGGCTTCGGCCTCGGCTTCGTCCGCCGTGAAGATCACTTCCCCGGAAACGGCACCCGGTGAAGCCGGCAGTCCTTTGGCAATAATATTTTTCTCGGCCTTCGGGTCAAGTGATGGGTGCAGCAGTTGATCAAGCTGGGAGGGGGCCACACGCAATACGGCAGCTTTTTCGTCGATCAGCCCTTCACGCACCATGTCCACTGCAATTTTGATGGCTGCAGGAGCGGTGCGCTTGCCGTTTCTGGTCTGCAACATGAAGAGCTTGCCTTTTTCGATCGTGAACTCGATGTCCTGCATGTCCTTGTAATGTTTTTCGAGTATGTCACGGATGCCGGCCAGCTGCCGGTAGCATTCCGGCAGGACCTCTTCCATCGGTGGCAAAGTAGTTGCCTTGGCGCGGTTGATCGGTTGAGGAGTGCGGATACCGGCAACCACGTCCTCCCCCTGGGCATTGACCAGATACTCTCCATAAAAATAGTTCTCACCGGTGGACGGGTCACGGGTAAAAGCAACTCCGGTGGCACAATCGTCACCCATGTTGCCATACACCATTGACTGTACATTCACTGCGGTGCCCCATTCGGCCGGAATGTTGTGGAGCCGCCGATAGGTGATGGCGCGCTGGTTCATCCAGGATCCAAAAACAGCGCCGATGGCGCCCCACAGCTGGGCCTCGGGATCTTCAGGGAACGAGACGCCCAGATTTTCCTTGATGGCAGCCTTGAATGCCGCGACCAGATCTTTCCAGTCTGCAGCAGTCAGCTCCGTGTCGAGGTGTACCCTCTTTTCGGCCTTCTTGTCTTCGAGCAGATGCTCCAGAACATGTTTGTCCATCCCCATGACAACGTCGGAGTACATCTGGACAAAACGGCGATAGGCATCGTAGGCAAAACGTTCGTCACCGCTCTGGGCAATGATGCCCTGCACGGTGGTATCGTTAAGTCCCAGATTGAGGATGGTGTCCATCATGCCCGGCATGGAAGCGCGGGCACCGGAGCGGACAGAGACGAGCAGTGGATTCTGTGGATCTCCAAAAGTGCGGCCCATCAACGCCTCGACCTGTTTCAGGTTGGCGGAGACTTCGGCGGCCAGGGAGGAAGGATAGGAGCTGTCGTTTTTATAAAATTCCGTGCATACTTCGGTGGTGATGGTAAAACCGGGTGGCACCGGAAGACCGATACTGGTCATCTCGGCCAGGTTGGCCCCCTTGCCCCCCAGCAGGTTTTTCATATCGGCCCGCCCCTCAGCCTGACCATTACCATAGAAATACACGAACTTCTGAGCCATTGTGCTGCCTCCTCTGTGTTAGTTAACGCCTGAGCGGTTTACACTCGCTAAAAACGTTTATTTACAATAAAAATAATAGTTTAGAGGATCAGACTATAGCGCAGATTTTCAAAATATCAACTATATTATGAGAATTATTTTCTTATTTGGTGTCCCAGTTGGAGATGTCGGCGTTTTTGCCCTCCCCCCCTTTGGCGCCATCGGAACCGTAGGAAAACAGGTCGTAATCGCCATGTTCACCCGGTGAAATGTACAGATAATCATTACCCCAGGGGTCTTTGGGGATTTTTTTGCTCTCCAGATAGCCCCCCTCTTTATAGCTTTTCGGGATTACGCCAACGGTCGGTTTGGTTACGAGCGACGAGAGGCCTTGCTCGGTGGTTGGGTAATTGCCATTATCCAGCTTATACAGTTTAAGGGCTGTTTCAATATTCTTGATCTGCACCCTGGCATCGGTAATTTTGGCATCGTCGGTGCGTCCCATCAACTTGGGGCCTACCAGCGCCGCCAGCAGAGCCAGTATGACTATCACGACCATGATCTCTATCAGGGTAAAACCTTTTCTGTTATTGAACTGCTGCATTCGATTGCTCCTCCGCTTTTTGTTTATGGATACTCGCAGGACTTTACAAAAGTGAATTAACTCTGGCAAGCAAATTACGTGCGAGTGTGCCGCAAATAGAAACGACACTGCCGCAATTGCGGTACATAGTGCGGCCGCAGAGACCATCTCCGCCAGTTACACCCTGTAATCATTACTGTTTTAAATAAATGTGATGTATTGGCATATGAAATGTAGTATAGGAATCACCCAGTTATTTTAGATTCCCAGATGTCATCAAAAGGAGAAAACAGATGAAAAAAACCATCATTGCCATGTTCGCCCTGGTAGCTTTTGCCGGAACCGCCTTTGCCGCAGATGTAATCGAACTGAAGCGCGGCGTTAAATTTCCCCACAAGAAACACCAGGAAATGCTGAAAGACTGCAAGAAGTGCCACGAAAAGGGTCCTGGCAAGATTGCTGATTTTGGCAAGGATTGGGCTCACAAAACCTGTAAAGGTTGCCACACCGACATGAAAAAAGGACCTACAAGCTGCAAGGATTGCCACAAGCAGTAATCGGTCGGCCGATAAATTGAGTTCAAGGGTAGTAGTAGATTCACTACCTACGAATCATATCCGGCATAAACAGCTGCTTTTTTATAATGAATAACAACCAAGCAACTAAAATCGTATTTACTTTTTTAGAAGTGTTGTGTTATACGGTTAAAAGTTGAATACTGTATACAGTATGCGCACTGTTCAAGAATACTAAGGCTGTCCATTTCCGGCGCTTTTGTGCGGAAAAAAACATAACGAGGAGATACAAGATGAAAAAGACTTTAGTAGCAATGCTTGCCATGGTAGCTTTTGCAGGAACCGCTTTTGCTGGCGACGTAATCGAGATGAAAAAAGGCGTCAAGTTTAACCACAAAGCCCATCAGGAAGCTCTGAAGGACTGCAAGAAGTGCCACGAAAAAGGTGCCGGCAAAATCGAAGGTTTCGGCAAGGATTGGGCACACAAGACCTGTAAAGGTTGTCACACCGACAACAAAAAAGGGCCTACCAGCTGCAAGGAATGCCACAAGTAATCTGACCTGAGTCAACCACGGTTGGAGAGGGGGAGTGCAATGTTGCATTCCCCCTCTTTTATTCACGGCAGGTTAATTAACAGCATCAGATCATCTCAGTGCCAGTTCAATTCCTTCCAGCTTCCTGACCTTGTCCCTAAGAGCCGCTGCCCTTTCAAAATCCAGTTCTTTGGCTGCGGACAGCATCTCCTTGCGCAGCTTTTTGATCTGTTTTGGTATGTCTTTGGGTGCCACGCCATACTCTTCCCCCGCCTCCGCCACTTGACCGGGTGGCGTATAATAATCCTTTTCCTCAATCGAACCCAGAATCGTGCGCATTTGTTTCTTGACGCTTTCAGGAGTAATGTTGTGTTCCTGATTATATGCCAACTGCCTGGTTCGACGGCGATCGGTCTCGTCGAGACAGGTCTGCATGGAACGGGTCACACAGTCACCGTACATCAGCACCCGGCCATTAATGTTACGTGCGGCACGGCCGCAGGTCTGAATTAGGGAACGGGTTGAGCGCAAAAAGCCTTCTTTATCGGCATCCAGAATCGCCACCAGAGAAACCTCGGGCAGATCCAGCCCCTCACGCAGCAGGTTGATCCCCACTAGCACATCGAACTCCCCCAGTCGCAGGTCACGCAGGATCTGCATCCGTTCGATCGTATCAATGTCCGAGTGCAGATACCTGACGCGCACCCCCAATTCTCGGTAGTAGTTGGTCAACTCCTCTGCCATGCGCTTTGTCAGCGTCGTCACCAGCACCCGTTCACCGCGAGCAACGGTTTCGCGGACTTCGTGAAGGAGGTCGTCTACTTGGCCAACCCCTTTCCCCCTCTCCAACTCTCCCCCTCCTGAGGAGAGAGTCTTTTGCCTCCCCCCAGCGGGGGGAGGTGGGATGGGGGGAGCCGTCGCCGGCCTGACTTCAATAATCGGATCAACCAGTCCGGTCGGACGGATGATCTGCTCTACAAAAACTCCAGCGCTCTTTTCCAGTTCGTAATCTGCCGGGGTGGCCGACACGTAGATAGCCTGCCTGATGCGGGCTTCAAACTCCTGAAAATTGAGTGGCCGATTGTCCAGCGCTGCCGGAAGACGGAAACCGTAATTGACCAGGGTGTCCTTGCGGGAGCGGTCACCGCGATACATTCCTCCCACCTGGGGAATACTGACGTGCGATTCATCCACAAACAGCACGAAGTCATCCGGAAAATAATCAATCAGCGTGTAAGGCGGCTCGCCCGGACGGCGGCCGTCGAAGTAGCGCGAATAGTTTTCTATTCCCTGACAGAAACCCATTTCCTCCATCATCTCAATATCATAAAAGGTGCGCTGCTCAATCCGTTGGGCTTCCAGCAGCATGTTTTCAGCGCGAAAGTGACGGATGCGCTCTCCCAGATCGATCCGGATCTGTTCAATGGCACGCTCCATGGTTTCGCGACTTGAGACATAATGTGATGCCGGATAGATCGCGCATTTTGAAAGCCTGTTCAGCACCACCCCCCGCAACGGATCGATCTCGCTGATCGCTTCGATCTCGTCCCCGAAAAACTCGATCCGCAGCGCCTTGTCGCTATCGTAGGCCGGAAAAACCTCGACTACATCTCCCCTGACACGGAAGGCACCGCGGTGAAAGTCCGTGTCATTGCGCTCGTACTGTATCTCAACCAGTTTTCGAAGCAGCGTATCGCGTCCGTACTCTTCGCCTTGGTGAAAGAAGATGTGCAGACTGGCGTAGGCTTCCGGCGAGCCGATGCCGTAAATGCAGGAAACCGAGGCCACAATGATCACATCCCGCCTGGTCAGCAGACTGCGGGTGGCTGAATGACGCATCTTGTCGATCTCGTCGTTGATCGCCGAGTCCTTTTCTATAAAGGTATCACTGGTGGGAATGTAGGCTTCCGGCTGGTAGTAATCGTAGTAGGAAACGAAGTACTCCACGGCATTGTCCGGAAAAAGCTCCTTGAACTCACCATAGAGCTGGGCCGCCAGGGTCTTGTTCGGAGCCAGTACCAGGGCCGGCCGGCCTGTGCGGGCTATGACATTTGCTACAGTAAAAGTCTTGCCCGAGCCGGTCACGCCCAGCAGGGTCTGGTGCCGGTCTCCGCGTTCAAGGCCTTCCACCAGTTCATTGATGGCCTGGGGTTGATCGCCGCGCGGTGTGTATGGAGTTACAAGATTAAACAGAGACATGTCTGAACACCGTAAGAATCAATGTTTGTATAAAATGCTGTTATTAAGTATTCTGGGCTATGGGCTTTTATGTTGCCGGTCGCATTACAGATTTATTCAACGGTAGCACGGGGCACTTCGTGTGACAAGAATTCTAAAGTCACAACTGTTATGACGAAATTGGGAGGTATAGTGAAACAATCGGAAAAGCTGCCACTGCTTAACATTCTTCTCGTCGTTGATAGTGATCACGACCTCACCGCTTTCAGGCAGATGTCCGTCAAATATCCAGCCGAGTGCGTAATCACCGAATGCAACAGCCAACAAGAAGCTCTTTCCATGACAATCACGGATTCTTCCGCTTTTGACGTGGTGGTTATTAATCACACCCCACCCTCTCTGGACGGCCTGGAATTCTGCAAAAAGATGCTGGCAGCGTCAGTCCGGCTGCCACTGGTCATACTGACCGGCAGCGGATTTGAGAAAGTCGCCGCTGAAGCCCTGAAGGCCGGCGTAAACGACTATATCATCAAGGACCCTTACAACGCCTACCTGGAAATACTTCCATTTGTCCTGAACAGGGTGGTTACAAATCATGGGGAAAGACTCTTGCGAGAAGACACAACCATGTCTTTGCTCGAGAAACAGGATAAATTGCTGCATATTGTCGAAGGAATTACCATCCCCTCCTTCGTTATCGACAAGAATCATATTGTGACACACTGGAATCAGGCCTGCGCAAACATAACCGGCGTACCGGCCGCCGAAGTCATCGGCACCCGCCAGCAGTGGCGCGCCTTTTATACCTCTGAGCGCCCGGTTTTGGCCGACCTTATCGTAGACGAAGTCATTGAGGATATGGTTGTAAGACATTATGGCGGCAAATATTTTCGTTCAAAGATTATTGAGGGGGCCTTCGAAGCCGAAGACTTTTTTCCACATTTCGGCGAAGCCGGCAAATGGCTCTATTTTACAGCTGCTCCACTGAAAGATTCCAATGACCATATCTGCGGTGCCATAGAAACCCTGCAGGATGTCTCCGATCGGAGAAAAGCTGAACTGGCCCTGAAGGAAAGCGAGCGGCTTTACCGCGAACTGAGCATCACCGACGGACTGACCCACCTCTACAACTCCCGTCACTTTTTCGGTCGCGCCCGGGAGGAGATAGAGCGTTGCAATCGTTATGCATCTCCTCTTTCGCTGATACTGATGGATGTCGACAATTTCAAGAATTTCAACGACACTTACGGCCATATTGATGGCGACAGGGTGCTGGCAAAACTGGCGGATGTCATCAGGGAAGGTATCAGGGGGGTCGATTCCGCCTACCGCTATGGAGGAGAAGAGTTCATCGTGCTTTTCCCGGAAACCGAACCGGAGGAAGCCGCAATTGTGGCGGAAAGGATTCGGCGGACTTTCGAGCAGACCACATTTTCACCAAAAGATGGAGTTTGCGTGAATGTTACCATCAGTATCGGCGGCGGCAGCTATCACCAGGGGGAGGATCTGACCAATTTTGTCAAACGGATTGACGGAGCGATGTACGAGGCCAAGAGACTCGGCAGAAACCGGGTGGTTTTCGTCGATTAGTTTGTGGTGAACACCAAGCATGGCTGAACCAACCAGTTGACACACAATAAAAGAGGGGGCCGGCATTCCTGCCGACCCCCCTTTTTTTTGCATTCAAAGAAACATTCAAGTCCCGTTACTTTGCAGACAGATAAGCCCCGGCACTTTGAACCCGCCTGATCGACTCTTCACATCCCAGCACCTGAATTATTTCACCGATGCCGGGCGCTTGGGTGCCTCCCGACAGGGCGATACGGATCGGCTGTCCCACCTGCGGCATCTTCCATCCCTTTTCAGTGCAAATTTCCTTGAAGAGCGCATCGAAACCTGCGGCATCAACCGCCGTAGTGACCGACAACTTTTCGGCGACGGCTTCAAATACCGACAATAAATGTTCCTTTTCGAATTTGGCCAGAGCCGCCTCATCGTACTCTTGCGGGGCATTGTAATAGAACACGGCCCTGTCGGCCATCTCCACCAGAGTCTGGGCACGCTCCTTAAGGGTTTTGACCACAGCCATCAGATCCGGGCCGCCCAGAGTTGTCACTTGCAGCTTGGAAAGATGCGGCAGCAGCAGGTCCGCTATCCGTTCCGTATCTCCGTTTTTTATGTAATGGGCATTCAACCAGAGCAGCTTTTCGGTGTTGAAAACCGAGGCGGAGCGACCGACGTTATTTATGTCAAACTTTTGAATCATCTCCTCGCGGCTGAAGATTTCATCATCACCATGGCTCCACCCCAGACGCACCAGATAGTTCATCAGAGCCTCGGGCAGAAAGCCCATATCACGGTAGTCTATCACACTGGTGGCGCCATGACGTTTCGAGAGGCGGGCCTTGTCCGAACCAAGGATCATGGGAACGTGGGCAAACTGCGGCACCGGAAAGCCGAGTGCTTCATAGAGTTGGATCTGGCGCGGAGTGTTGTTGACATGGTCGTCACCGCGGATGACGGTGGTAATGCGCATGCTGGCATCGTCGATCACAACGCAGAAGTTGTAGGTCGGAGTGCCGTCCGTGCGCTGAATGATCAGGTCGTCCAACTCTTCGGAAGGAAAAGCGATCCGCCCCTTGATCAGATCATCAAAAGCCACCTCGCCCACCTGTGGAGCACGGAAACGCACCACATACGGCGCCCCTTCCGGAATATCTCTGCGATCCCGGCAGGTGCCGTCATACTTGGGCTTGCGTCCCTCCTGCATGGCCAGGTCACGCTTTTTTTCCAACTCCTCGGCGGTGCAGAAGCACTTGTAAGCCTTGCCTTCATCCAGCAGTTTCCGGACATGCTCCTTGTAGAGTTCAAAGCTGTCCGACTGGTAGAAGGGGCCTTCGTCCCAATCCAGGCCAAGCCACTGCATCCCCTGCAGAATAGCGTCGACCGACTCCTTGGTGGAACGCTCCACATCGGTATCCTCGATGCGCAGGATAAAGGTGCCGCCCTGCTTTTTGGCCAACAGCCAGTTGAACAGCGCGGTGCGGGCACCGCCCACATGCAGGTAACCGGTTGGACTGGGTGCGAAACGGACTCTAAGTTCGGACATTATCTGTTTTCTCCTTGAAGATGAATAGGAATGGAACCGGTTCTATTGAAATAACATGGTCACAATAAGGGTTCAAGGGCTATCTTGCAGCGGATCGGCATCCCTGCCAGGTCCCCCGCCTGCGCAACTCGTTGACAACAGCAAACCACATCTGGTTGTTCTTCAGCCCCCACTGGGGAGCCACCCGGATCGCCAGCGGCGCGGAACCGTACAGTCGCTGCACCGTGACCCGCGGCGGCAGACGCTCCAGAAAATCAGCCGCAACGGCCACATACTCTGCAAGCGTCAACGGCACAAACTCGCCGTTCCGATACATCTCGGCCAACTCGGTCCCCTCCACAGCATGAAGTTGATGCAGTTTGACCGAGTCAATCGGCAGAGAGGCGATCAAATCGGCACTTTTCAGGAACTCCCCGGAACTCTCGCCCGGAAATCCATGTATCAGATGGGCGCATATGTCAAAATTCCGACCAGCCGCCCGCTGTACAGTATCGACAAAATCCTTCAAAGTATGGCCGCGGTTGATGCGCGTCAAAATCCCGTCGTCCATCGACTGCAAACCCAGCTCCAGGCAAACATACTTTTCCCTGGCAATAGCCGTCAAAAGCTCCAAAGCTTCGTCAGTCAGCGAGTCGGGACGTGTCCCGACCGAAATGCCGATCACGTCCGGCTGGGCAAGCGCCCGTCGGTACAGGTCGGCCAGCAGGTCAACCGATGCGTATGTATTGGTGTATTTCTGAAAGTAGATGATGAATTTCTGTGAGCCGAGACGGATGCGATGGTAAGCCATGCCATGCTGCATCTGTTCTTCCAGCGGAATGACCGCCTGGGTATCTTTGGGAGAAAAAGAGACGTTGTTGCAATAGATGCATCCGCCGCTCCCCTTGCTGCCGTCACGATTGGGGCAGGTGAAACCGGCGTCCACATTGACTTTGCTGACCCGGCAGCCGAAGCGGCAGCGCAGATAGTGACCGTAGGAATTGATGCGGAGCTGGGGATGTAAAAACGGATCAGCAGTGGTTGGCATGCTTCTCAATCTCTTCGAGTGTTAATTTGGCTGAGTTTTGCGGGTCGACTGCGGCCATGATTTCCGAAATCATGGCGACACCATGGCAGCCGGCAGCCATGACTTCCGGGATTGACGTTTTTTTGACACCGCCCAGAGCGAATACGGGAATAGCCAGGGCACTGACCACCGCAGCCAGCTGTGACAATCCGAGCGGCTCGCCATACTTCAGTTTGGATGGAGTATGGTAGACGGGACCGAATGTCACGAAATCGGCGCCATCGTGCTCCGCCTGCAATGCTTCACCCACTGCATGGGCGGAATAACCGATCAGCATCTTCGGCCCCAGCATTCTGCGGGTTTCAGCCACCGGCAGACTATCAACACCGATATGCACCCCGTCCGCGGCAACCGCCAGGGCGATATCGATACGGTCGTTGATTATCAAGCTGGCATTGTGTTCGCGGGTCAGCGAACGCAGTTGCAAGGCCAGTTCAAATTGTTGACGCGTCGAAAGATCCTTCTCGCGCATTTGTATTGAACGTACGCCTCCGGCCAGAGCATCTGCAACAACGGCAGGGAGTTCCCTCCCTGCCGCCTGAGTCCGGTCAGTTATCAGATACAGATTGAAATCAAACATCAAACGATCATAAGAACATGCCGTCCAGCGGACTGGAAGCGTTGGCGTAAAGCTTGCGCGGGATGCGGCCGGCTTTGTAGGACAGGCGACCCGCGATAACAGCCAGCTTCATGGCCTCAGCCATTGCGATCGGATCCTGGGCACAGGCAATGGCGGTGTTCATCAGCACTCCGTCACAGCCCAGTTCCATGGCAATGGCGGCATCCGAGGCCGAACCGACGCCGGCATCCACGATGACCGGAACTTTGACATTCTCAAGAATTATCTTGATATTGTAGGGATTACGAATACCCAGACCGCTGCCTATCGGCGCTCCCAACGGCATAACCGCCGCACAGCCCAGATCCTCAAGCTTTTTGCAGACGATAACATCATCACTGCAATATGGCAGAACGGTGAACCCTTCACCCACAAGCACCTTGGCTGCCTTGAGCAGCTCTTCATTGTCCGGGAAAAGGGTTTTCTCGTCCCCCAGCACTTCCAGTTTTACAAAGTCGGACATGCCAGCCTCGCGTGCCAGCCTGCAGGTCCGAATCGCATCGTCTGCCGTGTAACAACCGGCGGTATTGGGAAGCAGCGTGTATTTTTTGAGATCGATGTAATCAAGCAGAGATTCCTTGCTGCGGTCAAGGTTCACCCTGCGCACGGCCACGGTGATTATCTCGGCCCCTGAAACTTCAAGAGCCCGGGCGGTCTGTTCAAAACTGGCATATTTTCCGGTTCCCACCATCAGTCGCGAGCTGAATTCACGCCCGCCAATTATAAGCTTGTCAGTATCATGTGTCATCCCGGCTATCCTCCGCCCACAAAATGTACTATTTCTATTTTGTCCCCATCCGAAAGCAGGCAGGTCTCATAACTTGCCTTGGGAACTATATCCAGATTCACCTCGACAGCAACCCGTTCCAGACCGATGTTCAACCTGGTTAAAAGTCCGGCAATGGAGATACCGTCCTCTTGCTCCGTATTTTCCCCATTCAGAATGATCCGCATTCACACTCTCCACAAAAGAAAAAAGCCGCGGAAGCGGCTATTAAAAATCTATCGGCGCGCTTCCCTACGCCGGCATTACCCGGATCAGGTACGAAGGGTCGCGGTCAGAACCGCTCTCAGTCGAAACTCCCCCAGCTTTCCGTCAAATTAGATGATTGCTGCAGCTCTGTCAACCCAATTTTAGAAAGTTGACTGACCGCAAAAGGCAATATATTTTCCAGCTTGCCGCGTGTTGCATTGAAATTTTGGTATATTTCTGGCATTGTGCAGCAGGTCTGACTTGTTGCCCCATCCAGCCCCACTTCCGGAGATTGGCAAAATGGCTGAAAAACGCGAGATCATACGGCACAAGAAACGCCTCGCAATACGTTTTGGGGTCGATGGGCCCAACCGGGTTGCGTTCACGGAAGATGTATCCAAAACCGGCATGTTCATCAAAACGGCAAATATTGCTCCGCCAAATACAAAAATCATAATTGAACTTACGCTATCCGGCGATCAGCAGGTTGAAGTCGAGGCGAGGGTCATGTGGGCTAAAAAAGTACCTCAGAATCTTTTCCACCTCGTAAAAAAGAGCGGCATGGGGGTCAGATTTCTGCGCTTCCGTTCCGGAGAAGAATTATTTCACCGCTATTTCGAAGAATTGGCAGCCGGAAATCAGCTGCGCTGAGGAACTGCTCATGGCTTGCAGAAAAATTTTTATCGGGGCAACCGGTCAGCATTGCGGCAAAACGACTATCAGCCTGTCGCTGATGCATCTGGCCCGCAAAAAATACGGCCGGGTCGGTTTCATGAAACCGATCGGCCCCAAGTGTATCGAGTTCAACGGGCATACCGTTGACAAGGACGCTGCGATGTTTGCCTCGGTTTTCGGTGTTGAAGAGGATGTGCTGCTCATGTCTCCGATGACACTCTCTGCCGGTACGACTCGCCGATTTCTGGACGGGGGCATTGACATGGCCTCCCCGCAACAGACAATTCTGTCTGCCTGCGCCGAACTGGAACGCAAGTATGATTTCCTGATTATTGAAGGAGCCGGGCACGGAGGTGTCGGGTCGGTGGTAGGCGCTAATAATGCCCGGGTGGCCTCCATGCTGGATGCTCCGGTGCTCCTGGTAACCGGCGGAGGGATAGGCAATGTCATTGATGCTGTAGAACTCAATCTGGCCTTGTATGAAAGGGAAAAAACCAGCGTCAGAATCATTATGCCCAACAAACTGGTGGCAGAAAAGCGCTCCAACGCCATGAGCTACCTTAACAAGGCTTTCGCAGCCAACGGGCTTCTTGTAACCGGCGCATTTGATTATTCCCCGACACTAGCCGATCCAACCCTGCTGCACGTGGCAAATCTTCTCGGGCGGCAACTTAAGGGCGACCCGACCGGACAGAGCCGCATCTGCCACACCATTCAGCTTGGTGCCGCCTCTTCCCAGCGTGTAATCGATAATTTGGATATTTCAACTCTCTTGATCGTGACGAGTTCGCGGGATGAGTTGATGGTGACGGCATCATCACTGTACAATATTCCGGAATTCAAAAAACGGCTGGCAGGGCTTGTCATTGGAGGACATGCGCCCATCTCCGAAATTACCCAGCGAATTCTGGATGACAGTGCCATCCCCTATATACGCATTGAAGAAACATCGTCTGAAGTATTCTACCAATTGCGCGAACATGTTTCCAAAATCGGTCCTGAGGATCTGGAAAAAATTACACTTATAAACTCGATTGCCGAAAAGTATATTGACTTCGATGCGATTGACGCCAGGCTATGATCGCAAACCGGTTGTATACTTCTAATACGGCAAATAACTCTTGACCTTGCTCAGTTTTTAATATTTATAGAAAGATGTTCATTCAGTTAGAGGGGTCTGCATGATTGCATTGACGCGTATGGACAAGCAGCTTATGTATCTTAACCCGGATCACATCATCAGCATCGAGGAAACGCCGGATACGGTTATTACGCTTTTCAATGGCAATCATTATATTGTCATGGAGCGCGCAGAGTCCATCATCAGCAGAGTAGTCGCTTTCCGTTCCCGTGTGATGCGCAGGGCTCAGAACCCCAGCGACAGGAAATATCTTAAAAGGCAGCGCAAGAGCCTGTTTCAGCGTGTCACAGCCACCAAAGAAGCGGTCTGTCCCGTCACGAGGGACGCTCATGACCGCACTCCACTCCACAGTCGGGACAATTAACATATGGATTTAGCAACCATTATAGGATTGGTAATGGGCTTCGGCGCCATTTTTGGCGGCGCTGCGATCGAAGGCGTCCATATTTCGGCGCTGATCCAGCCGACAGCGGCCATGATCGTTCTGGGAGGCACCTTTGGCGCCACTTTCGTCTGCTTTCCGCTTCCTGCGATCATAAATGCGCTGAAAGCTGTTAAAGGCGCATTTCTCCCTAACAAGGTCGATCACGAAGGAGTTGTAAAAGACATCATCAACTACGCCACCAAAGCCAGACGGAACGGCTTGATCTCCCTGGAACAGGAAGCGCAGAATGCCAGGGATCCCTTTATCAAAAAAGGAATCTCACTGGTTGTTGACGGCATTGATCCCCAGAAACTGCGCGAGACATTGGAGGCCGACATCATGGCCTACGAAGACCATACCAAGCACAGTGTTGAATTCTATGAGGCGGCCGGTGGTTTTGCCCCAACCATCGGTATCATCGGGGCCGTTCTTGGCCTGATCCACGTCATGGGCAACCTCTCGGACACATCCAAGCTGGGTGGCGGTATCGCCGTTGCGTTCGTTGCAACCATCTACGGCCTTATGATCGCCAACATCATCTGCCTTCCAATCGGAACCAAGCTGAAAATCCGCATGAAGGAAGAGATGCTGCGCCGCGTTATGATTCTGGAGGGCCTGATTGCCATACAGAACGGCGAGAACCCTCATTTCATTGAGCAGAAGCTCAAGGCATTCGTGGGCGGCCACTAAACTGTCATGGCACTTAAGAAAGCACCCGAAAAGCATGTCAACCACGAGCGCTGGCTCGTGTCCTACGCCGACTTCATCACCCTGCTGTTTGCCGTCTTCGTAGTTCTGTACGCCATGGGGCAGAGTGATAAGAAGAAGGTTGAAGAAGTCATGCAGTCTCTCAAGCAATCATTCGGCATGGTCAACGCAGGTACTCCGGCTCCGAAGGTAAATGTAATCCCCTCAAAAGCCATAACCGTCATTCCTGCCCTCAAACCGGAAGTATCCATATCGCCTACCGGCCGCCAGCGCAGCGGAACCGCAAAGTCACGAGCGGAGGAAAAGGATTTCCGTCAGATAAAAGCATCCGTGGAAGCATACCTGATCAAACGTGGCGCCCAGAACAAGGTCTCACTGGAGATCACCCGCCGCGGGTTGATCGTAAGCCTCAAGGAGGCCGGTTTCTTCGACTCGGGACAGGCAGCTATCAAACCTGACGCATACGAACTGATAAATACCATTTCTGAAGTTATGACCCAATACAACAACCCACTGCGGTTGGAGGGTCACACCGACAATATCCCGATCAGAACCGCCCAGTTCCCTTCCAACTGGGAACTTTCCACTGCCCGCGCAACAAACGGCCTCAAGTATCTGCTCAAGAACTTCGATATTGACCCGGACAAAATATCGGCCACCGGCTATGCCGAATTTCGCCCGCTTGCCGACAACGCAACCCCCGAAGGACGAGCAAAGAACCGCCGCGTAGACCTTGTCATGCTTTCCGGAGATGGCGAACGGGGCGAACCCTAACTTTAACGAACCATTTCTCGCCTGCCAATCAACCTGCAAAAATATTTTATCAAATCATCCTGGCCCCTGGCGATCACACGACTTATTATGTCACACCCCCATGCTATGCTCTTTCATACAGACACAATATGAAGGAGATAACATGGAAGCAATAATAATTGCGGGAGTTGCCGTGGTAGTTGCTGGAGGGTATTACTCAACACTGGATTTGTTGGCCGACCTGGGAATACAAGCCAAAACGGCCCGTTCCGCAAACAGGAATTCATCCCTTTTCGGCAAGTGCGTCCTCCCGTCGCAGAGACGGGTCAAGAAGGTGGCGGGGGTGAACATTTGAGAGGGCATTCAGCAGACTGCTCTTAACGTTGGGTATTTCTGCCTGCAGATCTTTGAGCAAGCGCTTCATCCGCTTACGCTGCAAGTCGGCAGTACCGCAGACCGGACAACAGCAGCAGACCACCGGTAGGGACACCTGCCTGGAAAAGCTGATGATATCCTCTTCAGTAACGTAGACCAGAGGCCGAATGACGGTGGTGACACCGTTGTCAGCCAGCATCGAAGCGGCCATGGACTTGAGGGAGCCGACGAAAAACTGGTTCAGCAGCAGCGTCTCTATGAAATCATCCTGGTGGTGCCCCAGCGCCAGCTTGTTGCAGCCCATGCTCTGAGCCGTTTCGTAAAGTGCGCCCCGCTTGAAGCGGGCACAGATGGAACAGTACGATGATCCCGGGCGGCGTTTTTCCTGAATTAACGAGTAATGCTCAGTGGGCACCATGCGATAATCAAAACGGTTGTCACGAAGAAAACCTTCAATGACATCCGTCCGGTAGCCGGGATAACCGGAGTCTATGTTTATGGCGATCAACTCGAATGGAACCGGGGACCGCCTGCGTAAATCCTCCAGTAAAAGCAGCAGCGTGTAGGAATCCTTGCCGCCGGACACAGCGACAGCGATCCGGTCGCCTTTCTCAATCAGTCCAAAGTCCGCAATGGCTTTGCCGGCCCCATGACGCAGCTTCCTAAAAAGCTGACTTTTATTAAATTCCTGACATGGGTTTATCATTCCGCTACTCCTTCGTAATTTAAGCTCTGGTATTTTAGTAAAACTAAATTATTGATTGCATTTTTCCGGCAAAAAGGAACTCAGTTAAGGCACTTATCCCGCCTTCAGAGCAAGTATGTTCCGTTTCATCCCAGCCACTGCCACTGTTTATTGGTTTCAGTTACCGCTGCGACTGAAACGGTATCCGACCCCGCGTACGGTCTGGAAGTGTTTGGGGTGCGACGGATCCGGCTCAAAGTATTTGCGAAGACGGACGATGAAGTTGTCCAGTGTTCTGGTTTCGGTATCACTGGTATAGCCCCATACGGACTGAAGCAATTCGCTGCGCGGGATGGCCTGCCCCTCTTTGCGGAAGAATAACGATAGCACGCGCACTTCCATTTCTGTCATATCGATCTCGCCCTGGGCGGTTCTGGCGCGGTACGAGAGCAGAAAGACTTCGTTATCCCCGAAAAGATACCCTTCTTCAACCGGTTCCGGCCTGTACCAGGCGGAGCGCCTCAACATGCCTTTTACCCGCAGCAGAAACTCCGCCAGATTAAATGGCTTGGTCAGATAATCATCGGCGCCGTTCTCCAACCCTTCGACCCGGTCCGAGTCCTCGGAACGAGCGGTCAGCATCAGAATCGGGACGCGCGGATCCAGCTTGCGGATCAATCTGCAAGCTTCAAAACCATCCATGCCGGGAAGCATCACATCCAGAATTATCAGGTCAAACCGTTCGACTTCCAGGGATTTCAGAGCTCGTTCCCCGGTTTCAAAGTGACTGATGCGCAGCCCCTCTTCTTCGAGATTATAGCAAATGCCGCGCGCCAGATGGATTTCGTCCTCAACCAGCATGATATGTGGTTTATCGTTTGTCATAACCAGTGCCTTATGCTGCCGGAATTTTAACAGTAAAGGTGCTGCCTTTGCCCAGACCGTCGCTTGTCACTACCACCGTTCCACCGTATCCTCTGATAACCGATTCGACAATGTACAGCCCCAGCCCGGTGCCGCGCACGTTTTCGCCAGGCGGCTGGACACGATAGAAGCGATCGAATATTTTCTTTCTTTCCTTGATTTCAAGCCCCCTCCCCTGATCCTGAACGGAGAGTTGCAACATACCGCCCGCTTTGATCAGCCGCACATTTATTTCAGGGCTCTGGGGTGAATAGAGGACCGCATTTTCAAATAGATTTCGAACGACCATCCCCATTTCTTCCGGATCCACCATGGCCTTCAAATCCGGTGCAGCTTCGAAGAAGATATTCCCCCCATGGGGAAGAACCGCCCGCTCGCGTTCGACATGCTCGCTGACCAGCACAGTCAGGTCGGTCAGGCGCCGTTCAGTCTGTTTGCGACGCTGCTCCAGGCGTGCAGCCATTAACAGGTTATTTATCAGATAGTGCAGGCGCTCCGTATCAGCCAGCATGGTTCCAACAAAGGAATCCAGCTTTTCTTCATTGGGACGGCGCAGCCGGATTGTCTCAAGGTGAAGCTGTATCGAAGCCAGCGGAGATTTGAGCTCGTGCGTGACCTGGGAAATGACGTTGCGCTGCTGTGCGTACAGGTTTGACTGTCGGTTCCAGAAGACGAAAATGACATAAGCGCCGATCAGGATCAGCAACAACATGCCCAGGCCTTCCACCATGACCGGCCAGTTGAAGCCTTCCCCCAGCAGCTCCGGGCGGTATTTCTCCGCCAGTGCCTGGAATTCGCGGTGCTTGCCGATGAACCAGTAGATCCAGAAGACAACCAGCGTGATCCAGACCAGCTGGATCGCGATCATGGTCATGACCGGCGTGAAAATGCGGCGAAGAAAGAGCATCATTATTTTAGTGTCCGGCCTGTTGATTCATTGCAGCTCCGATAGTTGAAAAACCGCTTTTTGGTGTAGATCTCATATTGCGTGCTTGTGAATCCGACAGCATTCTGATATAAACATCCGGCTCTGAAACAGAGTTATAATTATAACGTGGAGAGTATGTCAATGGCTGTTGCGGAATTCAAGAAACTTAAACGTCAGATGATGCTTTACAGGATCGTACAAACCGTGTTAACGGGGCTTTTGATCGTCCTGGCCATAGTTTTCCAGGGTCAGTTTGCCGCCATTCACAAGTCGCAACAGTTCATCAGCAGCGTCGTGGCGTCTATCGTGATACAGTTGTTGCTGATATATCCGGTCTACAGACTGGCCTGGCGCGACGCTGGTGTGGAAATTGAAGGTAGCATGCCAAACCTGTCTACCGAGCAGCTGGCCGCCCTCCGTAAAAAACGGCTGATCGGGGATCTGTGGAAATTCTGCGGCGTGGCTTTTTTTATCACCTTTGTCGCACTCGTTCCGGATGCGAAAAAAGCGGCCGGAGCACCGTTGGTACTCGCTACCACTATTTTCTCATTTCTGTTGACCTGCCTAATGTATTTCCAGTGTTTCAACTTCAGCGCCAAGAAACGGATCAAAGAAACTACCTGATTGCAGAATAACCTGAGCAGGGATGCAAATTTCGCGTCCCTACTCAGGTTTGAAAAACCGCTCCATCTTCCCGAACATATCCCCAGAATCCCCTTTTACAATTTCCGTATCCGGCAACGAGCGCAGAAAGGTTCTGCCGTAGCTTTTGTTGATTACGCGCCGGTCCAGGATCAGCACCGCCCCCCGGTCGTCGCGACTTCGGATCAGACGGCCGAAGCCCTGGCGGAATTTGATCACCGCCTGCGGCAGCGAGAAATCCCTGAAAGCGTCGCCGCCGTCAGCCTTGATCTTTTCGGCCCGGGCCTGCTGGACCGGCTCGGTCGGCACCTGGAAGGGGAGCCGGGTGATGATTACCAGCCGCAACGCCTCGCCCTTTACGTCCACCCCTTCCCAGAAAGAATCTGTGCCGAACAGCACCGCGTTGCCCTCTTTGCGAAACTGCGCCAGCAGGGCATGGCGCCCGGTATCGCCCTGTTTGAGCGATGTCAGTCCCAACCGGGCCAGTTTCGGCGAAAGCACACTGTATACCCGGTTCAGCAAATCATAGGAGGTGAACAGGATAAAGGCGCCGCCACCGGCCAAAGTGACCGCCTTCAGAATATGGGTCTCCAGCGCCTCCCGATAGCCCGCTTCGGTCGGCTCCGGCATATTTTCCGGGATCGCCACGAAGACCTGCCTGGCATAGTCAAAGGGCGACGCCAGCTGCAGCTCTGTCAGGCGATCCTTGGGCAGCAGGGCAAAGCCGGTCCGTTTTTTCAAATAGCCGAACTGGCCTCCCACGGTCAGCGTGGCGGAGGTTACTACGATCGTTTTGAGTCGATCCAGCACGGTTTCTTTCAGCTGGCCGGAGATATCCAGCGGAGCAGCGCAGAGCCGGGCCTGCACACCGCGACTGCCGCTTTTGGTCTCGATCCAGCGACAGTAGCCCTCGGCTTCGGCCGTAAAAAACAACAGTCCGTCGGCCATGGCCTGCAGACGCCCTTCGATGCCGCCGGTGTCCAGCAGCTGATCAGCCAGCTTTTCCAGCAGTTTTTCAGGCAGGTCTCCGCAGCGGCGCAGCAGCGTGCGCAGTGCAGAAGTATAATCATTGACCGCATCGGCCAGCGTGTGCAGCCGCTGCCGGCATTCCGGCCAGAAGGCCTTGCGCTCCACCTCCGGCGTTATACGCAGCTTCTGTTCCCGGCCAGCCTGACCTCCGGCATCATGTTCGACCGAGAACGCCAGCCAGTCCATGGTCTGTTCGGTCAGCCCGGACAGGTCATTGGCCTTGGGCAACAGATGGCTCTCCAACAGACCGGACAGCTCGGCGTAGAGTCCTTCCTGGGATTCCGGCAGATCGCGGGCGATGCGTGACGAAATGATCGTCAGCAGGCCTGCCCGATTGGCCTTTTGCGGCACCAGCCGCTGCAACTGTTTCAGTATGCCGCTACGGGCGATCGTCAGCGACAGGTGGCTGGTGGCCACATCTTCCAGATGGTGCCCTTCGTCGAAGATCAGGCGGGTGAAGGGAGGCAGGATGGCGGTGGCGTCGTAGCCGGTTTCTTTTCTGAGAACGATGTCGGACAGCAGCAGGGCATGGTTGACCACCAACACCCTGGCGGCCGAGGACTCGCGCCGGGCCCGGTAAAAAAAGCAACGGTTGAAGTGTTTGCAGCGCGAACGGCTGCACTGGTCAGCCTCGCAACAGACCTCTTCCCAAACGGTATGGCGCGGTGTGAAGGCCAGATCACTGCGGCAGCCGTCCTGACTGGCGTGGCTCCATTCGATGATATTGGTCAGTTCAGCCGATGATTCGTCCGGGAACAGGGACGGTTCGGCTTCGGCATGTTCCAGTTTGCGCAGACAGGCATAGTTGCTGCGCCCCTTGACCAGGGCCGCCTTGAATTCGACCTTTGAATTGCGGGCCAGAAAGGGCAGATCCTTGCGGATTAGCTGTTCCTGCAGGTTGATCGTGTTGGTGGAGATCACGACCCGCTCGTTGTTGCGCACCGCCCAGAGAATCGACGGGATCAGGTAGGCCAGAGATTTACCGGTGCCGGTGCCGGCTTCCACCAGCGCCACGCCGTCGGCGTTAAAAGCCTCGGCCACGGCAAAGGCCATCCTGACCTGTTCGTTACGGTGCTCGAATCCTTTGAGATGGGACATCATACCATCGGGGGCAAAAATGCGGCCGATCTCTTCCATCGAAAGCAGTTCACCCTTCTTTTCGGTATGGGGAGTAACGACCAGATAACAGCGGAGGCAATTATTGTCGACAATCGAGAAGCCGATGCCCTGATTGCCGGCCACAGAAGCGATGTCCATGTCGGCCGACGAGGGGGTCAGGTCCCCGGAGGGGTGGTTGTGAATGACGACATCGCCGGTAGATGCGCGAACCATGATGGCCGGCACAGCCTGCTTGCTGCCGCGCGCGATCGTTTCAACCTCGCAGACGACACCTTCCACATTGGTGCGACCGATGAAAAAAACTTCGTTGCCACCCGCAGTGGCAATCTCGTGGCGCATCAACGCGCGGCAATCTTCGGTAAAATGAGTTTCCATAGGATTGAACACAATAGCACATTGCACGAAAAAAGGCACCGCTGAATCCCGGTGCCTGGATCTGATTTGTTTGTTTGAAACCGGTTCAGTTAGTTAGTAAACATCCCCCACCAGAGGTGGGGGCTTTCAAAATCGTGAACCGCTCAAA
>CAYWJJ010000037.1:0-45778 GCA_964458105.1 uncultured Geobacter sp.
CCTGCCTGCCAATTTTCTACTGGCGACTGAGTCATAGAATCTGCGAGGCCATCAAGTATGATAACAGGCGCCGAGGATTTAGGCGACGAGGCGTACAAATAGTACGTTGAGGAGACTATTACGAGCGAACGAAGATAGCGCCTTGATTTGGAAATGGAATAACGTCATTTGCTACGACGGTGTTTTAAAACAAACTGAGCAGCATCTTTGTTCCCATTATGATCAGCAGAAGCGCAAATATCTTCTTAAGTCCGCCGATCGGCAGGCTGTGGGCAAGCCTGGCTCCGAACGGGGCGGTGACGACACTTGCTGCTGCTACCCCGATCAGGGCAGGCAGGTATATGAAACCCAGAGTGTGCGGGGGGAGCTGGACTGAAAGGCCGTTGACCAGATATCCGACCGCTCCGGCCAGCGCTATCGGAAAGCCGATAGCTGCAGACGTACCGATCGCTTTGTGCATGGCAACATTGCACCAGACCAGAAACGGCACCGACATGCTGCCGCCGCCGATGCCGACCAGACTCGAAACACCGCCGATAAGTCCTCCGACACCGAACATGGCCGAACGTCCGGGCAGTTGCCGGTGCGGTTTGGGCCGGATGTTGAGTAGCATCTGGATGGCAACGTAGTACAAAAAAACAACAAAGAAAACCTTGAGAAATCCGGTTGAAAGCTGGGCCGCCACCCAGGAGCCTAAAAACGTGCCAGCCAGGATTCCCGGCGATATGCGACGTACGACGAGCCAGTCGACCGCTCCCCGCCCATGATGGGCACGCAGGCTGGAGACCGATGTGAACATGATGCTGGCCAGCGATGTGCCCAGCGCCAGATGCAGTATGTGTTGCGCCGGCAACCCCTGGGCGGTAAATATGAAAGTCAGGATCGGTACGATCACGAGGCCCCCTCCGACACCCAACAATCCCGCCAATACTCCCGCAAACGCTCCCAGGGCAAGATACAATAACCATGCGGACATCCTGAATTCTCCTTGGCAAAAATATAGCGCCGGATATTACGCGTAGAGTGGTACTTTTCCAACAAATTAAACGTTGAGATTGCACAATGAAAAACCGGGAGATTTCTCTCCCGGTCCGAAAGGAGCACAAATGGCAGTTTGTGCTCGTACAACAACCAATTCCACCCGATTATGTCAGCTTGAATATCTCTTTTCAGCGGAAAACAGGCTCACATCCCGTGAGTAATTCTGTATCGCTTCCAGCATGATCTGGGAAATGCTTTTGCTGGTGCGCCTCGATACTTCGTTTATGGCAGCTTTTTCCTGATCGCTGACTCTCAGTGAAATAACATTGTAACGCGGATTGTTTTTGAAGTTTGACATGTATTTTCCATTCATTATTGTGCTTGATCTGCAAGTTTTTATTCGGCGGCAACCGGTTCCGCCTCCAGCAACAGTTCCGGCTCATCGGCTTCTTCATCGGTTTCGTTATTCAGCATTCGCGCCATTCTGTCCATATCCAGCTCATTTTCCCAGCGGGAGACCACCACGGTGGCCACACCGTTGCCGACCAGGTTGGTCAGTGCGCGGGCTTCGGACATGAAGCGGTCGATCCCCAGTATCAATGCAAGTCCGGCTACCGGTATGGTTGGTATGGCGGCAAAGGTGGCTGCCAGGGTGATGAACCCGCTGCCGGTAACGCCGGCCGCACCCTTGGATGTCAGCAGCAGCACTCCCAGGATGGTGAGGGTCTGGGTCAGTGTCAGCGGGGTATTGGTGGCCTGTGCGACGAACACGGCAGCCATGGTCAGATAGATGGAGGTGCCGTCAAGATTGAACGAGTAGCCGGTGGGTATTACCAGGCCGACTACCGACTTGGTGCAGCCCAGGTTTTCCAGTTTGGCCATCATGCGCGGAAGTACGGACTCGGATGAAGATGTACCCAGCACGATCAACAGCTCTTCCTTGATGTACTTGATGAACTTGAATATGCTGAAGCCGCAAATCTTGGCAATAGCACCCAGAACTACGAATACGAACAGCAGGCAGGTCAGATAGAAGCTTCCCATCAGCATGCCGAGCTTGGTCAGTGACCCGAGGCCAAATTTGCCGATGGTAAAGGCCATTGCACCGAAAGCGCCGATGGGGGCCAGCTTCATGATTACTCCGACGATGCCGAACAGGACATGCGACACATCGTCGATAAACTTGAAAACCACTTTGCCGCGATTACCGAGCATGGAAAGGGCAAATCCGAACAGAATTGCGAATAGCAGCACCTGCAGGATATCGCCTTTGGCAAATGCATCCACAACACTGGACGGGATGATGTTCATGACGAAGTCAACCGTGCTGTGCGATTTGGCTTGAGCGGTGAAAGTCGTCAGTGCCTTGGTGTCAAGCTTGGTGACATCGGCATTCATCCCGACACCCGGTTGGATGATGCTGACCACCAGCAGGCCGATCGCCAGCGCCAGGGTCGAGACGATCTCGAAATACAGCAGTGCCTTGGCGCCGACCCGGCCGACCTTCTTCATGTCTTCCATGCCGGCGATTCCGGTCACGACGGTACAGAAAATAACCGGGGTGATGATCATCTTGATCAGCTTGATGAAGCCGTCACCCAGCGGTTTCATGGCCGCTCCGGTTTCGGGGTAAAAATGCCCCACACAGATTCCGATGCTGATTGCGGTCAATACCTGAAAGTACAGATGCTGATAAAACTTTTTCCCGTTCATGGCGTGGCTCCTTTTTCTTGCAGATTCAGAAATACTATGTCTCGTTATGTACTGATATGCGTCAAATTGCATCAATGCATATCAAAATGTTTCAAAACTCGGTTTTTCAGGAAGCGGCATCCAGTGGGTAAAAACAGGAACATTTTGCCTGTTGATTCTTGTCGTGCATGCTTCGATGCTCTCCTTGTTACCAACACAAGAGTAGTCTTCACCAAAAATCTTATAGGGGGTGTACAGTAGAACTCTTTCGCTATCATTCGGCAGTTTCACTTTTACGTCGATCCAATCTCTCACTATGTTCCTCCTTGGCTGACTGTCGGCAAGTCTTGACGAAAGCGGTTTCTAATCAATCCGACAGGTTCGTTTGACGAATTTAGAACAGTATGTTAGCAACCGCGGTGCCAACTCTGTATACATTTCGTAACATGCTGTAAACACAGATTAAATATCGGATTAAACCTGCTGATGAGCGTTGAAGGGGTATAACCGGCGTTTAATTTCCGGGGGAGTTAATTTAAAATTATCTAGAGATATCAAGCGAGTAAAAGATCATAACTGCGGTTATAGTCATAACCTCGGTTATACCCCTTTGAATGGAAGGAGAGGAATGCAGCGAATTAAAGTGTTGTTTCTGGCGTGGATATCAAGTCATGGCCTGGTCATGGGCGCTCCGCGACAGTTTCAGTCGTTTACTGAGTGCCGGTTGAGATATTCCCAGCAGGCGGGCGGCAATGGTCTGATTGCTGTTGGCGCGTTTCATGGCCTCTTCAACCAGCAGTTCGGCCGCTTCGCCGAAAGTCGGTAATCTCTCAAGCCCTGAGTACAGATTGTGTTCGGGGGGCGGGCCACCCGAGTTTGATGTTTTATCCTCTGTCTTTCCAATCGTTTTGAGAAATGCTTCCATCGAGAGCACTCGATCCCGGTGGATGCTGACGGCATTATAGATCATGGCTTTTAATTCTCGAATGTTGCCTGGAAATGCATAGGTTGCCAGAAGGTCCGCCAGTTCCCTGGGTGGAGTCGGTTTTTTCTTTCCGAGCGCCCTGGCCGCTTCTTCCAGAAAGTGATCCAGCAGCAGGGGAAGATCGCCTTTACGTTCACGAAGCGGCGGTACCTGTACCAAGTGGATGCAGAGGCGGTAGTACAGGTCGCGCCTGAAGGTTCCCGCTGCCTGCTTAAGTTCCAGATCCTGATGTGTAGCCACGATCACGCGCGCCTTGAGCCGCTTGGGACGGTCACTTCCCAGCGGAAAATACTCGCCCTCCTGCAGCAG
Source organism: uncultured Geobacter sp. (assembly GCA_964458105.1). GTDB lineage: Bacteria > Desulfobacterota > Desulfuromonadia > Geobacterales > Pseudopelobacteraceae > JACRCG01. The sequence goes on from CAYWJJ010000037.1 coordinate 3,968, forward strand.
TCGGAGCAGTTTGACCTGGGATTGTATGCTCAGGTCGCCGATCTCATCCAGAAAAAGGGTGCCGTCGGCGGCCTCTTCTATCATGCCGCGCCGTGCCTGGTCTGCACCGGTAAATGCCCCGCGCGTGTGCCCGAAGAGTGTGTCGGCAAAGACGTTGTCGTCCAGTCCGGCCACATTCACCGCCACCAGTTGTCCCGGGCATCTGCTCAGGGTGTGGGCGGCCTTGGCGATCAGTTCCTTGCCTACGCCGCTTTCTCCGATGATCAGCAGAGGTTCCGAGCTCAAGGCTACCGCTTCGATATAGGAAAAGATCGCATGCATGGCGCGGTCGGTGGTCACAATGCCGGAAAAGGCTTCCGGGTGTCTCAACTCTCCCGACAACATCCGGCTGGACATCTCACGGTTCTGACGTTCCAGTTCCAGCATGCGGATGGCCCGCAGCACGCCACTGATGAGCCGGTCCTCTTCAACGGTTTTTACGAAGTAGTCGAAAGCGCCCAGTTTCATGCAGTTGACTGCGCTCTCAATCTGATTCATGCCGCTGATGATTATGACCGCAATCTCCGGGTGGCGTTCGGCGATCATCCCGAGAAGCTCGTCGCCAGTGATGTGCGGCATGGTCAGGTCCAGCAGTATCAACCCGATTTCATGTTCTTCAAGCAGATCCATAACCAGGCGACTGTCCTGACAGGTCAGGATATTGGCGATGCCGGCCGAGCGTTCCAGGGTCAGGCTGAGGGAACGAAGCCAGGCCGGCTCATCATCAACCAGCAGAACGCCAAAGTGGGGGTATAGGGAAGAGTTCATGGGTTATGTCCTTTTGGAAGCGGGCAGTTTCAGGGTTACGGTTGTTCCGGCGCCGGGATTGGAATCAAATTCGAGAGTACCGTTGTGCTCTTTGACGATGCTGGCCGACACTGAAAGTCCGAGACCGGTGCCGCCGGTTTCGCGTTTTGTCGTAAAAAACGGGTCGGTCAGGTGAGGAATATGCTCCGGTGAGATTCCGACTCCTTCATCGGTCAGTTTCAATAGCACGTTGTCAGTGGTCTGATCGTAGCCGGTTGAAAGAGATATTTTGCGATCCATGGCCGGCAGTGACTGGCAGGCGTTCAGTATCAGGTTGACCAGCACCTGTTCGATTCGCTGGGCATTACCGGTAATCATCAGCGGGTTCGGAGCGTAGCTTGTCTCGAATCTGTTGGTGGCCGAACGGATCGTGGAATCAACCAGCCGCACGGCAGTTTTCGTAACTTCATTGAAGTCGATCAGGTCCGTTGCCGCGGAAAAATCCTGGCGGGCAAAGTCTTTTAATTCTTCTACGATTCTCTTGATGCGGTTGGCTCCTTCCTGCATCTCCTCCAGAAGATGGGGAACCTCATTGCGCATGCGTGAGTATGGCAATCCTCCCAGCGTGAAATCACCCTGATCCTGGTAGCGGGCCTCCAGCACTTCCTCGGCATCCTGATAAACCTCCCGCAGGATCGGCATGTTGAGCAGAATCAAGCCATTGGGATTGTTGATTTCGTGGGCCACACCGGCGACGAGAATTCCAAGAGAGGCCATCTTGTCGGCCTGAATCAGTTTGTCCTGGTGGCGGCGCAACTCTTCCAAAGCTCGTTTGCGCTCGGTCACCTCCAGCGCCAGCTCTCCGGTGCGCCGGGCAACCCGTTTTTGCAGCGTGCGAGACCAGATCACCGTCCCGGCCAGAATGGCCAGCAGCGGAATCAGCACCATGCCGCCATACCAGAGCACCTTTTCCCAGGCAACCTTGGGCGGACCGAGTACCCCCAGCCAGCGATCATATATTTCCTGATACTGCCCGGTCTTCTTCAGGATCGCCAGGCCTTCATTGAAGCGGGCCAGCAACTCCTCATTCCCCTTTTTTACACCGTAGCAGTAGCGCTGCGTCGATATGCTCTTGGCGACCGGGATCAGGTTGGAAAGTTTATGTTCCCGGATAATGTACATGCCGGGCAGCATGGCCAGCACCGCGTAGTCATGTTTTCCGGAAGCCAGCAGTCGCAGCGCGCCGGCCGGCGTATCGGTCATGACAAGGTTTTTGCCGAAGCCTAGTGATAATAGATAGTCGTGCATGATCCCATCCTGGAAGACGATGATCTCCTTGCCGCGCAACTCTTCAAGCGAGGAAACCGGCGGGGTGTCCTTGCGGGCGAAAATGGCGTGGTTGATGATTGTGTGGGGAGGCGAAAACGACAGGGTTTTAGTGCGGTCGTCCGAGTATGATATTCCTTGCAGGACGTCAACGGACCCGTTTATCAGGGCTGTACGCATTTCGGACCAGCCGCCGAAACGGAATTCGACTTTCATCCCCATCACATCGGCAATGGCTCTGGTCAGCTCAACATTATAACCGGCAGGCTTTCCGTTTTTGTCCAGGAACTCGTAGGGTGGATAATCGCGGTCGCCGCCAATAACGATGGCTGCAGGCAGGCTTACTTCCATTTCAACCGATCGGGCCGGAGCGGGGCCGGCAAAGACCAAAAAAAACGCCGTAAACAACAAAGCGCCGGTTTTTATGATCGTGTCGATCTGTCTCACTGTACCCGTTTTCATTTTATTGCTCCCGCTGAAAATTGCACCTTGGTATTATGCCACTATTACCGATTTGCGGTATGATGTGAATAATATATCAGGTTTGTGGTTGAAAAATTAAAAAAGAAAGGTATGCTTGGCAGCATGATAATTACAACTACTTTAAAAAATGGTGTGCGAGTCGTGACCCAGCGTGTTGAGCATATGCACACCGTCACTACCGGCATCTGGGTAGCCAACGGCACCCGTCACGAATCACCCGAGCATAACGGTGTCGCTCACTTTATTGAGCACATGCTTTTTAAGGGCACCGAACGTCGCACAGCCCGCCAGATCTCCCGCGAGATCGACTCCATGGGCGGTGTCCTGAACGCCTTTACCGGCCATGAATATGTCTGTTATTACGCCAAGGTTCTGGCGAAGTTTCTTCCCCGGGCCGCGGATCTTCTGGCTGACATTTTTTTGAATTCCACTTTCCCGGCTGAAGAGATCGAGCGTGAACGCAAGGTCGTTCTGCAGGAAATCAAGATGCGTGAAGATTCTCCGGATGAGTTCATCCACGACCGCTTTCATCAGAACTACTGGGAGGGTCATGCTCTGGGCATGCCGGTTCTGGGAACTTCCGACACTATCGAAAGTTTGTCACGCGAGGCGATCCTGTTCCATAAGGAGAGCCGCTATCGCCCGCAGGATATCATCATTTCGGCCGCCGGCAATGTTCAGCATGAGGAACTTGTTGCCATCGTGGAACCGCTTTTCTCATCAATCACTTCAACTTGGCTGCCAAAAGCAGCCGATATTGTTACAAACAGTGCCAAGGTTCTCAATCTCACGGAGCGGGAGATGGAGCAGACTTTGATATGTCTGGGTACCCGGGGACAGCGGCACGATCATCCGGACCGTTACGCATTGTTCCTGCTGACCACAATTCTTGGGGGAGGGATGAGTTCGCGGCTGTTTCAGGAGGTGCGCGAGAAAAAGGGGTTGGCCTATTCGGTTTATGCCTATCTTGTTTCCCACGCCGATTCCGGGGCCTTGGTCGTTTATGCCGGCACTGAAAAGGCGCACTGCCGGGAAGTTATCGATATTGCCTGTGGTGAACTGTCGCGGCTTGTTTCCGAAGAAGTGCCTCAGGACGAGCTTGACTCTGCTCGTGAGCAACTCAAGGGGAAAACTCTGATGTCACTCGAAAGCAGTGACAGCCTGATGACCAGGCTCGCTAAAAACGAGATCTATTTTCATAGTCAGCAAAGCATAGAGGACGTGCTTGCCAATTACGATGCGGTCAATAGCCAGGATATACTCAGGGTGTCGCAACAGTTGTTAAATAGTGACTACCTGCATCTTGAAATCATGGGCCCGGTAGCAGGTTTGGGGCTTGACGGGGAGATGCTGAAAATCTGAACCCTGAAGTTTGATCGACCTGCACGATAAAAGGCCCCCTTCCGGATGTAATCGGAAGGGGGCCTTTTATGCTGTATGGCTGTTTGTTACTGGATTATGCGCACTCGGAATAACCGCAGACGTGGCAGACGGAACAGCCGCCTTCATGCTCTACGATGCCGCCGCACTCGGGACAGGCGCCGCGATCCTGCTTGGCGGTTTCCGTGCTTATGTCATAGCCGTTTTCGATCATATGGTTCTGGATCGCTTTTGCTACTGCATCGGCGCAGGAGAGTACACGGTTGTCGCCGAATCCTGATGGGCAATGGCAGGAGATGCCCAGAAGCTGTTTGACTACCTGGCGGGCCTGGATGCCGCTGCGCCATGCCAGCGATACCATGCGGCCGATTGCCTCGCTCTGGGAAGCCGCACAACCGCCGGCCTTGCCCATCGTTGTAAAAAGTTCGAACAAGCCGTTTGAATCTTCGTTGATGGTGATATAGAGAGGGCCGCAGCCGGTCTGCATCTGGTGCGTGCAACCCTTGAGCGCCTTGGGACGATCACGTTTGATGGTTCTCTTGTCCTCTTCAACCGGAGCGGGTGCGGCAACGACCGGCTCTTCTTTCTTGCCGGTGGAGAGCACCTGCTCGTCGCGTGATCCGTCGCGATAGATTGTGACGCCTTTGCAGCCGGTTTCATAGGCCATCATGTAGACTTTTTCCACGTCATCGATCGTGGCCGTGTTAGGGAAGTTTACGGTTTTGGAAACGGCATTGTCTGTGTACAGCTGGTAAGCAGACTGCATCTGGATGTGATTTTCCGGCAGTATGTCGTGTGCCGTTACAAACAGGTTGCGTACATCCGCCGGTACTTCGGGGATGTCGTGGACAGTGCCGTGTTCGGCGATCTTCTTCATCAGATCTTCCGAGTAGAAACCGCGCTCTTTTGCAATCTTCTCGAACATCGGGTTGACTTCCACCATGACGTTTTTGTCCATGACGGTACGGATGTAGGAAACGGCAAACAGAGGCTCCACGCCGGACGATGCGTTGGCGATGATCGAGATCGTTCCGGTGGGGGCGATGGTCGTGACCGTGGCATTGCGTTGCGGCGGCGCTCCCTTTTTGTCAAAAATCGAACCCTTGAAGTTGGGGAATGAACCTCGCTTTTTGCCCAGCTCCTGTGATGCCAGGTGCCCCTCGTCATTAATGAACTTCATGACTTTCTTGCCCAGTTTGACAGCCTCATCCGAGCTGTAAGGCACGCCCAAAAGTATCAGCATGTCGGCCCAACCCATGACTCCCAAGCCGATTTTACGGTTGGCGTGGGTCATGTCGTGGATCTGCTGCAGCGGGTAGTTGTTGGCCTCGATGACATTGTCCAGGAAGTGGACCGCATTATGTATCGTTTCACGCAGTTTTTTCCAGTCAATGGCGCCGTCCTTGACAAATAATCCAAGATTGACCGAGCCGAGGTTGCATGATTCGTACGGCAGGAGCGGCTGCTCACCGCAGGGATTGGTTGATTCGATCTCGCCCACCAGCGGGGTAGGGTTGTCCCGATTGAGCCGGTCAAGAAATACGATGCCCGGCTCACCATTCTCCCAGGCCTGTTTGACGATGCGCTGGAACACCTTGCGGGCGTTCAGGGAGCCGCAGACCTTTTTGTCCCGAGGATTGATAAGATTGTACTCTTCATCCCGCTCGACAGCCTGCATGAACTTTTCAGTCAATCCGACTGAAATATTGAAGTTGTTAAGATGCTTCTGATCTGCCTTGCACATGATGAAATCCATCACGTTGGGGTGGTCTACCCTCAGGATGGCCATGTTTGCGCCGCGCCGTGTGCCGCCTTGCTTGATGGTTTCAGTGGCGATGTCGAAAACGCGCATGAATGAAAGCGGACCGCTGGAAATGCCGGTGGTGGAACTGACCACGTCATTGGCCGGGCGCAGGCGGGAAAACGAGAATCCGGTGCCGCCGCCTGATTTGTGAATCAGCGCGGTGAATTTGACGGCATCGAATATCTCCTCCATGGAGTCGCCCACCGGCAGTACAAAGCAGGCCGAGAGTTGGCCCAATGGCCGTCCGGCGTTCATCAGCGTAGGGGAGTTGGGGAGGAATTCAAAGGATGTCATCATGTCGTAGAAAGTGTCTGACAATTCGGCCAGATCCGCTTTCTTGTCGAATTTTTTATCGGGAGCCGCAATCGTATCGGCAACACGTCGGAACATGTCGGCCGGCGTCTCGAGAACTTTTCCGGATGCATCGCGGCGCAGGTAACGTTTTTCGAGTACGGTTGCAGCATTTTTGGAAAGGTTGGGGATAGTGGTTTGTGTAGAATTTTTTTTCATATACTCTCCTTGATTTCGAAAAAACATACAGATATTAAAAGGATCGGCAATGGTTTGTCGGCTGTGCATAAACCACTATATTTTGTGTTAGGTGCGAAAATAAACCACAACATATATACCCTGTCAACATATTTAATTTTACATAACCTAACACCTTGAAAGGACGTGAAAACTGATTAAAGCCGCCGCATGGAGACCGATTATAGCGAAGCGGCAACATTGAATTTACATCCACATGTTATTTGTGTTAGATCTTTCATGATCTCAATTGGAGTTAATACGTGAAGTATATGTCGGCAGGATCAGCATTCTTGTGCATGGCAGCTTTTTTGGCAAGCGGATGTGCAAAGCTTTCCCTTGAAGGTAGGGTGCCATCACTCAATAACAAGATAGTCCCCATAGCTGTTTCTGCAGATCCTGCCCCTTCCGCAATACCGCCATTGCCGTATCCGATGTCTAACAATGATCAGATCGCAACTTCGCCCGAGAGATTATGGATGCATATACCGCTGGAGCCGGCGCGGACTCCAGGCACTGCTGCGCATGACGAATCCGTGAATGGCGGTGCCAATGTGGCTGCCGATAATGCTGCGGTTGTCTATGACAGAGTGATCCTGACAGAGGATACCAATTTGCGGGGCAGTGTACTGATCAAGGGGTATCTGGTCGTTGCACCTCAGGCTACATTACGGATCGAGGCCGGCACCATCATCAGATTTGCCGCCACTGGAATCCGTAATAACGCGGCACGTATTGTAGTTCATGGGCGTATTCTGGCTGTCGGAACTGCCGACAGTCCGATTGTGATGACCTCGGACCGCCCCAAGCCTGCTCGCGGAGATTGGGGCGGCATTTCGTTTGTTTCCTCTGAAAAGCGCAATCAGCTCGAGCAATGCCGTATAGAATACGCAACCTCGGGCATTGAAGCGCATTTTTCAACACTCAGCCTCAAGATGGTTTCGGTTATCCGTTCTCAAACCGGGCTATTGATGCGTGATACGGTTGCACAGATGACAGGCGGAGCTTTTTCCGAATCCGAAATCGGCATAGAGATGCACGACAGCGAGTTTGATGCCAGAGACATTGTTGTTTCCGCATGCAAACGCGGAGTCGTCATGAACCGCTCGTCAGTGAACATTTCATCCGTGAAGATCAGAGATAACGAACAGTATGGTCTGCAGTCTGAAGAGTGCCGGATCAAGATCACATCGTCGGAGATATCCGGCAACGGAACCGGAGCCTGGTTAAAAGGGGGTGAGGGGCAGATTCTGGCGTCCAGTTTTAATTACAACCGAGAAACAGCTCTTCAACTGTCCGGCAGTCGCATGAAGATAAACCGCTGCCAGTTTTTCAGCAACAGTCAGGATGCGCTGCGTATGGATGATGGTCGAGCGCTTATATGGGGAAATTCCTTCAGCGCTAATAAAGGCTTCAATCTTTACAATGCCGGCCGGGAGGATGTGGCTGCATTTCAGAACTGGTGGGGAAGTTCTGACATATCGACCATTTCCCGGAAAATTCATGATGCCGTGACTGATCCGCGTTCCGGCAGCGTACAACTGTTTCCCTGGTTAACTGAAAAACCGGTCTTTCGGCAATGATTCAGATCTTCTTTATACTCTGTACCGGTTTTTGGAGATTGTTAAATGTCCGTATACCTTGACAACGCAGCAACCTCATTTCCCAAGCCTGAAAAAGTCTACCAGGCGGTAGTTCACGCCATGCGCGAAGTTGGCGCGTCCCCCGGGCGCGGTGGACACCGCCGTTCACTGGAAGCCGGCCGGATCATGTTTATGGCCCGCGAGACGGTCGCCAGGTTTTTTTCGATACCGGATTCATCGCGAATCATTTTTACTCACAATGCCACCGGATCACTCAATCTGGCGCTGCATGGGACTCTGACGGCAGGTGACCATGTCATCACAACCTCCATGGAACACAATTCTCTGTTACGGCCGTTGCATGCTCTGAAAAGAGAGGGAGTAGAGATTACAATTGTTCAAGCCGGGCCGGATGGTTTGGTGGACCCGGACGACATAGGTCGTGCCGTGCGAGCGAATACCCGCATGATAGCTGTCGGACATGTTTCCAATGTATGCGGAGCTATTCAGCCGATAAAGGAGATTGCAGCGATTGGCCGTCAGGCCGGTGCCATATTTCTGCTGGATGCCGCTCAGTCTGCCGGCTATATGAATATCAATGTGGTCTCGGACGGAATCGATCTTTTGGCTGCGCCCGGCCATAAGGGACTGCTGGGGCCACCGGGCACCGGTCTGCTTTATGTTGCGCCCCACCTGGAACTGAAGCCGATCTATGAAGGCGGGACCGGCACTAGTTCCACGTCCCTGGAACAGCCGCTGATGATGCCGGACGGTTATGAAGCCGGAACCCATAATCTTCCCGGAATTGCCGGATTGAAGGCGGGAATTGAATTTATCCTTGAGAGCGGAGTTGAGGCCATTTTTCAGCACGAACGGTCTCTGGTCAATGAAGCGGCAAGGTTGCTGAGCCTGATTCCGGGAGTGAAGCTGTATGGTCCAGTCGATCCTGAAAAACGCGGCACAGTGCTGTCTTTTAATGTTGAGGGGATTGATGCATCATTGCTGGCGGCGGAGCTTGATCATGATTTTGACATTGCCGTGCGTGCCGGGTTGCACTGTGCTCCGCTGGCCCATCAAACAATCGGCAGCATGCCTGGCGGGACGCTTCGCTTGAGTCCGGGGTGGTCCAGCACGCCGGAAGAGATTGCATTTTTTTCTAATGCCGTTGTACAATGTATCAGTAAAATAAAGGAATTCTTGTAGCTTTGGCAGATTGAAAAGGAGATGTCCTGTGAAATTATTGATTGCTTTGTTTTTTAGTTTGCTTGTCTGTGCAGCGTGCTCCCTGCCTCCTGAAAAACCATTTACAAAAGATGATCTTTACAAGACCGGTATTTATACCTACTTTACCGTTAATGATTCTCCGGAAAGTGTTCTTTCAGCCATCAACAAGGAGGGCGAGGTCATACTTGACGCCAAATATAGAAACCGTCCCGTCTGGATCAAAATACTCGGTAAGCTTGAGGGTATGACAATCCAGATTATTGAAAAGTAACGCTGCCGTTGCAGTCCCCACCGTTTCCCACTACCTAAAGAAAGGCTGCCAGTGAAAAACTTCATACTTGATACAAACGTACTTTTGCACGATCCGCAATCGCTGTTCAAATTTCAGGACAACAATATTATTATTCCGATGACCGTCATTGAAGAGGTTGACCGCTTCAAGAAGGACATGAATGAAACCGGTCGCAATGCACGCATGGTTTCGCGCATTCTGGACGCGATGCGGGAAAAGGGGTCTCTTGCAGGTGGTGTTTCGTTGCCGGGGGGCGGCACTCTGCGGGTTGAGTTGTTCACCGAAAAATATTTCAAAGCACTGCCGGCTGACCTTTGGGTTGATAGCGGTGATAACCGCATTATGGCAGTCGCATTCAATGTTAAAGAGTGTTTCCCGGATATGCAGGCCATCTTCGTCACCAAGGATTCCAATCTTAGGATCAAGGCGGATGCGCTCGGTGTGATTGCCGAAGATTATGAGTCCGACAAGGTTGACATTCAGGACCTGTATTCCGGTACCCGCAGCATCGAAGTGCCGCCGGATGCCGTTGACCGCTTTTATGGTCAGGGTTGGATTGAAGCGCCGCTGGAGTTGGGGCCCAACGAATTCATCACTATAGTCGACAGTTCCAACCCTTCCCATACCGCCATTTGCCGCAATGATCCCGCCAGCGGCCGCATCGTCCCGGTTCGTAAAGTGCCTAAAGAAGGTATCTGGAGCCTCTTTGCCCGCAACCGCGAGCAATCGTTTGCGCTGGATGTACTGATGGACGACAGCATCAAGCTGGTGACGCTGGTCGGCAAGGCCGGCACCGGCAAAACACTGCTTGCAATAGCTGCCGGTCTACATAAAACGGCAGAGGAAAATATATACAACCGTTTGCTGGTGTCGCGCCCGGTCTTTCCGATGGGCAAGGATCTCGGATTTCTTCCGGGTGATATTGAAGAAAAGCTGACCCCCTGGATGCAGCCGATTTTCGATAATGTTGAATTACTGATATCCGGTCACGAATCGGAAAAGCGCCACAGCAAGGGATACAAGGAGTTGATGGCGATGGGGTTGCTGGATATCGAACCGTTGACCTATATCCGCGGCCGATCAATACCTAATCAGTACCTGATTGTCGATGAGGCCCAGAATCTGTCTCCGCACGAGATAAAGACGATTGTCACCAGGGTGGGAGATGGAACCAAGATTGTACTGACCGGAGACCCGTACCAGATTGACAATCCTTATGTGGATGCCTCCAGCAACGGCTTGACCTATCTGGTTGAAAAATTCAAGGGGCAGCGGATTGCGGCGCATGTTACGCTTACCAAGGGCGAGCGGTCCGAATTGGCGGAACTGGCAGCAAACCTGCTTTAATTAATAATCTGCGACAAAGGGCACAGAGGGCACAGGGGACTTACGGGTACTTGTAATGTATCTTTAATGTCAGCTATGTATTTTGTGTCCTTTGTGGTATCAGGGGTATAGGTAAATCAATGCTGGTTCTGGCCATAGAAACATCCTGTGATGAAACCGCTGCAGCGGTTGTGAGTGACGGCCGCAAGATCCTTTCGTCGGTTGTCTCCTCACAGGTATTAATTCACGCGGAATACGGTGGAGTTGTCCCGGAAATCGCTTCCCGCAAGCATCTTGAAATGATCTCGCCGGTGGTCAGTCAGGCTCTGCAGGATGCCGGCATGGGCATGGCGGATATTGAAGGTGTTGCGGTTACCCGCGGTCCCGGTTTGTCCGGCGCACTGCTGGTCGGTTTTTCGGCGGCCAAGGCCATAGCGGCCGCACGAAAAATTCCTTTTGTAGGTGTGCATCATATCGAAGGGCACCTGCTGGCTGCGTTTTTGGAACAGCCGGTAGAGTTTCCATTTTTGGCCCTGGTCGTGTCAGGAGGGCACACCCACCTTTATCATGTGGAAGGGGTCGGCCGTTATACGACTCTCGGCAGAACCATCGATGATGCAGCCGGAGAGGCTTACGACAAATCCGCCAAAATCATGGGCATGGACTATCCAGGCGGAGCCCTGATCGACAAGCTGGCACGTTCGGGGAATCCTTCAGCGGTTGTTCTGCCGCGTCCCATGCTGCATGACGGTACATTGAGGTTCAGTTTCAGCGGTCTGAAAACAGCAGTACTTCAATATGTGGCCAAACACCCGCTGACAGATCCCAGCCAGGAGTTGAATGATCTGTGCGCTTCGTTCCAGCAGGCGGTCTGCGATGTTCTGGCTTTTAAAACCGAAGCGGCCCTTCAACAGACCGGTGCCCGGCGCCTTGTGGTTGCCGGCGGTGTCGCCTGCAACAGCGGCCTGCGCAGTCGCATGGCCCAGTTGTGCGAGAAACTGCAGGTAAACCTTTCAATTCCAGCTCCATCCTTGTGCGGCGACAATGCGGCCATGCTAGCGGTGCCCGGAGATTATTACCTGTCAAACGGACTGGCTTCCTCCCATGCTCTGGATGTGACCGCCACTTGGGATATGGACAGCATAAAGGATTTATTGACGTGAGTTCAAACAGACGCCCATTAAAATCGCTCGGACAGAACTTTTTGGTAGACCAGAATATCATCGACAAGATTATTAATGCCGCACATATCCAGCCCGATGATGCCGTTCTTGAAATCGGCCCGGGCCGGGGGGCATTGACGGCTCAACTTGCTGAGCGCGCCGGACGGTTGGTGCTGATAGAGTTTGACCACGCCCTGGCTGCTTATCACCGGGACCGGCATAAGGATAATGAACGGGTAACGGTTATTGATGCCGATGTGCTGAAAGTCGATCTGGCTGCCGTTCTCTCCGAAACTCCCCGCAAGTGGAATGTGGTTGCCAATCTTCCCTATAATATCTCGACCGAAGTGTTGTTTCGTCTTCTCGAAGTTCATGACAGGCTTTCCCACATGACGCTGATGCTTCAAAAAGAGGTCGGCGACCGGCTGGCCTCGGCGCCGGACTGTTCGCAATACGGCGTAACCACTGTGCTGCTGGGACTTTGGTTTGATATTCGCAGAAGTTTCATTGTTCCGCCGGGCTGCTTTCACCCCAAGCCCAAGGTTGATTCGGCTATTCTGAATTTTACCCCGCTTTTAAATCCGCGTGCCGATGTCGGCAATGAGAATATTTTCAGAGGCGTTGTCAAAGCTGCTTTTTCGATGCGCAGAAAAACGCTTGCCAACTGCCTGAAATCGGCCGAATGCACCAAAGGTGTTGAGCTGGAGCTGCTGCTGAATGCTTGTGATATTGATGGTCGGCGACGGGGTGAGACCCTGTCTCTGGAGGAATTCGCCAAACTTTCCCTGTGGTTGACCGAGAATCAGGTTTCGAGCCCATAGAACACATGTCACCTTTAACGGCATACATAATAATTTTTCTTCTGCTGGCCTGTTGCGGCCTGCTCTGCATTCTGATTTTCAACGGCCGTCGCGGTACGGCTGAAACATCAAGCATCCTTGCCAGAATCGAGAACATCGATAAACAGTTTGAACGCCAGGAGCGTTTTCTGAGGGATGAGCTTGCCCGGGGGCGTGACGAAACCCTCTCAGGCATCCGTCAATCCCGTGAGGAGATGACCGGCAGCATCACGATTCTGGGGGATTCGCTGCTGAAGCGGATGAGTGATATTGCCGGACTGCAGAAGAATCAGCTGGAGCTGTTTGCTGCGCAACTGAAGGAGTTGACCGCCAGCAACGAGGCCCGGCTGGACAAGCTTCGTGATGGTGTTGATTCTCGTTTGCGCCTGATTCAGGAAGACAACGCCAAAAAACTGGAACAGATGCGCGCCACCGTCGATGAAAAATTGCACGATACTCTCGAAAAGCGACTTGGTGAGTCGTTCAAGCTGGTAAGCGAACGGCTCGAACTTGTGCAGCGCGGTCTGGGTGAGATGCAGACGCTGGCTGTCGGCGTTGGTGATCTAAAAAAAGTGCTGACAAATGTCAAGTGCCGCGGTACTTTCGGGGAAATTCAGTTGGCAAGCCTGCTGGAGCAGATACTGGCCCCAGCTCAATATGATTCGAATGTGGAAACCAGGCCTGGCAGCGGTCAAAGGGTCGAGTTTGCCCTGAAACTGCCGGGGCGTGATGGGGGACAGGGGGATACTGTCTGGCTGCCGCTGGATGCAAAATTCCCCCAGGAGGACTATCTGCGGTTGGTGGAAGCCCAGGAAATCGGAGATGTCGTAGCGGCGGGAGAGGCCGCCAGGATGCTGGATCGTGCCGTACGCGAGATGGCCAGAAACATACGCGACAAGTATCTGGAACCACCCCATACGACCGACTTTGGTGTGATGTTCCTGCCGACCGAGGGGCTGTATGCTGAAGTTCTGCGCCTGCCGGGGCTTTTTGACGTACTGCAGCGCGAATTCAAGGTTATCGTGGCCGGCCCGACAACGCTGGCAGCGCTGCTTAACAGTCTCCAGATGGGTTTTCGCACTCTTGCAATCGAGAAACGTTCCGCTGAGGTGTGGAATCTGCTTGGTTCTGTTCGTAGCGAGTTTTCAAAATTCGGCCTGGTGCTTGAGAAAACTCGAAAAAAACTGCAGGAAGCCGGCAATCATATCGATCTGGCCGCGACCCGCACCCGCGTCATAGAGCGAAAACTGCGCAATGTTCAGGACATTCCACACGAGTACGCCGACGATCTGCTTGATGCAGAACAATCCAGTTCGGAAGATGAGCCGGGAATACATTCACTGAATTCTTAACACAGGTAGAGGGCATCGCGATGATACTTGAAATCCACCCGGAAGATCCGCAACCGCGCCACATAGCGCGAGTGGCCGAAAGTCTGAAAGACGGCAAGGTTATCGCGTATCCGACCGATACAACCTACGGTATCGGCTGTTCCATCTTCTGCAAAAAGAGTATCGAACGAATTTATCAAATGAAGCTGCGGGACCGCCGCAAGCCTTTTTCAATCATCTGCTCGTCGCTTTCCGAGATATCACACTATGCCAAGGTCAGTAACTCAGCCTTCAAACATCTCAAACGGTATCTGCCCGGACCATACACTTTTGTTCTGGAGGCGACCCGCGAGGTGCCGGATCTGCTGCTGACCCGACAAAAAACGGTCGGCATCAGGATTCCGGATAATCGCATCTGTACCGATCTGGTTGCAGCACTCGGCAATCCGATAATTACCACCAGCGCCAATCTGTCCGGGGAGGAGCCGGTGGGCGATCCTAGGATTATTGCCGACACATTCGGGAATCAGCTGGACTTCATACTGGATGGCGGCATCCTGGCCACCGATGTCAGTTCGGTGATAAGTTTGATCAATGAGAAACCGGAAGTGTTGCGACTTGGGCTCGGCGATGTTTCATGGTGCGGCTGATCGTTATAATCTGGAGTTAGTGCATGCGTAAACGTACAGTCAGAAATGGTATGCGGCTCGTTATGGCGGCATTGATCCTGATCATTATTGCCAGTTTTTACCACGGCAATCTGTCGGAAATGTTTTCCTTGTCTATGGTTGCCGAGAACCGCATCTATCGATTGGGTATATTCTGGGCGGCTGCGATTGGCGGTTATGGAGTTGTGTTGGCGGCCTTCGGTTTGATTCTTCCCCATGAAAAGCGTGATGAGACCGTGCGGATTCTGCCGGTTCTATTGTTGATTGCCGGACTGATCTCACTTTTTTTCTATCTTCTTGCGGCTTCTTTTGATGCTCCCGGTGATTTCGAGCAGAAACGGTTACGGCCGGGAGAAACAATCACAATTTGAAATAATATTAGCAAGATGGTCTAATGCGGGTAACAAATGTGGATTGATGGTAAAGTTTAGTGCTACAGTTTGCGAGAGTATTAAAAATAAACTTGACTTGTTTAGGTGCCAAATATAACTTAAAGCTATGTAAATAGCCATTCTAAGGAGGTATGCATCATGGCAGACAATACACTGTCCCTTGAAACTCTCACTCTACATGCAGGACATTCCCCGGACTCCGATACGCTTTCGCGCGCCGTACCGATATACCAGACGTCATCATACGTATTCAAAAGTTCGGAACATGCCGCAAACCTGTTCGGGCTCAAGGAATTCGGCAATATTTATACCCGTCTGATGAATCCGACCACGGATGTTCTTGAAAAGCGTTTAGCCGCTCTGGATGGAGGGGTTGCCGCACTGGCGGTTGCTTCCGGTCAGGCAGCGATTACCTATGCGGTCCTGAATATTGCCAAGGCCGGTGACTCGATCATATCATCGAACTCACTTTACGGAGGCACCTATAACCTATTTCATTATACCCTGCCGCGCTTGGGCATTGATGTCACGTTCGTTGATACTTCCAACCCGGAGAATGTCCGCAACGCCATAACTGCAACCACTCGCCTGGTTTACACCGAGTCAATCGGCAATCCTAAAAACAATATCGATGATTTTGAAGCAATTGCAGCAATAGCTCACGAGGCCGGTTTGCCTTTTATAGTTGATAACACCGTGACAACTCCGATGCTTTTCAAGCCGCTTGATCACGGCGCGGATATTGTCGTCTACTCGCTGACAAAGTTTATTGGCGGCCATGGCACCAGCATTGGCGGCGCGGTTGTGGATGGCGGAAAATTCCCGTGGAACAATGGCAAGTTTCCCGAATTCACCGAGCCGGATCCATCCTATCATGGCCTGAAATATTGGGAAGCATTGGGCAATATTTCATACATCATCAAAATGAGAGTGTCTTTGCTGCGTGATACCGGTGCATGCATCTCTCCTTTTAATTCCTTCCAGATTATTCAGGGGTTGGAAACACTGCACGTTCGCATGCCCCGTCATGTGGAAAATGCCCGTGCTGTGGCAAAATGGCTCGAAGCTCACCCCACCGTTTCCTGGGTAAACTATCCCGGTCTCGCAAGTCACAAGGATCATGCCAGAGCCTTGAAATACCTTTCGAAAGGGGAGGGGGCAATCATCGGTTTCGGCATCAAGGGAGGATTGGAAGCGGGCAAAAAGTTCATTGACAATGTAAAGCTTCTTTCGCATCTGGCCAATATCGGTGATGCCAAATCCCTGGTGATTCACCCGGCTTCAACCACACACCAGCAGCTTTCGGCTGAAGAGCAGGTTGCTTCAGGTGTAACGGCTGATTTCATCAGACTCTCTATTGGAATCGAATCCGTGGACGATATTATCGCTGATATAAAGCAGGCATTGGAAGCATCACAGAAATAGGCATTCCCGCATTTTTAATCGAATTTATGGGCAACCCTTGTGGTTGCCCATATTTTTGTGTAGTATTAAAGAGTTAATACTTGCATGAATAAAGTCATAATTAAGGAGTCATTGCCATGTATATGCTGACAATCAAAACCAGTTTTGCAGCCGCACATAATCTGATCAATTACCAGGGGGATTGTGAAAATCTGCATGGTCACAATTGGAAAGTCGAAGTGTCGGTTACGGCCCGCGAACTGGATAAATCAGGCCTCGGAATTGATTTCAAGGTGTTGAAGCGTGATGCCGGCGCCATCATCAACGAGCTTGACCATAAATACCTTAATGATAACCCTGCTTTCCGTGAGGTTTCCCCATCGTCGGAACATATTGCAAAATATCTGTATGATCGAATATCAGAGCGGATGAACAACGAAAATATCAAGGTCGATTCAATAACGGTATGGGAATCAGATAACGCATCTGCACGATATTATGAGTAACTTTATTCACATCAGCGAATTGTTTTCGTCTATTCAGGGCGAAGGGATGCTTGCCGGGCGTCGTCAGGTTTTTGTGCGCTTGACCGAATGCAATCTCGACTGTAACTATTGTGACACCGAATTCAAAAAGTCTGAGATCGGCAAGGTCGAGTCAAGGCCAGGTTCAGGCGAATTTGTCAATCTTCCACAGCCGATGTCTTTGGATGCCATTACAGAAATTATTGCCGATTGGAAAACACAGTTGCCGGGAGCGCACCATTCGGTAAGTTTTACCGGCGGTGAGCCGTTGCTGTGCGCAGACTTGCTGGCAGAGCTGTTTCCGGATGTCCGTAATATAATTCCAATTCATCTTGAAACGAACGGAACCATGCACCTGGCTCTTAATCAGGTGAAAAAGTATGTTGACTACATCAGCATGGATATGAAACTCCCCTCCACAGCCGGCTGCACCGAGCAGCTGTGGGACATACATACGCTTTTTCTCCGTGAGGCTCAGGGAAGCAATGTTTCTGTTAAGGTTGTTGTAGGAGACACTACCGACCTGGAAGAAATCAACAAGGTCTGCGATATCATTTCAAGTGTAGACATTGATACACCGCTGTTTCTGCAGCCGTTGACATTGCCGGACGGCGTTATCGGTATCAAGGTTCCCCATCTCCTACAGCTCCAGGAACTGGCCTCATCACGCTTGCCGGATGTTCGCGTTATTCCTCAGATGCACAAGTTATTGGGTGCGTTGTGATTATTTCAGATATGACAATGCCGGAGTTTGAGGCGGGCCTTGCTGAGACCAGGATCGTTCTGATTCCATTCGGCTCGGTTGAAGAGCATGGCCCGCACCTTCCGCTTTCCACCGACACTTTCGAGGCATACCAGGTATGCATCAAAGCGGCGGAGTTAAAACCGCTGTTCGTGGCCCCACCCATTCATTACGGTAATTGCCGTTCTTCATCCTGCCATCCCGGTACGATATCCATTACTACGACCACGCTAAAATCGCTATTTATAGATATCGTCAAATCATTGCGGGAACATGGACTCCATACGTTCATTGCAATAAGCGGGCATGCCGGTGGCGCCCATGGTATGGCTCTTCAGGAAGCTGGCGAAGAGCTGATTGCACGCTATGACGACATTTCGATTGCAGTGGTGACCGAGTTTCTGCTGGCGCGCGATCGTGGTAAGGGTCTGATCGAGACGCCCGGTGATTGTCATGCCGGCGAAATAGAAACATCACGGATCATGCACTCCCATCCTCAGTTGGTCAAAGGAAGCGCTCCCGCTGAATACCCTTCGTTTCCGCCTGGAATTCTGGTGCGCGACAAGCGTCGCTACTGGCCAGGAGGGGTGTGGGGTGATCCTGGTAAGGCTTCTGCTGAAAAGGGCGCCCGTATTGAATCCGCAGTGGTAGAAGGATTACTGGATCTGGTTCGGAACATTGAGGAGCAATCTTGCTGAATAATTCAAAAATTATTACGACTATAAATCTGAACTCGGGTCTTTGTATCACGTTGACCGATGAAACCCGGCACTATTTTGGCGGGTATTATCATGTCAAGGTACTGGCGCATTGCATTGTGCCGATTTCCGTTGATTACTTCGATGATGAAAACCAGTATCTCGATGCACTTGACAAGCTGGGTGAATCCGTCCGTTTCGAAAGGATACTGGAAAAGATGGCGGTGCCGGAACAGGATATAGCAAAGGTCCGAAATCAACTGGTTGAAGCATTCAAGGATACCGCCATCAGTTATCTGTCGGCACATGATTTCGATCGCCGTCTTTTTAGAAAAGAGTACAGAATCTGCATCAGTAAATCCGCCAAAAAGTATGCCTCCAGGATATTTTAACGTGACGACATCAGTTGCCCTAATCGATAAGCTTGCCTACGGTGGAAACGGTGTCTGCCGGATTGAAGGAAAGGTATGCTTTGTACCGTTCAGTTGTCCTGGGGATGAAGTTCGCCTCCGCATGACTGCCCAGAAGAAATCATATTGCACGGCAGAGATTGTTGAAATTGTACGACCGTCGTCTGATCGTGCCGTTGCTGCTTGTCCAATCTTCGGAGCATGCGGTGGTTGCAGCTGGCAGCATATTAATTACCCGGTCCAGCTTGAACAGAAACGGCAGATTTTTGCAGAGACGCTTTGGCGGGGCGGGCGCGTTGCCGGGGACTTGATCCGTGATGTAGTTGCTTCTCCATTGGAATATGGCTACCGCAGCCGGGTCCAGTTCAAGGTATCCGCCAACCGCGGAAATATTCGTATCGGATTTTACCGGAATGGATCGCACCAAGTTGAGGATGCCATCAGCGGTTGTTTTGTTGCTATGCCGGTAATCAATGAAGTAATGAAATGTTTCAGATCTATTCTCACCGGATTTGCCGGTGCCGAGTTTATTGATCAGATCAGCGTTGATTCTGGTGAAAAGGGAGTTGCAGCAATTGTTCACTATGTCGGTAAGGATCTGCCTGGTGTCAGGAGGTTTTTGACTGATCGTTCAGCTGAACTGGGACCTTGTACCGGCCTCTTTCTACAATCGGATAAGAAAACTGAACTTGAAAAACTATGGGGCAGCGATGAAATCTGTTACAGCATGCCCAGTCGCGATCTAGATCAGACGCCTTTTACACTCTCATATCTCCCCGGTGGTTTTGCACAGGTAAATCAAATCCAGAATGCAGCCATTATTTCAATAATCAGGAAGATGGGTGGTTTCAATTCATCGCAACAACTGCTGGATCTGTATTGCGGAAACGGCAACTTCTCAATACCCCTTGCTGCCGACGTTACGTCTGTACTGGGAATCGAAGGGTCGGAAGGTTCGATTCGTTCTGCAAAAAGTAATATGGTTCGTAATGGAATACAGAATGTGGAATTTGTTTGCGCGGATGTGCGAATAGCTATTCAGCGCCTTGTCAAAGCGGGCCGCCGGTTTGATGTTGTACTGCTTGATCCGCCTCGTGCAGGTGCCGGTGACGTTGTTTCAGATATTGTCCGACTGATTCCGTATAAAATAATCTATGTTTCATGCGATCCGAGCACGCTTGCCAGGGATTGCGGGCTGCTTGCAGGCCACGGTTATCATGTTGTCGAGTCCGTACCAATCGATATGTTTCCACAGACATATCATTTGGAAAGCGTCACATTATTTATCAAAGAATGAGAAAGGTTATAAAGTGAAATTATTTTCCAAACTGTTTTCAAAGTCGGCTTCGGATTTACTGGCAAAAGGGGATCGATATTTGGAGTCTGAATCGTTTTTTGATGCCAGGACATGTTATGAAGATGGCATGCAGCGTTGTGCCGGTGATGACTCCGCTACTGATCTAACAAAGACATTTCAGGAACGGATTGACGCAGCCAATTACAAGCTGGCCGAGCTCAATCTGCGTGAAGCCGAATTTTCTTTTTCACGTGGAGACACCGATAAGGCTGTTGATCATCTCGAACTAGTAAAAACGCTGACTTATGATGCCGGTATACGGGAAAAGGCGGATATTCTGCTCAAAGAGTGTAGTGGTGCAGATGATAGTCCTGCAGAGCAGGTTAATGAATCCGCCTGCGGTTCTTGCTCTTCTGCGTCAGCCTCCGACTGTGCTGACTCAGCGCAATATGACGAATCATTACCCCCAATGGAATATTATGACCTCCTTATTCGTCAGCTTCCCGTAGAACAGTATCATCGTTATTTAGAATTGGGAGAAGAATTTGCATACGCATATATCGCAGCAAGTCTGGACAGGCACGAAGAGGCGTTGTCACGCTTGGAACAATGTGCCGAAACTGTCAGTCAGGACATCTATTGTTGCGAAACCGGGAAAATATTGCACCGGTTGGGTAATGACCTTGATGCGGAAAAATATCTTCGCAAGGCGCTTGAGCTTAATAGTTCCAATACACTGGTCTGGCTTAATCTTGCACTCTTGTTGATAGACAGTGGCCGGCTTGAAGAGTGCATGCAGATTCTTGATACAATGATTGCTGAAGAATTGATGCCGGAACAGGCTATGTTGATGCGTGCGGAAATACTAGAGGCAACCGGGGCTTATGAAGACGCTATCGATCAGTACACGCCCCTTTTGGCAACGCCTTATGCCCGCTCTGCTGCAGAAAAAATGCACGGAGCACTGCTTGTAGCCGGTCGACACAACGCCGCCGCCGTGATTTACAAAAAATATCTTGGTAAATGTTGTCATTGAATTGAACTTCAGTTTGCTTTTAAAGCCCAATATGGCTATACATTGGAGGTCGTGATGAATAAATCGGAACTAGTTGAACAGCTGGCCATTAAAAAAGATATTCCTATCAAGCGGGCTGAAGAGATAGTTAACCTGATATTTTCTTCCATGACTGAAGCAATGATAAGCGGAGATCGCATAGAAATCCGTGGCTTAGGCAGTTTTGTCATCAAAGATTACGGTACCTATACAGGAAGAAATCCGAAGACGGGTGAACCTATCGAGGTAAGTCCCAAAAAGCTGCCGTTTTTCAAAGTTGGTAAAGAACTGAAAGAGATGGTTCTCGGCTAAAACACATATGGTGTACATCTGCTCTATCTCAGTAAGTACTGGAAACCATTACATAACTTTATTATGATAAATATTTTTATTGCTATCATATTAACCTGTTTGGTTCCGGTTTACGCATTTGCCAATCCCGGCAGGACCGGTTCAAGCGGGCTTATCGAATTGTCTTCCGCCGAAACTTTGGACGCCGGGAATATATGTATCGGTTTATGGTCCTGTTATGGAACCAATAACAGTTTAAACAAGAAAAGTTCCATGGTTGTGCCGGTATCCATAACCATGGGGATAGGTACCTTCTGGGAGGTTTACGGAGCATATCCTAACATCCTGTTTAATGGCGATGAAGATGCGTCTGGCAGGGGAACTCTGGATATTGGAACCAAGATCCGTTTTTTGGGTGATCGATCTTCGTTGTTCAAAATGGCTGTTGACTTGTTGGGCCAACGGCATGTTTCCGAAAATCGCATTATTGACGGAGTTACTGACCTTTCAGGAAAACTGATTGCGTCTTATAACAAAAACGAAGTCGGAATGCATGTTTCGGCCGGTTATATGATGCCAGGTACGATACCTGGTGCCAAAATTGATAACGAAATCACGTTCGGTGCCGGCCTTGAATACATGCTTATGCCGCGCATGAGAGTGCTTGGCGAATTTGTAGGCGCCACCAAGCGCTATTACGTGGAAGACAATCCTTCGTTAAGTCGCCTTAGCATTCATTCCGGTTACAGCATGGAAGTTTCAGCCGGTATTCAGTATTATCTCTCCCCGCACATTACCCTGAATGCATCAGCCGGCACAGGTTTTGGCAGCTATGATCCTGATCTCAAACTTTTGCTGGGTTTGAGTTCCTGTCAGGGTGTCGGAAGCTATGTAAAACCAATTCCTTCAGTCGGGCGTAAGCAACCGGTAAAAGATAAAACCAAGGAAGCACTTCAGCCCCTTAAAATCATCCCCATATCCAGCCTGCTTCTTAAAGCATCGGCCGCTCAATCATCTCCTGTCAGCAAGCTGGAGATTGAGACTGATTCGGATAAAGAGGAAGTTCTAATCAAGCCTTATGGCCAGATTACTATTGCGCCGCAACAGGCATCATCAAACCTTTCATCGCCTGTCATACCGGTAGAGATTCCTTTGAAGGCCCGCGATGAAGAAATATCGCTCCAACCCCAGAAAATACAGGATCGTGAAGCAAGCGCAATTGACTATACCATGAACCGTATTCGTGGCATTACGCCGCTGTACGGTGTTGATGTTAAAGGGTCCCAGGTATCAATTCCTGCGGCAACTGCTTTGCCGGAGCGTATGTCGGTCTATCGTCGATTCAGATTTCCGGATTTGACATTTGATTTCGATCAATGGACGCTTTCAGGTGAGGGAAAGAAGATGCTTTCAGAAGTGGCTGAACAGATCAGAAAAGATAAAAAATGGTTGTATCTGAAAATTGACGGCCATACAGACGGTATCGGATCGCTTGCTTACAACATGGATTTGTCTTTGAAACGTGCTATTTCCGCTGCTACTTATCTTATCAGTCATGAAGGGGTGGATCCTTCTAAGATATTTATCAAGGGGTTGGGTAAATCCACGCCAATAACCGACAATGGAACGGCGGATGGTCGCCGCAAGAACCGCCGCACAGAAATTCTGTTTCTGGTTTCCAAGGACGGTAAATGATATGAAAATGTTCAATTATTGGATATACTGCATCATTATATTGTTCTCACTGATGTTTGGCAGCATATCGTCCGCCCAGGATTCCATGTCTGGAAACTCCAGGGTTTTAGCCGTTGTTCCGGTAAAGGGCAGTATTGATCAGAGTGTATACCGGCAATTTGATCGACTGGTTCCTGAACTTAAGAGGATTTCAAAGAATAATATCGTCAAGTTGGAATGTCGCTATTCAGGTCATCCTGAACGTGAGCAGGATGTTGTTAACGCCTATCAGATTGCAGGGCGAATCGAAAAGTATTTACGATTACAGCACAAGCTTGATCTTGACCTCTGGATTACCATACAACTTGGGGCCAAACAGCCAAAGTCATCATCCATTCTCACAATTGCACTTCTGGCGGATGATATAAAGCGACTGGACACCATTGCAATTGATCCTAATAAAACTGATGTACATTGATTGACCGGGGAGAATTTATGAAAATTGCCCTTTTTATAATATTAAGCATAGCTATCTTGGCTTCGGGGTGCTCAGCTGTCAAGGTCGTTCCGGAGCAGGTCGCCGATGGCCGCATTAATCTTACTGACAATTCGCTGACTATCTCAAAAAAGGGAGCCGAGGTTTCTGTCCGTGTGGATGAGGCTGGCATTAATTCCTATAATCTTGACAGCTTTGTCACTTCATTCAATGTTTCCATAAAAAATGTATCGGATTCTGAAATCGCATTCTCGGAAGATTCATTTGTGCTTGTGGATGAAAACAGTTTACAATACTCGCTTCTGACTCCTGACAAAGTACGTGACATGCTGAAGAAAGACTCCTACTACCTGATGCCATATCCCTATGTTGGTTTTTACTACCTTGAGGATTATCAGAAAACCAACTTCTACAACCGATCCAACTCATCTCTTCCATATTACTATGAGCTTTATCCACAGGATATTTATACAAAAGCCCTTCCGATGACAACAGTCATCCCCGGTATGAAAATCGAGGGATTGACGTACTTCAAGATTGACCCTGCAAACCATAAGAGTCTCAAGATGATGATATTTGCAAAAGGCACTCCAAAGTCATCACCGCCAGATTTTCTCTTCCCGTTCAAAATATCAAAATAAATTTATGTATTGTCGAGTCGAATAGATGCATCTTGGTATCCTGGAAGGTGCTTTGGGTGGTATTGGGCTTTTCCTGCTCGGAATGAAGCTGATGTCGGATGGCATTCGCTCCATTGCGGACGACCGTATTAGAAGCATACTATTGCAGGTTACTTCCAATCGTTACTTGTCATTGCTGTTTGGTATATTAATGACACTTGCGGTCAGTTCCGGAAGTGCCGCTGTGATATTCGCAGTCGGGCTTCTGAATGGCGGTGTTTTGAATGTATTTCAGGCTCTCTGTGTTCTTTCCGGGATTCTGCTCGGCAGTTCGCTTTCCCTTCATCTGCACCTCATTCCCTATAGCTTGTTTTCAGGTTTCTTTATTCTAGGCGGGTTTATAGTAAAATATTTTTTCAGCAACAGGCGTCTGGTTCATTATGGCACTCTGCTGTTGGGAATAGGATTACTTTTTTTCGGGCTTTCGCTTCTTGAGGGAAGTTACCGACCAATCAATGAGAGTCATCCCCTGCAAGATCTGATGCGCGGAATGCTGTATGGGTCAACCTTTATGGCGGCATTATTCGGAGCAATAGTATCTTTTCTCGTGCAGTCATCCCAGTCAACAATTTCGATTATTGCATCTCTGGAAAAAAGCAGTTCGATGATTTCTTCGCTCTCTTTTGCCATGTCATGCGGCGGCATGCTCGGAATGTCTGCAATCGGACTTCTGGCGTCAGTTGGCGGCAAGTATGTCGCACGTCGAGTTGCCATGCTTTTGATGCTGGTCACATTGATGGTCTGTCTGCTGCTGATTGTATTTTCGCAGACAGGAGCTGATATTTCACACGAAGTTGCAGCACTGTTTGCGGGTATGGATCGAAGAGACGTTTTGTCGTGGGGATATACCATTTCATGCTCACTTGCTGCCCTGGTACTATTCGTTTCTGCAGGACCATTTTCAAGGTTTCTGCATAAGTCTGAAACTAATGCCAACGGTAGTAGGGCAGGTGGTCTGCAACCAGCCGCCGGTTATCTCGACAGACGCATTCTGGCAACGCCTCCGATCGCTCTTGAACAGGCCAGGAAGGAAGTCCAGCGAATGGCGACAGTTGCCACATGGATGTATGCAGATGTCCTTGCCATTCTTTCAGACTTTGATGCACGGCGGGTTGAGACGATACGTCAGCATGAACAGCTTCTGGATTCGCTGAACTCTGAAATCACATCTTTTCTGGCAGAACTGTCAAAAAACGCCAGCGGTCCTGATATTTTGTACGAAGTACCAGGCCTTATCCAGATCGTCTCTGCATTGGAACATATAGGTGATGCCAGCGAAGATATTCTCGACTGCACATTGGATCGTAAGGAATCTGGAATAATCTTCTCTCAGGATGCAATGAACGATCTGATCACCTTTGCGGAACAGGTTGGATACATTCTTGCGAAATCGGAAAAGTTTGTTTCATCCGGCGAGAACTATAATCGGGATGATCTCCATCACTTAAAGGCTCGCACCCGGCAGTTGCATGAGCAGATCAAAGAGTTGCACATCAGCAGAATCTGTTCCGGGGTATGCCCGCCCCGTTCTGCCATTTTGTTTCAGGAAATGGAATCCTCCTGCATGAGAATTGCGGAATTATGCTTGAATATTATGGGAGTTCTATTCAGGAGACCCGAGTGAAGATGAGATGTGCCGCCATTGATTTTGGAACGAATACCGCAAGATTGCTCATTGGAGAATGTGAGTCCCGGACGCTTGTCACACTCCATGTTGAACGGGAGATTGTCCGTCTTGGTGGCGGATTTTCCGATGACAAGGGATTATCCGATGATGCGCAGCAACGTGGAATGAGTTGTCTTAAGCGTTTTGCAGGCATCATGCGGGAGCATGGCGTCCTGCAGGTGAGGGCTTCTGCTACCAGTGCTGTGAGGGATGCAGTAAACGGAGCTGCCTTCGTTGACCGTGTCAAGCGGGAAACCGGAATTCAGCTGACTGTTATTGATGGTGATCTTGAAGGCCGCTTGACCCTTAATGGTGTTATGTCCGGTCTCGATGTGATCCGTGAAAACATGGTGGTTTTGGATGTGGGGGGAGGCAGCACCGAGATAACCGTCGCTGAAAACGGAATTCCGCTGTTTGTTAACAGTATGCCGTTAGGGGTTGTCAGACTCACGGAAGGTTTCTCCACATACCGATCCATGAACCAAAGAATAACGGCCGTCTTGGGCCTGCTTACGTCCGAGATGTCATCGGCAGGAATTTCTATTCAACCTGGTTCAGAGTTGGTATCAACTGCTGGGACAGCAACAACACTTGCCGCCATACAGATGGAGATGGAAGTGTATGATTACCGCAGGGTCAACAATTTCCTGATCAGCAGAGGGGAAATAGAAGCCATATATGACAGACTACTGCCATTGACACCGCTGGAGCGCATTATGGTTCCCGGCCTCGAAAAGGGAAGGGAAGATCTGATAATGGCTGGCATCCTTGTAACAACTCATGTCATGGACGCATTCGGATTCAATCGCTTGAAAGTAAGTGACTATGGTTTGCTGGAGGGGTTGGCGCTTTCAGCAGCAGAGCAGGTGTAGGGAGATGTAATTCATGGATTGTCCAAGTGTCGGTTGATCCTTCTCAGCCTGGTTGTGTTTTCGCTCTGTTGTAAAAAATAAAAGCGGGAGATTTTTTTTGCATACAAACTATAAAAATTGTGATAATGGTTAAAAAATATAAAGTTTACAGCATATGTGATAAATTATTTATAGTTGCTATTCAAACACTCGTGCTATCATGAGTGCATTACACAAGCAGGACAGAAGGAGAAGTAGCATGACAACAGGAAGAGTAAAATGGTTTAACGACAGCAAAGGTTTCGGTTTTCTTGAGCAGGAGCAGGGCGAGGACATCTTCGTACACTTCTCCGCCATTTCCGGCGAAGGTTTCAAATCCTTGGCCGAAGGCGATGCGGTTAGTTTCGATATCGTCAAAGGACCTAAAGGGCTGCAGGCAGCCAATGTAACACGTATTTAATCAGTAGCTTTTATAGGTACTCTAAAGCCCCGGCCAAAACCGGGGCTTTAATTTTTCATATTCAAAACTAATATCAGACGTTGAAGCGGAAGTGCATGACATCCCCATCTTTAACAACGTATTCCTTGCCCTCCAGACGCATAAGTCCCTTTTCTTTGGCGCCGCTTTCACCATTACAGGCAATGTAGTCTTCGAAGCCGATCACTTCGGCGCGGATAAAGCCCTTTTCGAAGTCGGTATGGATAACTCCCGCTGCCTGGGGAGCCTTGGTGCCTTTGACAATTGTCCAGGCTCGAACTTCCTTGACGCCGGCAGTGAAGTACGTAATCAGCCCCAAAAGCGAATAAGCGCTGCGAATCAGGCGATCCAGACCGGCTTCCGGCAAACCCATGTCCATAAGAAAAGCTTGTTTTTCGTCACCGTCAAGTTCGGATATTTCAGCTTCCAGCTTGCCGCAGATAACGACCACACCGGAGTTCTCGGCTGCGGCGATCTCCCGCACTTTAGCGACGTTGGGATGAGTTCCTTCCAGGTCATCTTCAGTGACATTGGCGACATACAGTACCGGCTTGTCGGTCAATAGATGGAGATCCCGCATCCAGATCCGTTCGTCCTCATTCTGGGCAACGCCGTGCAGCTTCTTGACCTGTTCAAGCAGTGCCCTGACGCGAAGATAAAAGTCTACCTCTTCCTTGGCTTTTTTGTCGCCGCTCCTCGACATCTTCTCGGCCCGCTGGATTTTCTTTTCAATAGTATCCAGATCAGCAAGGGCAAGTTCGGTATTGATTATCTCGATGTCATCGGCCGGTGAGACGCGACCATTAACATGAACAACATTGTCGTCGTCGAAGCACCTTACGACATGCACAACGGCATCAACGCTGCGTATGTGCCCCAAAAACTGGTTGCCGAGCCCTTCGCCCTGGCTGGCGCCCTTGACGAGACCGGCAATATCCACGAATTCTATCGTGGTTGGTTGAGTCTTCTGCGGATTGACAATTGCGGAAAGTTGATCCATGCGAGGGTCCGGCACCTGGACAATCCCTACGTTTGGTTCGATGGTACAGAAAGGGTAATTAGCCGATTCGGCTCCTGCCGAGGTAAGCGCATTGAATATGGTAGATTTGCCGACGTTGGGAAGTCCGACGATTCCACAGTTGATAGCCATTTATCTATCCTTCCAGAAAGTTTTTGTTGTTATTCAGGCTCATCGCTTTGGATATCCCTTCATCCAGCATCATCTTGAGCATGTTAATTCCGCCGTCAAGGATCTTTGGGAGAAACTCCATCTGGTTCGGCGGAATATTGCCGAGAACGTGGCTGGTCGTGTCTCCGTGAGGTGATTTACCAATGCCGATACGTAACCTGATGAAATCGTTTTTTCCAAGTTGTTCCATAATGGAGCGTAATCCATTGTGACCACCGTGCCCGCCACCCTGTTTAAAACGCACTGCACCATAGGGTAGATCGAGTTCGTCATGAACTGCTATCAGCTGGGTAATGGGCAGTTTGTAGAACTGGAGAGCCTGCATGACCGATTTGCCCGAAAGATTCATGAAGGTCTGCGGTTTAAGCAGGATCAGCTTGTGGCCGGCATAGCTCATTTCACCGGTCAATCCGGAAAAGGATGCGCGGGTAATGGAAGTATTCTCGCTGTCGGCCAATCGATCCAAAAAAAGGAAACCCGCGTTATGGCGGGTCCATTGATAGGTGGGGCCGGGATTTCCCAGCCCCGCTATGATAAATGTGCTCATGCTGTGTCGAGACGCTCGGGGTTAGGCGGCTGCCGTTGCTTCTTCTTCCTTGGCACGGCCGAGGATACTTACAACAGGAATGTTGGCTTTGTCGAGCAGAACCACACCTTCAGGAAGTTTGATCTCACCGACATGAATTGAGTGGGCTATTTTGAGATCGGTAACGTCGATTTCGATATGATCCGGTATGTTGCCAGGCAGGCACTCGGCATGCAGCTCATGGTGGGCAAGATCCAGCAGGCCGCCTTCTTTGACACCAGCGGCGGTACCCTTCAGTACGACAGGAACTGTAACGCGGATTTTTTCATTGGGATTGATGCGGTGCAGGTCAACGTGCTTGTAGGTTTTTTTGATCGGATCGCGCTGCAGGTCAACGACGATGGCTATGCTCTGGTCAAGAGCTCCTCCGCCAATCAGTGTAATCAGATTGTTCTGGCCGCCTTCGCCGGAAATAGCCGCCTGAAGGTCACGGATTTTGATGCTTACCGGCATCGGGTCTACACCCTTGCCATAAACGACACCAGGAACCATATCAGCGTTACGAAGTCTGCGACATACTCCCGTACCGGTCTTGGTGCGTAATTCAATGTTCATTTGTTTCTGTTGCATAACTGTTCCTCCGCTTGTAGTGACGGTTCATTCCGCCCTATTCTGATTATTTTGATTCGATTTAAACAAAAAGTGAGCTTACCGATTCGTCC
Source organism: uncultured Geobacter sp. (assembly GCA_964458105.1). GTDB lineage: Bacteria > Desulfobacterota > Desulfuromonadia > Geobacterales > Pseudopelobacteraceae > JACRCG01. The sequence goes on from CAYWJJ010000037.1 coordinate 33,795, forward strand.
TCATGGATACGGCGGATAGCTTCCGCCAGAAGCTCTGCTACGGACAGCATCCTGATTTTTGTGGTTGTTGTTTCCTTGTCTCCAAGGGGGATGGTGTCGGTTAAGACAACCTCTTCAATATCCGAGCTGTTGATACGTTCGATAGCTGGACCGGAAAGAACTCCATGTGTTGCGCAAGCATAGATGGCTTTGGCGCCGTTCTCTTTCAATGCTTTAGCGGCCTGGGTCAAGGTGCCTGCCGTATCAATCATGTCATCAAGGATAATCGCGATTTTGCCGCGGACATCCCCGATCAGGTGCATTACTTCGGCAACGTTGGCACCGGTGCGTCGCTTGTCGATAACGGCCAGAGAGTAATTCAAGCGTTTGGCGAATGCTCTGGCGCGCTCGGTACCGCCCGCATCGGGAGACACCATTACGACCTGATCTCCGCAGAAACGGTCTTTGAGGTAGTTGAGGATAACCGGCGCAGCATAAAGGTTGTCGACCGGAATGTTGAAAAAGCCTTGAATCTGTCCGGCATGCAGGTCTATGGTTACAACCCGGTTTACACCGGCTGTTGTGATCAGGTCGGCCACAAGTTTGGCTGTAATCGGTGTGCGTGGCGCTGCCTTGCGATCCTGACGGGCATAGCCGTAGTAGGGAATCACGGCGGTAATGGTTGCCGCAGATGCGCGCTTCAAAGCGTCAGTAATAACCAATAGTTCCATCAGGTTGTCATTGGTCGGCGCGCAGGTGGACTGTACAACATAAACGTCGCGGCCGCGTACGTTTTCACCGATCTCGACTAACACTTCACCATCGGAAAAACGCCGGACCCTGGCTGCGCCAAGCGGAACTCCCAAACTGTCACATATTTTATGGGCCAATACTGGATTGGAGTTGCCGGAAAAAATCCTGATCTTGTCATGCATGACGATAAACACCTTTCAAAACCGGAGCAAATTCAAATCCAATCAATAAAGAGATAGATGATATACTAAATACTTTCATAAAATGCAACTTTTTTACGTAAGTTCCTAACAGGGGGTGGGAATGCCTGTAGTCCGCAGTCAGGCGGATACGATGATTCCTTCCTCTTGGGCAAACATCAGGAAATCAAGCGTGTCTTCGAGTGTGAGTCCAAGTTTTATCAGCAGCTTTCCCGTAGTTGTTATTCCGTCCATCTGCTCCAGGACGGAATAGTACGACCGGTCCAGTGACTCGGTACAGACGTAACCATTATTTGGATATATGACAGCATGGGAACCGGTCGCTGAAAGATGCTTATACATCCAGTTGATGTTTGGGGCGCCGCTGTCCAAAATGTCCTGAATTTCATAGTGGAAATGTGCCATTTGGGATGAGGGGGCTATACGAAATATTGTTTCGGACAATTTCGTCTTGGATTGTATGACCTTGATATTTTTCTGTTGCGGGGCAAGCAGGGCTGCGGCGTAATGGTGATGATAATCTACCAGATCCAGGACGATTGGAAGAAATCGTTTCAAGCTTTTGGGGCTGAACTGCAGCTTTAGGAAAGTTCTCTGCATCTCCCAGATATCGTTATCGCTTAAATCGCTTTCGGATATACTTGCTCCACTGCCTACGGCCAGCCAATCGCCGAATAACTTCATAAATAACGATGGCTTCAGCTGTAATGTTTCAACAACCGCATTAAACCATGCCACCGCTTTGCCTCTTGTAAAAAAAATGTCGCATGCTTTGGCCAGTTGTCCCGCGGTTGCCAGCTCTGCGCTGCTGAAACTGTCCGTGGACAACAGCGTGTATGGCGGGGATGTCTGCCATTTCAGGCCCTGTTCCGTCCCACTTGACGCAAGCCTGGTGCCGGGCAGGACCGCCAACGGAAAAATGTCAAGATGGTTTGGGTAGAGCGATAGTGCATAATCCAGGCTGTTGCAAAAACCGTTCAGCGTATCTCCCGGCAAACCGTAGATCAGGTCGAAACCGAATACTGCGCCACTATCATTCAAGAGTCCGACTCTTTTCGAAAAGTCATCACGGTCAAATGAGCGCCCGACCCGCTTGAGAACAATCGGATCGGCGCTTTGGAGACCGATCTGCAACGAACATGTGATTTGCGCAAACAGATCGGCCATTTCGCGATCGATGAATTCGCTGCGTACCTCAAAGTGGAAATGAATCTGCGGCGCAATTCTTTTGATCATGCGCAGGATATTTTTAGCCCGTTTAGCATCCTGATTGAAAGTTGAATCCAGCACAAAAACCTGGGAAACATCGGTTGCAGCAAAGTGCCTCAGTTCGGCTTCGATCCGTTCAACGGGAAAGCGTCGTACTCCATGCTTGTCACGTGAATCGAAACAGAAATCACATGCAAAACTGCAGCCACGTGCCAGTTGCCAAAGGATGCCGGTATAATTGCGAGTGTCGAGAATTCCGTTCAGGTAAGGGGAGGGTATCGTGTCCAGATCGACGACGGGCGCTGCCGGGGCGAGAGAGGTCTCGCTCGCGATGACAACTCCGGGAATGCCGGAAATATTTTTGCCGGCAATCAGGTGCTCGCAGAGAGCGGCAAAGGGTGCTTCACCTTCGCCGGAAATTACGAAATCCAGGACCCCGTTCTGCAGAACTCCGCTCGGATCAGCTGTGGCTTCCGGACCACCGCCAAAAATAAGGGTTTCGGGAAGCGTTTTTCGCAATTCATTCGCGATTTCCAGGCAGGCGGCACGGTTCCAGACGTACATGGAAAAGCCGACTACACGAGGTTTGTCTGTTGCGAGTAAAGCGGCTATTTCAGCCGGATCCTGGCCGATAAAAGTATCGATCAGGGAAACATCGATAGACGTTTCGCTGACGATACTTTTAAGAAAGGCATTTGCAAGCGGTACTGCTTGAGGAGAAGGGCAGGGGTGGATTGCGACCAGATTGATGAGCACTTTAATCGAATCCTTTTTGCAAGTTCATGCGTCTCGTTGTTTCAGCTGGTGTATATGCTACAGGGGGGTGTAGGTCTGCACAGCAGAAGAAAATGGCACTGTAACCGGTCCCAATACTGTGGCAGTGCCATTAATGTTTGTAACCGAGGCACCGATCTCGCTTATGAAATATTGGTTGGCCAGGGGTGATATGCTCGTTCTGACGTGGCCGTTTACGGCTGATATGCTGTCGTTCAGTGCAAGGAAATGCCCCGAGAAGTTGGTGGTGCGAGTAAAAACAAATCCAAATGCCGCCGGATTGTTGATCTCAACAACGGCATTACTCACTGACGGAATGGTGCTTGAATTTGTGACCGTGCCAACGATCGTACCGGTTGCCGAAGCTGGAAGCGATATATCCTCCAGAGTAACCGAACCAACGAAGTTTACGTTGTCACCCGAAGCAACCGATATCGATACTTCCTGATTGGTATTGATTATTACTTTTGAAAACATCCTGGCTGTTGCCAGCGGAACGAACTTGCTAAGACGTGACCGTGTTGTTGTCAATGACTCCGAGCAGCTTTTCTGTCCGGAAAGAGTTATGTCAGCCTCACTGTTTGTAGCGTTTATGTTAGTCGGGACAATTGTTATGGCCTCATCCGGGCAGGGACTGCCAGGATATCCTTTAAGTGTAATCTGGGAAACTATATTTGAAACCGTTCCGCTGGAAATAATTGCTGCTCCGTTTCTGATCGTATAGGCACCGTTGACAGTTGTGCCGGACTGGTCTGTGGTTATTGTCAGTGTGTTCCCTGATGGTAACAAAACCTTATAGATAGACTCTTTCATGTTAAGTTTGGGGGTATTGTCAACAGGCGCATAGTCTACAAATTGAGTGCTGCCGCCGCTGCATGCGGTAAGTGATGCAACAAACAGAATCAACACCAGATTCAGATGAGTTTTTTTCATGCAGTATTTCTCCAGAAGGCGTCGGTAAGATATGATTGAGCCGGCAGAATAATTTGGAATGCAGTATGACTTGATAGGATGCAATCAAAACAGTAAAAATACAAGTCATATTTTATAAATAGTTACCTCTCGAAACTTCAAAGGTTTGTCAATAATTACTATAAAAGCATACTCTTCGCAGCCCTTCTGATAAATTCCGGCGCGGGGCGGTCATGGTAAATGCCCGACAGGGAATCACTGCCGGTTACACCCCGCAGATAGATATAAATGGCGCCGCCGAAGTGGGTTTCGTAGTCATAGTTCGGCAGCCGCAGTTGAAGCAAGCGGTCCAGTGCCAGCGAGTAGAGATGATACTGCAGGATATAGGCGCTGTGTGCCATCGACTCCCGCATCTGACCCTGTCCGTAATCATTGGAGCGATGGCCGAGATGATTGGATTTCCAGTCGATAATGTAGTAGCGACCGGCGTGCTCGAAAACCAGATCGATAAAACCCTGCAGCATGCCTCGGCTGCGCCGGAATGAAAGATTGGAAAGGACTTCGTGGAAGTCCGGGAAAAGCTGATTGTCAAGCAATCCGTCGAACAACGATCTGATTGTCTCAGGTGCAAGCTGGCTGAGCGGCAGATAGAATTCCATTTCGCTTTGCCAGCTCCCTTTCCGCAATCTTGACAGGCTGAAATCCGGATCATCCCGAATAACAGGCGCCGCAGCCACATCTGAAACCATTTTGCAGACAGTCGGCAGCCAATATTCGTGAAAACCGTTGAACGCAAGGGCGGCGCGGGTTATGGCCGAAATGTCATTCTTTTTCAAATCGGCAAAATCCATCTGCTCGAAGATTTCATGCAGACAGGTACCGGCTTTGGCCCCCTTCGGAAAATCAAAAATGGTCAGCCCATTTGATGCCGGTTCAAATTCCTCAACTTTGTCCGTCATTGTGCCGGAAACCAGGTTGTCATGGTCACGCGGCTGGAATGTGTGGCCGACTCCGGAAAGCATGCCGCTGAAACTTGCAACTCGCCAGTCATCGCGGGGAAGCGTGGACAATGTTCTGCAGGCAAAAGGCTCCCGTTGCACCGTTTCTTCGCAATATGTAATCCCGGTTGTCTCCGGAGGCATCAGCTCCGCTGAAATATCCGAATCCCCGCTTGCTGCCAGATCCCGGACATGTTCCAGTATTTGCGTGTCACTGAGAGCGGCAAAAACCTTGTTTTCCTTTTCGACTTTTTCGCCATGCAGCAGATTGAAGAGCGGTGAATCCAGCGCACCACTGATACAGCCCCAGACGAAGTAACAGCGAAACTCCGCCCGGGTCAGGGCGACATACAGCAGGCGGACAGCTTCGGCGTTCCGTTCAGCTTTGGCCAGTTTTTTATGCTCATCTTCTTCAGCCAGATCCAGCACCAGTTCTCCGTCCGGGTTGTGGAACATGACCCGATCGGTTCTTCCGGAAGGTGGATCCCAGGCAAAGGGAACGAACACTACCGGATATTGCAACCCTTTGCTGGCGTGTATGGTCGAAATCTTGACCGCGTTGTCATCGGTTTCCAGGCGCAGCAGGGCGGCGTCATCTTTCTGGTCCCCGGATATGCGGCGCTCCAGCCAGTTGATGGAGCCGGAGATGCTTTTGCCCTGTTCGTGTTCGGCCTGGTGCAGCAGTTCGCAGCAGTGCATAATGTTTGTCAGGCAGCGTTCTCCGTCGACACGCGCCAGAACCCGGCTACGGACACCGCAGTTGCTTAAGAGTCGCGACACGACTGCAACCACGCCGCCGGCCAGGGCGGCAGCATGCAGATCGTGGAAGCGGAGCAGCCAGGCTTCCCATTCCGGATCTTCGCCGGAACAATCTACAAATGCAGCAACTTGATTGGCCGTCAACCCGATAACTCCGGTCAGCAGAGCCTCTCGCAGTAATCTTTCCCGGCCCGGTTCCGCAACGGCCCTCAATATTCGCAGCAGGTCCAGTGCCTCTGCCGTCCTGAATATGGTTGCGCTACCCTGCTGGACGGAGGGGACGCCGCGCATCAATAGAGCCTGCTGTATGCGTTCGGCCTGTTTATGGGACTTTACCAGCACGGCGATGTCGCCTGGACGTAAGGGGCGCGTCAGCCCGTCAACGGACAATGAATAGCGACCCGCTTCGAGCAGGCGGACAATTTCACCGGCAACGGCCTGAACGGTCTGTTCGACGGCAACCGGTTTGACCTCTGCTTTTGATTGATCGTCACGGGGGTAGATCCAGACGTGGAGCGGCGGTGAGGCAGGCATTCCGTTTTGCAGCAGGGCGTCATTGCTTGAACGACCTGCACCGACACTGTTAAAGGGAATCTCCGCACATAGAAAAGGATCGGGCCGGGCCGAAAACAGTTTGTTGACAGCCGTCACAAGCGCCGGAACCGAGCGGAAGTTGGTGCCCAGGGTAAGTCGTTTGTCATCGTGAACATTGTTTCCGGCATTCAGATAAGCAAAAACATCGGCCCCGCGAAAGCTGTAGATGGCCTGCTTGGGATCGCCGATCAGGAACAGCGGGTAACCACATTCGGATCCGATCCGCTTGAAGATATTCCATTGCAGCGGATCTGTGTCCTGAAACTCGTCGATCAGGGCTGCTCGATAACGTTCGCGCAGCCGTGCCGCAAACGCAGCGCCATTTTCAGCTTCAAGCGCCAGATAAAGATCCAGCAGCAAGTCATCGAAACAGCGCTGGTTCAACACTTTTTTCCTGAGTGAAAGTTCGCTTGCCAGCCACTCTTTTAAATCCAGACGACAGGCAATCAGCTTGTTCCGGTAAGCATCAGCGATTGCCTCTGTTGCATCAAACAGTTGCTGGGAAATGGGAAAAAAGGCGTGTTCTGGAATAAACTTAGTTGTCTTGGTTGGTTTGGACGCAATTTTCCGAGCCGAAAAGAACTCCAGCTTGCCGCAGGGGATATCGGCTGTGGCGCCTGCCACCCAGCTGTTGACAATCTCGGCGGCAGCGCTGATTTGCTTGGGACTGTAGCTTCCCTGATGCAGCCCGGACTGAACAAGCAGTTCCAGAATAATATTACGTTCAGCTTTCCACAGCTCACAGAAATTTGAATACAAACTGTTGCGTTGAGCGATCAACGGTGTCAAGTCACTGTCCTGTCCCTGGGGAATAACCTTCAGATCAGGATTCTGGTAATGGCCGTAAAAAGGCGCGGCCAGTTTTTCGGGATTATATTTCTCGGCAACCAAACGCTCCACGAATTCATCAGGTTGGGTAAGGATCCGTGAACGCCAGAAATCATCGCAAACCTGCCGGATGATCGCGCTTTGATCCGTAATCATTTCGCTGTCAAACAGGGAACCGCTCTCGAAGGCATTTTCAAGCAGTGCCCGTTGGCAGAAACCGTGGATCGTGAAGATGGCGGCATCATCAAAAGAATACAGGGCCCGGGTCAGGAGCAGCCGTGCCCGATCCCTGTTCTGCGGGCGATCCGACATAAGGAGCTGTTCCAGTGCATCATCCGATGCCGGCCGCCCACTCGTGTAAAGTTCCAGGGTCGTGCTGATGCGGCGTCTGATCCGGTCACGCAGCTCTGCGGTGGCGGCCTTGGTATAGGTTACCACCAGAATCTGTTCGGGGCGCAGTTCCTTTTCCAGCAGAATCAGGATGTAAAGGGCGGCAATAGTCCAGGTTTTACCGGTGCCGGCGCTGGCCTCGATCAGGTTGAGACCGGAGATGTCGATGGTTTTTAAGTCGAGGGGTTTCATACGGAGTCTCACGGCAAAATTGAAAACCGCCCCGAATCCTTTCCGGAAGCGGGGCGGTTACTGTCAGGTCATACAAGGTGATCTATTTTTGATTAATTGCCGACAGTTTCCAGGGATTGTTGCCGACCGGTCTGGTAAAAGTCCAGTATTCCTCGAACTTGACCGGATCGGTCTTGCTGCCGGAGATCACCGCGCCGGTGCTGTCGTCGGTGGTGTAGTCAAGCAGATTGGCATAGATCAGCGCGTTGATGTAGTCCTGCCCCGATTCCTGCCAGGCCTCCACTATTTCCACCTTTCTGACTGCAATGTTCTCAAGTCTGTTGATCTGCTTGTCGCGGAGCAATTTTTCAATATCCTGCTGCATGATACTGCGCATTTCGTCGGTCATAATGCCGGCAACCGGCGACAGTTCCCGATTCATCCAGGCTCCCTGGATTTTGAAGAAATTGTCCATGACCAGGTCGTTGAAGCGGTCTTCATCAAAGGCGTGGTCAAACTGGCGAATATGTCCCAGTCCGACCTCCACGTCGTCGGTTTGAGGCAATTGCTCCTGATTGCCCCCGTAAAGCGGAGTGGCGTTCGGAATAGCAGCGCCTCCCATATATTGGGGTTGGCTGAAAGAGTTGCCGGAGTCCGCTTCTCTCTTTTTCTTGATATAGCGGTAGATCAGGTATCCGATGCCGGCAATCAGGATAATCTCGAAAAGTCCGATGCCGCCACCCCCCGTGCCGCCGCCCATGCCGCTGAAGCCTAGGCTGCGGAAAAGCATGCCGCCCAGCATGCCGCCGACGATACCGCCGGCCATGCTTCGCATAAAGCCACCACTCGCAGGCTGTTGATAGGGCTGGTTAGGTGATGGAGCGGCCTGTTGTCGCGATGGGGCGGCCTGTTGGGTCGGGCCGGCTGAACGCGAATAACTGCGCGACCCGCTACTGCCGATGGAACGGCCTCCTCCTGCTCTGGCATGCGCCTCAAACTCAAGACCGGTTACCGTCAGAAACAGCACCGCTGCAAACAATGTCAATACCTTTACGGCATTTCTTCTCATGTTATTAACTCCTTGCATCAGTTAAAGTGAAATACGAAATAGCGCCATTTAACACCACTGCATGACAGAATGCAATTTATTCTCTCCGGCCAATTTAATCATCCATATTGCTAAAAGCAAGTCCTCAGGCTATTTAAAAACATCTGCTCCATCTCTTTGAATTGTTTTGAATCACAATCATCGGAATGTTTGATGAATGCAAGGAAAGCCTCTTTCAAAATCAGGTTCAGGTCGTTTGCATTGATTCCAGCCGGGTCATGTACATGGCAACAGGCAAACTGTTCGCTGATTGTAATGCCTTGCTGCTGATACAGGCGGTCTATCCGGACAAAATACTCGGACGACAGCAATCGCATGGCATTGCAAACCCTTGCCACATTGTCATGTTTAAACCGGTAGCATGCCTCAAATGGCAGCCGTTCATTCAGAAGCAGGCGGTTTTCTTTGTCAAACCTGCGCCAGGCCTTTGAGCCGTACAGTACGATCTGACTATGGTACAGCATATTTATGGTCTGGTCATGATGGGACAGCAGTCCCAACTCCTCCAGCAGGGAATAGTTTGCAAAAAGCTCATCCAGCGTTGAATCCGGTTCGAACATGATAAAGCCGACCGACAAGGATATGCCGCTGTTTTGCACTGCCCGCACGGCCCGTATGATCTGCTCTCGCGTAATTCGCTTGTTGATGCGTTGCAGAGCCGCTTCACAGCCGGACTCGATGCCGAGAAAAATGCTGGTGGCTCCATTGTTTGCGAGCTTGGTGATCAGGCTTTCGTTTATGGTGTCTACCCTGGTTTCAAATCCGAACTGAAGATGGTTGCTTTTCAGAATGGAACTGATCTCCACGGCGCGGCCGGTCTGCATTTCGTCGTAGTTTACAAAGGTTGGATCGATGAAATAAACATTACTGACCGGCCTTCGTATAAGGCGGGTTTCAAGTTCATGACTGAACGAAGCGATGCTTCGTTCCCGTCGCTTGCTGCAGCCGTAAAAAGGATTGACGAAGCAGAAACTGCAATTGCCGAAACAGCCGCGGCTGGCTGAGATGTTCAAAGTCGGGTAGAGACGGTTTGATCCGACATCATCCGGGACCGGCAGCCGTGACAGATCATCAATCGGATCCCGACGGACGAAGTCGCTGGTGCCGCGGTAGAGTCCGGGTATTGAAGGGAGAGCCTTGTCGTACATGTAAAATGATAACAGATTCTCAAGTGTTGCTTCAAACTCTCCAACCAGTATGAAATCCAGCTGCGGCGCATAGCTGGACAACCGTTGATACGCCAGAGTCGGGAACAGCCCGAAGGCTCCCATTGATCCGCCATGGTTGTTACGGAGTATATCCAGGATATTGCGGACGATATTCTCGTTTCCCCAGGAATAGACCCAATGGATCAGAATCAGGTCGGCGTTTTCGGCCAGAATACTGTCTGCGATAAAGGTTTCATTGTCCTGGCAGGCGGTCAGATCAAGGTGTGCTGCCTCCCAGCCGGAGCGGCGGGCAACCGCCAAGGCATATCCGCTGTTCAGGCTGGCAGAAAGCGGAGCGTTGGCAACATCATTGTAATGCTCGATCGTCAGCGGCCGCGGATTTTCAATTATCAATATTTTCATGCGGGAGCTTCATGCCTCATACCAAAATGATTTGAAATAGCTATTCCACCAGCAGCATTCCGATGTACTGAACAAAATCGTCGCTGCTTTTGACAGGTTTGATCGAAATCCGGCAGGCATCCGCCAGGGCAAACACATCACAGCCACACGATTCCAATGATGGCCGGCGCTTTTCCGGAAAGCTGCAGCGGTTGTCATCACAGTTTTCACACCAGCTGCAGGGACCGCCGGTAAATGCCAGCGCCTTCTTGAATCCCTGCAGAAATGCCGTTTTTTCCAGTTCCAGCAGCTTCTGTTGAAACTCCTTCAGCGGCGGCTGTCCCGCCACAACGATTGCCTTTGAATAGCATCCCAAAAGCTCCCTGAAGTCATCAGCTCCCATGGAATGGGGTGGACAGCTCCACTTTCTGCCATAAAACATGCAGCCGTAACGGCACTTTGCCTTGACCCAGGGCTCGATCGGAATATTGGCCGGATCAATTGCTGCGGCCTCGAAGAAACCCAATGAGAGCGCTCTCTGCCGAAGTATGAAGACGGGATCCTTTTCAAACGCATTGAGTGGCTGTTTTGAGGCCAGGACCGCGTGTGAATATGATTCAAGCTCGATTATATTCGTATGGGAAAATCCGGCCTGATCCAGCATCCGGAGCGTATCGCCAAAACTATAGGTGCGGCCGTTGTAGGTATTGAGCATCATATGCAGGTCATACAGTGCGCCAAAACTGTTGCCGTCGCTAAAAAAGTCATGCACAACCAGCAGGCCGTCCTTCTGCAAGATCTCGCCCATTCGTCCAAGTAGCGCGGTATTCTCGTGTCTGCTGTAGCAGTGGATGACATTTGATATCAACACAAGCGAGGCTCGGTTGCTGTACAGAGCGACAAACTTTTCCAGTTCCTGAGGATCGATCAGATTGCAGGCGTGAGTGGTGATTGCACTGTCCCGAATTTCTGCAACCACATCTTCCAGATCGCATGCTATCGCCTGCCAGCGGGGAAAGCGTTTCAAAAATTCCTTGAGGTAGGTGCCATCTCCGGCGCCGATATCGATAACAAGACCAGTATCAGGCAAGTTGGAGATGGCATCCCAGAATTCTCTGGAACGCTCAAGCGCCGCTCCATGCATCGCCTTTTGGAAGAGACTCAATCGCTGTTTGTAGGAGGCGTCCGACTGGTCGCCTGTTATCGTTCCTTGTCCTTGAAGAAGTACGCTATCGAGAGTGCTCCATTTATCAATCAGAACCTGTTCGAACTCAAGCACATGCAATTGATTGGAGTCGCTGCAGCTGTGCAGGTACTTTCTGGAAAATTGTGAAAGATAATAACGATCGGCATACTTTTCCAGTATCCCGACACTTACCAGCAGGGCAAGAAATCGACATCCTTCCTCCTCCCGCATGTTTGATGCTTCCAATAGCTCTGATTCACTGGAACCGTCATCGCCAGCCAAGTCGATGATTCCGGATCTGACAGCCTGGGTGACTACCGAAGACAACCGGTAAGCCGTGACAATGTCGCAAAATGTTTTATACGAAGCGTCTGATGGAGCAATTTTCATTGTGATCCCGTTAGGAGGCTTTTTCCAAAATGAAACTAAACGGCGGTAAACATGGCGTCAAATGCTTTTCATGTCAACGGTATTTGCTTTTTTACGCCGATCTTCCCTCAACAAAATATGATTATTACTCATATCCGTCCAAAATAAATTTCTGAAACATTGAAGGGGAATACACTCCTGCGG
>CAYWJJ010000038.1:0-45191 GCA_964458105.1 uncultured Geobacter sp.
CCTGCCTGCCAATTTTCTACTGGCGACTGAGTCATAGAATCTGCGAGGCCATCAAACTTGACTCTCGAATGCGCCTGTGCTAGCTTTTCTAACTCAATTTGATCACGGAGCGGCCATGTTTTTTCCAACTCTCGACAATTTTTGTGCCCTGGCAACCACTGGCAATCTTATTCCGGTCTATCGGGAAATCATGGCAGATATGGACACGCCGGTCTCTGCTTTCAAAAAACTTGACGACGGCCAGTTTTCCTACCTGCTGGAGAGTATTGAAGGCGGTGAGAAATGGGGCCGCTACAGTTTTCTGGGATCGAGCCCTGCCGTTGTAATCCGTTCTAAAGGCAATCTGGTTGAAACAATTAATAATGGGGTCACTAGCAGGCTGCAGGCAACCGATCCATTGAACTGCATTCGTGAGCTGCTGGCACAATACACTCCGGTCGAAGTCGATGGATTGCCCCGTTTCTTTGGCGGGGCAGTCGGTTATATGGGCTATGATATGGTTCGGCATTTCGAGGACCTGCCTAATGAGAAGCCGGCTCTGCTGGATGCATACGACTCCTACTTCATGATTACCGACACTATCGTAATCTTCGACACAATGCGCCAGAAAGTCAAAGTTGTATCAAATGCCCATATCAGCGAAGATAGCACTCCGGAGCAAGCCTATCAAAGCGCGAAGGAGAAGATCGACGCCATTATTGAACGCCTGCGGGCCCCGCTTCCGCAACCGGTCGCAGCCACTCCCAACAAATCGGTTGAATTTAAATCAAACATCTCCCGCGAAGAATTTGAACTATCGGTGGAAAAGGCCAAGGAGTACGTTCGTTCCGGCGACATCATCCAGGTCGTGCTTTCCCAACGTTTCAGTGGTGAACTTTCGGCGGACCCGCTGGATATCTATCGGGTACTTCGCACACTGAATCCTTCGCCTTACATGTTCTTTCTCCGCCTGGAAGACACCGTCATCGCCGGCGCATCACCGGAAGTCATGGTTCGCAAGGAAGGCCGCCATGTGGAGTTGCGACCCATCGCAGGAACCCGCCCTCGCGGGGCAACCCCGGAAGCTGACGCCCTGCTGGCTGAAGAACTGCTGGCCGATCCCAAAGAGCGCGCCGAGCATGTTATGCTGGTGGATCTTGGCAGAAACGATCTGGGGAGGGTCTGCGCCACAGGTTCGGTCACAGTATCGGAGTTGATGCTGATCGAGCGCTATTCCCATGTCATGCATATCGTTTCGAATGTTCAGGGAGAGTTATCCGGCAACCGTGATGCATTCGATCTTGTACGGGCGACCTTCCCGGCCGGAACGCTTTCGGGTGCTCCAAAGATCCGTGCCATGCAGATCATTGATGAACTGGAACCTGTCCGCCGGGAGATTTACGGTGGTGCCGTCGGTTATTTTTCATTTTCCGGCAACATGGACCTGTGCATCACGATACGTACCCTGATTATCAAGGACGGCAAGGTCCATCTCCAGGCCGGAGCCGGTATTGTAGCCGACTCCGATCCCGCCGCGGAATGGCAGGAAACCGTCAACAAGGGAATGGCTGTCATACGTGCAGTGGAAACCGCAGAGAGGGGTATTGTATAAATGCTGCTGATGATCGATAACTATGACTCCTTCACTTTCAATATCGTCCAGTATTTCGGCCAACTGGGAGAAGACGTACATGTCCACCGCAACGACAAAATCACTCTGACCGAAATCGAGACACTGAACCCGGAACGCATAGTTGTGTCTCCCGGTCCGTGTTCGCCCGAGGAGGCCGGGATTTCCGTTGCCGCTATCAGACATTTTGCAGGAAAAATTCCGATTTTGGGCGTATGTCTGGGACACCAGGCTATTGGTGCTGCTTTTGGCGGGAATGTTGTCAGAAGCGCTTCCCTGATGCATGGCAAGACATCCCCGATCATCCATGACGGCAAAGAACTTTTTGCCGGACTCCCGAATCCATTTCAGGCCACCCGCTATCACTCGCTAATCGTTGAGCGCCCTACTCTTCCCGCTTGCCTGGAAGTCACCGCCTGGGTAGAGAATGGAGAGATCATGGGACTGCGGCATAAAACACTGCCGATCTGGGGGGTTCAATTCCACCCCGAATCAATCCTGACCGAAGGCGGCATGGAACTTCTCAAAAACTTCCTGACAATCAGCCGCTGCTGAGAATTCTGCGGCGTCTGCTCCTTTTACCGCTAAGATCACATCCATAAACTTTAAATAGACACCTGCCATATTTTTCTTGACGTATTTTTGCAATTCTGCTATTGATATCGAAATTCAATTGCATGAGGTTCGCAGATGGCCCAGATAAACAACGTCAACTTCGTTAAAACATCCAATGCCATATCCGGTAATTACCTCCAACTTTCATCACGCTTTCCTGAACCGCTGGAATGTTTGACAGCCCACCTGATGCTGGAATGTTCTGAAGTGCTGGCGGGAATCAAACCAGCCAATCTTGTCTCGCTTGTAAACCGTCCCCGCGACTGCGGACGAAACCTCTATCAATTATGGCATGCACATCATAAGGATATCTCCACCCGCCTGGGTAACATATGCTTCAAGGTCCTGCAAACCAGGGACCGTGCCCTGCTGCTGTTTTGCTATAACCCTGAACAGCTGGAACGGCAACTCTCACACCGTGAAATCCGCGTCATGCTGGCGAAAGCCGGTTACGACATATCCCGGGACAGCGCCGCCCTATTGGCTGAACTCTGCCTTCGCATCGAAAAGTCGGGGTCTTTCCCGCACGAGATCGGTTTTTTCATCGGCTACCCGACCAAAGATGTGGCCGCATTCATGGGGATGGTCAACTTGCCATTTTCCTGTCAAGGACCGTGGAAAATCTATGGCGAACCGGGACAGAGCCTCTGTCTGGCCGATTCCTTTCGCCGTACGCGCCAGGAAATGGGCAGGCAGCTGGCCAGTTGCAGCTCACCTTTTGATTGCCTGGTTCAAACTGAGTCAATACCGTCATTATTTTTACCAACTGAGTGAAATTGACATTCAGTATCCCACATTCGAGAATGGAGAGTTTATGAAACGTGTTATTACAGCAATCGGCTTGACAGTTTTGGCGGCTTCGACGGCCTGTGCCCAGGACATAACCTGGAGCGGGAACATCAAGGGAATAGTTGAAAAACAGTGTCTTGGCTGTCATGGTGCAGACTCGGCTGCGGAATATCCGCTGTTCAAAAAGGACAAAGAAAAATGGATTGCCAAAGGGCTGGCTATGCGGATGGACAGCTACAGCCACCTGGTCGCGTTTGTCGGATGGCCGAACAGCGGTGCAATGATGAGAAGACTTGATGACGGTAAAAGCTCAAAGGATGGCAAGCCCGGGAACATGTACCAGCATCTGGGGTCAAACGAGGAGGAACGTCAGCAGAACTTGGGACTGTTCAAGGCTTGGATCGGAAATTGGTCTCTCAAACGCTGGGCAGAAATGACCAAAGAAGATTTGAACGGGGTCAAGGTCAAATATTAAGAGGCACACCGGGCTGGCGCCTGAAGCAGTACGGATCTTTGGCAGTTAGCGGGTCGAGTCCAAGACTGGCGGTCACTGCCGGACAGCCGCGACAGACGGCATTCAGGAGACAACCGGCACAGGCGCTGCTGCCTGAACGATAACGGCCGGCAGCTTGCGAGGCGTAAACATCCTCCAGGCTGTCGGTCAGGATGTTGCCGATCGGCGATGGGAACTTGCGGCAGGCATGCACCTCGCCATCGGAAAGAATCGATATGAAGTTGAAGGCAGCGCCACAGCCGTAACCGGCACAACCACCAAAAAGTCCGCTGCCGTCCCGCTCGAAGACCGTATTTAACAGACTGTCCTTGAGGCTCAGTATAGTGTGGTTCTCAAGGGCTCTGACATACTTGTCAAGAAACTCGTGGTACTCCTCCGGAGTCGGCAGTTCCAGAGCGGCGCCTTCGCCGAACAGTGCCAGACGGTTGAATGTCAATCCTCCCGTAATTCCTTCAAGCACTTCCGCCAGCGGTATAACCTGATCCATGTTTTGCCGGGTCAATGTCAACATGACCATGTTAGGCACCCCCAGCTCCGTCAGCAACTTCAAAAATTCGATCGTCCGTCGATAATTGCCGGTGCCGCGAATCGTGTCGTTGTGCGACTCCAAACCTTCAAGGCTGACCTGATAGTAAACCGGCATTCGGATTGACACAATCTGCTCGATGGTTTTCCGGTCAGTGGCATTACCGAGTAGAGCAATCATCAAATCATGCTCGGCAGCTGCGTGATATAGTTCAAAAAAGTGCGGATACAGCAGCGGATTGCCTCCCGAAAATGATACCTGTCCTCTAGCGAATCGGCTGATACAAAAAGTACGCAGTTCATCAAGCAGTTTTACTGCTCGCTCGAGAGGAAACGCGTTGCGGCTGGTGCGGTCATAACAGTGGCTGCAGTGCAGGTCACACTCCTGGGTCAGGTGCCACTGCAAAGTAAAGACCTCCGCAGCAGCATATCCCGGATCCGGAGCCAGGTCTGCAATGGCCGCTTCTCGACGAAGCTTTGACGGCGGCGAAAGTAAAATACCCTTCCATACAGCTTCCCGCATTATCGCATCGATTTCGCCGATCGAGACGTTGGCCTGTTTGGCTGCGTCACATGGTTCAATACCCTCCACATTAATCTTAATGGCCAACAGATCGCACGGCTCGGCCGCACGTATTTGAACTTCTCCGGTAGTTGGATCTTTCCAGATCAGAATATATCCATCTCCAGGCTTCACGCGTGCAAGATCACGGCTTTTGAAGCGCTTCAGCAGAGAAATGACGTTTGTCCAGGCGACCGGGATAAGTTGCAGGGTGGGGTTAAGTAAGATCTTGTCGGTTGCTGCGGATGGAAGCTCTGCTGTTTGAACCTGAAAACGTGCCAGTTCAATACGGGCGAGCCCGGGAAGCAGCGGAAGGACTCCGGGCCCGCCCTGTTCATTTAAAATAGCCGGAAAGCCGGCCGGCTCAACACCATCCCCCGCAACTTCCAGCATCCTCTGCCACGCTCTGGAGCCAAGCAGCGAGCGGCAGACCGGGAATATTTTTGACAAGTCAATCATGGGATGATGATACCGGACATCTTCAATATCGTCAATTCGCCTTCCGGAAAGGTACGTAGCACGACCGCGCTACTTGGTTGAACCGCCTCAGCCGCTTTTACCGGGTGTTTCTTTGGGCTTTTGGTCCACATTGCCGGCTGCATCTTTTACATTTTTCTTAGTCTTACCTGCTTTTTTATCGGTCTTTACAGCTGACGACATTTTCTTGAATGCAGCAGCTTTTTCCTTTGTGGCGCTCCCGGCGCCGGTTTTACCACCTCAACCGCTTTCTGCCGCCAGAGCAGGCGCAGAAAGGCTAGTACCTACGACCAGACTGGCAATACCCATACCAGCAACAAGACTTTTGATCAGGTCCTTTTCCATGCTGTCACCACCTTTCCAAAATGGATTCACACAAACATGATCTATTTTACCGATGTATTTCATTTTATCAATCCAATAAATAGATATGAATGAAAAATCCAGGCTATAAATTACAAACAATATTGATAATCCGGGTTTCAAACAGCACGGATTCCCGACAATTTTTCCGTTGACATTTCTGAGCTAGAATTGATAAGGTTAATTCTCGTACAAGAACAAATTCAGGAGGAAGAAGCATGCAGTGTCAGACCGTACTTCCAGGTATCGAGTGTACCTTTTGGGGAAAACAAGGTTGTATATTTACAGATGGATCTTGCCAGACTATCGCAGAGAATTGTGAAGGGTGTGACCGGATTGTAACCGGCACAATCGGTCAGGTATGTAGCGCATACCCGGCGCCTGTCAAAAAATGGGTTGGTGGAATCTGTAATTTTGCTTCACACGTAAAAGTGGAGATTCAGGTGGACGACACCAAGGTTAACCCTCTCAAGGCTTCCAAAAAAGCCTCTGGTGGTTCTGCAAAGAAAAAGAAATAAAAACCATCAAAAACTGTTTAAACCGAAAGGGGGAATTAATTTTCCCCCTTTTTTATTGGAGGCAGCGTGCCATTCAACACTCTAACATGCCCGACCTGTGGCACTGAGGTGAAACAGTACCGCAACCCGTTTCCTACTGTGGATATAATTATAGAAATCAGCGACGGTATAATTCTGATAGAGAGAAAAAATCCGCCATACGGATGGGCACTTCCTGGCGGATTTGTCGATTACGGAGAGAGACTTGAGGATGCAGCAGTTCGAGAGGCTCTCGAGGAAACATCTCTAAAGGTTTCCGATCTAAAGCTGTTAGGGTGTTATTCTGATCCGGCTCGTGACAGTAGAATGCATACAATCTCCACGGTATTTGTCGGTACCGGCCACGGGATGCCGCGTGCTGCCGATGACGCAATCAATCTCGCTGTTTTCAAACTGAAAGCTCTCCCGGAGCAGCTTTGTTTCGATCATGCCACAATTCTGGCTGATTATGCTGTGTGGAAATCCTCCCATCATCAATGATTATCTACATCAAGCGCATTCTGCTTCAATACCTTGATGATATCATCCGAAGGTAACGGCCGACTGAAAAGGTAGCCTTGTACCTGATCACAATTATTTTTTTTCAGAAAATCAAACTGGGCCTGGGTTTCAACACCTTCTGCAATGACGTTAAGGTTAAGACTGTTGCCCATGGCAATAATTGCGGTTGCTATGGCAGCATCTGTACCGTTTATATTGACTTCGTCGACAAATGATTTATCTATTTTCAGTGTATTGACAGAAAATCGCTTCAAATGGGCCAAAGAAGAATAACCTGTTCCAAAATCATCAATTGAGATGTGTATTCCAAGGGCGGTTATTTGTTTTAGTACTGAAACTGCAAAATCGGGGTTCTGCATGATCACACTTTCAGTTATTTCGAATTCAAGATGATCGGGTGACATGCCGGTGTTCTGCAGCACGTGATTTATCACCTCCATAAGATTCTGATGCTGCAACTGATAGCCTGAAAGATTTACCGCCACACGCATACTGGCAATACCTTCCGTCTGCCACCTCATATTCTGGAGGCATGCTTCCCGCAGCACCCATTCCCCCAACTGCATGATCAGTCCGCTTTCTTCCGCCAACTGAATAAACTCAAGTGGAGAGAGCAATCCCAACTCAGGATGTTCCCACCGCACCAATGCTTCCATGGCAACTATCCGTCCAGATGACACGTCAATTTTGGGCTGGAAATATAATCTGAATTCATTATGTTCCAAACCCCGCCTGAGACTGTTTGATATTACAAAACGCCTTGAAGCGTTCTGGTCCATCTGTTCATCATAGAACTGGAAGTTGTTACGTCCCAGCGCTTTTGCATGATACATTGCCACATCAGCTTTTTTCATCATGACTTCCGTATCCCGGTCATTGTCCGGATACAAACAGATGCCGATGCTTGTAGTGACAAACAGCTCATGATCACGCAAACGAAAAGGGAGCACCAGCGACTTGAGGATTTTATCGGCCAGCAGACTGACAGCATGCATATCTGCATTTATCAGCAGTATAATAAATTCGTCGCCGCCTATTCGGGCAACAGTATCCGATTCACGCAAAGTGTGCTTTAAACGCCCCGCCACAAGCCTCAATAGTTCATCACCAACTGAATGCCCCAATGTGTCGTTAATTATCTTGAATCGGTCAAGATCAAGAAATAGCAGTGCAAAGCTCTCCTGCGTTCGATTGGCAAGAACCTTTGCCTGATGCAATCGATCCAGAAGAAGAATTCTGTTTGGAAGCCCGGTAAGAACGTCGTGATGCGCCATGACATACAATTCATCCCGAGCTTTCTTTCGTTCCGTGATGTCACGACAGACGCCCCATACGACAACGGAATTGCTATCCCGTTGACTGGTGGAAAGGCTCATTTCAACTTCTACGGGCAATTCTCCGGCAGGATATAATGTAACCTCCAGATGGGCAGGCTGTCCGCTCAGTACAATATTTTCAATTGACTTCAACAAGATAACTCTTTGTTCACCGTTTACAAGTTCGTACAGAATCTGTTCGTGCTGACCGCCTGCCTCCATGTGAAGCAGATCACAAAAAACCTGGTTGGCATAGAGTAAGCGGCCATCCTGGCTGCAGCTGAATATCAGGTCATTGGCAGATTCGATAAAGCCGAGAAGAGCGTCTTCCCCTTCCTTAACCCTCCGATTATCGGATCTTATTGTATCCATCATGAAAGCGGAAACAAATGCTACTGTAGCATTCATTCCGGCAACCCAGCACCACATGAGAAGCTGGAACAAAAACTTCCCGTGCAAAGAGCGGTCTATGAACGGCATGACCACATCAGGCAAAAGATGGACACTTTCTACCGCAAGAAGAACTCCATAAAAAGTGGCACCAAGTGTGCCGATCAACCATACATCACGCTTGTCTTCAAAGAGAAAGGCCGATTCAATGGTAACCAGCAGATATACCGGCCAGAACCAGCTGACACCCCCCCCCGTAAAATGTATCAGGACTGTTACAAAAAACAGATCCAGTGCTATCTGCAAATGAATCAAATATGGAAAGCGCTTCAGGTTGGGATATTGTGAGCTCAGGAGTATGTTATAAATAACGATGGAAGCAATGCTTAGTACCAGAAAGCCTGTCTGGTGCCCACTAAAACAGAATCCAACGGTGCTGAGTTTATAACTGAGTGCCGCAAAAAGTGCGTAAAGCATAATGGCCAGCAGCATAATCCAGCGGGTGCGTGCTACAATGGCTACCCTTACAGATAAATCATCAAGACGCTGGAATTTTTTTTCATGCAATGGGTCGCTGGCGGAACGAACTATGCCCGACAATGTATGGACCCATCTGCTGCTGTCTTTCTGATCAATAGTCATTCGATATCATATCTCGGGAATTATGGTGACGTAAAGTTTAGAATTGGAACGGACTTGACAAGTTTCATTTCATAACATTTCTGATAAAACGTTAACAGTCCGGAAATATGCGATTTTTCCAGATGGTAGGAAATATTGTTACGCCAATAAGAAAGTAAAAATTCCGGGCTCATCCAGTTCAGCTCACTTGCATGGCGGACGATCCGTTCATAATGAAGCGGCGTAAGCATTTTGGCCTGAATCAACCGGCGTGACAATTCAAGCAAATGCGGATCTTGAGCGACTTCACGCCGGCATAGCCAGAGGGCGAATACAAATGGCAGGCCTGTCCAATTACGCCAGATTTCACCCAAATCATATACCCGCAGATCCGTCTCAAGTATTGAAGCCCGCAAAGCTGCATCACCGATGAGTAGAAGAGCCGGCCCAGACGAAAGGACGTCAGATATTGGCCGGGTATTAACTTCATACGAACAGGTGCAGCAATAGAGCTGCTTCATAAGTATTTTGAGAAGGTTGACCGAAGTAGCGGATTCAGAGCTGAGTAAAATGGTCTGGCCATGCAGCTCTTCGATCGGGACGCGTGAAAAAAGCAGGACGCTGGCAACAGCCCCGTCGCTGGAAATTGAAAGCTCCGGGAGTATACGATATTGCTCCTGATGCAGAGCGTATTCTATCGATGACGAGGGGCAGACATCGATTGCTCCGGAGGAGAGCAATGAATTGAGTTTTGCCGGCACACCCGGAACAAACTCATATTCAGGGGACGAAAACTGCTCCCGGAGAAGATAGTACAAGGGCGTGCAGTTTGCGTATTCAATTTGTCCAATTTTCAACATCAGCGGGTCGATGAATAAAGCTTGTCGGCGTCGCTTTCAACTACGCGAATACCTTCGCGTTCCAGCAACTCGCCGGTTACCTGCCAATAGCGAGTCAGTGCGTTGGCATAGCCGACAACCGCTTTGATCTGGTTGCTTTTTGAAACCGCCAGATCGTTCTCCACATCCAACACGTCCTTAGTAGTAGCCAACCCGACCTCGTTTTTCCGTATAAACGCGCGTAGCCTTTCTTCAGCAAAAGCCCGTCCACGGTCTGAGACTTCAATCTGTTTGAACCCGGTTGATATTCCGCGAATTGCCGCCTTGACTTCATTGGCGGCATTTTCTTCGAGACTGCGTATCTGCAAGGCGGTCTGCTCCGTTTTAAGCCTGCTCCTGCGATAGTCATTCTCGGCAGCGTTGTTGCCAAGCGGATACACAAAATTAAGTCCGATGCTCCAGACAGGATAGTCAAATGTGACAACTTTATCGAGATTGCCCTGATAAGTGCTGTCGTTGCCTGTCAACGCCGCAGAAGCGGTAAGAGAAAGATCAGGGCGTGTTTTGCTGCTGAATACACGGGTCTGAAGTTCGGCTATTTCCAGGTTGCGCTTCTGTTCACGAATATCAGGCCGATCCATGGCCTTTCTGATGGCATCCTCTTCAATCGTATTCAAAAGCTCGCGAGGCGGAAGATCAACAATGCGCAGTTCAGCGTTTTTAACTTCAACCTGCAACAGCAACTTCAGAACATCAACCTGATCCTTCACGGCCAGTTCTGCATCAATCAACTCTTTTTCTCGCGTAACGCTGCCGAATTCGGCGTTAAGTATTTCCATGGCAGGCAGCACACCAGCTTTGACCCTGGCTTGCGTTTCAGAAAGAATTTTGCGGGCCAGGTCCAACGACACTTTTTTTACATCCCGGTCCTCAAGCAGACTGTGCAGCTTGAAATATTCAGTTCGAACCTGCGCAACGGTTGATAACAGGCGGGCATTAAAACGTTCCAGAGATGCAAACTTCGACAACCGCGATACATTGATTGCAATTTCGGTGGCATCGCGTCCGGCGTTTTTCAGAAGAGGCTGGCTTATGCTGGCTCCCAATCCTGTTTGCCAGCGATCAGGCGCATTAAAAGATGAATTGTTGCCTGTGTAGCTGTTGTTGAAATTGATGGATGCATTGGCGCCGGTCCACAATAGACGGCTAATTGATGAATTCAGCAAAAACGACTGGGATTTCGAGGCATTGCCGGAAGTAATTGAACCGATGGGCGAACTTGTAGAATCAGCATACTCCGTTTGAAACGCCAGCAGCGGGTCATATATCGAACGATTACGGTTGATATCGGCCTCGAACTGTGCCGGGTTGTAGAGTTCCGCCCTCACATCCAGATTTTTTTCAACAGCCATGCGGATTGACTCCTTCAGAGTCAGGGGAAGCTGCTCAGAGGATGAATGGGCAGCTGCAGGCAGAATCAATATGCATGCATACAAAAGTATCGACAGTCGCACGTCGTTGTCCTTTCAAAAAACAGGGCGAGATAAAATTTTATCTCGCCCTTATAGCACGGTTTACGTAAGAATTTAATCACTGTTTTCAATATAATCGGCATAATCATCCGCCGACATGAGTCCTTTGAGTTCATCCGGGTCATCAAGCGATATTTCAATCAGCCAGCCACCATCATAGGGATCATCATTAAGCAACTCCGGATTATCAATCGCTTCATGATTAATGCTCCGGACAGTGCCGCTGAAGGGAGCATAAATATCGGCTACCGTTTTACGAGCCTCAATGGAACCAACCGAATCGTCCTGTTCAACTTCATCTCCCTCGTCCGGAAGCTCCACACCGCTGACTGAACCAAGTTCTTCCTGCGCATAATCAGTGATGCCTATAACCGCAGCACCGCTCTCTATTCTGACCCAGACATGTTCCTTCGAGTACTTTAATTCTTCTGGAAAGTCCATGATAGCTACTCCAGTACTATTCTCTCAAGGAAAGAGGTGTCAATATTACCTTCAATAAAATCTTTGTTGGCCATGATACGCTTGTGGAAAAAAATAGTAGTTTTGATTCCTTCGATCCAATATTCGTCCAGTGCACGAGCCATGCGTTTGATGGCCTCTTCACGAGTATCGGCATGTACGATCAACTTGCCGATCAGCGAATCGTAGTGCGGCACAACTGAATACTGGTCATAGACAAACGAGTCGACCCGGACTCCCAGACCTCCCGGCGGATGATAAGCCGTGATTTTGCCTGGACAAGGGGTGAATTTGAAAGGATCTTCCGCATTGATGCGGCATTCGATCGCATGGCCTCTGATCTGAATATCCTCCTGCTTGTAGCGCAACGGGACTCCGGCGGCCGAAAGAATCTGCTCACGAACAATATCCACTCCGGTCACCATCTCGGTTACCGGATGCTCCACCTGAACACGGGTGTTCATTTCCATGAAGTAGAATTTATTATTTTTATCAACCAGAAACTCGATGGTTCCAACGCTGTTATAACCGACTGCGGCAGCAGCCTTTACAGCCGCTTCGCCCATAGCCTTGCGGATTTCAGGGGTAACTACCGTAGAGGGTGCTTCTTCAATCAATTTTTGATGACGGCGCTGTATTGAACAGTCACGTTCGCCCAAGTGAATAACGTTGCCGTGCTTGTCGGCCAAAATCTGGATTTCAACGTGGCGAGGCTGTTCGCAGTATTTCTCGATATACACTTCCGGATTGCCGAACCCGGCCTGAGCTTCGGCCCGGGCAGTGGCAAAAGCATTCGGCAGCGCTGCCTGGGAATGAACAATTTTCATTCCGCGCCCGCCGCCTCCGGCTGTGGCCTTGATAATCACCGGGAAGCCGATTTCCTTGGCAATCTTGATAGCTTCATCAACCGAATGCACGCCTTCCTTGGTACCGGGCAAAATCGGAACACCCTGCTTGATAACCGCCTGGCGAGCACTGATCTTGTCACCCATGATCCGCATACTCTCGGCAGTCGGTCCGATAAAGGTAATACCGCACTTTTCGCACACTTCGGCAAAGTTGGCGTTTTCTGACAGAAAACCGTAGCCGGGATGAATCGCCTCGGCATCGGTCAGCTCCGCAGCGCTGATGATGGCATTGATGTTGAGATAACTCCTGGCACTTGGCGCCGGACCGATACAGACACTTTCGTCGGCCAGCTTGACATGCAGCGAATGAACGTCAGGTTGTGAATATACGGCAACGGTCTTGATGCCCAACTCTTTACAGGCGCGGATGACTCTGACTGCTATTTCTCCGCGATTGGCAATAAGGACTTTATGGAACATGAAGGTAAACCCCTCTTTGGTGTGGAATTAAAGTTTCTGGATCACGAACAGCGGATCGCCGAACTCGACAGCCTGAGCGTTTTCCTTGCAGATCTTGAGGATCTTGCATTTGTACTCGGCTTCAATTTCATTCATAAGTTTCATAGCCTCTACAATACAAAGAACCTGCCCCTTCTCTACAACCTGGCCGACCTCAACATATGGAGCAGCGTCAGGAGCAGGCGCGCGGTAGAAAGAACCGACGATCGGCGAGTTAATTGTATCACCGGTTTCGCCGGCATCGGCCGCAGGAGCGGATGCTGCGGAGACAGCTGCCGGTGCGGCGGCTGCAGGAGCAGCGTACTGGGGAGCAGCGTAAGACTGCATCATCGGGGCGCCCACTTGGATATACTCCGGTTTATGCCCACGCTTGATAACAATTTTCTCGTCGGAGTTGTCCATCTCAAACTCGGTGATATCCGATTCGGTCACCGTTTTTATCAACAGCTTCAGATCCTTGATGTCCATCTCTGTTTCTCCTTTGAATACTTCTGATGTAATAGTTCTATTGATGATGTACTGCCGATGCTTAAAGTATCAGCAATTGTTTGTCGGCACTTGTCAAAACCCTATATCCATCGGCAGTCACAACCAGTGTATCCTCGATCCTGACTCCGCCGAAACCTGGAATGTAAATGCCCGGCTCTATTGTAACCACCATGCCTTCTTCCAGAATTGCTTCACTGCGAGGCGACAAAGTCGGACTCTCGTGAATTTCCAGCCCGACCCCGTGTCCCAGACCATGACCGAAATATTCACCGTAGCCACGCTCGCGAATATAATCACGTGCCACGGCATCCAACTCTTTACATGCTAGACCGGGCCTGACCTGATCTATCGCCAGATCATGTGCAGCCTTGACTATTGCATGTATCTCACGTTCACGCTCACCCGGTTCACCGCAGGCGACAGTTACGGTCTCGTCAGAATGATAGGCGTCCTTAAGGGCACCGAAATCGATTGTAACAAGCTCGCCGGACCGGATTATCTTGTCGCTGGCCCTTCCGTGAGGCATCGCCCCCCGCACGCCTGATGCAACAATGAAATCAAATGCGCGACCATCAGCGCCGCGACGCCTCATCTCGAATTCAAGCTCCAAAGCTATGTCCGACTCGCGAACACCCGGCTTGATAAGATGCAGAACAGATTCCAGGGACTGCGAAGCTAGCGTTGCAACTGCCGAAAGCAGTTCGATCTCCGAGGAATCTTTTCGGGTCCGAACATTGTCAAGAACCGATCCGAGCTCTACCAGTTCAATCCCGCTCAGCACCCCGGTTATCTTACGATACGCGCTGACCGATGTGTGAGTTGCCTCAAAACCGATCCGCTTCAAGCCGTTTTCAACAGCCAGAGCATGCAAGGTTTCCAGGCGGAGCGCACATTCTCTGACTTCAGCCCCATGCACTTCTGCCTCCGCTTGTGCAGTGTAGCGGGAATCGCAAAGAAACCAGGCCGTCACGGGAGAAATCAGCAGCGCGCCTTCGGAGCCGCTGAAACCGCACAGGTAACGGATATTCCTGATATCAGTAATTAATATGGCATCAAGTGCATACTCTTCAAAGAACGGCTCCAGACTGGAGCGCCTGTTTTTTAGCATAAATGAAACCCTGACTACAAACTGTTTTTACATATAATGCAAAATGGGACTACTTCAGCCGCAAATGCAATCACATATTGTTTTTAATGTGATTAAACAACGCCCGCAAACCAAGCAGGTAACTGTCGCTGCCAAAACCACATATCTGACCAATCGCAATCGGAGCGATCAAACTTGTGTGCCGAAACGATTCCCGGCTATGGATATTGGAAAGGTGTACTTCCACGCAAGGAAGCCCGACCGCGGACAACGCATCGCGGATTGCGATGCTGGTGTGAGTATAGGCCGCGGGATTAATCAGGATCCCGTCACAGTCGGCGACTGCCGCCTGAATGACATCGATCAGTTCTCCTTCGGTGTTGGACTGGTAAATGGAGAGCGTGCATCCAAGTTCAGCTGCCAGCTTTTCCAGCAAAGAATTGATATCATTCAGTGTCCGGGTTCCGTAGAGCTTAGGTTCCCGTTTTCCTAGCATATTCAAATTTGGACCGTGCAAAACAAGAAACTTCATGACTACGACAACTCCCGTGCAATTTCATATGATTTAAGCTTCAACAGATAACGCCCCTTGCCGAAGTTTCCATCATGTTTCATGATCAACGCTGCAAACAGATCATTGTTCAGCACCCGTACAACAACCCGCGTCTGCGTGGTGGCAATTGACACCTCTTCAAGATCACCGGCCTTAATAACCTCAACGGCACGCTTGATCTCCTTGAGCACCGATGCATACTCAACCGACAGGAGCTGCATATCGAACTCCGACTGTTCCACGGAAATTTCATCAATCGGAATACCATCATACGCCATGACAACAGCTGCCAATGTACCATCAACGGAGTTCAAAATGGTATTAAGCGAACTTCTCAGCGACATGATCTGATCCTCCTGATATTTTCCAACCACCCTTCAAGAGTGCTAAGGGCATTATCCGCTATTCCTTTGGACGGCAACACAGTGCTGGCAGCATTGCTCGGCGTATCAAAATATTCATTCTCACCACTTATTGATCCGGTGGACGCATAAGACGATAACGTCGGCCTTTCAGAATGCGTATCCACCAGCGATGCTCCACTCGGCATGAAAGGCGGTTCAGCAACCGGAGATGGAGCCTCCTCAGATTCATCTTCGAAGAATTCATCATCGTCAAAAACAGGCAGTTCCGAGGAAACATTCAGCAACTCAAGCTCATGTACCCTGGCACTTACAGCGCTGTTGGCAGGATCATCAGCCAGGATGGCACGATAGATATCAAGCGCTTTGTGGATAAAACCCTGGGAAACATAAAGCTCGGCAAGGGTGCCGGTCGAAAGCGGATCATGATGCGGCTCCGCCGGTGCGGACGCTTGAACAGATGGTTGCTGAAATTGAAAGCCGTATTCCGGCGACTCTTCTTCGTAAACATCCAGCTCTTCCAGAATCTCAAGATCTTCGATTATTTCTTCGTCATCGTCTTCAGCAACCGAACCAAAGGAGGGTGTGTGACCAGCCGACCGTTCCAGAGACTCCAGCTCCAGCTGACATTCCACATCATCCGGAACGAACTCCAGTACCGTAAGAAAAGCCCGGCGGGCAGCATCCCGGTCACCGATTTCAGATGAAAGGCGCCCCAGCAGTTTCTGAGACATCTGATCTTCGGGGATCGCCTCGGTTACGCGTT
The DNA here is from genome assembly GCA_964458105.1 of uncultured Geobacter sp. Lineage (GTDB taxonomy): Bacteria > Desulfobacterota > Desulfuromonadia > Geobacterales > Pseudopelobacteraceae > JACRCG01. The sequence continues at coordinate 16,294 of CAYWJJ010000038.1, forward strand.
TGAGGGCGGTCAGACTCTCGTTTGTCATGCCCTTGGCGTGGCAGGCCATCGCCAGTGCACGCTGTCCGGCAAGATAACCGGGATGTTTTGCAACCCCCTGACGAGCAGTATGCAGTGCATCGTCGATCAATCCCACCTTCAGGTAGACTTCGGACAGTCTGGCAAAACAGAACGAGTCGGGTGAATTGGCAAGTCGCTCCTCAAAAGCTTTGATATCTGTCCAGAACGACGAATTATCCTGCTGCATGGTCACGCCTCCAGCCCGCTCAAGCCGAGCAACTCTTCGGGGGTATGATGCGACATGGCATACATGCCGATGCCTCTGTTGCAAATAAATGTAATTGTGCCGCTTTTAGCCTTTTTGTCTGTTGCAATCGAAGCAATAAGTTTCTGGCGATCAAAAACCGGTACAGTCACGGAAAGTCCGCAGCGTTCGATCAAAGCGATTATTCGATTTGATTCATCCCGGCTGCAGAGTCCATCTGCGGCGGACACCCGCGCCGCCAGAGCCATGCCGATCGCGACAGCTTCTCCATGCACCAGGCCACAATAGCCGGAAAGCGATTCGAACGCATGCCCCAAAGTGTGACCATAATTCAGGACTGCTCGCAAACCGGACTCTTTTTCATCCAGTTCCACAACCTGCGCCTTCAGTTCACACGAACGGCGTATTATAGCTGCCAGAACATCCGAATCCATTGCCAATATCGAATCAATGTTTGTTTCCAGATATTCAAAAAACGGCAGATCGATGATCGCACCGTACTTGACAACCTCAGCCAGGCCCGCCCGGAACTGGCGAACATCCAGAGTATCAAGCGTCGCAACATCTATCAGAACCAGACGCGGCTGATAAAAAGCGCCGATCAGATTCTTGCCGGAGGGATGATCAATGCCTGTCTTGCCGCCAACACTGCTGTCCACCTGGGACAACAAAGTGGTCGGCACCTGCACAAAGGGGATACTGCGCAGCCAGGTCGCCGCTGAATATCCGGCCAGATCCCCTACCACGCCGCCCCCCAGGGCTACAATGAATGAGCTTCGATCAACTCCGGCTGCCAGAAGGGCGTCATACACCTGATTCAATGTGGCTGAATTCTTATATTCTTCGCCATCCGGAATTTCGATCAGAACGGTCCTGAAACCGGCGGCGTCCAGAGAATCCAGCACTGCCGGACCATACAATGCATAAACGGTCGGATTGGTAATGACCGCTGCCACACCTGAAAGACCAAGAGCGGCGCAACGTGCTCCAAGCGATGGAAGCAAACCATGCCCGATGATTATATCGTAGCTGTTCTCAGCCAGGTTAACGGTCAGCACGCTCACTCGAAAACCCCCTGCAAATGGCTTAAAATGACTGCCGCGACATCTTCCACGGATTTCCCGTTCGTGTCAATTCTAATATCGGCGTCGGCATAATATTGTTCCCGTCCCTCCATCAGCGCCCTGACTCGCTCCGGGGTCTTTTCACCAGCCAGCAGCGGACGGTCGCTGCAGCCATGCAGACGGGCCAGAACCTGTTCAAGCGTCACCTTCAGGTTGATCGTAACCCCGTATTTCCGCATCATTTCGCGATTTTGCAGACTGATTACCGCCCCGCCGCCCGTTGCAACAACACAGCCGTCTCCTGCAGAAAGAATCCGTTCCAGAGTTGCGCTCTCCAGCATGCGGAAAATTTCCTCGCCGTCACGGGCAAATATTTCGTTGATCGAGGCGCCGGCTGCCTCAACAATTTCGGCATCCAGATCGACAAAACGGCAAGCAAGTCGTTCTGCCAGTATTTTGCCGACACTGCTCTTGCCGCTCCCCATAAAACCGGTCAGAATTAGATGGCGATCAGGCATTGCGAATCTGCTCCAGATACCCCTCAATGTTTCGCCGAATCTCTACGATTGAATCTCCGCCGAACTTTTCCAGCAGGGCATTGGCAACCTCGATCGCCACGACAGCTTCGGCCACCACCAAGGCAGCCGGAACCGCGCAGGTATCGGAACGTTCCACAGTGGCTTCAAAAGCTTCATGCGTGCGCATATCCACGGAACGAAGCGGTTTATAGAGAGTCGGGATCGGCTTCATGGCGGCCCGCAGCACGATCGGCTCACCGTTGGACATGCCACCTTCGATACCGCCGGCATTATTGGTGTCACGGCGATAACCGCCATTATAAAAGATTTCATCGTGTACCTGCGATCCGGGACGACGGGCTGCCTCGAAGCCGATCCCGACTTCGACTCCCTTTATGGCCTGGATGCTCATCAGCGCCATCGCAAGCCTTGCATCCAGCTTGCGGTCCCAGTGCACATAACTTCCCAGTCCGGGCGGAACGCCCAGCACCTGCACCTCAACCACGCCACCGAGGGTATCTCCGGCAGCCTTGGCGGAATCGATTGCACGTTTCATTTCCTCTTCTGCGGTTTTGTCGCAACAGAACATATCCGATGCGTTTGAACGTTGCCACAACTGCTCCAGCGGCTCATTGGGAGTTGGAGAACAGACCCCTCCCATTTCCGTGACAAAACCTCCCACCAGAATTCCGAACTCGGCAAGCAGAGCCCGCGCCACTCCTCCCACAGCCACGCGAACAGCTGTTTCGCGGGCACTGGAGCGCTCCAGCACATTGCGGACATCGTCATGGTGATACTTTAAAACACCGGACAGATCGGCATGTCCCGGACGAGGACGGGTTACGGCGCTGGAATCGTCACGATGCTCCGGCAGCGGTGACATTTTTTCCAGCCAGTTCTCCCAGTCACGGTTCTTTACCACCAGCGTCACAGGAGATCCAAGCGTTTCCCCCCAGCGCACACCGGAAAGCAACTCGGCGGTATCCTTCTCGATCTTCATCCGGCCGCCCCGGCCATAGCCCTGCTGGCGGCGGGCCAGATCCTGATTGACAGATTCGGCAGTCAAATGGATACCTGCCGGCAGACCCTCGATAATTGCACTCAACTGCGGACCGTGTGATTCACCGGCCGTCAGGTAACGGAACAGACTCACAGAAAAACCTCCCAGGATGATTCGAAATCGGGATAAGTTAGCATTTATGCTGCCGCAACGGCAAGGCAAAAGAGGAATTCTCACCGTAACTTTGTTCACAATCCAAACACTTTTTACCTCAAACAAAAACAATATATATTTAATTAAGTGATTTGTTGTTTTTTTTTGAATTATTAGCTATACAACCGTATATTCGGAACTGAAGACATGATAAAAGCAAAAATTTCACATAACCTTAACACAAGGTTGATTGCAGCTTCTTTTGCAATAATCGTTTCCACCCTGGCGTGGACGCCCTTCCATGCTGCTGCCGAATCCGTTTCCGACGACGAGCTCACTGCCGCCATGTACGGCGATACCGTCACTCCACCCAAAACCACGTTCGGCCGCTCCCCCCGCCTGCTTTCGGAAATTGCCGAAAATGTGACCGTAATATCCAAAGAGGATATTGCCCGTCTGCAGGCACAAACCATTGATGATGTCTTCCAATATTACCCCGGTATCCTTCCATACCCGAGCAGGATGTCGTCCGACCTCTCGGTTCCGATGCTTCAGGGTCTGCCCAACCGCCAGACACTGGTCACCCTTGATGGCATCCCGCTCAACAATCTAAGTGACGGCGCAGTTGACATAGGAATCATACCGGTTGGCTTCCTTGAGCGGATCGAGATCGTCAAGGGTCCGGCCTCATCGGTCTGGGGCCGGTCGGTAGGTGCTGTAATCAACCTCGTCACACAGGGGCAGGAAAAAGATCGTCCGGTTTCCGGCCGGATAACCGGTTCGCTGGGTACCAGACAATCCGGCTATGGTGATTTCAATTTGAGCGGGGGGAGTGAGAAATCCGGCACCGGCTATTTTCTGGCTGCTACCGGTCGGCAGACCAGTGGATTCCAGAAGGGCATCGACGGCCATGGGCGTTCCATCTATGCAAAACTGACGCAAGAGCTGGGGACAAAGACCGACCTGTCCGCCCTTTTTGCACGCACTGCCGCCGATCGGAATTTCCTGTATCTTCCGCCGCAGAACGTACGCGGGGCCAACGAAGTGGCAGCGTACTTCGGCATTGCCAGACTGCGGCACAGACTCTCGTCCGGTTCGGACTTCGACGCCTCGCTCTATTTCTACAACCTGTCAGTTGACAACACATTTTACAACCTGGGACCGATTCCTACATCTGATCCTCAACTTACTATCCCTGCCGGAACAAAGGTACAAGCCCAGGGCATTCGCGAAGAGATCGAAGGACTGCAGCTTGCCTATAAGAAAAACAGTTCCGATTACTGGTTGACCATCGGAATCGACGCGTCCACCAGCAGTCTGCGCAACTCCGATTTCTCACCTGCAACACTGCCGAATAACAAACGCAAAATATCTCATCCCTACAACATTGCCGAATACATATCCGGCGGCTACACGCTCACCAAAGACCTCACGCTGACCGCTTCGTTCAGATATGATTGGTACTCCAAGCTGGACGGCACCTATTCCCCCAACCTTGGTGCCATCTACAAGCTTGACGACAAAACGATTCTGCGTGCAACTTACGGCTACGGCTACAGCTTGCCAACAATAAGCTCCGGCAGCAGGACATTTGAAACACTGTGGAGAATTCAGGCCGGTGCCGAGACGAACCATATTCCAGGAGTGTGGCTAAAGGCCAACGCATTCTACGACCGCACCCGCAACGTAAAGCTCCAATTGAAGTTTTTCGACCAAAGTGCTGAAGTTAACAAGGATTTGACCCGCGAAGGATTTGAAATCGAGGCCAAGACCATTCCGGTTTTCAACACCTCATTCGGTCTAGGTTACAGCTATACTCACATTTTCAACACCGACAGCGGCTCTGACATACCTGGCCTGCCACGCCATCATCTGCTCCTGAACACCCATTACAGGGCTCACGACACCGACGCCCTGCTGGTCGCCCGCTACATCAATTGGAATAACAAACCTGCCAGGGACAGCCTGATCTGGGATCTGCTGATCACGCAGAAAGTCCATTCGTGGGAGACCGGCGACCTATCCCTGCAGTTCGGCGTGCGTAATATATTCGGGGGCGAGCAAAGCTCTACACCCACCTTCCCCAATCCACCACTGCGGGTTAACGGCGGAATCCAGGTAGCGTTCTGATGAGGTTTTTCGTCATCTTCATAACGGCCCTGACGCTGCTTTCAAGCTCCATTGCGGCCAATGCCGCAGAGACGCTGGTTCTGCTTTCCCTGCGGTCACACAGCTACAAGGAAGTTGTGGATTCTGCCCGCAAAGCATGCGACTCATCTTTCCGTGAGGTTTATGTCAGCGAATCGCCCGATATCGATGTTGTTCGCCTCGTGCAGGAGTCACGCGCAAAGGTTGTACTTGCGGTCGGAGACAAGGCGCTTCGTCTCGCCACGGATTCACTGTCCAGAACTCCAGTGATAGGAGTCCTGACCCTCGGGACCGGATCCAGGGCAAAAAACGTCAAGACTATTCCGTATCAGGCACAACCTGAACAGTATCTATCATTAATGAAACAGATGGGCAGACACAAGGTCGGAGTATTATACGGCGACCATATGTCGTCATACATCAAAAAGGCCGATCAACTTGCCAAGAGCTATGGGATCACCCTTGAAAAACGTAAAGTCGAGGATCCTCGGAACGTTGTAAATGCTCTTTCGTCGCTGGTTGGAATCGTGGATGCATTATGGGTGTTGCCGGACAGTTCGGTAGTGTCGCAGGAAACCGTTGAGGTTCTGTTCTCGTTCACCAGCGCCTCAAATATCCCTGCAATCGTATTTTCTAAAAACTATCTCAAGATAGGCGCTGCGGTAGTTCTTGAACCCGAGATAGCATCAATCGGGTCACAGGCGGGCACCAATATATGCGAAATATTGGAAGGCAACAAGAAAGCATCTAATGGCAGGCTTTCCGGCAGCATATATTCAATTCAGAGTAACCCGGCTATCCTTAAGAAGCTCGGCATCCCCCCCTTGTAATACCAAGGTGCAATCAAAATGAGTACATGGCGGCGAGGAGAGTGGCGACCGAGGCGTACTATAAGTACGTTGAGGAGCCACCGACGAAGCCAACGACCTAATCGTTTGATTGCGACTTGGTGTGAGAAGGCATTAGGGCAACACAATGGCATTACTTAAGCGGCTGAAACTTCAGGCGCTGATAATCCGCTGGTTAAAGTAAAATTTTAAAATTAGTTTCATATCCGGCTTGCATTTTTTAGATTGCGGGTAATAATTATGAATCCTAATTTTACTGTCGACCGACAAAGATACGGAGGACGATCATGGCTGCTCATGAAAAACTGATTCAGCATATTGTAGCGTTAAAAGAAGGCGAAAGGGTCTTCGAAAATGCCTTTCAGTCCGTGGCCAGGATGATTCTCGGGTCCGGCTTCGAAAAGGTCGTTGTCAACGGCAGAACGACCTACGATTTCAAGGTATTCCGCAGCAGCAGGAAACATACCATCGGTATGTTTGATGAAATCAACAGTTTCGTTTCCTATGTCAAGGATGCCGCAGAAGGAGGCTCAAGCAAGGAAATGGCCTTTGTACTGGTCGGCGAACCGGGCAACGGCAAGACTTTTTTTGTCGAATTCCTTTGCGCCCAGTATCGGGCCTTCCTGTCACAGCCGAAGAATCGCCGTTATACCTTCCGGTTCAACGGCCTGGAGCAACTGGGGCACTACGGCAAGATCAATATCGTCGATTCCCAGACTTTTGAAGATCCGATGATACTGGCGATGAACCTCGACGACTCAACCTCGGAAAACCGCCGCTTTCTGGCAGAACAGGGCGGTCTGGATGAATCCGCGATTGACACTCTCTACGAAAACTACCGTCCGCTGGGCGCCTGCAGCGGCTACATCTGGAGCGATATACGCAATTTCTGCGATGGCGACCTGAATCGGATGCTGGAATTCATCCAGGTGATTCCGGTGCCGATGTCTGAAAGCCTGGGAACCGTTACCGGCAAATATCCGGCCAAGGACAAGATTACATCATCGTCGGTGGACCTGCTGGGCGAGGAATCGATTCAGCGCCTGCTGCATATCTCCGACACAAACAACCCCTACCGCTTCGATCTGCGGCGCGGCGCGCTGGCAAGGGTTGCCGGCGGCGGTATCCATTTTTCCGACGAGATTTTCAAAAACAAGAAGGATTTGGTCCAGGTTTATCTGGGCGTGATCCAGAACCGGGCCATAGAGATCGACGGCTACAAGTGGCCGATCGATTCACTGATCATCGCCACCAGCAACAACTCCGAGTTCAACCGCTTCCTGGCTGAAAAAGAGGAGGCGCCGATCGTTGACCGCTGCCGGATCTGCTACGTTTCGCACAACACCAACTACCGCCTGCAGGAAGGTCTGACAGCCTATGCTATCGGCAGCGATACCAAGACAACCCTGACCAAGGAGGCGCTGCACCAGGATCCGAATCTGAACTACGCAGCTTCGGTCGGTGTTGTCCTGACCCGCTTTCCCCGTTCTGAAAAACTGACCCCGATCGAAACGATGAAACTGGCGGCCGGGGAAGTGGCCGGTGAGAAAAGCATCAAGGCGCTGGCGGAGGTGATCGACACGCTCGGGCAGGACCCGGACATCACCAGACGCTTCGGGCAGAAAGGACTGGGACACCGCAGCTTGGGACGATCCATACAGCTCCTGGTCGAGAACTCGGAAACAAATGAAGGGCGCTGCATGTTCGCCTACGATGTCTTCAAAACTCTTGAGCGGGTCGTACTGGACTATGTGGTTGAAACCAATGACCGTGCCAAGTACCTTGAGGACCTGAAGATCGCCAAGGGACTTTACCGCGAACGGATCATGACCGAGATGTTCAATGCCTACATGGATGAGCCCCATGCCATCCGCAAGGACGTGATGAACTACGTCAATATGATCATCGGGATCGATGCCGAGAACCTTGGACCCGACCGGATGTGGAAGTACAAGGACCCCCAATCAGGGGAACTGAGGGCCCTGAAAATCGACGAGCGTTATGTAAAGAGCGTCGAGGAGAGAATAGGTCTAAAGACAGATGAACAGCGGGATTCGTTTCGCACCTCGATCCGCAAGATTTATGGCCAGAAAATATCCATGAATCCCAATTATGACTTTATGGACAATCTGGAACTGGTCAAAGCGGTCACCGATGTTCGACTAAAATCGGACATAGCCGGAGCCGGCAGCCTGATCGGAGCCCTGGCCAACCGCACCAACGAAGAAAACCAGAAACTCTACGATCGCATGATCACGACCATGCTCAATAAACTTGGCTACTGCCGGACCTGCGCCCAAAAGACAATCGAGTATTTCTGCACGCAGGAAGATGAAAATTAAAAACATTGGGCCTTTAATGAATATATGCGAAACGACCTGATAACATATTTGGAAGAACTGAAGGCATCCGGCCTTGATCCCGAACAGGAAGCGCGCCTGCGGAAGGAACTTGCAACGGCTGATAATTGCCATGCGGTTCCAGCGGGCGATGTACCGCTGAACCCCGACCTGGCAGGATTTGGCCGCAGCCTCTACAGCAGTGGCGACCTGCTTGTGCTTAGGCAGGCGGTGACGCCATACTTGAGCGGAGCCGGACTGGCAAAATCACTGGATGAACTGCTGGAACGCGACCGGCAGCGGGAACAGGATGGATTCCCCCGCAAGATCCAGGTCGGCAAACTTGTAAAACCGGGCCGCGGCCGCAAGGGAAAAGTAGTGGTCGTACCGACCACGGTCGAGGAAAAGTTTTTTCACGATCCGACGGTTCGCCCCCCTGGGGAAGGCGGCACGTCAGGCGGGACCGGCGATGAAAAAGAGGGAGAAGTCATCGGTGAACAACCGGTCCGTGAAGATGGAGAACAGGACGGCAGCGGCCCGGGAGAAGGTGGCGGCACTAATCATGAGATGGAATCATCCGCCTATGATCTCGGCAAAACGCTTTCCGAGAAGTTTCAGCTGCCGAACCTGAAGGACAAAGGCAAGAAGCGTTCCTTTACGCGCTACACCTATGATCTGACGGATAAAAATCGCGGATTCGGCCAGGTGCTGGACAAAAAGGCGACGCTCCGCAAGATCGTCGAGACTAACATTTCCCTCGGCAACCTGCCGGATGCTTCCGATATTGATCCAACCAGGTTTTTGATAGCACCGCGCGATAAAGTATATCGAATCCTGTCGCGCGAAAAGGATTATGAGCCGCAGGCCATGCTCTTTTTCCTGCGCGATTATTCCGGCTCCATGGTCGGCAAAGTCACGGACCTGATCGTAAGCCAGCATGTGCTGATCTACAGCTGGTTGCTTTACCAGTACGGCGGCCAGGCGGAATCCCGCTTCATACTGCACGACACCGAGGCCAAAGAGGTGCCTGACTTTTATACCTACTACAACTCCAGGGTTGCCGGCGGAACACAGGTTTCAAGCGCCTATCAGCTTGTAAACGAGATTGTGGCCCGCGAGAACCTTGCCAAGGACTACAATATTTATGTTTTCCAGGGCACCGATGGGGACGACTGGGACGAGGCGGGCTCCAAAGCGGTTCCTGAACTCGAAAAAATGCTGACTTATGCCAGCCGGGTTGGTGTGACCATCGCAGAGCACGGGCAGGGACCCACTACAACGGTGGCCCGTTATCTGAACGGATCGGGGCTACTTACCAAGAAACCTGACTTGCTGCGGCTTGATGTGCTCCAGAAAGATGCGGATGAATCAAGGCTGATCGAAGGAATAAAACGTTTGATTTCGTAGAAGCGGGAGTACCCGGTACCCGCTTCAAAACTGTGCATACACAGATGGGTATTCCATGGAACTGATCAATCAACATACCAAGCGGATCATGGAGGGGTGCAAGGAGCGCGCCCGGGCGGCCGGTCTATCCTTCACCGATGAGAGCCTGGAATATCTGGTCACCAACCGGGATTTGCTGGAACTGTCCCCAAAGGTCATGATTCCGACCCTCTACGACTACTGGGTCCATGATGTGGAGGTTTTGCGGGAACAGGGCAAGTACGAACTCTACCCGAACAACCCCTATGAGACAGTCATCAACACCCGCCCCCCGATCTCGTTTTACAACGACAACAACCCGGACTGGCTGAACGTGATGATTTTCTACCACGTCCTGGCCCACATCGATTTTTTCCAGAATAATCTCTACTTTCGCCACACCTGGGACTATGACTTCACCGGCCAGGCTCTGTCTGACAAACGGGTGATCGCCAAACTCAGGGCTGAAAAAGGGCGTTGGGTTGATTATGTGATCGAATTTGCCAGAAGCATCGACAACCTGGTCGATTTTCACGGTGAACTGGCCGATCTTTTTACTCCACCGGAGTCGACCTGTTCCTCCCGCCTCAACTACTATTTCGATCTGTTCCTGCAGTCCGAGAAAAAAATACCGGTCAGCGAATACATAAAAGAGGTCAACCGCTACAACGACTGCCTGAAAACCTACGGGGAACTGGGAGAGAAGACCTTTTTTACCGAGGCGGAGCGACGCTATCCCGAACTGGAGGCGCATTTTGCCAGAAGCTTGAACGTTCGCCCGGCAAAAAAACGGGACCTGCTGCATTTCCTGTTGGACAAGTCGGAATTTCTGGCCAGGGATGAGAATATCTGGATGCGTTCGATTCTTGAGATTGTTCGCAAAACATCGATCTTCTTCCAGCCACAGATCCGGACCAAAATCCTGAACGAGGGCTGGGCCAGCTATTGGCATGAAACCCTCTTCCTGCAGGATGACCGCATCAAGGGCCATGAAGTGGACTTCGCACGGGTTCACGCCGGCGTCACTTCCATGCCGCGGGTAGGCATGAACCCCTATGCACTGGGGATGCGGCTTTTTGCGCATGTGGAGGAACAGGCCGACAAGGGGCGCATATCTTTTGATTTTCAGCGACTGGCCAACGCCGACAGCCGCAAACAATTCGATACAGGAATCGCAAGCGGGCGGGATTTTATTTTCAAGGTGCGTGAAAATCTGAGCGACTATCTTTTTCTTAAAAATTATCTGGATCAGGACTTTGTTGACAGGCACAAGCTTTTTGTCGCCGGCAAGCGGCTTGATCAGCAGCGCATGGTCTGGCAATACTATGTCAAAAGCCGCAAAGCCGGGGATTACCTGCAGATGATGCAGGATTCGCTCTACCACCCGCCGGTCATAAGTGTGGATCAAACAAAAGGGATCGAAGGCAGTCTCTACCTGACCCATAAATTCGAGGGTAAGCAACTGGTGCAGGAATACATCGCCAATACGATGCTCGGGATCGAATACCTGTGGGGAGGTCCGGTGCATCTGGAAACCAGCGAGGCCCAGATGCTTCCGGCACCGGCAGCAACTTCAAAAACGGATCAGGCGATGGAGGGGGAAATCGCCTGGCAGCGGGTCGTATATTCAATGAATGGCAAGGTGCTGACCAAAAAGAAAATATAACTGGTGAAATATGTCGAATGTGGATAGAGCACTAAAACACCTCAATCGAAAAATCAGCGAGCAGGAACACAATCAGACCATTCCCTTCGATGGCTTTCTGAAAATGCTGTGTATGAATCCGGCGAATATCGTTCGCAATGTGTTTCAAAGCTTCCATGATATGATCATGTCCTACGTCGGTGACGGGCGAGACGAATACCCCGATGATCCGGAATCGATCAACTACGTATCTTACGATTGTCGCAACCTTTTTGTTAAAAATACCGACCATCCCTTCTTTGCCGACCGCCTGTTTGCCAACCGCCTTATCAACCATGTCGAGGCGATGAAAGGAAGTGCCCGCCAAAACAAGATTTATATTTTTGAAGGCCCGCCCGGCTCAGGCAAGAGCACCTTTCTGAACAACCTGCTGATGAAGTTCGAGGAATACTCCAACAGTGACGCAGGCAGACGCTACGAAGTCGTGTGGCGCCTCGACAGGCGGGTGCTGGCGCATATCAATGAAACCCAGCTGTCGTCTTTTGTAGACCGGCTCTCCAATCTGCTGGATGAATACGAACTGGGACAGGCTGAACTGTCCGAGATGAAGAATTCCCTGTCCCGCTCCGGCGATTATGTGGAGATTGCCTGCCCATCCCACGACAATCCGCTGTTGCTGATTCCCAAGCGGGACCGACGCCTGTTTTTCGATGATCTTTTCCAAAATGACGAGTTCAAATGGAAACTCTTTACCGAAAAGGAATACGAGTGGATTTTCAGCGAAAACCCCTGCACCATCTGCAGCTCGATATACGAAGCCTTGATCCAGCGTCTACCGAGCTCAATGGATATCTACAAGATGATCCATGCGCGTCCCTACCGTTTCAACCGCCGCCTGGGAGAGGGAATCACAGTCTTCAATCCGGGCGACAAACCGATGAAACTGAATATCAAGAGCAACGAGCAACTGCAGCGCAAGATCGACACATTGCTGGGAGACAGCAACGCAGTCAAGTATCTGTATTCCAACTTTGCCAAAACCAACAACGGCATCTATGCCCTGATGGATGTGAAGTCCCACAACGCCGAGCGACTGCTTGAGCTGCACAACATTATCAGCGAGGGGATTCACAAGGTCGAGGATGTGGAAGAAAACGTCAGGTCGCTCTTTATCGCATTAATGAACCCGGAGGATGAAAAAACCATCGAAGGCTTTCAATCCTTCAGCGACAGGATTGAGTTCATCAACATCCCCTATGTAATGGACCTGAATACCGAAGTTGAAATTTATCGCAACATCTTCGGCAAACATATTGACGAAAGTTTTATCCCCCGTGTACTGCACAACTTCGCCCGCACCATCATCTCAACCCGCATGAAAGCCACATCCGAGGCTTTGCTGGAATGGATCGGTGATCCGATGAGATACGGGCAGTTCTGCGACGAAAACCTGCAGATCCTCAAGATGGAAATATACACCGGCTTTATTCCAAACTGGATCTCGGACGAGGATCGCAAACGCCTGACCGCCAAACGCCGGCGACGGATTATCGATGAATCGGAAGAGGAAGGGGTAACCGGTTTTTCCGGCCGGGACTCGATCAAGATCTTCAGCGAGTTCTACGCCGCCTATGCCCGCAAGGACGAACTGATTTCCATGTCCGCCCTCACCTCCTTCTTTACAAAATGGCGCAAGGATCTGTCCGACATGTTGCCGGCCGGCTTTCTGAATTCTCTGCTGCGAAACTACAATTACACCGTACTTCAGGAAGTCAAGGAAGCACTTTACTACTACAACGAGGAACAGATCGCCCGGGACCTACTCAATTACATGTTTGCGGTCAGTTTCGAGATGGGGGCGGTGACGATTTGCAGCTTCACCAAAGACAGATTGGAGATCAGCGAGGATTTTCTGCGCAACATAGAGAAACAACTGATAGGTTCCGCTATTGACGATAACGCAAGGCTCCAGTTCCGGCGGGAAACCCAGAAGGAATATGCCGGCAGAACCCTTACCCAGGAGATTCTGGCCGAAGGACTGGACCCAAGAGAAACAGGGCTGTACAATGCACTCCACGAGCGCTATGTACACAATCTGAAGGAGAAGGTACTGGATCCGTTTCTCGACAACCCCAACTTCCGGCGCGCAATCAAGGATTACGACACCGATGCTTTCAAGACCTACGACAAACGAATCCGCGATGACGTTTCGTTCCTGATCAATAACCTCTGCGGAACCAAATTCCACTATACCAAGCAAGGCGCCAAGGAAATCTGCGTATATGTGATCGACAACGACCTGGCCCGCAAGTTCCCGGCGTAGAGACAATTGTTGTCTTGAATGCATTCTCCACACTAATTCGCCGGCGGTGGCAATCCCTATGACGTCTCTCACCACAGCTCATCTACACGTATTAACTGGCTCGGTCGTTTCTCGTCATACCGATACCACTTTAAATAAGATGCCTCAGGGTTGATCTCTTCGACCGAACCCCACTTTGTCAACGCCATTTCATATCCGTAGTCGCCCGCCTTTTGGTCACGCCCCTGAAACATCAACTGTGTTGGGTCAAGCCAATAAAATTGCAACTGGCCACATTCGACCTCGTCTTTTCCAGTCTGGAAGGCAAAACGCCCGAGTCCAACCAACGGCCTGCGTTCTACTTGTGAGTGGCCGGACTGCATTTCTGATTGAGACCATTTGCCGCCATAACTTGATGTGTAGTACCAGTCATATTCCGCACCCCGCGTTCGCACCATTTATTAGGACTTGCCCCCCTCACTTGGGTCGAGATTAAACCGCCAATTACTTCAAGACAAACTCCACAGAACCCATTTTACCAGCCATAAGACTACCTGCAACATAATGGACACCCGATACTAAATGCTGAGGTGCCATTATAGGTTGCGTTTCCGGCAGTGTTGGTTCTGGTCAGCATCTGATGGCCGTAACCCCAGGTATAGCCGGTAACCTGGTTTTTGGCGTCGGTTACTGTTTTGATATTGTTGTTGATGTCATACTCAAAGGTCCGGTACTTGCCGAGCGGGTCAGTCTCTTTGAGTTTTCTGCCGAAATCATCGTGTTTGTAGACCATCTGCATTGCGACAATGTCACTGGCCGGATTGGTGCCGCTACTGTCCGTTCTTCCGGCATCAACCTGGACGAGGTTCCCCAAGGTATCATAGGTGTATTTGGTAACGGGGCGGATGGCGCCATAAGAAGAATCGCTGTACTGAGGGCCGACAATCCTGGTGGGGCGGTTTAATTCGTCAAAGGTGGTCATGGTCGTTCGCGATGCCGAGCCGTCGGCCGGCATATCGGTCACGGAAGTAACATTGCCGTTGGAATCGTAATCGTACTGCATGGCCCGCCCGGTGCTGTAGGACTGGATTTTAGGTTGGGTGACCTTCTTCAGGCGGCCATCCCTGGTAGAGTCGTAGTAATCGTAGCTGACAATGTTACCGTTCGGATCGGTGATTTTGCGGGGTTTGCCTGAAAGATCCAGTATCCTGGTGACGGCGTTGTTTTCCTGGTCGTAGGCTTTAATTACGCGGTTATTTTCATCGTAATCGAATGAGAGAGTGTAGTCGTCCGGATTGGTTATTTTGACCACATTCCCGGTTTCGTCGTACTGGTAGGCTGTGATGTTTCATCCGACGTCGGTACTGTTTAGTTTACGGTCGGAGAGATCAAAGGAAGCGCTCAAACTATCCAGTGATGATTGGAAATGATGAAGTATTGAATTGTCAATGAACAAATTTCTACTTTGCTGATTATGTTAGAAATAAAGAATGGAATGTCCCGCCAAGGTCTCCTGAAGCCTTGTTGAATGGGCTTTACGGCGTTTTGCTCGGTTCGGTTTTGTGAAGAATGAAGACGCGACTCACATAAGTCTCGCTATTGTTTAAGCTAGCCCCCCCTACCCAGATTTTTTAAAATTGAAATAAGACCGAGGATAATGAATCCTATTCCTACAATTACAGAAATAGTTCCTGTGATTTTTGCTTCACGATCACCAAAATGAAATCCCCAGAATTTATTCTGCTGCACAATGATAAACTTCCCAAAATATTTTTGAAAAATTACCATCATTAATCCTACAACCGTGAAGATTATATTGATTATAGTTTCTTTCATTCCCTTCACCTTATCACATTATTTTACTCATTTAGTAGGAGTTGGCCTTATTACTCAGTAGATCACCAAACATAGTATAAAAATGCGCCTACTCCAGGAGGCCAGCCAGCGCCGCCTTCAACAAATGAGCTTTTATCCTTAAAACTATATCCATATTGTCCAGCTACTCCAACTTGTGCCTGGACACCAACATTCCATCCTGGAGAAGGATCACCCGTTGAGTATGTTATGGAAGCACCAGCACCAGGAGTTGTCAAGCCAGCACCCAAATAAGGGAATAGGCCTTTTTCACTGATCATCACTCCAAATGTTACACCGCCAATATATCCCCCAGAAACATTTAAATTCCTATAGGTATAGAGCGCCGTCGGTGCCGTCCAGCTAGCGTACTCCCCGTAGATATCCGGCCCGTTGTACAGGTAGTTGATGCTTGTGCCGTCAACTGTCTTCTTTATACGTCTGCCCTGATCGTCGTAGGAATAGGTTTGCGTGGAGATGCCGGTTTTGTCCACCTGTGCCAGCTGGTTCAGAGCATTGTAGGTCAGCGTGGTTGTGGTTGCCCCTTCGGTTTTGCTGGTCATGTTGCCGTTATCGTCATAACTGAGGCTTGCCAGCAAAGGTCCAGCGGCGTTGTCCTGGCGGATTTCCTTCAGCTGGTTAGCGGCGTCGTAGACAAAGGCCGTAATAACCGGCGTGGTGGCGTTTACCTGCTTGGTCGTGCGATTGTTAAGAGGGTCATATCCATAGTTTTCCTGCTGGGCGGCCATGCCGTTGCCAACTTGAGTCAGCCGGTTCAGCTCGTCGTACAGGTAGCCGTAACTGGTGGTGGCCCCTGCCACGTTTTCGGCATGGGTCAGACGATTTCCAACTCCGTCATAGGTGTAGTCGTGCTGACTAATGATAGCGGTGGCGTTTGTGCGGTTTACAACTTGCTTGAGGCTGTTGTCAGCGTTGTAACTGTACCTTGCAGTAATTCCGTTGGGGAACCACTTCTCCGTCAACCGTCCGCCTGGATCGTAGCTAAACGAGACGGTGTCGTAGTTGGCCGCCCAGATGCTGGAAAGTCTGCCGACCTTGTCGTAAAGATAATCGGTCACGTTGTCGTCTGAGTCGCTGACAGCGTTCAGGAGTCCTCCGGGACTGTAATCGTAGCTGAGAGTCTTGTTGCCCCGGCTATCGGTAACACTTTCCAGCCGGTGGACCTCGTCATAAGTGTAGGTGTAGGTCACATCCGGCGTCTTGGCAGTGATGACCTGGCCCAATGCGTTGCGGGTGTAGGTTGCGTTTCCGGCAGTATTGGTTTTGGTCAACATCTGGTGGCCGTAACCCCAGGTGTAGCCAGTAACCTGGTTTTTGGCGTCGGTTACTGCTTTGATATTGTTGTTGATGTCATACTCAAAGGTCCGGTACTTGCCGAGCGGGTCAGTCTCCTTGAGTTTTCTGCCGAAATCATCGTGTTTGTAGACCATCTGCGTTGCGACAATGTCACTGACCGGATTGGTGCCGCTACTATCCGTTCTTCCGGCATCAACCTGGACGAGGTTCCCCAAGGTATCGTAGGTGTATTTGGTAACGGGGCGGATGGTGCCATATGAAGAATCGCTGTACTGAGGACCGACAATCCTGGTGGGGCGGTTCAACTCGTCAAAGGTGGTCATGGTCGTTCGCGATGCCGAGCCGTCGGCCGGTATATCGGTTACGGAAGTAACATTGCCGCTGGAATCGTAATCGTACTGCATGGCACGCCCGGTGCTGTAGGACTGGATTTTAGGCTGGGTGACCTTCTTCAGGCGGCCATCCCTGGTAGAGTCGTAGTAATCGTAGCTGACAATGTTACCGTTCGGATCGGTGATTTTGCGGGGTTTGCCTGAAAGATCCAGTATCCTGGTGACGGCGTTGTTTTCCTGGTCGTAGGCTTTAATTACGCGGTTATTTTCATCGTAATCGAATGAGAGAGTGTAGTCGTCCGGATTGGTTATTTTGACCACATTCCCGGTTTCGTCGTACTGGTAGGCTGTGACAAAACCACCTGCATTGATGCTTGCTACCTTCCGGTCGGAGAGATCAAAACCGGCGCTGCTGCTATCCAGCAGAGTTGGCTGTTCGTTATAGGATACCACGAGCCGCTCCGCTGCCGGGTTGCCATTGGGGTCGTACTCGTAGTCGCGCTGATTGCCAGTCGCATCGGTTCCTTTTGTCGCACGGTTCGGTGCGTGATGATTTCCATCTGGGTTATGTGCTTTTGGGGGCTATTCGGTTTTTAAAGATCAGATAAAATATCAGTTTGCCACTTTGTCATGATGTCAGCGCCTGACACTTATGTGTTTCCTTGACATCTATGTGTTTCCTTTTATTGTAGATTAAAAGTTTTCATTATCTCCATCGGTATCTGTGGAGACACGCTAGAACAATAATTGCCACCATATTTAGCATAGGTTCCCACTTCAAACGCCGCCCAAAGCTTTCCGTAGATGAAAAGTCCAACTATACTTTCCTCCGCATTCCAATGTATAGCTATATCCTTTTCCTCGAAGTCAGGAGTTCCAGACAGCACACGAATAGACGCGACAACTTTCTGTCCCTGTTCATCGTTTGTTTTGTATAAGTAGAAGTAGCACGTGTCACCATCGTATTCGAAAACACCTGCTTGGTCGCCTGCGGATCGTACTGCGCTATCGAACATTTCATTTTCTGTCATATCGACCTCAATTTAATGGTTCTTTTTATAGTTTTCGCCCAGCCGGTGATCCGTTCTACTCATAGCGTCAAGTCCGCCATCCGGCGTTCGATCTACGTGATGCAACTCCATCGAATACCCGTCTGGTCCAATAGGTGCTCTCCCTTTTACCATTCTGGCAATATCCTCAGAACTATACTTTTCAGGGAAACTTTTCGCCTCTGCCCTCCAAAATGCCTCTCGCTCGATCTTAAATGCTGCGCGATCTATCTGCGAAGCGCCCTTTGAAATTCCTCCTTCGCCCAATGTGACCAGCATAAAGATTGCGTTAACGTTGCTGTTCAAGTTTTCAGCCATCCCTTGGACAGCTGCGTCAACCAAAAATTTATCTCCAGTGGCAAGTCCATAACCGTAAGCTGCAAGTGCACCGAACGCTTTTCCTACCGCAATGCCAGGTGGATCACCATCGCTTGCCGTATTTGTATATTTACCAGAATCAGCAAATTGATTTATTGTGTTCTGGTTAGATAAGTTTTGTGTTCCAGAATTCTGCCCTGTTTCAGGTGCTACAGAGTTGCTACCACCCCAGTAACTTGTCTGTTGAGTGACTACGTTAGAAGCAGGGATTCAACTACATCAGGAATTCCATCATTGTCGCTATCGGCAAGTATTGTTGTTGGAAGGGTTTGCAGTGTAAGGGAGGTCGAAAGTGGGTCACCGGACCAACTGCCATCAGTTTGTTGCTTGGCTATCAGAAAGTTCCGGGCATTATCCATGGCCGCCTGAGCAGCCACTGCGGCGACGTTGCCTGCTTTCTTGGCTTCACTCAAGGCTAGGTATGCGAGTGCCGTCTCGTAGGAACTGCCGATTGTGGCAGCCGGACCATCGGCAAAGCCACCGTCTGTTTTCTGTCTGGCAACAAGCCAATTGACACCATTGGTAATGTTGGTATCTACACTCCAGCCTTTTGCTTTGTAACGGCTTAATGTGGCAATGTTGTAGGAGGTAGGGATAGAACGGCTGACGGAAGTTCCCGGCTCGCCGTAGATTGAAGTGAAAGACCAGCCACCGTCAGAGTTCTGTCTGCTGCTGATAAAGCCGAGGGAAGTGCCGGTATCTGTATATGAAGTATTAGTTATTGCGAGCGCATCCAGTGCCAGAGAGGTATCGGGGAAACTGGGGTAATATTGATCATATGCGCCCCAACTTTTAGTGCTGAGGTGCCGCATATTGATGAGTCGAGCCATCAGTGTTGTTGTACTGGCCCCTGTTCGATAGAGTGCTGTGCTCTGTCGTGAGAGGCTGTCGGCGCTTTGAGAATCAACGTTGGTGAGCCATGCTTGGGCAGAAGCAAATGAGTACCCATGGTTGACACCGGCATTGATATAAGCTTCGAGAGCAGCGGCGGTAGGCTGGGTCTGCAAACTACTGGAGGGAATCTTCCAACTGCCGTCCCCCTGCTGGTTGGAAAGGAGCCAGGCAATTCCTTTGTTACGGGCCTGGTCGATCTGTTCCGGGGTTGCCGCCGATGCTGTGGTGGCAAACAGCGATAGTAATACCAGCGAAAACGCTTGAGATCTAACGGACATGACCATCCCTCCTTCCCCGTGGCAAGGGGAAACGGTCCAGGCGGTCATTCCTTGGTGGCCGGAACCGGCATATTTAATTTTAGTGATTGGCAAGAATATATATAATTACTAATAAGTCAACTCTAAAAAAATGTGTTTTAAATGCAACGAATTGCACTGGAGGGATGTCTATATAATAGCGAGGGATAATTATTGTCAGTAAACGATAAAATGCAGTAATGCTGGCCTGTTATAAACGTTCTTTGCACTTTGTAGAGAGAAGGCCAGCTCGGTTATGGTCTGGTCTCCACAAATTGCAGCCAAAGCAACTTTGATGCAGTCGCGAAAACGATCACCCAGTCGTCAGCAATAAATCTGGCGACAAGTAATTTTCAAGTGCGATTTTACCGAACATTGTCTTTAGATGGCCCATTTGCTTTTTGATTTGTTCTCTGACATGCAATATCAGGCTGTTACAAGACGAATCGATCGGCTTTTTGCCTGTTTTGTATCGTTTATGCCGTTTTTTGAACGCAATTGCCCGATGGATATTCAATCCGGCCGCTTTCAGGGTCGCCGCCAGTCTCACCTGCGGCATCCCTCTGACGCGAAGATGTTTGAGTCCGGTTATACGGTCAAGGTCGGACATGGTCCCTTCTATGCCGGAGCGATAACGATACTTTTCTGTGAAGGTGGCTTCTTTCTCCTGTTTTCTGCGTCGGGAGAGACGAAGGGACTTGGCGTCATAGCTGATGGTACAGCTCTTTTTATCACGTTTGACCGGACACTCTGACTGACGTCAGCATGTGTCGCAGACGGTCTTGTCAAAGCAAACGGTCGTACCGCCCTGTTTGCCGCTCTTTGATTTTGATTATGGTTATAATCGCGTCCAAGAATTTCCGACTAATCCAGATACCATTTGTATTACAATATGCTCTTCCCGAACAGCGAAGCGGCCAGTTCGACCGCAATCTGCGCTGTCTGGTTGCGCTGGTCGAGGATCGGATTTATCTCGACAATATCAAGAGATGCCAGACGCCCCGTATCGGCAATGATCTCCATCAGCAGCTGAGCCTCGCGATAGGTCAACCCGCCCGGCACCGTCGTTCCGACTCCCGGAACCAGCATCGGATCGAGTCCATCCATATCGAGGCTGACGTGCAGCCTCTGCCGGTGCGCCAACCTGTCCAACGCCTCACGGGCAACGGCTCCGATACCCCGCTCGTCTATATCACGCATGGTGTAGACAGTAATGTTGCTCTCCCTCAACCGGTCACGCTCTTTCGGATCAAGATCCCGAACACCGATCATCACCACATCCTTTGCCTGGAGCTTAGCACCCATTGTCCCAACATTGACCAGCTCGGGATAGCCCTTTCCGAGAAGCACCGCCAGCGACATGCCGTGAACATTGCCTGAAATGGTGGTTTCGGGAGTATTGAAGTCACCATGGGCATCAACCCAGATCACCCCGGCCGGTTCAAAGTGGGTAACCCCGCTTATGGTGCCGATGCTCAGAGAATGGTCGCCACCGATGAATACCGGTATGTCACCCGATTCCACCGCCTCACGCGCCGCATGATAGGCAGCATCACACACCTTTCGTATTGAGGGAAGATAATTCAGCGCCCGTTCACTGATCAGCGTATCACGCACCGGAACATCGATATTGCCTATGTCGTTGATCTCATAACCGAGTTTGGCCAGACGAGCCGATAACCCGGCATAACGGATCGCCCCCGGCCCCATGTCCACTCCGCGCTGTGCCTGTCCAAGGTCGATCGGGACACCGATAATTCGAATGGTTTTATTCATCAGAGTTCACCCGGCAGTTTACTGTTTTTTCAGATTATTCCAGAGATTAACCGTAAAATCCTGCACATTGGTAAGGATTGCCACGGCCTGGGCAGACCCCCGATTTGCCAGTTTGTCGACGCTGAATTCGATCATATCTACGATATACAGGAAAACCGGCCGCACCGTGCCATCATCCATCACCCGGTAACTGGGAACCATGTTGCCGAAGGCGATCGAATGCAACTGGGTAGCAAGTGCAATCACCGTCGTCGCCGTACGGGCATGAGCCCGCATGGCATCCTGTGCGGCATAAACATCACCGATAACCTCCGGCAGCGGTCCGTCATCGCGGATCGAACCGGCCAGTACGTAAGGAACCTTCATTTTTTCACAGGCATAGATTATGCCGTCCTTCAGTTTCAGCTCTTCGATAGCTTTGGTGATGGAACCGCGTAACCGTACTTCGTTGATGATATCGAGATGGTTGTAATGCCCCAATGGCCGCAAGGTTTGAGTGTAAATATCCTGTCCCAGGCCGGTGCGGAAGAAAGCGGCCTCCAGATCATGGGTTGCCAGGGCATTGCCGGCCAGCAAGCCATGGCAAAAACCGTTTTCGATCAAGCCCTGCATGGCGTCGCGGCTGTCCTTGTCGAATGCCACGGCCGGCCCCAGCACCCAGACAATGGAACCATGATCGCGGTCGTGACGGAGCACCTGGTACAGTTCATCATAAGAACGCGAAAAGGGCGTTTCCCTGGTCCCCCTGGTGCGGAAGGCAAATTTTTCCGCAGATGTTTCCGGCGCGGGATTAAAGCCGGCCACATGTACCAGTATCCCTTCCTCGCCGTTTTCAGTCCGTCCGACCACTACCGGATCCCCCTGTTTGACCCGCCGGGGTTCGACCACATCCAGAGTGTCGCCCTTGAGAACCATGACTGAATCCATCCGGCTCTCCCGGGCAAGCAGCCATTTCCCGCCGCCCAGATGGATATATTCGGGATGATTGGATGTACCGTGAAAATCATGCGGCACGACCCCGTCCTTTGGAGCGGGCTCGACCCGCGCCACGGGGGCGTTGAGCAATTTCGGCGTTGTAAAATCCGGTGGCAGATAAACAGGAATTATGGGCATGGCGGCTCACTACTCCAGGCTAAAGGTTTCAAATATACTTCCTCGATTTGCCTCTATCCATATGGATACCACAGCGTGATTGGTTGTCAATTGGACCATCACAACGTGCAGAGACAAAACCTGAATGACCGCCAGACGCAGAACCGGTCGAAATCCGGCTCACGGCATACGGCAACACATTGTGTCATTGTGTTTTTATTTGCCTCATATTGAATCATGCTATGTTAATTGATATCGAATGGCAATGGGGGTGACAGGCTGTTTTGAGACGTGACCTTCTGCACTTCAAGCTTGACAATCCATAAAGTGAACTAAACCTTAATATCGTGCCGGCTTTACGGTGGAAAAGATGATCAATCTCGACCTTGGCTACGCGCCTCCGTTTTCGCCGGTCTGGGACCCGGTCGTGATCGCTGCCCGTGAAACTGCCAAGAAACTCTGAGAGAATCCGGGGCTGCAGGCCTGTGAATTTCGGCACGAAACTGTCTGTTCAATAAAAAAGGGCGCATCGCGATGCGCCCTTTTAGCCATTTGGAATGGTTCTTCCCGCTACTTTTTGATTACACAATCGATGATGGCATTTATTCTCCGGTTTTTCTGCCTCCCCTCGGCTGTGTTGTTATAGGCTATACGCCGGGTAAAGCCGTATCCCTTGGCGGTGAGGCGCGAGCGTTCGATCCCGAATTTATCCACCAGGTAATTCACCACGCTTTCGGCGCGTTGCTGGGAGAGCTTCATGTTGTGCGCAGTTCCGCCGATGTTGTCGGTGTGCCCCTCGATTACGGCGGTGGTTGTCGGATACTTTTTCATGTAATCTCCAACTTTGTTGACCTCGTCATGATAACGGGATTGGATCTCGGCGCTATCCGTAGAGAACTCAACCTTCAGGCTCACGCAGAGTCTCTCGGGAGGAGAAGCAAGTTCCTTGGCTTCGAGGGCGCAGTCGATGACGGCATTGATTCGCCGATTTTTCTGTTTCCCATCCTCGGTCACGTTGTCGGCGATCGGCTTTGACTTACCGTACCCCTTGGCGGAGAGACGGGATTGGTCAATACCGAAATTTTCCACCAAATATTTCACCACGCTCTCGGCGCGTTTCTGGGAAAGCTGCATGTTGTACTCATCGCTGCCGACTTCGTCGGTATATCCTTCTATGACGGCAGTAGTCGTCGGGTATTTTTTCATGAAATCGCCGACTTTGGCCACCTCATCGCGATACTGGGTGCGAATGTCTGCCTTGTCGATATCGAACTCAATATCCAGGGAAACGCAGTATTTGATCCTCTCCGGAGTCGGTTCAGCGGCCGGAATCGGTTCAAGCGGCGCCTCCGGAGGAGGTGTTTGCTCTACTTTGGGCTCCGGCTGAATTGTCATCGGAGCAACCGGCGCTGCGGCCGGGACCGACTTATCCCCGCCGAACTGGTAGGTGAGACCGACTGTGTATTCATAGTTATAAAGTGTCTCGTTGCGATGAAAGATGAGATGTCGGAAATCTCCGCGCAAGGCCAGATTATCGTTCAGGAAGTACTTGATTCCGGGCCCGTAATCGAAAGCGCCCCTGGTAAAGTCCGTCCGTTTCTCATGATCAACCGACATGCCGCCGTAACCGGCCGCCAGGTAGGGGACCAGATTGTTGTCAGGAAAGAGGTGCAGCAGGAGGTCGCCACCATAGCGGTATAGATTGGCATCACCAAGGCCGGCACGGGTACTCTTCGTCGTGACAAAGTCAAACAGCGCTTCGAATCCGATATACTTGGTGAAGTTGTAGCCGCCACGTATGCCGACCACGGGCATCGTTTCCAGGTGTTGTTTGCCGTCGAAGGTGTAACCGCCTACAATGCCGGAAAGGGTAAAGGTATCGGGCTTGATGCCGCCCGCTACGGCCGTTGATGCAATGACTAAGAGGAATAAATGAACAATCAGGTAATGGGGGATTTTTTTCATGTGGCATCTCCTTTGTTAGAGGTTTCTATGGCTGCGTTCGAAGACAATTGTAACCACCAAACAACCGTTGTCAAGCCAGTTCTGTTATTATTTAATAATGAAACAAGCTCTAATCCTTGATTTAATCCATTGAAAATCCGGTCTGAAGCTCCTTGCGTAAATTCCACGCAAATGGTTTATTGATATCCAAAGCTATGCTAAAGTTGCACTCTGATACTCCTGACAATTCCCTGAAGATTGGACATATATGAACGAAGCGGCCCACAGCACCATTTATCGCAAGGACTACACTCCATTTGATTTTCTGATAAGCAGCACTGATCTCCGCTTCGAGCTGGGCGAGGAAACAACCCTTGTCACATCCCGATTGACGATCCAACCCAATTTCGACACATCCCAGGGGCCGCGTCCGTTGAAGTTGAACGGACAGCGCTTTAAGCTGCTTGGACTGTCACTGGACAACGCCCCGCTGGACCATGATCGCTACACCGTAACGCCGGAGCAGTTGGCGATCCACACGGTTCCGGCGGCACCTTTTACGCTGGAGGTCAGGACCGAGCTGCGTCCCCAGGACAACACCTTTCTGGAAGGGCTTTACCGATCGGGCGGCATGTTCTGCACCCAGTGCGAGGCGGAAGGCTTTCGTTCGATCACCTACTACCCCGATCGACCGGACGTGCTGTCAATCTTCACCACCACGGTCGTCGCCGACCGGGTGCTCTATCCGGTGCTGCTCTCCAACGGAAATCTGATTAAACAGGGCGAGCTGCCGGACGGGCGCCACTTTGCAACCTGGCACGATCCCTTCCGCAAACCGAGCTACCTGTACGCTCTGGTAGCCGGCGATCTGGTCAGCATCCGGGACAGCTTCGTCACCTGTTCGGGGCGTGAGGTGGATTTGCGGATCTACGTGCAGCAGCATAACCGCGACAAGTGCGATCACGCCCTGCTCTCGCTCAAGAAGGCGATGCGCTGGGACGAGCAGACCTTCGGCCGGGAATATGACCTGGACTGCTACATGGTCGTGGCAGTCGACGACTTCAACATGGGGGCAATGGAGAACAAGGGACTGAACGTATTCAACTCACGCTATGTGCTGGCCAGCCCGACCACCGCCACCGATGACGATTACAACGCGATCGAGGAGGTGATCGGCCATGAATACTTCCACAACTGGAGCGGCAACCGGGTGACCTGCCGCGACTGGTTCCAGCTTTCGCTGAAAGAGGGCTTCACCGTTTTCCGCGATCAGGAGTTCTCATCGGACATGCAATCGCGCGGCGTCAAAAGGATCAGCGATGTACGCAACCTGCGCACCGCCCAGTTTGCCGAAGATGCCGGCCCGATGGCCCATCCGGTGCGCCCCGATTCCTACATCGAGATCAACAATTTCTACACGATGACCGTTTATGAAAAAGGAGCCGAAATCGTCCGGATGCTGCACACGCTGCTCGGCCCGGAGAATTTCCGGGAGGGAAGCGACCTGTACTTCTCCAAGCATGACGGCCAGGCGGTGGCAGTCGACGATTTCGTGCAGGCCATGGCCGATGCCGGAAGGATCGATCTGCAACAGTTCAGCCTCTGGTACAGCCAGGCCGGCACTCCCCAGCTAAGCGCCAGCGGAGCATACGATCCATCCAACAGCACCTTCACGCTGACAATCAGCCAGAGCTGTCCTCCGACACCGGGACAGCCGGACAAGCAGCCGCTGCACATCCCGCTGGAACTGGGGCTGCTCGGAAAGGACGGACGACAGCTGCCGCTGCTTCCGGAGGGAGAATCCGGACCGGGTTCCACAACAAAAGTTCTGCAACTCCGCTCGACTGAAGAGAGCTTCCGTTTCCAGGGGCTGGCCGAAGAGCCGGTGCCGGCGCTGCTGCGCGGCTTCTCGGCCCCGGTCAAACTGGAGTATCCCTACCGGCATGCCGATCTGCTGGTGCTGATGGCCCACGAGCCCGACCCGTTCTGCCGCTGGGAAGCCGGTCAACGAATGGCGTCACAGATTATTCTGGACCTGATAAACAAACAGCAGCAGGGCCAGGAGCTTT
Source organism: uncultured Geobacter sp. (assembly GCA_964458105.1). Taxonomy (GTDB): domain Bacteria; phylum Desulfobacterota; class Desulfuromonadia; order Geobacterales; family Pseudopelobacteraceae; genus JACRCG01. The sequence goes on from CAYWJJ010000038.1 coordinate 43,002, forward strand.
CGCTGGATGCCGAGTTTGCTGAAGCCTTCGGTATCACTCTCGCCAATGGGCATAGTGACAAAGCTTTTCTGGCCGAGACACTTACCCTCCCCTCCGAGAAATACATTGCCGAGCTGCTGCCGGTCATTGATCCGGGTGCGATTCATGCCGTTCGACAGTTCCTGGTCCGCAGCCTGGCTTCACTCTTCAAGAGCCAGTTCCTGTCACTCCGTGAAAGCTGCCGCAGCAGCCTCCCCTACTCTCCCGGCGACGGCCGTGCCGGACAGCGACGGCTGGCAAACCTGTGCCTGTCATACCTGGCCAGCAACGGCGGACAGGAGATCATCGATCTCTGTCTGCAGCAGTACCATGCTGCCGACAACATGACCGACCAGATCGGCGCATTGGCGCCGATGGCCTCCTGCGACTGCCCGGAGCGACGCACGATCCTGACCGATTTTTACGGGCGCTGGCAGCATGACCGCCAGGTGGTCGACAAGTGGTTTGCGCTGCAGGCCACATCGACACTGCCAGGCATGCTGCACGAGGTCCGTGCGTTGCTTGATCACCCGGCTTTTGAACTGACCAACCCGAATCGCTTCCGGTCCCTGGTAGGAAATTTCAGCCAGGGCAACCAGGCCCGCTTCCATGATCCGAGCGGCTCCGGCTACCGTTTCCTGACAGACCAGTTGATCCGGTTGATACCGGTAAATCCGCAGGTTTCGGCCCGCTTGCTGGCCCCGCTGACCGGTTGGAGACGCTTTGAAGAGGGAAGAAGCCGGCTGATGCGTGATGAACTGTTGCGGATCAAGATCCTTCCTGACCTGCCCAAAGACGTTTATGAGGTTGTGATGAAGAGTTTGGAAAACTGAAAAGGATAAAAGAGCGCATCAACATCCGCCAGGAAACTGGTTGATGCGCTGGTGGTAATATGTGCCTAAATTGCGGAAATTGCATCCAGCATCTCTTCCAGCATCTCTTCCAGCGGCCTGACAAATAAGCCCCAAAAAAGCAGTTAACCGCCGATACACGCCGATACACGCCGAGAAATCAAACGCTTGAACAAAATACTGAATTTCAGGAGCTGTCAAACTATTGGGGTCCCCCGGCAGAGTCGGGGGATCACCTAAATGAATTTATACTGTTTCAAGACCGACGGGTTGGCCCTAACTCAATCTTCCGCAATGGGAAACCTGTTGATACACGGCATTGAAACCGATGCCATGTATCGCGGCACATGGATGTCTGGTCGCATGATCGCAATTGTGCGGACCATCAAGAAAAGATCAAAAGGATCGGAGAGCATGAAGGAGTAAAGCAAGGCTACCGGTGGCTGTTCGGGGAGTAATGGGGAATTTCCGTTTTCCCCTTGACAAAACTTATCATGGATGTCCCTGGAATTAGGGGAATGGTGATCATGAATACTCCTTTACAGAAATCGTAATGGGGTTATATAGTGCGGACTTATTTGAGGATTCTTACGCTCGCTACGAATCATTGGCCTCTGACTATAGTACAAGTGCAAGTACCTGCGGAGTATTGACAGTAAACCGGTCAACAGGTGTATTGGAACATTATCCGTAGATATAAATTTATTATTATCGAATGTTTGTACCAATAGTGCATTGTAATTTATCTAGAAGAGCCTTAAAAAAGTGGAAGATGACCGTATTCCGGTCAAATACGAGTTATGTAGAAAAAGGAGAAGGGAATAAGCAATGGCTTTTTCAGTTGACCTCCGTACAGAAATTATGAACAACCTTGCTAGCATACGGATAAATTTAATTAATCCATTATGCCAAGCAGTTGAAAGGGAAGCGATTATCAGGCAAACGCCAAAATACGATGCAAAACAAGGCATCTTAACAAATTCACTCAGAGGACTCTCTGTGCTCTACTACTTTGCATTTTTGCAATCACATGTTGAAAAGGCTCAGTGGAAAGGCATCAAAGACCAAAAAGGAATAGAAAGAAAAAATTTCAAAACCGTTAATTGGGACCACTTTGATTCGTTCAAATACGTGAGAGACTGCTTCGGGCACAACTGGGAAGGGAGTTTGTTTCCCATAACACAGGATAACACCAAGCAATTTTTAGCAATTCAAAAAGTAGGGATGTTTCCGGCATCTGTATCACTGATGAACGACAAAATAATACTAAGAACTTATCCGTAAATAAATCCTGCTTTTCTAAATGCGATTATGGCTGCAG